>RHGE01000064.1 GCA_004296775.1 Marinilabiliaceae bacterium JC017
TTGACTAGCGTTTTTTGCTTCGTTTTTGGGGCAATGCCAAAAATGAAGTAGGGTTTGGGACAACGTCCCAATAAAACTATTCCTGAAGAACTAAAACTTATATATCAATTAACCCTCTTGTTAAGTTGTTATCCTGGCGTCAATATGGGCAATGGCCATCTCTGACTACTATATACCTCTTTTAAATTCTCCCCGTTTGTATTCCCTTTTTTGTGTTACAATCATTCAAACCACCCCGATTTTCATTGCTTACTCAATGAAAATCACCCCTCCTAATTCTTTTAGGAGGGGAAAAGAGTGACCGGGCGAAAAGAAAATGAATTACGAGTATTTGAATCCTTTTAGTAGAGGTGTAGGACAAACCTCTCTGCATCCCTTTCGATCTGCGGAAATCTGCGTGAGACCAAAGGTACTGGTAGCGTCAATTTAGAGTTATCTCACCTTTTGTTAGTATGTCAAGACTTGAAGACTCTGTGTTCATCAGATAAGTTATCTGTCCTTTTGTTCTGCATTCATGCGATGAGGACTTTGCATAGCATAATCAATCAATTATCATTTGTCAGTTCTTTCTTACTTTTGCTCTTTGACTTTACACTTTTACCTTTATCTTCCACCCTGAACAAGTAAGGGCATCATCTGTCTCATGATCTAATAGACTATTATCTCAACATCTCATAACCGATTATCCATGCAAACATTCCTTAATCCGCTAAACACCTCCTGGAGCATATGGGCCATTACGCTACTGTGCGCTTTTCTTACCGGCCTATCAAAAAGTGGCTTAAAAGGCATCTCCATGGTTTCCATTCCCCTTCTGGCCACGGTATATGGCGGAAAAGCATCGGTAGGAATCCTATTACCTATCCTGATCTTCGGGGATTTGATGGCCCTGGTATTTTATCACCGCAGCGGCCAAATCAAACACATCATCAAACTGTTTCCCTGGGCAGTAATCGGCATTGGGACGGCTGTCATCACCGGTAACCTCATCAACGATAAACAATTTCGTTACACCATCGCCATCTCCATCCTGGTTTGCATCGTTATTCTGGTATACAACGAAATAAAAGGCAAATCGAAGCAGCTCACAAACAACCCTGCCTTTAGTGCCGGAATGGGTATTACAGGCGGCTTTGCCACGATGATTGGGAATGCCGCCGGCCCCATCTTCAATTTGTACCTGCTCTCCATGCGGCTGCCGAAAAACAACTTTATTGGTACCGGCGCCTGGTTCTTCTTAACCCTAAATCTATTTAAAGTTCCCTTCCATATTTTCTCCTGGCAATCCATTTCCTGGCAAACCTTTCAACTCGACCTGGTGATGATCCCGGCCATTGTAACCGGCGCTTTTATTGGCCGTTATGCCGTCAAATTTATTCCGGAGAAAGGGTACCGCTATTTTGTCTTTACTATTATTTCAATATCTGCCATCGTGTTGTTTTTCAAATAGCTAAACATTCAATATCATATATATGTGCCGGATATCATATAAATTGTAAGCTGAATATGCTATCTTTAGCGACATTAATTAATGTCTCATCCTAAATGTAACTTACTATGAACGAAATAGACTGGAGTAGTTTATCTTTTAGTTATACAAAAACAGACTATAACGTTAGATGTTATTACCGCGATGGCAAGTGGGGTGAACTAGAGGTTCATTCTTCTGACCAGGTTAGTATTCATATGGCAGCCACCGGCCTGCACTATGGACAGGAAGCCTTTGAAGGGCTGAAAGCTTTTAAAGGAAAAGACGGTAAAGTACGTATTTTCAGACTGGAAGAAAATGCTAAACGCCTGGCTAAATCTGCCGAAGGCATTATGATGGCAGAGGTTCCTGCAGACCTTTTTGCTGAAGCAGTACTCAAAGCCATTAAGCTTAATGAGCGCTTCATCCCTCCTTACGAGACAGGTGCCTCCCTTTATATTCGTCCCCTTTTGATGGGAACCGGTGCAAAAGTAGGTGTATCGCCAGCCGATGAATACCTGTTTATGATCTTTGTGATGCCTGTTGGACCTTATTTCAAGGCCGGTTTTAAACCTACCAACATGATGATCACGCGTCAGTTTGACCGCGCAGCACCACAAGGTACAGGACACATCAAGGTAGGTGGAAACTACGCAGCCAGCCTCAGATCCGGCGAAATGGCTCACGAGAAAGGCTATTCAGCCGTGCTTTTCCTTGACAGTAAAGAGAAAAAATACATTGACGAATGCGGCCCGGCCAACTTCTTCGGCATCAAAAACAATACTTACATCACCCCTGAGTCTCACTCTGTGTTGCCTTCAATCACCAATAAAAGCTTGGTCCAACTGGCTGGTGACATGGGATTGAAAACGGAAAGAAGACCTATTCTTCTGGAAGAGATCGAGACCTTCGAAGAAGCCGGTGCATGCGGTACTGCAGCCGTGATCAGCCCCATTGGCCAAATTGATGACATCGATACCGGTAAATCATATGTTTTCAGTAAAGATGGAAAACCAGGTGCTGTTTGCGAAAAACTATACAACAAATTAAGAGCCATTCAATATGGTGATGAACCTGATACTTACGGGTGGAATACCATCATTGAATAGAACTCAACTATAAAAGCATATTTTGAAGACCATGATTCGGCAGGATCATGGTCTTCTTTTTTAGCTACACCCTACCCTGGACCAATTAGAAAAGGAAACGGATATGAGTATCAAGATTAGAGTATCAAGTAGCAAAATATAAGTATCAAGATGCCTGACCTGTAATACAATAATCTGATAAAACAGACCATTAGACGCTTAGGCTGCAACTTTTACCAACATGTTGATCAAATTGGATGGGAATATACAGAGAGCTTAGAAGTTAGAGGGGGAAATAAATGGAAACAGATTGAGATAGATGGAAACAGATTGAGATAGATGGACATACTTAGAGAAAAATGGTAATACATGGAAATAGATTGAAATAGACAGCTCTTGTTATTGTTAATATCGAACAACAATCAGCTTGAGGTAACACCCCTCGAAGAGTTTTTTTCGGGGTACTTCTGAAAAAACACAGTTTCTATTTTGGGCGAGCAGTAAATCATCTTGATACTTGATACTCTGTACTTGATACTTATTACTTTTCTGGCTTGTCCAGGTTAGGTTACTAACAACTTTCTCTATTAAATAAATACAAACCGTTTTTCAATTACTTACAAAAGTTTTAACAACCTATTAATCGAATAAACGGCAAATTTTCAGATCATCATCCTCAACCTGATTGACACCCCCTTGACAGCATTTACTTCAGTATCATCGCCGGCTCATTTTCCAATAAAGAGCAAAACCTAACAATCAAATGTAAATATCCCGGGAGAAAACAGTTTTCATACCGTCCGATTGAATGGTTTTTGTGAAAATACCTCATTCGGACGGTTCGATTCCATTATCTTTTCCATATTTCTTTTTTCGGACTGTCCGATTCTATGATTTTATTATCAGCCACTTTTTCTTACTGTTCGATTGACATTATTTCATAATTTTTTGATATTCGTATTGTTCGATTGGCATTTATTCTTTAACCTGAGTCAATCGGACGGTACAATTAGCTTTTTTTCTACAAAACGGTTTTATAGGAAGGTTCACAAGGCCAGGAATAGCTCGTTAAAGGAGAAAAGACTTTAAATGGAGAAAATGCATTAAAAAATAACCCATCCCTTTTTTATGATACCAAACATTGACTCCCGCAGCAAGAATGCCGATGTAAACAGCACCGCTATTTCCCTGGTGAACGATTTTCAAAAGCGCGACTTCACTTCCGATCCCCATCTTCAATCACGCATCAACCACCTGGAGGAATATACCCGCCAAATGACTCAGGCCATCCATGAAAGCCGGCCTAAATCGCCATTGCCCCAGCTGGATGGGCAACGTGATGTGTTGTTACGGGCCATTCATTACGAATTGAAAGCCAAAGCCCATTGGCCAGATACTGCCATCCGGGAATCCGCTGTGCAATTGAAAAAGGTGCTAAACCGCTTTGGGATGGAAACTGTGACCCGCTCCTATTCGGCCGAAAGTGCCGACATCAATGCCCTGCTGGAAGATTTCAGGAATCCCGACTTGGCCCCTGCGCTTGATAAGCTGCACGATCTGCGGGTACTGCTTCAACAGCTGAAAAACCACCAGGAGCAATTTGAAGCCGGCTACCTCGATTATATCAAACAACGCATTGAAGCCCGCAAACAGCCAACAGCCACCAAGTGGTGCCAGCTCATTATGAAAGAGATTAACGAAGAGATAGTTGTTTACCTCAATGGTATGGCCCGGGCTTATCCCGATAAATACCTGGCATGCGCACGGGTTGCTACTACCATTATTGACGAAAACAACCAACGGGTCCGCCTTCGCAGGAAGAAAAACAATCACATCCCGGGTGTTGGTGAGTAACTTTTCCAAAGTTTTAAACTTTAGAAAAGATTTAACCATTGAAAAAGACTAAAACCGCCGGTGACGGGCCAAAAACCAAAAGAAACGGGAGGCAATCCCCACATGCTTATACACGGTAGGGATAAATCCAAAATAGCGGGTCATGATATGAAACCGCTCCTTGAGGCCGGGCAGGATATTTTGCTTGGTGATGCCGCCATCTAAAAAGCGCGACAACATCTGGTGGGTATTAACCACCCTGTCAGCATGTTTCAGGGCCAGCAGGCACCATTCAAAATCGGCGGAGAACCGGTAGTGCAAATTATACATAGGTGCCACTCTGCGGGATACTATAATGGATTGATGACTCACCAGCATCCCGCGCCTGAAGTCTTTCCAACAAAGATTGCCCGGGGGCTTCAACCGACGGTCACCAATCTCGTTTCCCTTTTCATCAATCATGATGGTATCCCCGTAATAAACATCATGAAAAGGACCGTTGGCATCCCAAAAGATGCGCTCCAGGGTAGTGGATTCGTAAATCTCATCCCCGGAATTAATAAACCAGAAATAATCGCCGGTAGCCAGCTTCATCCCTTTGTTCATGGCATCATAAAGGCCATCATCGGGTTCGCTCACCCATTTGGATACCACTGTGTCATATTGCTTAATCAACGCAAGCGTACCGTCTTTCGATCCGCCATCAACAATGACATACTCTACATTGGAATAGGTTTGAGCAGCTACACTTTTAATTGTCTTTTCCAGTGTGGCTACCCCATTGTATACAATGGTAATAATCGAAATTTTTGGCAATTTCTTCATCTGTTAGCTAAAGCTTCATTATACACTTTCAAGTAACGCTGGGCAACCACCTTTTCCGAATAGCATTTAACTACTTTAGCCCGGGCAGCTGCTCCCTTCTGCTCATAATCGGATAAAAACAATGTTTCATACATCCCGGTGGCCAGGCTCAGGGAATTTCTCACCTCCGCCAAAAAACCAGACTTTTCATGGGCAATCATCTCAGGCACCCCGCCAATGCGAAATCCTACCACCGGCGTGCCACAGGCCATTGACTCCATTACCGTATTGGGCAAATTATCTTGCAAAGAAGGCAATACAAAAATATCGGCTGCATTATAGAGGTCTACCAACACATTGGGATCACTCACAAATTTGAAACTATGCGTCTTAAAGGGAAACGTTTTCTCTTTACCTTTGGGTATCTTCCCAAACACCAACAACTCCACGTTATCGCGAAAAAGAGGAAAACTCTCCTTCAGGATATCCAGTGCCTCCAGCAAATAACGCATGCCCTTTCGGGTATCCTCCACATTGGCCGCCCCAAAAAGCAACAATTTCTTATCACGGGGCAATCCCAATCTTTCACGGCATTGCATTTTATCTCTTGGTTGATAGAAGTCGGTATCGATGGGATTGGGTATCTGGTGAAATTTCTTACTGCGCAACAACGTGCTTTCATTAGAGAGGGATTTCAACCATTTACTACAGGTTACAACATGCATAGGCACTTTTTTATAAAGCGCTTTCTTTTTATCAAATAACCTGGCTGATAAATCATTTTTCCCCGGCTTCTTCAAAAAAGGACAATAAGCACAATGCTCCAGAAACTCAAGACAGCTGCCGGAATAATGACAACCTCCCGTGAAACTCCACATATCATGCAGGGTCCACACAATTGGTTTTCCCAGGGCAAAAAGCTTCTTCAAACTATCCAGCGACAAAAACCCTTGGTTCACCCAATGCAGATGAATAATGTCGGCTTCCAGCACTAACGGATGCCGGCTAATGTCAATTCCCGTATTGGCTGGCGAAAAGGCAAACCGTTCCAATGCATTCTTTTCGTGTGGAAGAAAAAACAAACGTTCCATAACAAAACGGTAAAAGGCTTTCTGCCTATGCACAAAGCCTTCACCTACTGCCACAACCCCTTCCTCTTGTTTTTTGGCATCTTGTACCAACATAGTGGCTTCAACGCCCTCCCGGCATAACGCCTCCTTAAGCCGGTTAGCAGCAACAGCAGCGCCACCACCAACATCTGTTTTGTTTATTAAAACTATTTTCAACGATGTCCCTTTTTGTAATAGATCGTTAGATTTTAAATAATAGATCCTGGACAGATTTTGCATGTAGCTCTTTCGTAGGGCTACATGTAAATTTGACTTTCAAACAATCAAAGTTTGTCCTTCAGATTATTACAAAAGTTTAACGACCTATTGTTTTTGAATGCAGAGTAAAAATAGTAACAATATTTATTTTTTAACCGCATCCCGTTAATAGATCACCTGTTCTTTTGGTATTAATACAGCATCTGCTACAAATAAAGGAAAAAGGGAAAAGGAAAAAGGGAAAAGGGGAAAGGTACAGGGTTAAAGGCGCAAGTTCTAAGAAACCCCTGAACCTTAAACGCAGAACCCACAACCCAGAACTCAGAACCCAGAACTCAGAACCCACAACCCAGAACCCACAACCCAGAACTCAGAACGCTGAACTCGCAACCCAAAACCTTAACCCCGGATCCCCAATCTTCTGCCGGAAAAACAAACTTTTTAAAAAAGCCCTGTAACTTTACAAACCATTCAGCCGTCTCACGTGTGAGTTGTAACTGGTAAATGATAGTTGAAGAATATAACCAAGCCGTAGATCTCTATTCTGACGCAATATATCGCTTCATCCTTAAAAACATAAAAGATGTGGATAAGGCGAAGGATATTGTGCAGGATTCTTATGAGAAATTGTGGAAAACACACAGTAATGTAGATTTTACAAAGGTGAAAAGCTACCTGTTTTCAACAGCTTATCACACACTAGTTGATCTGACCAGAAGAGAGAAAAAGCAAGGTTGCTGGGATGAAGTAAATCAGCGCGACCTGAGTTATTCCGATGAATATACCGGTTTAAACGAGGTGCTTCATAAAGCCCTTGACTTACTCCCCGAAAAACAAAAGATGGTTGTCTTAATGCGCGACTATGAAGGTTATTCCTACAAAGAGATTAGTGAAATCACCGGCCTCTCAGAGCCACAGGTGAAAGTATATATCTTTAGGGCGCGTAAATTTTTGAAGGAGTACATTGGTAAAATTGAGGTGTTGGTATAAAAATGAAAGACATGAAGATCAACCGAAATAACTATGAAGCCTGGCTTCTGGATTACTTTGAGGGAACAATTTCTCCCCTTGAAGAGCAATTGTTATTTCGTTTTTTAGATGACCATCCTGATTTAAAAGCCGATTTGGATGATTGGGAAGCAGTTTCCCTTGAGCCGGAAGATTCAACTTTTGACCACAAACTTGCTCTGAAGCAATCAACCGTTGAGCCATTGGAACTCAACAGGCATGAGTACCTGGTAATAAAACACATTGAAGAGGGATTGTCTCAGGCTGAAACGGAGGAATACCAAACGCTTGTAAACACCGATGCAACCATTGCCGAGGCAGAAACAATCATGCGTCAGCTCAAGGTGCAACCGGATACCGCCATCGTTTATGATCGAAAAGGTAGGCTTAAGAGATCACGCCTCTTCCCGCTACTGACAATTTCTACCCTGAATAAAGCAGCATCGGTTGGAGCCATTGCCATGATCAGTGTGGCCGCTTACCTGTTTTTCACCTCCCCGCTCAATCAGCGTGGGCAGCAATTTGCCGGTAACGAAAAGGCGAAACAAATCGTTGTTCCCACGCCAACACCACCAATTATCCCAGAAACTTCCCGGGAGTCATCGGATACAAGAGCTGATCTGGCGTCTGCTACACCACAACAAGCCAGCAATTCAGCAATTAAAAGCACTAAATTGCCACAATCTCGGGGCAAACTGGTTCCCTTAGCGAAATTAAATACCAGGGGTGTTACTTCTATAGAGATAGAGGCATCACATGTGAATGGTTACGAAGTGGCCTTAAATCAAATGATGCCGCTTTATATCCAATCCCTGCATGACTATGTACCGGTGAATCTCGCCGCCACAGAAACATCCGGATCTAAAACACCCCGGGAATCAAAAGGGCTGGTAGGCGGCGGCATTAAGCTAATTAACTGGCTTACCGATAAAAATGTGGCCTTCAAAAAGTATTACAATGACCAGGGAGAAGTCGTTGCCTATAAACTCCAGTCAGAAAACCTGAAGGTTACTCACAAAACCAAAAATTAAGGTGTAACAATTCGACTCCTGCTTCCGTCACACCACTAAACACAGTAAATAACGCTTTAATGCAATTGTTAAACCAGATTGTTTGGCCAATCAGTCATAAATACCAACAATGATGAAAACACAACTGAATAAATTCCTCGTCCTGATATTGCTTCTTTCTTTCACATCATTTAATGGATTTACTCAAAATGACAAGAAACAAAAACAACAAACCAAGGAGAGCATCACCAACCTGGTAACCGTTGAGGAAGATCATGATAAAACAGCTGTAAAATTTCCGGGCGGACACCTGGAAGTGCGGGATGAATCTGACACTGTTACCACCATCACATTAGGTCACAAACGCTTTGATGTGATTGATGATTATAACCGGACACGCATACGTATGGTACGCCTGCCCCACGGAAAATTTAAAGGTCACTGGGCTGGTATTGACATGGGATTTAATGGCTTGATGACATCAGATTTCAGCACCAACCTACCACCCGATGCTCAGTTTATGGATCTGAGCTATGGCAAATCGATTAATTTCAGCATCAATTTTCTCCAATACAGCATTGGATTACAGCGCCACAAAAACAACATCGGTATGGTAATCGGGGCCGGTTGGACTTTCTATAACTATCGAACCGATAACCAATACATCCTGACCCGCGATGAAAACGGCAACACGGTTGGCTTACCAACCGACCGATCGGTAAAAAAGAATAAACTGGCTACTAACTTTTTCAACTTTCCGCTACTGTTCGAATTTCAAATTCCAACCAACAACGGTCACCGCTTTTTCATCTCTGCCGGCGGCTATTGCGGCTTCCTGAAAAAAGCCCATTCAAAAGTGGTCTATAACGACAACGGCAGCAAATCGAAAGACAAACACAAAGGCAACTTAAACGTTCAGCCTTTCCAATATGGAACAATGGTTCGAATGGGTTATCGCTGGGTAAAACTATATGCAACCTATAACTTCTCCTCCCTTTACATGGACGACAAAGGCCCGGAGCTCTATCCGTTTACTATAGGCTTAACCTTGCTTAGTTTTTAAAAAATAAATGAGCAAAATGCAAAACATCAAACAGACACTGTTTATCCTGTCTTTTATCTTTCTATCAATGACCCTGACAGGCCAAAACGACTCAATCCTGCAACACTATGATCGGTATTGGGAAATGAGTCCGGGCATCTACCGGGTTCTTTTGGATGGAAAGATGGGCGTCATCGATGAAAGCGGGAAAATGATAGCTCCTTGCGAATTTTCACAAGTCTGGGATTTAAATAACAAGGGCTATTTCAAAGTTTTAAAAGATCGAAAGCTTGGCCTCTATAAAACCGATGGAACCCTCCTTATTCCGGCGGAATATGACCAAATATGGCCTGCAGAAGACGGCCGGATTAAAGTTCTTAAAAATGGTAAAATAGGTTTCTTCAGCCAGTCAGGAGGGATACTCATTCCGGCCGAATATCAACAGATATGGGCTTATAAGGATGGAAAAGCACGCGCACTAAAGAATGGCCAGATTGGCTATCTGAATCAAAATGGTTATGAAATAATCCCCTGTATTTACCAGCAGATATGGGAGTTCAAAGATGGGAAAGCCCGGGTATTGAAAAATGGAAAACTTGGCTACATTAATGAAACCGGTCAGGAGCTTATCCCGGCACAATATTCTCAAATATGGGAATTTGAAGAAGGAAAAGCCAAAGCCCTCTATAATGGGGAAATGGTCTGGATCGACACACAAGGTAATATTCTCGACCTTCCCATTGAACAGCCTGTTGATAAAGAAAAAACAGATTCTTGGGAAACCGACACCCATCGTTATTCGAAAGAAAGCAACAATGACACCACAGTCATCCGGGTCTGGAGCAGTCATGTTGAAATTGTTGAAGATGATGGTCGCCACGTATCTGTTGGCTTTCGCACAAAACCACGAAAAAGATATAACCGCTTTAAGGGCCATTATACAGGGGCAAGCCTAAACTTTAACAACTATGTTACTTCTGACGGCTCCTTTTCATTGCCACCGGAACACCAGTTCATGGATCTTAACGCCGCCAAGTCTGTAGGCTTCACGTTCAACTTCATTCAACACAGTATACAACTTCAAAAAAGAGGTAATATTGGATTGGTTACCGGTATGGGCATCGAATGGAGCAACTACCGCTTCGACAGTAAATATATCCTTACAAAGAACGATCAGGGTGAAACAACCTATAAATTGTCGGAATATCCGATAAAGAAAAACAAGCTCACTACTTGTTACCTGAATGTACCGCTCCTGCTGGAATTCCAGATTCCGATCGGAGAGCAACGATATCCCCTCTACTTTTCGGCCGGGGCCATTGGTGGTCTTCGCCTGGGATCACACACCAAAGTGATCTACAACATCGATGGCAGCAGCAGCAAGAAGAAGAATCGTAATGATTTTAACCTTCAAACATGGCGTTATGGTACCACCTTCCGTTTGGGCTACCGCGCGATCAATTTATATGCAGACTACTATCTGTCATCCATGTTCGAAAAAGATAAAGGTCCGGAACTATATCCGGTGAATGTAGGATTACTATTTTACATCGATATTTAATCCGATCGATAGATCGATAAAGCAATAGGCTTTAGACTAATTTACATTCAACTCATTGGTTGAACCATATGTCCCCGTATTTATGAATGCGGGGATTTTTTTCATTCAGTGGATGAATCGCTTCGCCGGAATACATTATGCACATTCAATTATTTTTTTTGTATGAAAGAAGATTAGTTCCACGGAATAATTGAAATTTTGGCTCTTGGTTAGCATTCACCGCCCGTTAGTGACTAATACCCGAGCATTTTACACCATTTATAGAGCTTCACCACACAGGGGCTTCATATCATATAGCCTTATTCCTTAAACAATTTTAAGTTTTCTTCACAACTTTAGTTCCTAATTTTGCAATTAAAAACATGGAACTACTGTACAACGGGTATTTCGCTCTTTTCATTATTATCTGCCTTGGATTCATCATTGGAAACATTAAAATCAAAGGCATTTCCTTAGACATTTCCGCTATAATCTTCGTGGCCTTAATATTTGGTCACTTTGGCGTTGTAATGCCTGGAATTCTCGAAAAATTAGGACTGATCCTATTTATCTACACCATAGGGATTCAGGCAGGACCCGGTTTTTTCGACTCCTTTAAAAAACAAGGCAGGGATCTGGTTATAATATCAGCTATCGTTATTATCTCAGGCTCCTTGTTAACCTTTATGGCATTTAAAATTTTCGATTTAGATCCGGCTATTGCCATTGGGTTGCTCACCGGAGCATTAACCAGTACACCTGGTTTGGCAGCTGCCATTGACGCCACGCATTCACCATTAGTATCTATCGGTTATGGTGTGGCATACCCCTTTGGTGTCATCGGTGTAATATTGTTTGCAAGGCTATACCCGAAATTCACCCGGTCTGATATCAAAAAGGCTGAAAAAGAATATGAACAATTGGCCGAATCAGGCTTTCCTGAGATAAAACACAAACACCTGAAAGTTGAAAACGAAAACATTCTGGGTAAAACCATTGGTGAATTGCGTATCCGCTCCATGACCCAGGCTGTTATCTCAAGGGTTATGCATGAAGGATCAGCCACCACTCCTAGTACGCAAACCACTTTACAAAAAGGCGACCTGATTCGTGCTGTAGGCACAGAAGATGCTTTGAATAAAATAACGTTGTTAATTGGATCGGAAACCAAACAAGAGATTCCTCTTCAAAAAGGTTACGAGACACGTTCTATTTTGGTCACCAACAAAGAAGTCATCAACAAATCCCTGTCGGTATTCAATTTATGGACCAACTACCAGACAACAGTTACCAGAATACGTCGAAGTGGTATCGACATTACCCCTACTCCATCCTTCAAAATACAGATGGGTGATAAGGTAAACGTTGCTTGTACACGTGAAAACATGAAACAGGTTATCCGTATTTTCGGTAACGACGACAAACGACTTTCCGATACTGATTTCTTCCCTGTTGCCGCAGGTATCGTTTTGGGAATTCTTTTAGGAAAATTATCATTATCCTTTGGCGCCTCGTTTACCTTCAGCCTTGGATTGACCGGTGGTGTCTTAACGGTTGCCATGATTCTTAGCCGAATTGGTCGTACAGGACCGGTTATTTGGAGTATGTCAGGAGCAGCAAACCAATTACTCCGGCAACTTGGATTAATGCTATTTTTAGCCTCTGTTGGAACAAAAGCTGGTGCCAACCTGGTTGAAACATATTCGGAATATGGAATAATGCTTTTCATTATTGGAGGTATTCTAACAATTATGCCTATGCTACTGGCTACACTGGCCGCACGCTTTTTGAAAAAAGTCAATATCCTTACCTTGTTAGGTACCTTAACAGGTGCAATGACCAGTACACCGGGATTAGCTGCCGTGGATAGCATGTCTGATAGTAATGCTCCGGCTGTTGCCTATGCGACGGTTTACCCTGTTGCTATGGTTATTCTTGTGATATGTGTTCAAATTTTAGGTGCTGCATAAAAAATACAAACCCTTTTAACCAAACCTTACTCATGAAAAGACTCTCATTTACATTAACCATTTGTTTCGCAACAGCGTTTCTCTCAATATTTCAAACGCATCATGCCGCGGGTCAGACCTATTCCAGACCCAATGGCAGACAATTTGAACTAACAGAAACGCAAAAATCAACAACTACCGACAACAGAAGAATTGAAATAACACCATTCAGCGGCTATCAACTCAATGGAAAAATCAAATTCCTGGAGGGTAGTTTTAAAATGGATAACGCCATAAATTATGGTACCATGATCTCGGTGGAAGTGCACCCCGGAACACTGGCTGAATTCGTTTATTCCCGCACGGATACGGAAGGCGAATTTCATCGTTACCTGAATGGTGAAAATAAAGATTACAATTTAAGTCTTGATTACTTTCAATTAGCCGTAGTAAAAGAGCTAAAGAATGGTCCGGTTATTCCTTTCGGAACCTTTTCTGCGGGTGCTACCTGGTTTAACATGAAAGATTCCGGTATTGATGATGATGTGCGTATGTCAATTGGTCTGGGAGGTGGTTTGAAAGTCTTTTTGTCGGATCGGATTGGCCTTCGTCTTCAGGGACGGTTGTTACTTCCATTGTACTTTGAAGGTGGCGGTATCTTCCTGGGAGTAGGTTCAGGAGGATCAGGCGGCGGTGTATCTCTAGGTTCCACCGCTTTAGTGGTACAAGGTGATTTTACCGGCGGGTTAATCATCCGCCTGGGTAACTAAGAAGGTATTAAGAACGAAAAAAGCTGTTGGATTCATCCAACAGCTTTTTTTTTATCTTTTATGTAATCCACATTCTTTTGTTTCAGGATTCTCCCACCACCAACGGCCCGCACGAATATCTTCACCTGCCTCAATAGCTCTGGTACATGGCTGACAGCCAATACTAGGATAACCTTTATCATGAAGCGGATTGTAAGGAATGCCTTTTTCTTTGATATAATCCCATACCTTTTGCTCGCTCCAAAATGCCAGTGGGTTAATTTTCAACAATTGATTGTTTTCATCCCACTCAACCACTTCAATATCTTTTCGGGTAATTGATTGTTCGGCACGTAGTCCACATATCCAAGCGTCTAACCCGGCAAAAGCCCTTTTTAACGGCTCAATTTTCCTTATGCGGCAACACTCCTTACGATTCTCTACGCTGTCATAAAAAAGGTTAATCCCTTTGTTATTCACCAGATTTTCCACCGCTTCTTTTTCAGGAAAGAATACTTGAAGATTGAATTTATATTTTTTTGAAGTCCGGTCTATCAGATCATACGTCTCTGGAAATAAGCGACCGGTATCAAGGGTAAAAATCTTAGCTTCCGGATGGTTGGAAATAACCATTTCAGTTAAAACCTGGTCCTCTATACTCAAACTTGAAGAGAGAGCTATCTTATTGCCAAAATTTTCCACAAAATAATCTACAATTTCTTGCGGCGATGCTTCTCTAAACCGACCCGCTAACTCCTTGATTTCGTCTTTAGTCATAAAATTCAAATTTGCGGCAAAATTATTAAAAAAGAGACAGCCACCCAAAAAGTATCCGGGTGGCTGTTCTTACCTCTTCTTTTATAATCATCTATTTACCAAAACAGACTCCCATCCGTTTTCCTTTTGTTATCAAATGATGATCATGCTCAACTAAACTAAGCTTTCCTCCGACTTCCGCAAGTGGCACGGCAGCTATATTATTCCCCTGAAGAGATACCATGGTACCAAACTGTCTTTTATGGATAAGTTCCGCAGCATAAGCACCATAACGCGTAGCCAATATCCTATCCGATGGACTCGGACTCCCTCCGCGCTGTATGTACCCAAGAATGGTCTCCCTAGTCTCCAGCCCTGTCATCTTAGTGATTTTTTTACCAATATAGGCAGCTGCTGATTTTTTCTTTGGCTTTTCGATCCCTTCAGCCACCACAACAATTGAATATGGTTTCCCTTTTCGATTTCTCTCAACCAGACAATTGGCAATAACCTCCAAATCATATTCCATTTCAGGAATTAAAATAACATCACCACCCCCTGCTATCCCGGAATAAAGAGCAATCCAACCGGCATGATGTCCCATCACTTCAATCACCATCACCCTTTTATGCGAGTTAGCGGTAGTATGTAACCTGTCAATAGCATCAGTAGCAATCCATACAGCCGAATCAAATCCAAAAGTTACATCTGTACCATATACATCGTTATCAATTGTCTTGGGTATCCCAACCACATTGAGACCTTCATTGGCCAGCAAATTAGCTGTTTTCTGCGTACCATTACCGCCTATGCAAACCAAGGCGTCCAATCCTAAATCCTCGTAATTTTTCTTGATAATTTGGGGCTTATCCGTTACTGTATCTCCCTCTTCGGGCTTAAAGGGTTTCATTCTTGATGTACCAAGTATTGTTCCACCAACAGTCAGAATTCCTGACAATTCCTCTTCATTTAAGGCAAACATCTCTTTATCGACCAGGCCACTAAAACCATTAGCTATTCCATATACCTCCATTCCATATTCGACAATAGCCGTTTTACCTACACCCCGGATTGCAGCATTGATACCCGGGCAATCACCTCCGGCCGACAAAATACCTATTCTTGTTTTTCTATTCCCCATAATACAAACCTTTAGATACGTTTCATTCTTCCTTTCTTCATATTCTTAATTGCTTCAAATCTATTCATGAAAAACCAACAAAGGGATATCAGTATGAAACAATATTTTACGCGTGATACTAGGATGAAACAACTGGGATATCATATTTCGCTTTCTTCTCGTCATAGCAATAAGATCAATTCCCACCTCTGAAATATATCTATCCAGCGTTTCCACGAAATCATCTCCGGTAATAAACTCAAATTCAATTTGATGATTTCTATAAGTAGTACTACAATAAGTCCTTAATTCCTCTAACTTCTTCTTATCCCACTTATCCGGTTCTGAAGTACAAAAATGAACACTGTGAATAATGGTATTAAAAGGCGCTATTAACCTGATGAGTTTATGAAGTGAACTATAATCCTTTATTCCAAAATCAGTAGCAAAGAGAACATGACTAATTTGCTCCAAATTGATTGTCGATTCTGCAGGAACAGCAAGAACTGGTACTCGTGCCTTCTTTATTACATCACTAGTAACACTCCCCAATAACTCTTTAATGGTCTCCCCTTTGCTTTTTGTTCCCATTACAATAACATCAGGATCCTCATGCAAACCAATATCGATTAAAATATCCTCAGGATAACCTGTTTCGAACCGAATTTTCAATGTTATGTTGGACTTTTGCTCAGTCGAAAATCCTGCTTCAATATGCTGCTTTAAATCATTGAGCTTTTTAGTTTCAATGGTTTCAACATCATGGAGATTCATCACTTTAGTGGAACCTGAAGCTGATATTACATCAATATCCTCCAAAGTCTCTGCAAAACAGTGCAACAAAGTAATTTCTGACGGAAACTTTTGCCCAAGCGTTACTGCATAATTAAGTGCGTTCAGCGAATAATCGGAAAAATTAACGGGTACTATGATTCGAACCATAATTTTGCCCCTCCGGTTTATTTTTGTACTCGAACAAGATACAAAAATTGATCAATTTTGAAAACCGGAAAAAATCAGCAACCATTGAATAAAAAAAGCCGGAAATATCTCCGGCTTTTTTTTAATTAGTTTATAACGTACTAATGCTATAGAATTAGCATTGCATCCCCATACGTTCCAAAACGGTATTTCTCCTTAACCGCTTCTTTATATGCTTCCATTATAAAATCATATCCGCCAAATGCCGCAGACATCATTAACAAGGTTGATAATGGCAGGTGTAAATTAGTGACCATGCTATTTGCCACATTAAATTCATAGGGTGGAAATATAAATTTATTCGTCCATCCTTCAAATGGCTTTACATGCCCATAAGTAGAAACAGAACTCTCAAGAGTTCGCATTACAGTAGTTCCTACAGCACACACTTTTCTTTTATCATCCTTCCCTTTATTAATGATATCGGTAGCATCCTCAGTAATAAAGATCTGCTCAGAATCCATTTTATGCTTAGTAAGATCTTCTACGTCAACGCTTCGGAAATTTCCTAAACCAACATGAAGAGTAACCTCTGCAAAATTAATTCCCTTTATTTCCAATCGCTTCATCAGTTCACGACTGAAGTGCATTCCTGCAGTAGGTGCAGCAACCGCCCCTTCCTTTTTTGCATAAATAGTTTGGTAACGATCCCTATCCTGCGGTTCCACCTCTCTATTTATAAATTTAGGAAGTGGTGTTTCTCCAAGACTATACAACGTTTGTTTAAATTCTTCATAAGATCCATCATACAAAAACCGCAATGTACGCCCCCGAGAAGTGGTATTATCAATCACTTCTGCGACCAACAAGTCATCTTCCCCAAAATAGAGTTTATTCCCAATACGAATTTTTCTGGCAGGATCTACAAGCACATCCCACAGGCGTTGCTCTTTATTGAGCTCACGCAAAAGAAACACCTCAATCTCAGCACCAGTCTTCTCTTTGTTTCCATATAATCTCGCCGGAAAAACTTTTGTATTATTGAAAACCATAACATCCTGATCATCGAAGTAATTAATCAGGTCCTTAAATACTTTGTGCTCAATTTTCTGTGTGTCTCTATGCAACACCATCAATCTCGACTCATCTCTGTTTTCGGCTGGGTGTAGTGCAATGAGCTCCTCCGGTAGCTTATACTTAAACTTAGATAACTTCATAGAGAAAAACTTTTTAAGTTTATGCAGTGAACATTAATATTAAAAAACTCTCACAAGCCTTCGTTATACGCAAGGTTTGGTGTATTGTTTCACTTTTGTTGAAATATTTTTTCAAAATCTCCTATTTCCAGAGCATCTTCAACTTGATACTCGCCGATATTAGTTC
The DNA here is from genome assembly GCA_004296775.1 of Marinilabiliaceae bacterium JC017. Classification (GTDB taxonomy): domain Bacteria; phylum Bacteroidota; class Bacteroidia; order Bacteroidales; family Marinilabiliaceae; genus JC017. The sequence goes on from RHGE01000064.1 coordinate 18,000, forward strand.
GTTCCAATGCGGTTAGATAGCCCCCGGAATTAAGTGCCTTTCCTAAATCATGAGCATAGGATCGGATATAAGTCCCTTTACTACAATGAATCTTTAATTTTACAACAGGCAAATCAAACGAAAGTACCTCTACTTTGAAAATCATCACTTTTCGAGCCTTTAGCGTAACTTTCTCCCCCTTCCGGGCCAGGTCATAAGCTTTTCTTCCATTTACTTTTATCGCTGAAAAGAGAGGTGGAACCTGTTCAATTTCCCCGGACAACAAACTAATCGCATCATCAAGTTTTTCACGGGTAATATGGTCATAAGGGAATGTTCCGTCAATTTCAGTTTCTGCATCATATGAAGGGGTTGTGCCTCCAAACTTCACAGTAGCTACATAGGTCTTATCCAAACCTAAAAATTGATCAATCTGCTTGGTGGCTTTGCCTGTACATACAATCACTAAACCAGTAGCTAATGGATCTAGGGTTCCAGCATGACCCACCTTTATTTTTTTTATCCCAAGATTATACTTGAGCGAACTCCGAATTTTATTTACAATATCAAACGAAGTCCAGGTCAATGGCTTATTAACCAATAGTACCTGTCCTTTTATAAAATCTTCTGATGACAACTCCTTCATACTCCTTAGAAAAATAATTGACTCCCTAGAGCCAAAACTCCAACAACGGCACAATAAATAGCAAAATAGATAAGCTTCCCGTTCTTCACTAATCTAATCATCCAATTACAGGCAAGTAATCCTGATACAAAAGCTGCAACAAACCCTATCAGCAGAGCCACAACTGAAATACTTTCAGGAGCAGCATAATCAGCCTTTAAGATACTCAGAAAGTTTTCCCCCAAAATAGGTACTAAAACCATAAGAAAGGAAAAACGAGCCATATCCACACTTTTGTTTCCCAACAACAATCCTGTAGCAATGGTGGATCCTGATCTCGACACTCCAGGCAAGACCGCTATCGTCTGCGCAACACCAATAATAAAAGCATGTTTAAATGAAATCTCTTTATCTCCTTGCTTTTTATAATTGGTAAAACCAAGCAGTAAAGCTGTAAATATTAAACAACTCCCAACAATCAATAATATTTCAGGTGAATTGAAAATATCTTCCACATAATCTTTGAAGAAAAATCCAACGATAGCTATCGGTACCATTGAAACTCCAATTTTAAAGATATACTGGGTTTGTTCATTCCATTTAAATTCAAAGACTCCTTTTAAGAGTTCCAACAAACTTTTTCGAAATACAACCAGGGTACTCAACACCGTCGCCCCATGAACGACAACAGTAAATGTAAGATTATCAGTGGCTGTAACACCTAAAATATGCTTCCCCAACTCCAAATGCCCACTTGAACTAACAGGCAAAAACTCAGTAAGTCCTTGGATAATTCCAAGGATTAACGCTTCTATCCAACTCATTTTTAAGGATTTCTTCTAATTGATTACTTATTCTCTTTTGGCTTTTTCATGATGGCATAAATTTCAAACAGAAAGCCAAAAAGAACCATTACCGGAGCCAATGTTATGCGACGAAAACTGAAAATTTCTTCATTAAAGACACTGGGATCATCACTTCTACCCCCCATCATCAGAATGAAGCCAAAAATTATTATCGCAAAGCCTATCGCCAATAATATATAGTTCTCCTTCCCCAAGGCAAACTCAAATTTTTTATCATCGTTTTTTTTAATCATCGTCAGATAAAATTTAAAAGTACAAATCGTCAGTTTTTAATCTCAAGTATTTATTCACAGAGACAAAAGTAGAAATGAAGGTTATAAACATCCCTGCCACAATCACAAATCCAAACAATATTGCGATTAATTCAATATTATTAAAGCCTATAACTCCAGCCAACTCTTTGCTGGAAAAATAGACCAAAAGAGACAACAACATAATTGCCAAAACTGCAGCTAAAAAACCATTTAGAATACCACTAGCCAGAAAAGGTTTTCGAATAAATCCTTTAGTGGCGCCTACCAATTGCATCGTTCGGATCAGGAATCGCTTTGAATATACCGACAATCGAATTGTATTATTTATGAGGGCAATCGCTATAGTTAGCAACAAAATGGCAAAAAGCGCCAGAATGAATGTTATGCGCCTCACATTTTTATGCACCAGATGAATAAGATCCTTCTGGTAATATACTTCCTTCACTTGAGAAAAATCCAATAATATTCTTTCAACTTTGGCAATACTATCAGGACTTGTATAATCTGCGTACAATTTTACATCAATAGAAGACAACAACGGATTATACCCTAAAAATTCCACAAAATCCTCCCCTAATTCAGCTTGCAATTCTTCTGCAGCTTGCTCTTTATCCACATACTCGGTGGATTTAATAAAATCAGTGGTATTTAATATTTTCTCAAGCCGCTTTACTTCTGCTTCCCGCGCGTTATCCTTCAATAAGATTGTAAAACCCAAATTTTCTTTTACATATACCGATAACCTATTGGCGTTAAGCATCAACAATCCAATGATTCCCAACAAAAATAAAACCAAGGCAATACTGATTGTTGTGGTAAAATACGAGCTTCGTAACTTCCGACGAGTTGTTGTGTGATCTGTTTTTGCCATAGATAATTGTTGTTGCAAAAGTATAAAAAATAAAAGAATGCTTTTCAGTGGATTTATATTAAGATTATCTTTGACCGCTAAGTAAACACAACCATGAGAAACAGATTACGATCCTTTTTAAAAAAACTAGGTGTTTACCATAGCCTATTAAGTATATATTTCGCCTGGATTAAAATGTGGCAGCTCCTGGATATCTATATCCTTTCTCCACTACTTGTTCATTCCAGCATGTTCAGAAAAACCTATTTTCTTCTTTTCAATCGATCCTTCGCTTCAGAAATGAAGATGTATGCTTTTTCCCGTTATCAATACATGAAGAAAAAAATGCAGGGGGAATATAATGAATTTTTGTTGCGACGTAATATTCATCGCATTGAAAAAGGTTTAATTACTCCTAATCGAAAAGCAGTATTCGCCAAAGGTTATATTCTTGAAACTGTCGGTCAATTTAAAATACTGGCAGGCTCAAGCCAAGACACCACTTTAACCGAATGGGCCTATGACATCCTAAACGAATATTTCCAAATAGTTCAAAAAGAGGACGATATAATTAAAGGATTTGAACTTTTCAAACAAATTGCCTATACACCCCAAACACCTGCACAACACACTCCGACAAGAGGAGAAAAACTTAGCAATACATTAGAGGGTAGTTTTTCTACCCTTGCCTTACAACGTAAATCAGTTCGTGACTTCAGGAATGACATCATTCCTGACAGATCAAATATCGATGAAGCAATCATCCTGGCAGCCACTGCTCCTAGTTCTTGCAATCGACAACCCTTTGAGTTCCGGATTATTGATGACACACACCTGGTTCAAAAACTATCGGTACTACCAGCAGGATCAAAAACTTTTGCCAACAACATTCCTTGTCTGGCCATCGTTATAGGCAAAATGGATGTATCCCCGTCATCCGGAGACAGACATTTAATGTACATTGACGGTAGTTTAGCAGCCATGAATTTCATGCTCGCTTTACAAAGCAAGGGAATTGCTTCTTGTCCGATTAACTGGCCTGACAACAAAACAAATGAAACCACCTTGTCTAAACTTATTCATATAGGCAAAAATGAGCGAGCATTACTTTTTATTGCTTTCGGATTTGCTAAAGAAGGATACAATGTAGCCTGTTCGGCCAGAAAGGGCTTGAATGAACTAAGAAAATATAATTACTAAAACTTATGGGTATTCGGGTTATTACCGGGGGAAATTTCGTCAACTATGGGGCTCGATCCATGCTTTTTTGCGTGGCCGATGCACTAAAGAAAAAATACCCTTCAGACACTATTGTTCTCACAGATCTTTTTCCAACACAATCCAAAGAACAAAAGTCGCAATACCGCTTTGACATCTATAACATGCATGTACGTACCCTTTACCGTATTGCTTTTCCTGTTTTAAAACTCTTTTTCAAACCAAGCGAAAAGAGTGATAATGAAAAAGATATCATTGCCTGTTTTAACAATGCCACTGCCTTTTACGACATTAGCGGGTACGGAATAAGCTCCCACAACCAGGCCTTAATATGGACCATTGCCACCCTCATTCCAATCCGCATGGCCCAAAAAAACAATATACCATACTACATTTTACCTCAATCCATTGGCCCATTCAATTTCAATGGATTAAAAAAAATATTGCTTTACCCTTTTATAAAGAAACATCTTAAATATCCCGAATATATTTTCACAAGAGAACCGGAAGGTAGCCAATACCTAAGCGCTTTCAGAAATAAAAATGTCATCAATTCTCCAGACATCGTTCTTCAATGGCCGGCAAAAGAATACAATAATGTATTTACAAAGGATTTCACCCCTTTAGCCATGCCTACTGTAAAAACACCGGCTGTGGGCATCATTCCCAACAAACAGCTTTTAAACTTTCTGGACGAGGCAGCTACTATTGCTTTTTTTAAAACAATCACTAACTATTTTATCACCCGCAATTTCCAGGTATATATTTTCAAACACTCAGCTGACGATAAAGAGCTTTGTAGAAAGATTAGCGCCGAATTCGAAGGTCACCCACAAGTATCTGTGATTCTTGAGGACTATTTACCTCATGAAATATTCGCCTATTTCCAGCAATTCAATGCGGTTGTATCGGCAAGATACCACGGACTCATACATGCTCTGAAATGCAATACACCTATATTTTCATTGGGGTGGGCAGTCAAATACAAACACTTGATGAGTTTATACAATATGGAAGAATACCATCTATCCGTTGAAGAAACAATCAATGCATCCAGCATCCAAGAAAAACTTTCTAACTTTCTCAATAACATTGACTCTCTTCCTGATAAAATTAAAGTTAAGAATCAGGAGATAATCAATAACTCGATATTCAACAAATACTTATAAAGTCGTGACCGCACCCATTGCCCTTTTCGTATACAACCGCCCGGTTCATACCCTGAGCACCTTACAGCATCTTCAAAAAAACAAAGGAGCTGCCGACTCTTGTTTATATATCTATTCAGACGGTCCCAAACAACCAAAAGACGAAGGGGCCGTTAATCAAGTCCGGGAAATAATAAACCGGGCTCAAGGATTTAAATCGATTAAAGTAATTGAGCGACAAAACAACTTTGGCCTCGCCAGAAATATCATAGAAGGGGTTTCTGAAATCCTTCAAAACCACGAAAACATCATCGTTTTGGAAGATGATCTTCTTACTTCTGAAGGATTCCTGAAATACATGAACACCTCCTTATCTTTTTACAAAGACTCCCGCATTTTTTCCATTTGTGGCTATCACCCCCCTATTAGTATTCCAAAGACCTATTCGTATTCCACTTTTCTGGTTCCTCGAATAGGCTCCTGGGGATGGGCCACCTGGCGGGAAAAATGGCTTAAAGCAGACTGGCAGGTAAAAGACTTTAATGTATTCATTAAAAACAAAAAAGAACGACTTCAGTTTGAAAAAGGCGGCAATGACACCGCCATGATGCTTCTGAGCCAACAAACAGGCAAGAACAATTCGTGGGCCATCCGTTTCAATTATGCCTGCTACAAAGATGACGGCCTCTGCGCCTACCCGACTCAATCATTAATTCAAAACGCAGGGATTGACGGTTCCGGGACGCACATGAAGAAAAGCAATAAATATGCAGCCTCAGTCACTCAATGTATTGATCTAAGCAATTTATGTCCTCCGGAAGTGGTAGATGAAAAAATTCAGCAAAATTTCAGACGATTCTATAATACCTCTCTATTCAGAAGAACTATCAACCATCTTAAGTTTTGGAAATACATCAAAAACATCACTGATTAAACTGTTCCATATCATTCATCCTATCAACCAGCTCCTTTCCTAAAATTGATTCCGGATCCTGCGCCTTAATCAGCCAAATTAGTCTCTTGTAAAAGTGGGTGATTCCCGGCCGGTAATATTCATCTGTATTGCAATTGTGCCACAACAAAACCAATAATCCTCCAAACTTTTTAACCTCCTGAATTAACACATCAAGAGAACCCTCTATTTGATTGTAATCCTGCTCTCTGTACTCAAATAAAGTAGCATCCATTAAGGCCAGAGGAAATTCCCAAATATCCATCATTCGATCATTCTCATGATCATAGGGCTTAAAAGGCCAGCAATATGAATTCCTAAATCCCTCCCTTTCAGCAAACCCCAGAGTTGTATCATACCTAAGACCTGTCTTTTGTTGATGAAAAAAGGTATCCGGCATAATGAACCGAAGAAAATGCTGCCGAACGCCAACAACCGGAACATTCAGGTTTTCTTTCAATTCCCTGACAGCCATACTCATCGCTTCAGCATCCTCCGATGCTTTAATAGACGCATGTAATCCTACCTCACACCCATCCTTAAGTAACACGTCCATTTCCTCCCTGATTCTAGTATCTGAGAAATAATAACGCGCATCATGAGGAGAGCCATCTCTATTTAGAAAATACCAGACAGATTTAAATCCGGCTAATTTTTCCACTTTTCTAAGTCGCCTGAAACTCCAATAAGGATCATGCGCCAAACATGAAAAAATAGTGGGCAAAACAGAAGCAATCGCTGCTTTACGTAACCGCTTCAGGGGATAATGTGCCTTTCTCAGACCAAACACCTGTAACCACCGGTAAATAGTTTCACGATAACTGAAATATTTTACCCGGTCCACATCATGGGTAAGCAGAAATCCAAACTGATTAAAAAGTCGTTTTCTCTTTAGCTTCAAACCATGAAATTCCGCAAATTGAAGCAACCCGTCAATAATTACATCAAAATAATAGTTAACTATTGATTTGTTACATATACCCAATTGTTTATGAATAGAATCACTATATCTATAACGGCCGTTTTTTAAAACTTCCTCTCTGGACTCATACTCCTGTTGACCGCTTAATAAATAAAATGCAGAACGCAACAAATCGTGTTCAAAAACAAGATTACCTTCCGGTGTCAAATGGAAGAACTGCTGTTTTGAAGAACAAGGAAAGAGCACCGGCAGATCCGAAATAAAACTAACCGCTTCCTTATTAAATAACTGCTCCGAGAGCGGGAAGTAAATATAGGATACAGAAGAATTATCAGGCATCTTAAAGCAGAGATAACGTTTAATCAAACCCAATCCTTCGATATGATGATTTAAATGATAGAAAATATAGTCTCTTTGATTATTACTTAGCATCACATCTAATTCTTTTTTGGATCGTTAGATTTTAGATAATTGACTTTAGAGCGATTTCCACCTAGCTTATTTTAAGAACTTTAAAAACCTTGACCATCAAATAATCACAATCTGACTTTCAAACAATTACACAAACTTAACAACCTATTGATACTTAAAAAAACAGGTTAATCATTTCCTTTGAAGCACACCTTTTACAGTCTCAATCAACTCCTTTATTTCATCCAGCCGGATTACCTTAAATAGAAACAAAGCCAACAGGAAAAATCCCATCAACGAAGCTTTATACAGTAGCGCTAAAAACAAATTCTCCGGCACAAAGAAACTAACTGCCACAAAACCGCCCCAGATAAATAAAAGCAACAGTGACTCCTTTATATTAATGGTTAATGTTTCACATTTACCAGACTCCAGATAAAACCAAACCATCATAAAAAACTGAACAAACAAAGTGGCCCAGGCAGCTCCCTGTTTCCCATATTGGGGTACCAACCACACATTGAGTACCACATTAACAATGCCTCCCGAGATCAGGATACGCGAGATGGCCCTGGTTTTTTTATGCTTATTGAGAGGAAGGGTAAAAAACTGTCGCAACCCCCCGAACATGAGACCAAGAATCAAAAAAGGAACCAGGTAAACACCGTCTTGATAAAAAGCATCCCCAACGCTTGTTACCCAGATTATTTCCCTTGCAAACAATACAATACCAAAACCTACAATGGCCAATAGTATCAGGAAATAGCGTTGTAGCTTCTTAAAGACCTTAAAACTGTCAGGATCATTCAGCGACTTGAAATAGAAATAAGTATACGACGTAATAAAGGAAGTTACTAATACCATTTCCAATAGATTAGCCACTTTAAATGACAAGCCATAACTTCCTGATTCGGCAGGGTTTTGAAATTGATTAATAATATGCCTATCACTTAGATTCAATACAGTGGTTAAGATATTTGAAAACGCCAGCGGAATGCCATAATGAATCATCTCTTTTAATTCTGCCCATTTAAAAACCGGCTGACTATTCTTTACTATTACAGGTATCAACACCAAAAACGTGATAAGATTGGACCACAGTTGCGCTTTAAATACACCAATAAATCCCTGCCTGCTAAACTCCAAAAAGAAGAAGGTAAACAAGACTAGCAACAACACATTGAAAGAGGAATAGGCCGTCTGTTTCATGGCCTTTTGTTGCAACCTGAGAACAATAAACGGCAATTCATGCAACAACCTAAACAATCCTGATATGATAAAAACCCAGATTAACCGGCTGGAAATATCATATTTCAATATCTGATCAGAAAAACACGCCAACACGCCTCCGATTATCCCAATAGTAAGCAACGACATGGCGTAATTAAACACCATGGCAGTAAAAAACAGCCGTTTCTTCTCTAACTCCGATACCATATCGTAATACCACCTGGTCAATCCACTTTTCACCCCCCAACCCGACAACACTTGTGTGAAGACAAAAATGGTTTCCAGCAGCATCCAGACCCCAAACTCTTCCTGGCTGGTGTAGTGTTTTACCAATGGCAATATGAAGACCCCACTCAACTTGCGAAGTGTATTTCCAATACTATAAATAGAAGTTTGCTTAAAGATGGTCTTGGTTGATCCGTTCATAAAATCGTTAAATCTTTGATGAGTAAAAATAGTTGTTTTCCCAGACATCAACTACGCCTACCGATTATTCCACCTCTCACAGTAGGGCTTTTTCCTATCTTTGCAGGAATAAATAAATAGTATGGCTAATAATTACCTGAATAAGTACCGAATACTGCGAGAGGAGATAGATACAGAAGTTGAAAAACTTTGGAAAGAACACCACACTAACATGCAATGCCAAAAGGGCTGTGACCAGTGCTGCCTGAATTTCAGTGTTTTCCCTGTTGAGTTTGATGCCATAAAAGAACAGGTACATGAGCAATACTCCGAAACATTCGCATTACCCACGACCGAAACCACTGACAAATGTGCTTTCTTAAAAGATCACCGATGCACCATCTATGAAGCACGCCCTATCATTTGCCGGACACATGGTTTGCCGCTTCTCTACATGGATGCAGAGGGGGATAACTGGGAGCTCTCACATTGTGAACTCAACTTTTCAAAGGTGGATGAAACGTATTTTCACACTGAAAACACCTTCCAACAGGATACATTCAACAGCGAATTATTTCTCCTGAACAAAGCGTATATAAAACAATTAGAAGGAAATTCATACGGGGAGTTTGACCTGATTCCTTTAAAGAATCTCATGGAGGAATAATCTGTTCTTTATTCAACTTCAGACCACACAATCAAACTTCCAATATAACAACGCATTAAACCATTTACTTGTAGTAAAAATTAACTGGTTTTAATCATCTATCGCTATTATACCAGGGGTATTTTAAAATAGGTTTGAGATAACATTCCCAAATCCATCTCCCCGTTTGTAAATGCATAAAAGGGAGATGGTAAAGGGCTCTGATCAGGCGGTTACCCTTACCTGACCGGGATCCAAATTTCCGTCTTCAGTTCTTCCGGTGGTGTGGATTCCGGATCATTGAGGTATTTCTCCATACATGGACTATCGACAATCTCATAGCCTGATGTTTCGAACCACTGTCCGAAGATATAGTCATAACCATACCGTAGTTCGGCATATGGTCCCACAAAGGTGAAGACGGCATAATTTCCCGCACAGAGTGTCTTTACTCCTATTTCCCCTTCGGGCTTAATATCACGATTAATGGTTATGCAAGCATCGTACCGGCATTTATCGGGCTCGGTAATGGTGGGATTATCGTAGCTGATTCCAAAGAATTGTGTATCGGATAAAAACAAACCATTTTGGCCTGCGTATCCACACAATTTGCTCCAGGCTATGTGCGCCACTTGGTTGTAATCGCCTATCATTTGGCAAAATACAACTTTCAACTCTGGTAACACTTTAAATTCCGGTTGTTTCGAGATGTTATTCATAACTCTTACTTTTTTAGGTTGATTGATATCCGGTATCCATGCCCGCTTTTGATTTCTAAACTCCCCGGGAGTATCATTAAATCGTTTCCTGAAAGCTTTATTTAAGGCCGCAGGTGTTTCATACCCCACTTTAAACGCAATATCCTGTACCGGCAGATTAGTCAGCCTAAGCAGGATGGCTGCCTGATCGAGACGGATGCGTTGTATGTATGCGCCTAACGGTTCGCCCAGGTAAGCGCGCATAATCCGATGAAAATGAAAAACCGAATAATTAAACAGGCTGGCCAGCTCTTGCATATCCGGGTAATCACAAAAATTAGCATGTATATATTGCAGCACTCTATTGATGCGTTCCTGATGATCTTTTTGTGTTAATGCTTGTTTGGTCATTGGATTGAGAAATTTCTTTTTGGTTTATTACGTTTTAGATCACAAAGGTAGGACACCCCACAAAAGGTGAATTTTCCAATCTTGCTAAAAAAGAATAACGCTCCATATTTTAGGAAAATCCAAGGAGGTACAACTGGTATTGGTTTGTATTCCCTTTTAATCATCAACTTTCCAACCGGTTTATAATGGTATCATGCCTTCAATATGGTCAACGACCTGTTGTAAAAACAAGGCCATAAAAAAGCCCCCCATTACTTAACATGGAAGGCTTTCTCATTAAAATATGTCGATTGATAAATGCTTACACATTATCTCTTTTAGCATTGAGCAATTCACGAGCTAACTTTTGTTCTCTTCTTAATGCCGTTTTACGATGCGTTTCAAACTCCTCTTCGGTTTCCAGGAGCTTCTGTTTGGTACTGGCAGTAACCGCATTACTGCGCTTAAATAACAAGAAAGCAAAAACTGCCAATATCAATAAAATCGCAGCCAAGGACCACATGATGGTATTATATAATCCTTTTTCAACCAGGGCTCCCAAAAAAGACATACTATTTTTCTCTTCTTTAACCTGTGCCAGTTGATCTGTTATCTTTTTTAATTCCGTATTTAAGGAAGTAATTTCATTCTTTTGGTTCGTAACCACTGTGGCAGCATCGCCCAACTCTTTTTTCAAACTATTAAGTGAATCAGTGACATTGGCTTTTAATTTCAATAACCGGTCTGTCTTCACCACCTTGAAAGCCTCATAGGTACTTGATTTTTTCATCAAATAATCAAACTGGCTTTCTATCCTTCCACTATCCAGGGAAAGAGTAACCTCCCCCAACTGTGCCTTACCGACAAACGAAAAGGACACCACCACCACAACTAACAACAAATACTTTAAAAACTTCATTTTTCTCTCTTTTATAATATTTAACCCCTTTTCAGTTCTTAACGCTGACAACAGCCTAAAATTGCTTAAATATACCTATTTACGACTCTCATCAGTCGGCAATTTAGTTAATGTTATTTAAAAAAACACCAACGCCCGACAATTGATTTCCAACCGCATAGATCACTCCCTGAAATTTAGCCGCTCTGCTATAAAAACAATTTTCCACAATGAAAAAAGTATTTGAGCAAGATTTTACAATTACAGCTGATCATTGCATCCTACTTTCGCCCTGAAAATAAAAACAAAACACTATGTCTACCAAGAAATTTTTATCAGGTAATGTGACCCTGGCCGGCACTACTTTAAACACCGAGAACCTTTGTTGGAACAAACACCCCACACAGAAAGGTGTTTCCATAAAACATTTAATAAAGGGCGAATCAACCGGGAACCGTGTCAGCTGCCATTTGGTAAAAGTGGAACCGGGATGTGAAATCGCCAAGCACAACCATCCGGGAAAAGAGGAACTGCATGAGGTACTGGAAGGCTGTGGCAGCTGTCAACTGGAAGAAACCCGGCTGGACTACACATGCGGATCCATAGCACTGCTACCTGCCGACAAAGACCATGCGGTGAAAGCCGGTGAAAAAGGATTAATCTTAATGGCTAAGTTTTTCCCGGCGCTTGTTTGAAGTTACCACAGAAGCACCAAACATGGCGTTTTATAGGGTCGAAGATATTTCCAATTCTTCGACCTGTTTTGTTTTGCCGGTAGAGTAGAACCCGGAGCAAGACACAACCCTGCTCCGTAGCCCCCTCATCAAACCGTACGTGCGGTTTTCCCGCATACGGCTTTCCTAAAAATATTCATCTTAAAGTATTCACAGGTCGTAAACCAGAGGTTCTATAAGGTTTTATTAAACCATATTCTTTAACCAACAGATCAAAGGCTTGCTGACCATACAAGCGTGACTTTCTCTGACTTTTACGATTGTAATAACGATTTCCTGCTGGGCTTTCAGATATAGTTTTAGTTGTAAAAGTCGCACTCTTTCCTTTGAAGACATCGATTTACGCTTCTGGTGCGATAGCTGATCTATCTCCTTTTGAACATTCTCCTGATTACTCTGGTCTTTCATCAATTATTCGATCATTATACGGTGGTGACACTGTTTTGCCGTGTTTCGTAACACGCTATTAATACCAATTAAAAGTGCAGGTATGTAAAACGGTCTGAATACCAGTCCTGTATTAACTGAGATTATCTCTTTATTTTTCTTCCAAACAATAAACACACACCAACCTGATGTCCTGATTGGTTACTGCCTGAAAAGTTATACAAATAATTGTAATAAATACCCGATTGATATTTCTTGAAAACAGGTAGTCGAAACTCCAGACCACTTTTAATCATTAAAGGAATTGAACTACCTCCTTCTCCATTTAGGATGATTGATTTAGAAATAACACCACCATTCAACACTAGTTGATGTTTTGAAGATGGCAAAAGTGAAAAGTTAACCCCTCCCATCAACGAAATGCGGTGTTGAAGTATACTTTTTGTCAGTATGTTTACGGTACTTTCGTCAGCTCCCTCACCCCTTATTATTTCCCTTACATTATTTATGTTGTAGAGAATGCCTCCAAATAACCCAAAACGATCAACTCGATATTCGATAGAAGGATCAAAATATGCATTCCAGAAGTCAAAATATTGCATGCCACCACCAATACGATATAGTAATTCCTTTCTCACTCTTCTTTTGTGTTTTTGAGCTGAAAATATGGACGACCGCCCTGCGTTAATTTGAGCTAAATGAGGCTGTACCTTTTCCAGAAAAAGTGGCAGGTAGTTTAAGCATCCATAATTCTTCATCTCTTTTTGCTGTTTATAATTCTCTAGTGATGGCTTTAGAATACAACCCTCATGTTTACAATTAAGATTATCGTCATTAGCATCCAAGTGAATACCATTAGTGTATTTTGTATTGTTTTTAATGTTACTAATCGCGTCTTTTTTTTGTGACTGAATATGAATATTAGTTTCAGAAGAAAATTCAGTATGGTTATTCTCCCTTGTAGTTTTATTAACTGCCTCAGTTGTTTGTTGCTCTATATCCGTTGCACTAACCAATGTCTGATTGGGAGTGCCTGATTTAAATACATCTTCTTTGTTTTCTACATTTTCAACTGTCCACATCGTATCTATTGTTTGCAGCTCAACTTTTGTTTTAGCGTCAGACACAGATTCCCAGACAATATCATTATTTTGATAGAGCAAATATGCAATGATAATAACACCAATGCCCAGGGTAATAACACCAATATACTTAACAAGACCAATATTGGGTGCTTGACTGCCACCAAAGCTTGTCTCTAGTTGATCCCACAGTTTATCAGGTATGGGTGGCTGGTATTCATCCAGCGTTGTCTTGATATATTCCGACCAGTTATTATCCCAATTGTCTTTCATGGAACTGTAAAATTTGTTGAAGTTTCGATTTCGCTCTTCGCAAATGACTGCGACTGGTATTGGTATTAATTTCTAATTTAAGGGCTATTTCTTCATGACTATATCCTTCTATTTCGTGCAGGGTAAATACATACCGTTGCACATCTGGCAATTGTTTTAATGCTTTGAGTATCTCTTGAGCTGATAAATTTTGTTCCGCATCAGAAGTTTGATCATCACGGATCGATACATCTAGTTCAAGGTTATCAGGTCGTCTGTTGGTTTTTCGATAATGATCAATGGAAGTATTGATCACAATCTTGCGAAAAAAAGCTTTGATCTGATTCTCCCCCATCCGTTCATCCATCGAGGAGAATAATTTCAGAAAGCTATCATTGACCACTTCAAGAGCATCATCTCTATTACTTACAAATCGTAACGCTATAGAGAAACCATAACTACTGAACTGATCAAAGAGCTGCCTGTATATTTTGTTTTTATCATTCTTTTTTCTATTCAAAACACATATCTTACTTCGGTAATTCCTTTGGAATGACCTCTCAATTACACATTCGATAATTTCACAGGTAACGTTGCAGGGGGGCGCAAAAATAATAAAATTGACTCTATAAGTATTAGTGTTGCTTAACTTTAAATATTGAAGTTGTTTAAAGTTGTCTAAGAAGAATAATGCAAAAAGCAATGATGTTTAGAGCTTTCCAATGCGATTTTTTTGTTTCAAAACGCACAAGTATTGCCTTGAAAGCATCAAGCCATGCATTGGTTCTTTCTACGACAAAACGTTCT
>RHGE01000065.1 GCA_004296775.1 Marinilabiliaceae bacterium JC017
ATTTTCTCCCAAATTAACGTGGCCCTTAACGGTCAGTTTTTGATTGGGGAAGCAACGTGTATAAACCGTTTTCATCCCCGAGAAAGAGGGGTGCAAAGGTTGAAACTCTAACGTTTGACCGGTAGAGCAATTATCAGCTGAATAGATAACTAATCCATAATGATTACTGGTTGAAAATTGGAAAACGGGACTAACAATTTCTTTACCATATTCACCCTCTATATCTTGTGAGAAAATAGGTATACCTTCAGAATCGTATACATTGTAGGTATAATTTGGATTACCATTCTGCCGCAGGCGATTAACCGTGAAGGTAACATTTACCTCCCTTATATGATAGGGTTCCATCCCGCAAGGGATATTTGGCACACACACTCCTGACAACACGGGACCGCCGTTTTGAATGGTAAAGGTTCGGCTAAAGGGGCAACCATGGGCCGTTTTACCGGACAAGGTATATTTCCCTACTCCCAGCTCCTTGCGCATAAACCCGGTACCGGAAGATACATTGGTAACTTGTTCTACCGGATTCCCCTGTGCATTTGAAATGGTATAGGAATAGCTACCATCGGCACCGGTAATGCTGATACATGCCTGCCCGTCCGTTGACCAGGCACATGTGGTGGGCAAGATATCTGTTATAGTGATATCCGGGGCAGGATAGAATACGGCTGGAGTCAACTCCAGGGTGGCACTCTGTCCACAATCACCCCCTTCGCTATAACTCACTTCCACCCGGTATTCCCCCAACGCCGCAGAAGTTAAATCGACTAGCTCCACAAACGCCTCATCCCCTTCTTTTATCAAGTTATTGTCCGGATTGTACCATTTATAAACATAACCTGCACTGCCCGGATTATCCAATTCGGCTACCAAACGCACCGTACCGCCACTACAAATTAAACCGGTTCCTTCTTTCATTAATGATACCGAAGGGAATTTACTGATCAGGTTACACAAACACGATGGATAGGGGGTTTCCAGGGCATTCCCTGTAAAATCAACGTGCGTTAAACTAGGTAATGTACACAACGACTCGGGCAACACCCCGGTTAAGCCATCGTTGGGCAATAGAATGCCGGTTATGTGCTCCCCATCGGTTTCAATGCCCGGCCAACTACACACATTCGGATTTTTGCTTAAATCCCATTGCCGGGTGAGGGTACCACCGTTGGTATTTTTTATTTCCGATAATACTTCAATCTCTTCCGGGCGGATGGAGCAATTAACAACCTGAATAGTAAAAACCTGCTCAGTAGGCGGGTACGTACCATCAAACACAGCCAACCTTACCCAGTAAGTACCTTCATCATTTATTACTCCTGTCAGTTCGGCAGTAGCTTTACCGGCTTCCAAATTATTAATATTAATTAATTTCAAATTCCAGGGCAAATCATCAACAAAGGAAACTTCCAGGTGATCCAAGTCGGCATCACTCATCACAACCGGATAATAATACTGTTCTCCCGGGGCAATGTAAGTAATAGGATCACTATCAAACACCGGAGCACTTCTCAGTTTTATTGTAAAGACCTGCTCTGAAACATTGGTTCCATCTGTCACCTGAAAAGTAATCTCATAACTTTCTCCGGTTTTTATGGCCCCTTTGAGCAAAGCAGTTGCTTTACCCGAACTGACATTCTCTGTTAAATCCAATTTTACCCCTTTGGGTAATGATGTAACATTGGTGATAGTCATTTCATCGCCTCCTGAATCAAATGTTACCAATTGGAATTCAAAATATTTTTCTCTCAAAAGGGTTATTTCGGCCTGATTGGTAAAAAAAGGACAACCATTAGGATCTATTACTGTGATTGTAATACTTTCTTTAGTAGAAGGTGGTGAAATATGATCATCCACCACAATGGGTATAGTATAAACGCCTGGTTTGGTAATAATACCACTCAATAAGGCATGAGATCCACATCCGGTATTAACGGTTTCTCCAAGCGAAAGACCGGGTGGCAAATCACCCAGGAATGAAATAGTAACGTCATCTCCATCCAAATCATTGGCTACAATTGTATAGGAATAATTATCGCCAAGATTGATGGTACGATCCCCCCCACTATCAATGATTGGAAGCGTATTATTATCTTCACAGACAACTTTGAATATCTGGCTTTTCGTATTGGTTTCGTCACTAAGCTCAAGGGTAAAACTGTATTCACCAACCAACGAAAGTTTCCCGCTGATTATTGCGCTGGCTCCGCCGTTAACATTATTGGTTGTTCCCAGGCTTAATCCCCGGGGTAAGTCATTGTTATTATTAGTAACAGACAGGTTATCCCCTTCAGCATCAAAGGCTGTTATTGCAAATGAAGTATGTTTATTGACCGTGACGACAGGAATAAAACTATTACCAAAATATGGTGGCATATTACTTCCAGAACGTGATAATGCAAACTGCTGTATTGCCTTCTCACCTCCGCTTTGAGCCTCGATTATAACCACCTGAGGGGTTAACAAATCACCATCCTCAGGAGTTCCACTTATAATACCAGTCCCATTTGTTACATTACCAATTACCAGCCAATCGGGACCTGCCAATTTGGTAAAACTACTGGTCTGCAAATCATTAACTGCAAAAGCATAACTATATGGTTGATTTGCCCTAACTTTAATGGGAGGCTTCGAAGTGAAATAAAGCGGATTGCCGGTTACTTCTATTCTAATCACCTGGCGGGCATAGGATACCCCATCACGCGCATCCAGGTAAAAGGTATAATCACCCGCATCCTCTTGTGTTGGAGTACCTGAAATAACCCCATTCACCGCATCCAGACTTAACCAGGACGGTTTATTATATACGGAGTAGGTAACAACATCACCTATATCCGGATCTGTGACTGCAAAATTGTAACGGTAAGTGGCTCCAACAGGAGCTTCCACAACTGGTTGCTGCACAAATACGGGGGCAGTATTAACAACTTCCAAGCGTATTACCTGCCGGGTGCAGGTAACGCCATCCCGCGCATCTAAATAGAATGTATAATCACCATAATCGGCATCCCCCGGAGTTCCATATAATTGCCCGGTTCCATCGAGGTTATCTTTCATTTTAAGCCAGGAAGGCTGATTAAATAGTTCAAAATGAATATTATCGCACCGGTCAGGATCAGTCACTTTGAAATTGTAAGTATAATATTGATGATTGATAGCCTGAAGAACCGGTTGGGTATCGAATAGGGGCGGCGCATTATCCACTTCAAAACGCATGGTTTGCCGTGTATAACTATTAGCATCGCGCACATCCAGATAAAAGGTATAATCCCCATAATCAGCATCGCCCGGAGTACCTGACAAAATACTACTTCCATCACTACTTGGCTTTAATGTCATCCAGGCCGGCTCATTAAACACCTCAAAATGAAAATTACCCCTTTGATCGGGATCACTGGCAGCAACCTGATAATAATAATCAAAATGATTGTTTATTTTTAGTTTAGGTTCACTATCAAATTCAGGCGGGTTATTGACAACTTCCAGACGAATGGTTTGCCTGGTATAGCCTACTCCATCCCTGGCATCCAGGTAAAAAGTATAGTCCCCATAATCACTCCCTTCGGGTTTTCCATAAAGCATTCCAGTCCCATTGCCATTATCCACCAGTTTTAACCAACGGGGAAGATTATAGGTAGAAAAAGTTATTTTATCGCCTTCATCAGCATCGGTTACCCTGAAAGAATAAGTGTATTCATTATAATTAATGGCTGTTACTGGCGGAACCTGATCAAAAACCGGGTTTTCATTGGTTACTTCCAACCGTATGGTTTGCCTTGTGTAACTATTCCCTTCCCGGGCATCCAAATAAAAGGTATAATCCCCATAATCCTTATCCTGGGGTGTTCCATGCAATAACCCGGATCCATCACCATAGAGTGTTAGTTTTAACCAAGATGGTTTATTAAAAACAAAATACTGAATGTTTGAACTTTCACTCAGGCCACTGGCACTAAAGTAATATTTATATTCAGAATGATTCGCCACTTTTGTTTCTGCCTGTGTATGAAACACAGGATTTGCCCTTAAAGTGGACAAAGAAAACATCATGGTTAGAAAGAAAACGAACAATACTGAAATAAAACGCATGGTTATTTTATGACTGGTCACAGTTTATTTTTATTTACACACAATGCCATTTTCACAATGCGATGAACCGGCATGGTCAATGTGTATGTAATACATTCAAAATTTTAATTAGCAAGAGACAATTTAATTACTAAATTATTCCATGCTACCCAGACTATTGAAAGTCCTTGCAGATATAGTTCTTGAAACATTTTGATTGGCTTTATTTTTGAATGATATGAAAATTTGAGACTCACTAAGTTCATCTATTAAAAAATTTTCACAAATGGCACCTGAATCAATTAATATGCCTGAAGGTTTTACCACACGCCTAACCCCTTCTACTTCATAATATACTTTTCCATCCTCTTTAGTTAATGTTATATTTTGCGTTCCATAAACCTTATCTCTTATATATATATATTCAATCTTTATTGAATTTATTAATTCCGGTTCTACAAGTTGAATTTTTGTAAAAAAATAAAACTTATATCCTTCTTTAGAACTATTATCCCTTGGCCCCCAAATAGTTCCGTATGATACTTCTGCGCTTTTTATAGTTTGTGCTTGCATCCTAAACAAATTGAACAAACACAACATTCCTATTAAAACTATTCCTATTTTTCTTTTCATAACTTTTAGATTTTCAACATTACTTTAATTCCCCTTGTCAGTGCCCCAAGAGCCTGGGGTAATTGGTTATCTATTAAAAAAAGGGTTGTATCCCGGGACACCTCCCAAAGGACAGCATTAAACCCGGGAAACAACTGAATAAGTGTTGTTTTGATTTATTTTAAATACACAAAGATTACTTAGATTTAAGTATCCCTTTCTCATCATAGTCGGGACCCCCACCCCGTTTCAGAAGTTTAGTAGGAGACAAAACCGGATCGTTAAGTTTTGGGTTGTTTTCATCGGGGATCCCCACCGGATTAATTTCATACTCCTTCCGTTCCAGGTAATGGGTATCCTTCACCTCACTGGGGGGATCGGGAGTGGTGTTAGCGGTTTTATCCGCTGGGTCATAACATTTATCGGGCAATGTTATTTCACAATCCCACTCTTTCACCTGTTTCAGCATTGTGTATTGGTACCAGGAAGGTTTCCACTTGTCGTCGGGATATGAGTCGTTATCGGTATCAAAGGTGTACCGCCGATAATCGGTATCAAATGATTTTACAAACACGGGATCATCATCGTGATAACCATTGGCCGCCGCAGCCGGATGCCCTCCCATTCCATACTGTATTTTAACGGTTCTTTCGTTAGGCCCAAATTTTTTGTTGGAAGTTTTAAGTTGACGCGAATCAATGGCATCGATGGAGAAGGTGTTAATTTTACATTGTTGCTTACAATGATGCACCAAAGCATTGATCATCATCTCCACATCCTCTTCCGGAATCACATTCCAGGTGGACTCATCATCAGTACGACACCCGCCAATCACATAACAACGCTCGTTGAACATATCGTATAACTTACTACGGAATTCACCCCGTCTTCTTTCACAATCATTCACACATTCAACCTTCAGGTCATCCATCTCCTTCTCCACCATAATAAACCGCCCGTCAGCATCTTTTAAATAATCCTCCACCTCCATCTCCACAAATTCAGAGGCTGCATGCTCGCTGTTGCTAACACCCTCATCGGTTAATATGTAGTCCAACTCATCGATGTCATTATTGTAGTACCACTTGTGGGGAGTAATGTAATCCTCAATGGTTATCTCCCCTTCCCCTTCCCACTTGTGAGCAGCAGAAGGAATTACATAGTTTTTCAGCATTTCAAAGAATGTGAGACGCTGGGCATCATTCCATTGTTCAGAATTATAGGGACAACGCACCCGTCCCATATCGGTAAATTCGCGCACCACCCATTTACCATTTCCTTTACCGTGATAATCCTCATCATAATAACACAGGGGAAAGTCATCATATGACAAGAGTGCGGGATCTGTTCCTTCGGGCACGGTTAAACAGCAACAATAAACATCCCTCAGCCATATTCTTTTACCGGAAGCAGGATCGGTACTCTGACGCACGGTAAAGAAGTTCTCCCCATTGATTACCTCTGTTTTGTAGCAATCGTTGGGATCGGTGTAACAAACCATGGATTCCAACAATTGGTAATCGTCAGAACCTAAATTGTCGTAATAGAAATATTTAAACGCGTAGTAGGGATTACGTATATTTTTAAAAACAGGCTTTTTAGTTACAGGATCAATTTGACACCAGTTTTCCAAAGGCAGGTAAACATGGCTGCCATCGGATGCCTTTAGGTAGTTATAATTATCTATCCCCTCCGCTTTTGCCCCGGTAATATAATCCGCTTCCTTCTTGTAGGGATAAACATACTCCAACGGTATGGGCCCCTTTTCTTTAGCAAACTCAGTGATTTTAGCAGAGTATTCAAACCCTTCTGAAGGATTATAACAATCGTCCTTCAGCGGATTGGGATCGAAAGGAGTTAATATTTTGGCAAATTTGTAACCTGCACAATCCAGAAACTCTTTTACCAGATGAAACTTGGGTAACTGCCCCGACAAGTCGGCTTCATTGTTTTCGCCTTTGATCTGTAAATTACGCATTCGTTTAGATACCTTACGTTTGGCAATCCAACGCATCAGGAACCAGCCCCCCTTGATACTGCTATCAAAATGTTTGTCGTGGTTCTTGTTATACTTGTCACCGGACTTATCGTTTCCATACTCCTTATCATAGGCCTTGGACACATTCCCATCATTGGTTTCATAATTAAAGGTCTGACAATCGGGTAACAATTGCTTCAACTCCATGACAACCGCAGCCCAACACTCAAACAATTCTTCACATTTATATTGCACTTTAACAGGTCCGCCCGGCTCGGTGGCATACCTGTCATTAATCATATGATAGACCATTTCATTAAATATCCCGGGGAGTTTTTTTATCTCATATTTATAGTCCTCATCAGTATTTTCAACAATCTCAACGGCATCGGCATTATCCCACCCGGTCATGTATTCCTTATAGAAATCGATAACAGTTTGGGTTCGGCTTTGCTCCTTATCTTCCTTGTGCATACACTCCAGGAGTGCCTCCACCATGTACCTTTCATAATCGGGAACATCATCCACGGTAAATTTTCCGTCTCCGTCACGATCCGTTTTTTCGTTTTCGTCCAGCACCCCATCTTCATTATCATCATTATCACAATCAAAGGGTGGTGTCCAGTTGATGGGAACAACCATGTCTCTACAACACGGTGTTGACAAAATCATCTCTGTAACAATTTCGCCATTATCCCCCCTTGTCCCCAGGGTCATTATGTACTTATCTTTGTTGTCCCCGGCCAGGTAGGTATTATCAAACCAGCTTTGAGCAATCACTCCCGGATAGTTGGTATTCATAAAGCTATCAAATAACTTTCCATTAATGGCAACAGAAATCTCTTTCAACTTAATGAAAAACTCTTCTAAAGCCTCCCGGTCTTCCACCTCCTCAAGCATGCCAATAATAAAAGAGGTAATTGGCCGTACCTGGTTATTAATCTCCTTATTATTACCATGCATGAACACTGATAAACCTTGCGGCACCAGCTCCTTCTGAACGATATAGGTACCCGGTGAGGGTAATGTTACTTCCCAATTTGCTTTTTTGTAATCGGTTTGCGTCTTAGTATCTTCATTCAGTTCTTCTTTCCAAAAACTGTTTTTACCTATCAATTCAGAACTGTTGTCATCGTTAAGCTTAATCACCTTTATATCCAGACGGTAATTACAATCGAAATCCGTTTTAATACACAACTGTTCAAGCATGTGCTTTTTAACCTTGTATTCAATATTAAGCACTATGGGGTTTTGCTCCGTTCCCTGTTGGGTGATATTAATGCGCTTACTACTAATAAAACCATTTTCGCTTTTCACATTATTGGTGACGATATTCTTAATCTTTAATTTTTTGGCGGATTCCCCGTCCAGATTGAGCAAAGCAGCATCTTTGTCTCCTGAATAAGCCAAACCGGTAGCGATGGTTTGGCCCTCTTTATTGGTATAAGAGACAGTAGCAACCTGGTTGGGATCAATGGTAATGGTTTTAAAAACATTTTCAGCATTCGGTGCCTCATCACCAAATAATTCTATTAGTTCCTCCTGCGTTGCCGTTTCATATAAGTACCGCGTAGTATGCTTATTTTCGTCAGAACCGGGGTGTAATCGATGTGTAGCTCCTACCCCGCTTTGTTCTTTAATTCTTCCTGTTCCATCATTTTGAAATAACGTCCGTGTGTAAGGGTAACCTTCCGCAGCTGCAACGTTATTATCTTTTTTGCCATAATAGCCGAATTCTCCCGTTTCATCCACAGCTTCGGGATTTAAGAAGTTTTCATCATTATCAAAACTATCGCTGGTATATAGTTTTCCATCTTTGGTTTTAAGTAATTTTTCATGATATCCCAGTTTTTTCCCATCAACAGGAACCGGCATTGTAACCAACGCCGGACGACCGGTATGGTCAAGTACCGTTTGGGTTACCACTGACACCTTCTCAGAAGGTAAATAAGTAGCGGTCTGTCGCACCTGATTAAGCCGGTTGGCATAGGTAACCACTTCCTTATTTTTTCCATACTCCGCAAAGACGCGATTATAATTATAGTTTTTGTCTTGCTGTGCATCAACAAAATAAAAACAAGCGGCAGACAACGAAGAAGCATCGGATGCATCCATCTCAACCGTTTGGTCATTTTGTGGAGCGGTTGACCATTCTCCATAATTACCCGGATCAGCCAGCCCTCCTTCGAAAAAAGCACTTACCGGTCGAATACGCCAAACATAAAAACCTGTTCCTTCACTAATGGTAAAGGCTTTATTAAAGGATACACCGGATTTTTGCTCATCATTTTTAATAATATAAGATCCTGCTTTCTCCCAGTGAATGGTAGCGGTAATCTTACCAGGCTCCTCTGCTTTTATCTTATCTTCATTAAATAATTTGAGAATTTGCAATTGAAAATAAGAAACCGGTCTATCATCACTTAGTTCCCAATTAAACGCCACCTCATTTAAGGTTGCATCTTTAATAGTGGCACTGCTCTTACGAACCTGGATATTTTGACAACTCACCCCAAATTTTTCGGATAAATTCCATTTAAAGTTCACCTTACTCTGTACCGAAGCCTCAACAGAAGAGATATTCTGTGATACAACAGTAATTTTCACCTGATCAAAAGTCAGGGTTGATGAATTATCGGCAGAGAAAAAAGGCAATAAATCACGAACCATAAAGGCTTCGGGTTGATCTTTTGAAATTGACAAACGGAATTCCTGATCACCAAACACTTCACTCACCAACTCATTCCCTTTGAAAGCCTTCATGGTAAAAGTCACCGTTATCTCCTCCTTGTCATTGAGCAAACTTCTTGCTTCTACACTTTCTTCACCAAAATCAAGTGACACCCAAAAATTTGAATGCACCACGCGTCTGATTATATCATTTGACACCGGGATAGCGATTGTGGAAGTTTCCAACCCGGTGGATAAATCACCTGAATGTGTTTGCTTTTCCAACAACTGGGAAAAAGCAGGAACCATTATTAATATTAATGATACCAGTAATGCTGCAATCCTTTTATTAGCCATTGTTCTTTAATCTGTTATCAATTAATTGATACCCTGCATAATTATCCTGCAAGGCGCCATTCTTTTTGAAAAAATACTTCGCAGCCGGACCTGATGGTGCTTTTCCTTTATAATTGAAATTTATCTCATTGTAATTTATTACCTGAACGGCCACCGGATTATCTGCCTGATACTTTATGCGTAAACTTTCAATCGTCTTTTCTCTAGGATCATAAACGAACTCCAGTTCTTTGATTTTAAGTTGTTCACCTATCTTATCCTCGGGCCGAAAGCGCATCCTTTTGAATTCATTACCCTCTAATTCGAAAACATTACAAGAAACCAAACGAGAATGCGTGATTAACTTTTTTTGAAACTGAACCAGTCCTTCCATCTTATCGAGTTTAAAACCTCCATCTCTCAAAAAGATTTTTTTATCCTTATGAATAACCACAAAACAATCCAGTGAGTCCTGATAAACAGTAACCAACCCCGTTGTATATTTAATCATATCACTAGTCATAAATAACTCCATTTTTAATTCGGAGGGTTTCATTTTTCGATTTTGTAAAAATGAGACCATATTCATATTCATGTGGTATACCACCCCTTTTTCCGGGATACTGAAATGTCCAATTTTATCGATATACGAAATGATTAGGCGCTTCTCATCCTCCTGGGCCAGTGCCACCGTATTGATTAACAATAACATCAATAAGCAGAAATGATACATACCTTTTGTCCTCATAATTCTAGCGATTTACAGTTGGTATATTATAATGCATTTCCTGTAAAGTATGCTTACCTCTTTCGGTTTCAATCATTTTCCGGGTAAGCTTTCCTTCCTGGTTATATTGAAAATAAGTTCCAAAATGCTGATCATCAAACTGAGCCATTAACCGAAGATTTTCAGGATCGTAAACAAAACAGGAAGAAGATGCATTGAGTGGTTGAAAACGGATATCATCAATTAAATAGGATTGAAGATCCTCCCCATTGGCATCATGTAACTCAGCCCGAACTTCCATCAACGGTTCCCCTTCTACAATCTCTACACTCCCTAAATGATTAGCCGCATCAATGACTCCTTGATATAATGTCCAACCATCAACACTGGCAATCATCTCAAGGTTAATATCCGTTGCCGGCAGTTGCTCATTTTCCCCGGTCACGGGTATTGTTCCATCGTCCGGAACTAAAGCACTATTTAGAATTTTCAATGTCAGCCCGGGTAGTTTCCCATTCAACCAGAATTTGACTATTCCTCCCTGATCCTTTATAACAGGCGTAATCTTTATACCAGGAAGCAGATTTTTCAAGGTCCCTGCCACAGCAGCATTTTTCCCTGAATGGGCCATAGCAGACGAGGCTTCCAGCGTTTCAAAATCCTCGAAAAGAATACTATTGTAATCGGCATTATTGGCAACCATAGAAGGAACACTGTTTCCATATTGCCTTCCATATAAAGCCGCACTTGGAATACCTAAAACATCCCTTTCCTCAATAACCTCAGAATTAACAGAATACTTACAAATCTCAGATGTTTTAATCCAATTTCCATTTAATTCATTTGCATTCCAGTCTATTAAAGGATCATTCTGAGCTGCTTGCTTGTTAACTATTGAATACACTCCTTTTTCATATACTTTTTCTTTTGCATCCAGATTCCCATTGTAAGTATAAGAAGCAGCAGGTAACCACTTTTCATTTAATTCCGATTTCACCTTGTGATCCAGACAATTTCCCCTTCCTCCATTATCCGCACCAACACTATAATCATTAATGACCTTATCATTTTCAGCAATTACATCTGCCCATTTTTTACCGAATTTGGTAATGACGGCACTTAATAAATTATGAGGTTTTTTTAGCCACTGGGCATCGGGTTCAACCTCGCGAACCAGAAAAGTAGCTACTTTTTGATTTAATTGATTTGTATTGCGTTCAATTTCTGCCTTTTGTCCCATTTCTTTATAGACCCATCCGGCAGGAACTGAGAAAGAGAAATATTGTCCAGAGAGCTCCTCACCATTTACACAATTAACTACTCCATCATAGGAATCAGTATTTCTAACCAAAACAGGATCACCTGTAAGAACGTCAAATGCTATATTTTCCGATTTGGATGAGATACCCTCAACCGTGTTTGTAGTACTTTTCAATACCGCAGGGTAGCTAATAACTTTTGTTGTTGCATGAGTTGCCAACGTATTTTCAGTGTATGAGAAGCTTGGCATCACACCAACAAAAATTGGAGGGAAACATAATGTTCCCACACTAATATCCACCTCTACATTAAAGTCGAGAGAAGTATCAATTACCTTCTTGCTCTCCCGAACGATATCCATCTCTTTACCAGGAAACACATCAAAGGTGTTGAGCGCATTATTTTCATCAAAGCCAATTACTTTAATCTTTTCACCGGGTTCGTAATAATCGTATTCCTGCCCTGTAACCAGGTAAGTTGAATTCTTATCTTTCAAATAATCATCATAAGTACCACTATAAGTAACCATACATTTAGGCACGCCATGCATATTTGTCTGAATAAACCTAAAACCTTGTATAGCCCACTGCTTAGAAACAATATAATTAAACAGTCCTGTCATAATTTTAAGGTCGTCACTTGATTCATCGAGCTCTGTCATTTGATTGGCCGCCCCGGTAAAATCAAAATTTGGATCTTTTACATCACGAGAATAATATTTGTCAAACGGGTAATCATAAACAGTGAAATATTCATCTATTGAAAAGCCATTACCCGTTTTCCCTTTGTGAATATTCTCCATCACAACCCTACGGTAGCCAATACATGGAGCAGGCAATATAGCTTCACCTATTGGTCCTTCGGTTTGTTCCAAATTATCACCGGTAATCAATCGCTTCCACAATGATAGCCCTTTCTTAGGCATAAAATCCACTAAAGGATTTTCCTCACGTGCCAAACCTGGTTCATTGGTAGCAACTCCACTACTGGTTATACCATCTTCCATTGTATAGGAATATTCTGTCCCCAACACAACCTCATCTCCATCCTCGATTCCTGTATCATGTAATAAAATACGTTTTACCCGTGCACCTCCTCCCATTTTCTTATGCAA
Source organism: Marinilabiliaceae bacterium JC017 (assembly GCA_004296775.1). Lineage (GTDB taxonomy): Bacteria > Bacteroidota > Bacteroidia > Bacteroidales > Marinilabiliaceae > JC017. The sequence continues at coordinate 12,769 of RHGE01000065.1, forward strand.
TACGGGTAACTTGAGGAATGATAACTCAGGATGTATCCTTTGTCCAACCCTTGGGTCTTCTTTTAAAAAATTACCATACTGCTGAACTCCAATTCCAATGGCCATTTTCACTAGAATTTCAACTGCGACAGTATATTTCAACAATTTTTCCACTCCTCCTTTATCTGCTGCTCTTGACAAAACATCATCATATTCCCGTTCGAAAGTTGGCTCTACACAATCACCAGAAGCAACCTTACCTTGCCGGTGGTTAGCCACAAAATCACGACAGGCCATACGAGGAGTAAAAGAAGCTTTACCTCCTTTTTCATCCTGACCAACACCTCCCAAAAGAATTTCAACACCATATTTCTTATCCTTTTCATCGGCTTGTTCATTCAAACATATCCGTTTTACACCTTTAAAATCGGCATAACCTGTGATGTACTCTGATTGAGGATTATCCAGGGACGGTGTATCATCCAACAATGAAAACAAAAATTTGTAATAGATTTTCCTTCCAAACTCATCCGCCGAATTATCGGCTCCTTTATCTTTCTTTTCATCCTTATTATCTTGTTTGAAATGGTCTTTTATCTTACTTACCAATTTATCCACTTCATGCTGTTCAGAAGGATCAACACCCAGATCTGCCACATTAACAATGTAACTATCCTCTCCATAAGATGGACTTTTTTGATTTGGAGGCAAGGCAGCTCGCGCCATGGCCATTGCGGAACGATTTTGAACAAATGCGTAATCCTTAGCTTCATATTGTATATATATCGTTCCCCCAGAAGGCAGTTGAATGGATTTTAACTGATAGGCTGCCGGATCGTATTCCAAGTCATTATTTAAATCCAGAAAAGCACTCTGATCCGTCCACGCTATTCCATTTGAACGTCTCTGTTCTCCATTGGGCGCATTATTTCCCCATGCATCCAATGCATAAGGGGCGTATGGAGGATTTTGCACATCATCTGATAATAATCGATTATAATCACTATAAAAACGATACATCTCAGATTCTTCTTTCACTTTAGGATAGTGATAATTAAATATGTATGGACTTATTTTTGCCGATACTACTCCTTCATATTCCACCCACACTTTTCGAAGCGTTAACTTTCCATTATCCTCCTTAACAGGATTTTGCTCGTGTATATAATTATAGTTGCTATTTTCATTATTTGCCACATTCGGCACCAAACTATAATCATACTCAAACCTAATCGTTTTTAACGGTTTTTGTCCATAATGCTCATAAGGTGCTCCCGGTTTTTCCGGTTGCTTAGCAAATAATACAATCTTTTCTAAATATTGAAGTTTTGTGTTTCCAAATGGCGACTCCTTTTCATTAATATTAGCTGCCGGATCATCAGAACCTGTTAAAGACTTAGCACCAATACCATCTAATCGCCCTTTATTCGATCCCCTTAGATATGGATTTTCACTTTCTATATCATTATTAGTTATAAAATAAGCTATATGTGTTTTTGTTTCAATTGTATGCAAATACTTCACTTCCTTTTCACCGGTTTCTACCGATCCCAAATCATCTTTAATGTCAGATATAGCATTTTGCTGATAAAGTAAGCCATTATACGGCATTCGATACCGGTACCAATCTTTTCCCCCACCATATACGGTCTGGTACCCAAATTTGGTCCACCCTCCAAAATCAGCATCTGAAGGTTGTTTGTCCCCATCTGCATCGATGTAGGAGGAACCCAGTATCTTTGTCAATAAAAAATTAGAGGCATATGTATTAGGATTGATTTGTCCTAATAGTGTTTTGTGCTTGGGGCTTTTCAGGGCTTTTTGCGTATTTTTAACAGTATAAACACCATTTTCCTGACTTAATTTTAAATCAGCAAAGGCCAGAAATCTATTTTGGACAGTATGCTCCTTTCGTATATCGATGCTTAAGGAGGTCTCATTTCTAACCATTACTGGTTCATCATAATAGAATTGAATCCCATCCTTATTTACAATTTCCATTCCAATAAGCCGATCCCCTTTTTTGACATCCTTTATATATGAAGAACTTCCAGAGATATTTCTTGCGAACTTTCCCTGACCATTATAGATACCATTAAGAGAACCCGGATCACCACCATAAACATTTAACTTTGCTTTTTTAATCTCAGTATCATCATATATCACCTGCCCCCCTTTGTCATTATTAAAGCGATAAACAATTTCATTGTCAGAAATATTAACATCATCACCAGGTGCATATCCTAAAAACCAATCTTCCACATTTGTTTTTTGAAAACCGACACCTAAATCTAACCCAGCGCCACAATTTGCTCCTACCATAACTTCATATCCAGCTTGTCCATGAGTGGTTTTACTTACCGAATTTTTAGGTGTATAATGACCTAATTTTGGCAAAAAGGATCTGAAACCTCCCATAACACCTTCACCAGTTACACTAAATACATCGTAGTTACTGTGCGGTATTCCAATAACATAATCACTAACATTAAATGGCTTATTTTTTTCCATATAATAATCGGTCATTATTTCTCCTCCGGGCGATCCCGGTGAATTATTGTATCCATATACAGGAACTGTGGATTTTGGCTCATTAAAGCGGTAACTAAAAGTACCGGCTTTTCCAGCCTCAATTCCAACAGGAGCAAATGCCGGATTACACTGCATTGAAACGGACCAGTTAACTGAAAAACCATTGTATTGAGGATAATTAAATGGTTTTGGTGTTGGCGGCACCAAGCTGATTGAAAATGAATTTAAGCCTAGATTTAGATGTAGATCTCCAACAGACGTTGAAACACCTGCCTTTTCCGTAATTTTACCCTTCAAATAACTTACCTCTTTTTGTATCCATTTCTTTTTCTCTGGTGTAGAATTAGTTATGTTAGTTTCCCCCTTATCCTTTTCCTTAAATATTGTACTAAATATACCAATGGGAGAAATGTAAGAATCGTAGGTGACCCCATTGGCATCTTTGGTTGCATTAACACCAACACAACCATTAAAATTAACGCCATATTTATCTACCTTTTGATAACCGCTGTAATTATTAATCCGATGTTTTGAGCCAGCTGTTAATCCCACAGAAAGATCCTTTGAAAAAACCTCCAAACCACCAGATGTGGATGAAGTGGCCGTCCAGTTTGGCCGGGATTTATTAAAATAATCAATCTTTTCACCATTATATTCATCAGGAAATCCTCTTAGATTACGGTTTATGCAACCCGGATTAAGTGTCCAACCAAATCCCACCCAAGAGGCCTCTTGCTCTGAAGTATTTCCACTATTATATGATAATGATAACGAATACCCACTTCCGTGTGGTCCAGGCACTTCAATAACCGGCAGGTTATAATTAAAATCGCCGGTGAATGTATTCACCATATCTGTGGAACCAACAGGGGTAAAACCAGAGAATTCCGGTGATTTTGGCCCGGAAGTTAAGGCATAAACGATCGTAGGAAAGAAGATACTTCCTAATAAGTTAACCACTAAATAAATGGCAACAATTCGTAAAATTGGACGATATTGATGTTTCATGATGCTAAATTTCTATCTTAGGAACAGCTTTCAAATCCTTATTGGAAAAAATAAATTTGGTGAGATGTGTATTAAAAAAAGGGTCATTAAATTCTATCTTTATCTCTTTTGCAGTGGATAATGTGTTTACATCTGAATCATCATCTGGTACAAATACTAAAAGAAAATTCAACTTACCAGATACTCCATAATCCTGTTCCAAATGACATATCTTTGGTGTATAAAAACGATCATTGCAACGCAAAATAAAGTATTCACTCATATAATAATTCAACACCTTTTGACGCTGCATATAGTCATCGTCTGTATAAATTCCATAATACCTAAGATCTCTCACAGTACATTTTTCACCTGGAATAATAGAAAATTGAAAGACCAGACTTTGAGCATATTCTTGCATTACAGAATCAAGATCAGACATAACTAATTCTTGCTCCCTCTCTTGCAAAACCCTTAATTGAGCTGGAATATTTTTAACAATGAAATTCACCTCTTCAAAAGACTTAATTTTCTTAAGTCCATTGGAAGGATCTTCAATATAGCAACGGTAATCCCGACACGTTTTGAATCGTTTCAATTGACATGAACCCATCAATACTCCTAGCAGAGTCAAACAAATAATTCGTCTATAGATACTTAGCCTTCTACAAGAAATTGAAAAATTTATCATTAAATTCATTTAAATCTTATACAACTCCATTCTACTGGTAACAGTTTGCAATTTTAGACAAGAGGCAGGGTCACCTCCCGACCCTGCCTCTTATCTAAAATCAATCTAATTAACTTTTATTGGCCTTACTTGATTATTGGAATTATGCTTTTGCCTGATATAACTCTTAGACATAAAATCAAATTCAATATCGACTCCTGCCTCTCTTAAATCATTAATCATGCGCTTTACCGCACTTTCTGACATCTGAAGCTTAATTGCCAAATCCTTTCGCGAACCTGTTTTCTTTTTCGCACATAACTCTAAAAAATAAAATACACGTCGTAAGAATACATATCTTTCCATAGCTGAGGCTACATTTTTTGTTTTCTATTTTTAACGTAATCATTCCTTCTCCTCCCCAACTACTACATGACTTCTCCAATACCTTACTACTCATAACACTTAGCCATTGACAATATCTCTCTTGCATAAAGCTTCAATAAAATTGATTGACTACTACAAGGGTAATGACATTAACACTTACTACACATACTAATATTAAATATCTTTGATCATCACAATAACTTCTCCATTCTCATTGAAGGGATATTTTCATTACTTTACATGAGGTTTAAACCTTGGATACTTTTACATATTTAGATTCATTTATTCCACAATAGTATTATAGAAACATTTCCAATTACACTATTATTCAGATAATACATTCAATGGTTTTTATAAATAATTTCAAATACAAAAGAAGTTAAAATTACTAGTGCAAACTATTAATTATATCATATACATATTTTTTAGAAACTAGAGATTTCTTTGCAAACAATTTATGGTGAGCATTTTAAATTATTTCGAAGTTTTTTTGTTAAATCTAATTTACGCTTCTTATCAACCTCTCAAAAAACACACAAGACAATACACATCAGCACTCTAAAACAATTAGCTTCATTTTGACATTTTTTAATATTTTTTTGTTAATTTTTGTTAATTCTGTTTTGTATTGTTAATTTTCTACAATTAACTAACAACAGTACCGTAATAACACTAACGAAAGGAATAGATTAACTTTGCTGACTTTTGTATCTTTTTATCTTTTTTTTAAAAATTTTTATTCATAAACTCTTTTAAATAACGGATCGTTGGACGTTATATAATAGACATTAAACTGATTTATCTCTAGCTCATTTATAATCCCATAACAACTTGAGCTATCAAACAACCACAAACTGATTATCTGACAATTTCTAAAACTTATTAAATATTTATATAAAACATATAAACAAAAACCAATACACTTTAAAAAGTGACTTCCTCGAACTCCTTGTTTTCCACAGTAACTATTAACTTTATTCGATACAATCCTTAATTAATTAGGGCGCTAATGATTACAAATTTAATTAATGCAATTTTCAGACAAAGATTCCTGTTTATTGTTTAGATGATTAATGCTTCCTGGCTATAATTATATCATCTTCTAATTTAAAACTGGAGATGAGTTCTTGTTTTTCCTTCAAGGTTAAAGCTAATTCTCTATTTTCAGTAGTATGATCAATTATAGCATGTTTGCCTATTTTTGGGAAATAAGAGGAAAGTCACCAAGTAATCAATCCAAGAGGGCCATAATCTGAAAATTGTGAAAATTTGAGATGGACTGGTTGATTAATTTCATTTTATCGCTTATGTCAAATTCTAGTTTAATAAATCATTGAATAAATTAAAAACCATCCAACCGAGTATTATGATAAAACGTATACTCAACGATCAAGTCAATTAATTTGAAACTTATATGAATGAATTAATATTCAATCTCTCAACAAGACCTGGTTTATCGTGCTCACTGGAGCGTTCCGAACGGACAGGGGTGCGGAAATGTTTGCAATTATTCGATCGGTGATTGATTCATTTATTAAACGCGGTGTCGATGTTTTTGAATTTTCACGATTTACATTGGACATTTCTGTTCAGAAAGAAGCATTCGTTATGTTTACTGATAACTAACAATTACTTCATCATAATATATGAAATAAAAATAATGGTAGCATAACATAGCTACTGCCAAAAACATTACGTTTATAGGGGTTTAGACACCTGAGTTGTTACGTTTCTTTTCAATGTCATGTAAATTGAGGATTGAAGCAATTAATTTTATAGAAACAGAAAGCCTGATAGTTTGACTATCAGGCTTTCTAGTGGTACCCGAGGCGGGACTTGAACCCGCACGACCGCAATGGTCACAGGATTTTAAGTCCTGCGTGTCTACCAATTCCACCATTCGGGCATCCTTTGCATGTGCTTAAAATAGTATTGATGGTTATTGTTAAGCGGGTGCTTAAGTAAGAAAAAATTAGAACCGGGATCAGGTGAGGTGGATATTTTTTTTGTTTGTATTTTTGGATGTTCTATGTACGATTTGGGGACGTTGATGAAATATGATTGAAATATTGTTGAGATAAGTTGAGATAGATGAAGGGATGTTGGGATGTTCGATTTGTGGATTTTGGATTTTCGATGTTGGCGGTTTGGGTAGAGAGTTAGAGGCTGGAATTTAGAGATTAGAGGTTAGATAAGTGGAGATTTAGGCTCTTAAGAAGTAATTAACACAAATATGTTAACGATAATTAGGCAACGATTTTAATGCCGCATTGGTGATGTATTACTTTAATTTTAAGGATTCTATGGGATATCATTAGGTGTTGTGACTTTACCCGAAGGGCTTTTTTCTATAGAGAAAAATCTAGATTATTGGATGTATGATATAAAGAAATCATGATGGAAATTCATTGAAACAGATTGATGGATGTATGATTTACAATGCTTAAATGAAGCCGTAGCGTGCTACGGCTGTACATTATTTTCGTTTATCTGCTGCTTCTTCCGGGAAGGATATCACGTTCACCATTTCGCGGAGGCGGCTGCGGACGCGTTTGCCATAGAGCTCTTCAATTTCGGTGGCGTTGAGGTTGGTGGTGATGTGAGTGATGAGCTTATCGGAGATGAAGAGTTCGTAGCGACTGAGGAGGATCTCGGCCATGACGTTACATTGGCTGCCGAAGTGTTTGAGGTTTTGTTCGGCGCCCAGGTCGTCGAAGCAGATGGTTTTGGGTGTCTTGCTGCCTGGCTTGATGGTGAAGCTGCGTTTGCTGTAGCGGTGGATGACGTCGAAGCCGTCTTTTTGGAATTCGAAGCTGACATCGCGGCAGGGCTTCACCGGGAAACGGTATTGGGGGGGGTACCAAAAACTGCATCAGCTGCATCAGGGATGTTTTACCGCACCCGATAGGGCCACAGAGCATGATTCCTTTACGGGGATCGAGACCGCACTGAAGTATGATGTCATGATCACCAATCGTATAGGCGAAAAGCTTACGAATAATGCCCATATCTTCATCTAAAAGATTAAAGTGGGATCCATGTACCTGTTTTCCTTTTTGAGCGATAAAATCGATACCTTTTTGAAAATCGTAGACGATAGTGTTGTTGATTATTTGGTAGTGCATGATTTTTTCAGTTAGCAGTTAAAATAGATCATTAGATTTTAGATAATAGACATGAGATTGATTTACATTACTCTCATTTTTAGATCATTAATGGCTTTATCTGCTAGATAGATACAAACTGTTTTTCAATTACTTACAGAAGCTTAACGATCTATTGCAGTTAGCAGTCATCAGTGATTGAGTACCCTTTAACCCTGCTGCCTGCGGCATTTCCCATGGATTAGGGGAGCAATTGTACCCCTCTCCCGGTAAGCCGGGATCACTACTCACTTGTGGGAGTAATGATTAATTGAGTGAATATTCTTTTTGAATAATTCCCGGATAAGCGACGAATTGGAAAAAGAAAGCCATGTGTTTGACGAAAGTATGAATGTTGGAATAGTAGTACAGAATGCATTCTTCTTTACTGAATGGATTGTAGGGTGGATCAAATACGAAGCTGTATTTTTCACCCGATAAATGATGGCAAACGAATTGAATCCTGTCATGCAGATCGATGATTTCGCAGATGTAGGAATGTTTATCAATGAACAGGTTTTGCTCGAAGAATTTATCCGGAAGGCTGTCGATCTTGTCAAAGATTTGATCGAAGTCGTTAATGTTGAAAAGACATTTTAGTTTGTTGTATAGTGGGTTTTTCATGGGTACTTGAGTTTGTTTTTTTTTGTGAAAGCTTAAAAATTGAGAATTAGAAATTGGGACGTAGCTTGCTACGTCCGTACGGATTAGAGGGGCTCATCGTAATTGGGCGCTGTTTTTTTGGTGCCGGGCCGGGGATTTTTGGCGTCTTTGCTTTTGCCGGCGCTGAATTTGGGAATGTTGAGCATCCAATTACGGGCGGCGGCTTTCCAGTCTTTCATGGGTGAGCGGCCGCCTACCAGCCAGCCGTTGGATTCGTAGTAGTTGAAAAAACGTTCGGCTTCGGTTATGGAAAAGTTTTTTTGCTGGAAATAGATTTGGATGTGTTCCAGTGGCGGGGGTGTGAATTTACTTTTCTTTTTCATGTCAAAATTATTTAAAGCGTTTTCGGTTATTGGTATTTTTTCTTTTGAATTAACATATTCACAATGGTTCTCTTTAGAGTGTGTATTGTTTATTTGTTTATTAATAGTGTCCATCTCGTGGACAGGTCGTGGACAGGTACCTGTCCATAAAATGGACAGGTTAACTTTACTGCCGACTTCCGGATCATAAGATGGTTCGTACTCGATAAATTTATGAATGACCAACTCTTTCATGGCTCGTGCATAAGTGGTGGGTGAATTGATCCGGGCCATCTTCATGACTTCTCTGCGATGGATTATCAACGGATTGACAAAGCGTTTCCAGTTCCACAACCTAAACAACGCCAGATACAAGCTGATGTGGTATGCTTTCAGGCTCGGCGTCTGGTCCATCTTCGCAAAGGCTGCCAATTGATGGTGGATAAAATTCATGTTAGTTTATGGTATGTATACTTGAGAAGAGTCCCGGTCGAGTGAGTAATTGAATCGTTCAATTACCCACTTCCTGGAATGGATCTATCCAGTTAGTTACCATTGGCATTTATGATCTTCGATCATCTTCTGAATGTCGGCGTAATCGTAGTAGATCACCCCGCCAATCTTGGTGAAGGGCAACGTACCATTGACTCTCAGGTTTTGTAAGGTGCCGGGTGAAATATTTAAGAGCTTGCGGACCTCATAGGATTTGAGCCATTTCTTGGTTTGTGAACCAGCATGGCTTTTCAGTAGTTTCTCAATTTCTGAGAGCAGGTCCAATTTGAACTCTCTCAAGTCGTCGGTTGTGATAATTTCTGCTGCCATAATTTTCGTTTTAAAATGAATAAATTACTTGAATGCGACTGCCATCGCATTTGATTGATTTTGATTTGATACAAAGGAAGAACATCAAGAAATACTAAACCAGTCCCTGGGGTACCGGTACCCCCAGTAACCCCACCTGTTATTCAGAGAGTTACGTCATAAAAAAATTGTATATTAGTTTTTTTGAATCGAATTAAGCAGTTTCAAAATATTCTCTCTTGTGGTTGAGATGGAGCTATTGTCGGGTTTGAAAAATTTGGAACGCAGGCTGAAGATTGATATGTTTTCTGTGTTTTGGGTAGAGAAATGATTGGAGAAGAAACGAAGTGTTTCTTCCTTGTTGTTGGTAACGATAAGCCCAGTGTCGATCAGATTCTTGACAAAACAGGCCAGCTGAGAAACGGACATAGAGGTTTTCTGTTTGCCTGGAAATTCCTGCAGTGCAGCTGTTATGCCGGATAAAGAGTGGTTATCCTGGCTGCTTTTGCGGGTGTATTTAATCTCCTGTTTGAGCCACCTGGACAGGATGATATGCAGTGATTCATACTTGGGGTTGTAGCCTGCCGGAGAGGTAATGAATACCTGTTTTACACACTTGGCATAGAAGTGTAGGATTTGAAGCTGGTCACTACTGCTGGTTTTACTTCGATAGCTTTTACCAATGAATTGGAGAAAATAGCGGATGCAGGTTTCGGAGTTAAGGTTGTATCCAATGGCTGAACAGCTCACTTCCTTATCCAAGTCGCGTTTGACATGTGGTTGGCGAGCAATGACATCCAGTTTTTCTGCCCATCCGTACAGGTAGCTGATATCCCGGAAGGTGTAGTATCTTTTATTTTTTTGCTGAAAATCAGCAAAGGGGTGTGTGATTGTAGCTAAAAGCGTAGGATTGATGTTTTTGAGAATGAGTTTGTGTTCTATTTCTTTCTGTATCTGACCGAACTTTAACCGGTGGTGCTAGTAACGTACTTCCGGTACCTTCAGGTTGCAGTCAAAGTAAGAAGGGAACTGTTTTCGTAAAAAGGAAAGTAATTCGGAGAGCATTTGAATGACGGACTGCTTGAGACAGTTGATCTTAGAATATTCCCGGGAGCAATAATCCTTTAACTGGTGTAATTTATCAAAAAGCCGGATGAGCGTAGATTGGTAAAGTCGGATACAGTACTTTAGTTTTTCTTCTGACTGGTAAAAAACGGCGATGCTTAAAAGGTATCCTTTGTGACTGGTTAGGATGGTGTAGTGTGGATTTAAAATACCGTTTTTACTGCCAGGTGTACGATCGTCACACTGATGATCTGAGGGAAGGTGTTGGACCTGACTCACCACCTTCTCTAATTGTTTCAGGAGGTTTTCCATGTATCCAGGTTGTTTAAGTGTTTTATAGTGAAATCATTTTCACCCAATTACCTCCAAAACAAATGCCTTTTTTGCATTAAGGGTTTCTTAATACAGAAAACACCTGTTTGAATATCTTGAACAAAGCGGGAGAAAGACGTGGGTATCTATGTCTTGTCTGGCTCCTTAATGATGAGCTTGTATTAAAAAAAACATCAGGTGGGCTTAATTATTATTGCGCTCATTTCCGCCCATATGGGCGGAAATGAGTACGCAAATTCTTACCCCCAAGCACCTTGCCACCTTCCCTGGTCGCCTAAGATAAATTTTGGCTGCAGAATGTCATTTAGCCAGATGTTCTATTTAAATTAAGCATTTGATCATTCAGCTTATGTTGTAGTTTCTGCATATCCTCACTGACTTTGTTTTCTACCACTTTTGCATAAATCTGGGTGGTTGCAATGCGATTATGTCCCAAAATCTTACTGACGGTTTCAATGGGCACCCCATTACTTAAGGTGACAGTGGTGGCAAAGGTGTGACGCGCCATGTGGAAGGTAAGGTTTTTGTCGATCTCACAGAGATCGGCAATCTCTTTCAGGTAGCAATTAAGCCGCTGATTGGACATCCCGGGAAAGAGCGTTTCGGAATGCACAGCCCTTGGATGATTCCGATACTTCTCAATCATTGCTGCTGCAACGGGCAACAAAGGGACACGTACCATATTTTCGGTTTTCTTCCGCTGGGTATAGATCCAGTTATTACCATCGATACCGATACTCAGGTTATCAGGAGTCAAAAGCGAAATATCCACATAAGCCAGACCGGTGTAGCAGGAAAAAAGAAACAGATCACGGGTGAGCCGAAGACGGGCAATGGAAAATTCTTTTTCTTCCAGGCGCTGCAACTCTTCCTTCGACAAATAACGCCGACTGGTCTGTTTGAAATTCAGTTTGTACCCACTAAAGGGGTAACTTTGAATCCAACCCAGCCGAACGGCCAGATTTGCATACGTTCGCACACGACTAAGGTGCCTCATTACCGTATTGTGTCCAATGGATTTTTTACCTGCGTCCACAGGTTGGTAATTCCGCAGAAAGGCCTCAAAATCTGTCAAAAAGCGGTAATCAATCTTATTCAGGTAGATATCATCGACTCCCCTCCTCTCCAAAAGAAACTCCTTCAGGTATCGGGCAGTGGTTTTATAATGATTAAGGGTGGCCGAATTGAGGGCATTTTCCTGGATCTGATAATGGTAATCGATGAGTTTCTGCAGGGTATGCCCCTCCTCTTTAATACCAAGGAAACGGTTTTTAATAGCAGTCACCGAGATGTGTTCTTCCCGAATAAGTAGTTCCTGATAAATGGAAATCACCTTCCCTTTCAATTGTTCCAGCATTTGATTGGTACGATTAAACGGGAAATTATCACCGGACTTCACCCGCTCCTTATCTCCATCCCACTGCGTAGCAGGACAGGATAGTTTGGTGGAAATTTCGGTTCTACGGCCATTAACGGTAATTCGCAAATAGATACCGGCCATCGGTGACTTCTTGTTTCTGTGACGTACAATCAACTGTACCCCAAAAGTTTTTAACTCATTCATGTTATTGATTTTTGGTTGTATTTAACATGGCCCGAAACGATGAACGCAATATTTGTTCACCAGAAACGCATAAACAACACCAAAATCAAGTCTCAATAATTACAACGGCAGCCCCTGAAAACCTTACTATCAAAGGATTTTAAGATCTCCAGTGAACACTAAGTTAAATAAAAAAGTGTTCACCGAATCGTTCACCAGAAATATGGTTTGAATTGGATTGAATCAGATTATTAAAAAACAAAAAAGCCTGTAAATCAAACGATTTACAAGCTTTTGGTTTTCTTCAAACCTCTATTTGTGATTCCGGCGGGATTCGAACCCACGACCCATAGCTTAGAAGGCTATTGCTCTATCCAGCTGAGCTACGGAACCATCTTTTGTAACGTTGTGCTTTTCTTTAAAAGCGATGCAAAGATAAGCAAAGAGATCATTCCCGCAAAAATAATTGCAGAAAAAATTTCCTTTTTTTTCCCAGTCAAACCATATACAACGGGCAATAGCTCACCTAAGCGTTTGGCAAACAATTTGTTTTTAAAACATGACGATCGCTTAAAAAAAATCAAAAATATTAGGGTTCATTACTGAAAATTGCCAGTTCATGATATTTTAACACGATTTAAGGATTGCATTTAGTAGTTTTGTCGCCTCAATTTTATACGTATGACGAGGCAACAGAAAAATGTGAGGGCGTTGGAATTTCAAAGTATTCCTGGATTGATGTGGAAATTTTTTCTACCAGCCTTTGCAGGCGTCATTATTAATTCACTCTACAACGTCGTTGACCGGATATTTATCGGACAAGGCGTAGGCGCCACTGCCCTATCAGGTTTAAGTGCCGTTTTTCCGATCATGATAATCATGATGGCATTTGGCATGTTGATTGGCACAGGAGCCGGCGTGCGCGTATCCTTAAACATGGGGAAAAAGAACTTCGCCCGGGCCGAATTAGTATTAGGAAATGCTTTCGTTTTGATGGTCGTAGTGGCAATATTCATTATGGTTGTAGGGTTTATTGTCAAAGAACCACTATTACGCTTTTTCGGGGTAAACGATGAAACATTGGTCTATGCCAATGATTACCTGAACATCATTCTCTTTGGTGCAATATTTAATATCGTTGGTTATTCCCTCAATAATCTTATTCGCTCGGAAGGGAGTGCCAAGGTGGCCATGTTTTCCATGCTGATAAGTGCCGGCCTGAACCTCATTCTGGATCCCATATTCATATTTGGACTAAACATGGGTGTACAAGGTGCGGCCTGGGCAACAGTTATTTCACAGTTTTTCCTTTGCGCCTGGGTAATCTGGCATTTTAGAAGCCCCCGATCAACACTTAATCTTCGATTGGTCAATTTTAAAATTCATTGGGACATCGTTTGGTACATTGTATCGATCGGCTTTGCACCATTTTCCATGCAATTAGCATCGAGTGTGGTTCAAGGAACTTTTAATGTACAATTAGTGAAGTATGGCGGCGATATCGCCGTTGGAGCCATGGGGATTGTCATGAGTGTAGGAATGCTACTGGTCATGAGTGCCATTGCGGTTAATATGGCAGCTCAACCCATCGTAGGCTTTAACTATGGTGCAAAAAACTATAAACGTGTACGGCAAACACTCTTAATTGCGTTGGTAGCAGCTACCCTCATATCCGTGACTGGTTTTATGTTAGCAGAACTCTTCCCCCGAGCCATCATCAAATTATTCAATAACGAAAGCAAAGAACTATTAGACATTGGCACAATGGGATTACGCATCTACTTAGCGGCATTACCTGTTGTTGGTTTTCAGATTATAATCGGTAATTATTTTCAGGCCATTGGAAAAGCCGGGCTTGCAGCTTTAATATCATTAATGCGACAAGTAATTGTTTTACTCCCGGTATTATTAATCCTCCCTAAATATTTAGGGATCCAAGGCGTGTGGATGGCAGGACCCATTGCAGACATCTTTTCTGCGTTAATTGCAGCCGTTTTCCTCTTTAGAGAGATGAACCGGTTGAACCGCGCAATTCACAAACAGGAGTTAGAGATGGCTTAAAAAAGAAGAAAACTATTCAATTTCACTCATTTATCTTAGCACATTAAACAAATTGAGTCAGATACTATTACACACCCTTGTAAGATTAAACCCACAACCCATTCAATAAAAAACAACCTTCACCGGTAACTTACTTAACACACATCCGTATCTCTTGCTATTCTAACTTGACCATTTTTTCAGAAACGATTGTTTCAAGCTCATAACCGGGCAATTAATTATTTTTTAAGTAAAGTTCTTTAGGTGTGATGGCATACAAAAACCTCCGTTGGGTATTGTTTATGCAATTACACAATGTATTCTACGTAAGTAATACTTTTTCATGGAGAGAGAGGAGTCGGTAGTATTGTTTGTAGATGATGAATCGATTAACACATTAGTATTCGAGGAGTCATTTAAAAGGTATTTCAATGTAATAACAGCCCGGTCAGGCCGGGAAGCATTAGATAAAATGAGCCGGTACCCGGTAAAGGTGCTAGTGACTGATCAGCTGATGCCGGAGATGAGCGGACTGGAATTATGCGAAATCGTTAACAGCACCTACCCACATGTGGTATGCATGATTGCCACGGCCCTTTCCGACAGCGACACATTACTTAAAGCGATCAACCAGGGAGGAATCTTTCAGTATTTTCTTAAGCCTTGGAAGAGACATGAACTCAAAATAGCCATCTCCAACGCCCTCAACTTAAACAAACTCAAGCGACAAAATTTCTTACTTAACAAAAACCTAAAAGTCCGGAGTTCTCAACTCAGACACAGCGACTACAAGTATAAAACAATTGTAGATAATACCATTGACGTCATTTTCACCTGTGATGCCCGGGGCATCGTAACCTTTATTTCATCAACCATTGAACGTTATGGCTATCATGCTGATGACGTTATTGGTAAGTCAATTTTTAATTTCATCTATAAGGAGGATTTGGATTATGTAACAGGCGAATTTCAACGCGCTTTATCAACCCAACAATCCATACCGGTAGTTTTCAGGACAAAAAACAAGTATGGTGAAGTAATCTATGTGGAGGAACGAGGAAAAGTCGATTTACAAGGCGGTGATTTTACCATCACCGGTGTCATTCGTAACGTCCATGAGCAAGTGCTGGCCGAACAATCATTGGAAAAAGCACTAAACGAGATAGAATCACTAAAGAATAAGCTGGAGGAAGAGAACATTTATCTCAAACAGGAGATTAAGCTCAACAACAACTACGACAACATCATCACCCGGGACCCCCGGTTCAATGCTTTACTAAACCAACTGGAACAGGTAGCAAAATCCGATGCCAGCGTCCTGATTCACGGCGAAACCGGCACCGGCAAAGAGCTAATCGCCATGGCAGTTCACTCAAAAAGCACCCGATGCGACAATGCGCTTATTAAACTAAACTGCGCTGCTGTGCCTGAAAACTTGATTGAAAGTGAACTTTTCGGCCATGAAAAAGGCGCATTCACCGGGGCCATCCAGCAACGGAAAGGTAAATTCGAACTGGCCAACGGCGGCACCCTTTTCCTGGATGAAATAGGCGAGATGCCCTACGAAATGCAGGCCAAACTACTGCGGGTGTTACAGGAAGGGGAATTGGAGCGCGTGGGTGGTTCCAAACCCATAAAAGTAGATGTCAGGGTTATAGCCGCCACCAATCGGGAACTCGATAAAGAAGTACGGGAAAAACGTTTCCGGGGTGATTTATATTACCGGCTCAATGTCTTCCCTATAACGCTGCCACCATTACGGGAACGCAAAACTGACATTCCTTTACTCACAGATCATTTCATCCAGGGACTGAATCGAAAAACCGGCAAAAACATCCGTTCCATTGCCAAGGCTTGTCTGCAAAAACTAATAGATTACAGTTGGCCGGGCAATATCAGGGAGCTGCAAAACATCATTGAAAGAGCACATATTGTCTCTTCCGGCACGGTTTTAAAGATTGGCCAATGGCTGCCAGACGCCCCCATTAATAATGATTCATCACTGGTAACACTGGATGACATGATGAAAGAGTACATAATTAAAGTCCTCGAATCGGTAAACTGGCGTATCAGTGGCGAAAAAGGAGCCGCAAAAATCCTGGGATTAAAACCCACAACACTTGAGTCGCGCATGAAAAAACTGGGCATTGAGCGTTTTGTAAATTCCTGATATTTCGTAATCTCCCGATATTTCGTGAATTTATCAACATCCTGCCTTCACCCCACTCTCTCTGGGACAGCTTGATTTCCACACCCCTGCTTCAACTGGCACACGATGTGTTATAAAGGTTAACAGCTGAATAAAAAATTGGGAATCATGAAACATATCAAACGAATCAAAGATTGGAAAATAGGAGTTAAATTAAATGTATTTGTCCTGGGATCATTCCTGGTATTATTAAGTTTTCTGGGATGGTACTTTATTTCCTTTTTCAAAGAAAAGACAGTTAGTGGTATTCATCAGCGCATGACGGAACAGGTTAATGACCTGGCTCAGCTCATTGAGAAACAGGTTTCAGAAAGCGAAAACCACTCCGGTGATGCCTTAAATGTGATGGATTTTTACCTGTCGCAAAAAGCAGGCGTAAAAATCAATCATAAAAAAACAATTTCCATAGAGGCCATTAACCAGTTAAATAACGCTGAAAAAGAACAAGCAGAGTTACCAGTTCTGACTTTCAACAAAGAACAAGTAGCACACAATTACCCGTTAGTGCAAGACATTGCCCGTCTGACAAAAACTCATGTGACCATTTTTCAAAAAATGGATAAAGGCTATGTACGTATTGCCACTACCATTAAAAATACCGAAGGTAATATTGCTACCGGCACCTACATCCCAAATAATTCGCCGGTAGTTGAAGCCCTGAATAAAGGAGAGAGTTATACCGGCCGGGCATGGGTCGTGAATGACTGGTTTATGACTACCTACCGCCCGCTTTACGTAGAAGGCAAAATAGCGGGTGCCATTTTTACCGGTAAGCCCGAAAAAGACATGGGCATGCTAAAGGAGATATTCGATAGCAAAAAATACTATGGCCATGGGTATCCTTTTTTGATAGATGCAGAAGGAAACCTTGCTATTCACCCCACAGAACAAGGCATAAATATCTCCCAGCGGGAGTCATTCCAAAAACTAACAGACCTAAAAACAACAGAAGGGTACTTTACATACTACACTAAAAACAAAAAGAAATACCTGTGGTTTAAATACATCGACGAAATAGATTCATACATGGCGGCAACCATTTTTGATGACGAAGAGCAAGCTATTATTAATCATGTACGCTTAACAATCCTGACTATCATCTTAATTGGAGGTATCTTTTTCCTAATCATCATTTTATTTGTGAGCCGTAGAATTTCCATCGACATAAATAAAGGTATTAACCTGGCTCAGCGCATTGCAGATGGCGACTTAACCGTAGAAATACAGGTGGATTCAAAAGATGAAATAGGCCTATTAACCCATGCCTTGGTGGAGATGAAGGCAAAACTCGTGGAGATCACCCAATCAATTGTCACCGGATCCAATAACATTGCGTCAGCCAGTATTCAAATCAGCACCGGTTCGCAACAACTGTCACAGGGGGCGGCAGAGCAGGCATCTACCTCAGAAGAGATCTCCTCTTCCATGGAAGAGATGACTGCCAATATTGAGCAAAACACCGAGTATGCCGGAGATGCCAAAACCACCATGACGAAAACCATGGACACGGTTTCTCATGTAGAAAAAGCATCTACCGATAGCCTGGAATCCATCCGTGAGATTGCCAAGAAAATCTCCATCATTGACGAGATTGCTTTTCAAACCAACATATTGGCGCTGAATGCTTCGGTAGAGGCAGCACGTGCCGGAGAACACGGAAGAGGTTTCTCGGTGGTAGCAACCGAAGTGCGTAAACTAGCCGAAAGAAGCAAATTGGCCGCTGAAGAAATTAAGGTATTAAGCGAAAAAAGCGTGAAAGTCACCGAGGTGTCAGGCACACTGATGTCGGAGTTGATTCCTGAAATTAAAAATTCAGCCCGTATCATCGAAGAGATCTCAGCCGCCAGCGGCGAACAACGAACAGGGGCCAACCAGGTGAATTCATCCATACAACAACTTAGCGAAGTGATCCAACAAAATGCGGCAGCCAGTGAAGAATTGGCCACCAGCGCCGAAGAACTTTCATCCCAGGGTGAAGAACTGAAAGAATTGGTTTCATTCTTTAACACCGGCATGGAGATACAGGAAATACCAGAGGTGCCAAAGCAACCAACTCCTAAAAAGAAGCCGATACAAACAAAAAGAAAAGAGTCCAAAAAACATATCGGTAAAGAAAATGGCGTTAACATTTCACTGGATTCACAAACCGAAGAATACACAAGCTTTTAATAACGATTAGTGATTCAATAGTTCGTTAAACTTTTATAAGTAATTGAAAAACAGTCTTTATCTATCCAATAGATAAAATTGTTAATGGTCCAAATGTGAGAGTAATGTAAATCAGTCTAATGTCTATCATATAACAAGGTACCGATTGCAAACTGATGCTAGCAGGGGCAAAAGCGAAGTCGCCCTTGAATATATCGACACTATAACACAAAAAGCCAAATGACGAGTCGGACCATGATGTTGGGAAGCGGGGGAGCCGGTCAAATAAGCGAGCCGGCGTAGGCGCGACGWAGATGAATGCGGGAATTCTGGCATGTGGGTTAGCAAAAATTCATCAAGGAGGTGGGTGGAAGCTTTTATTTGACTAGCGTTTTTTGCTTCGTTTTTGGGGCAATGCCAAAAATGAAGTAGGGTTTGGGACAACGTCCCAATAAAACTA
>RHGE01000066.1 GCA_004296775.1 Marinilabiliaceae bacterium JC017
TGTAGTAAAGCCAGTATCAGAAGGTAAACTCCGAAGGAGTGCCTGTAACAGCACAGGGTTTTAACCCTGTGTTTTCATCCAGGTAATCAAGAAGGCTGAAAGTCTGAATGTATTAAACCTTACCATTTCAATTTAATTCGGATTCTGMCAATAAAAATCAGTMATACACCTTYATTTTCGTTGGGATGACATGTTTATAAATGAGGTTGTGTGGTTTAGGTRYGACTCCGCCCGGAGTCGAATGTCTGCTAAATTGATGTTGCTAYAAACATAGAATACCTCCGGCATCCCACTATTCTCACAACCCGACACAATAAGTTATCAACAGACTACCTGGTTATGTATGAGTTTTATGATAGGATGAACATGATTAAGAAATCCCGATGAATCTGGAGAGGTAAGGTGTAGTAAAGCCAGTATCAGACGGTAAACTCCGAAGGAGTGCCTGTAACAGCACAGGGTTTTAACCCTGTGTTTTCATCCAGGTAATCAAGAAGGCTGAAAGTCTGAATGTATTAAACCTTACCATTTCAATTTAACTCGGATTCTGCCAATAAAAATCAGTAATACACCTTTATTTTCGTTGGGATGACATGTTTATAAATGAGGTTGTGTGGTTTAGGTACGACTCCGTCCGGAGTCGAATGTAGGCACAATTGACGGGGCTACAAACATGGGATACCTCCGGCATCCCATTTGCCTTTTTTCATTTACTTTGTAAGCCGAAAATGAAACCACCATGCAAATCCAATTAATACGCCGTAATAAGATTAAAATAAAGAACTCTGTACCTCCTTTATGGTCTATTATCTCATGTCTATTAATCTCTAATCTAAATACAATCCGATGAATAAAAATAAATTGAGTGCTTTTGCTGTACTTGCCATCACGTTGCTGGGCTTATCCATTGCCATTTTTAACTATAAAGACTGGAGTTGGGAGGTGAATGCGAAGAGTTATATAAGTTTAGGTTTGGCAGGTTTGTTTTGGTTTCTGGACAGGCGGAGAGTCAGAAAACAAAAGTAAGCGCTTCTTATTTGTTTACTATTGCGTTTAATCCTACAAATAAGCTGGGTGTAAATCAGTCTAAGGTCTATTATCTAAAATCTAACGATCTATTGTGATACAAACTCATATAATTTCTTTAGTGCACTTGTGTATTTTAAGAGTAGTTTGTTGAGAAATAAAATAATAATTGAAAAGAGGTAGTGTTTAATGTGGCTTCTTGCCCCATTTTTAAAAGATATTGTATTTTTGCCGCTTGAATTTAACTACAATGGTTCGTTAAGTTTTTATAACTAATTGAATGATGGTTGGTGATTATTTCGGTAGTCAAATTTCATATGGCTCAGAAAGTGGGCTGTATGTAAATCAGTCTAAGGCCAATTATCTAAAATCTAACGATCTATTTCAACCATGTATATACTCAAAATAAATATAGATGCTAAAGAAAATTCTGCTTTTAGGTTCGGGTGAGTTAGGAAAAGAGTTTGTTATTGCTGCTCAGCGATTAGGGCAAACAGTTATTGCCGTTGATAGTTATGAAGGCGCACCCGCTATGCAGGTAGCCGACGCCTGTGAGGTGATTAATATGCTTGATGGGGAGGCTTTGGATGCTGTGGTGGCCAAACATCAGCCCGATATTATTGTACCGGAAATTGAAGCCATTCGTACTGAACGGTTCTATGATTATGAAGCGCAAGGTATTCAGGTAGTGCCTAGTGCCAAGGCGGCTAACTTTACCATGGACCGTCGGGCCATTCGTGACCTGGCAGCGAAAGAACTAGGCGTTCGAACTGCAGAGTATCGTTATGCATCTTCGTTGGAAGAGATGTATCAGGCTGTAGAAGTTGTTGGAATGCCCTGTGTGGTAAAACCCTTGATGTCGAGTTCCGGGAAAGGACAGTCAGTAATTAAGTCAACTGAAGATGTTCAAAAAGCCTGGGAGATTGCAGGAGCAAAGGGACGCGGCGATGCCGGTGAAGTGATTGTAGAGGCATTTGTGAATTTCACCTCCGAGATTACCCTTCTGACTGTGTCTCAACAAAAAGGTGAAACATTGTTCTGCCCGGCTATTGGTCATGTGCAGGAGCGTGGGGACTATCAGCAAAGTTGGCAACCAGCCTTGATCTCCGAAAAAGACGAGCAAGCAGCCCGTGAAATTGCCGGGAAGGTGACCAAAGCATTGGGTGGCGCTGGTATCTGGGGCGTAGAATTCTTTATCTGTCCCGATGGTGTGGTATTCTCCGAACTATCGCCTCGTCCTCATGATACGGGAATGGTTACTCTTGCAGGGACTCAGAATTTTAATGAATTTGAATTGCATTGCCGTGCGGTATTAGGCTTGCCTATTCCTGAAATAACCCGGGAGCGTTCAGGGGCGAGTGCAGTTATATTATCCGGTGTTGAAGGTGAATGCCCAACTTATCCCGGTCTTGAAATAGCAGCTGCATATCCAAAATCAGATTTGCGTATTTTCGGTAAATCCACTGCTCGTCCATACCGTCGTATGGGAGTGGCCTTGGCTTACGATGAGGTGAATGCCAATGTAAAGGCAATTGTGGAGCGAGCCAAAGAGATGGCTGCCCAGGTTAAAGTGGTTGTGGAGTAGCATAAGTAATTATTGTATTATCAGATAATAAACCTTCGGCGCTTAATGGGATAGTGTCGAAGGTTTTTTTGTGACTTTTTTATGCTTTAGTGTCTATGTTGTTCCCGGAGCATTCGAAAAGAAAGCCTCTTTGAGGGGTGTTGCCTTTAGTTTATTATCTTAACAAGATTCATTATACACCGCGGAGACGCAGAGAGTCTTCATCAACTGGGAGTTGCAATTGTTCTTTTGTAAGTACAGGTTGTTTTAAAATATTTCTATCTGTTCCAATAATAGTTCGTTAAACTTTTGTAAGTAATTGAAAAACTGTTTGTATTTAATTCAATAGATGAAATTATTAATGATTTAAGAATTAGAGTAATGTAAATTGGTCTAATGTCTATCATTTAACAAGGTCTCATTTACTCAACAAATACGAAAAAGGCCATGATGTTGGGAAGCGCGTAAGGAAGTCAAATAGGCGGGCCGGCGTTGGCGCGACGAAGATGAATGCGGGGATTCCGGCATGTGGGTCTGCAAAAATTCATCAAGGAGGTGGGCAGAAGCGTTTATTTGACTAGCGTTTTTTGCTTCGTTTTTGGGGCGATGCCAAAAATGAAGTAGGGTTTGGGACAACGTCCCAATAAAACTATTACTGAAGGATTAAAAACCTACATATCAACTAACCCGCTTGTAAAGTTATTAGCTTGATGTCAATATGGGCAATGGCCATCTCTGACTATTATCTAAAATCTAACGATCTATCTGTTTCAATGTATCTCCATTTATCTCTAAGTGCTTCCATCTATTTCCCTCCCCGTCTAACTTGTGATCTCTATCCTATCTATATATTTCCATCCAATTTGAACAACAAGTTGGTAAAAATTGCTATCTAAGCGCCTAATCAGTAATGTCAGTATACTTTTCTGGCTTTTTCAGGTTAGGATTAAAGTAAAAGCCCTTGCGGCTTGAGCACATTGGTTAATAATAATATGTTTTCGTCAATACTGAGTTATGATATATCTTGATTAAGATCTTATCTTTAGGAGAAAATTTTTTTGACCATAAATAATAATGTATTGAAGCCATTCCTGTTGTATGTAAGTTTGTTGTGTAGTCTGTCTGCCTGGGGACAGACCTGGAAAGGTGATTCTTTTCGTTTATCGATGGGAGTGGTGGCACAGTTCGGTACACACATTCAGCGACTGGGGCTCATGTTGCAGGCGTCCTATTACCAGGATTGGGCACAGGTTAATGCCGGCACCTATGCTTATTACAATTTTCGGGGGCCGGGAACAGATATGCCATCCTGGGAGGTACAAATGAATGCCGGCGGTCACTTCGTTTGGGGCTCGGAAAGTACAAGATATAATCGTTTCAACGGATCATTGGATTTGCAGGCGCCGGTGAGTTGTGGGATCGGGTATATTTATAAGTACTATTGGGATAATAAAGGTACCCGGCAGCCCGCCGGTGTTTTTGCTTTGCGCACGAAAGCCTTTCGTTTAGTGATAGAAAACGATGTTTTTTCCGGGCAGGGAGAGGATAAGTATCGAACCGCCGGGGTAACATTGTCTTACAGTGAGTATGATACTGAAATTAGCCTTGTTAGTTGGCACTGGACCGGAAATACGCATGAAGGAAAATTAATTAAAGATAGTGATTACCCGTCCCGGTTTGGCTATAAAGATTTGAGTGAGGCCTGTTATGGAAAAACGTCTCATGGTATATTGGCTCTGCGCTGGCGTCAGAATCTGGGGTGGGGGCAGGTAGGAATGGTTGAGGGAGGATTGGATTCAGAATGGATTCGTCATGCCTTACAAAATAAGTTGATACATGACATGCCATTTGTTCCTGTCAAGTGGAATGGCGCTGAAAATCCTCATATTCCCATGTTGCAGGAAAATGGTTTGCCTTATCGGTTTCAACCCGGTGAGCAGGTGAAAAAAGCCAAGCTATTCTTCCAGGCAGGATTAAATGGGATGGAGTGGTACTAAAATGAGGTCGATTCATTTTGTTTGGTAACTAATCTGCGCAATCCCTGTTTTTGGAGAGAGTATTACAGTTCAGGTTATCCAAAATCTTTTTAATTGATGCTCATATCCGGGTGCTTTTCCGTCTTGTCCAGTTTATCTTATCAGTGATATTCGTGTATTTTTTGGTAGAAAAGTACCAGACCGGTTATGCATCTTGATACTTGATACTAATATCTTAGGACTATTCCTGATTGCCCAGTTTAGTGTCTTACGCGTGATATTGGTGTATTTATTGGCAAAATATTTTGGCGAGCAGTAAATCATCTTGATACTTTTTACTTTTCTGTCTTGCCCAGTTTAGGAGGTTAAAAATGCGATTGATGAAAATCAGTCTAAGGTCTATTGTCTAAAATCTAACGGTCTGGTGAGATTAGCCTGAATGAAGAGAAATAATTTTTGATTAATACCGGTTTATGCAATGGCCTAATCGTTCAAGCAACAGCCTGTTGTGTTACGGGGTATGATAGATTATATTTCTTGTGAATAATTGTGACAATCGAATTTTACTGTACATTTGCAGGTCATAATCATTTTTTAAAGCATCATGGTACAGATTGGTAGATATAATACATTAAGAGTTGTAAAAGAAGTAGATTTTGGGCTTTATCTCGACGTAGGAGAGCAGGGAGAGATTTTATTGCCAATCCGATATGTGCCGGAAGGCTGTAAGCCTGAAGATGAGATTGAGGTGTTTATCTATCTGGATTCTGAAGATCGGATTATTGCTACTACAGAGAAGCCTTATGCTCAAATAGGTGATTTCGTTTTTCTGGAAGTGAAATCCGTTAATAATTTTGGTGCTTTTTTGGATTGGGGTTTGATGAAAGACATACTGGTGCCGTTTCGGGAACAGAAGATGAAGATGCAGGAAGGGAAAAAATACCTGGTCCACGTGCTGCTTGATCATGAAAGTGAGCGTATTGTAGCTTCCGCCAAAATTGATAAGTATCTGGATAACCTGATGCCTGACTATGAGTTGGAACAGGAAGTTGATTTATTGATTGCGGCTGAAACCGACCTGGGGTATAAGGCGATTATTAATAATCTGCATTGGGGGATGTTATATAAAAATGAAGTGTATAAGACAATCTACCCCGGGCAGCGGATGAAAGGCTATATTAAAAAGATCAGAAGTGATGAGAAGATTGATTTAGCTTTACAACCTGCCGGTTATGAAAAAGTTGGTGACCTTTCTACTCAGGTGCTGGCTTTATTGAAAGAGAAAAATGGATTTTTAGCGGTGAATGACAAGAGCCCGGCAGAATTAATCTATCGTATGTTCGGAGTCAGTAAAAAGAACTTTAAAAAGGCTGTCGGGGCTTTGTATAAGCAGCGATTAATTACCATCGATGAAGAGGGAATCAGGTTGGTTTAATAGCTAAGTCCTGAAAAATATAATGCATCAATTCATTTTGTCTTTGAATTGATCCAATGAATAGATCGAATTTACTCATTAATTGTGAGTCAGGTTCGATCTTTTTTTATGTCTTGGCATAAGCTCGGAGTTTGTTTGAGTTTGCAAAGGGTCTGGGTCGTACCTCTATCGGATCAACTCCGCTAATAGCGGAGTTGATCCGATAGAGGTACCTGTTTGTCTCGAAGAAGGTCCCAATAAAAGTGTGTTGAAGTATACTGGTTAGGGAATTGCAGCTTTAAAGTTAACTGATTGTCCAGACAAATGTAGCAGTTCAAAGGTCTATTATCTATAGTCTAATGTTCTATTAAATAAATAACAGTAAGAATATCTATGAGGTAGTTGTGATACGGTCTCATGTCTATTAATCTGTCGATCTATCGTCTTAATGGTTTAAGGATGTACTCTAATCCGTTTAGTTTTATCTCATAAAGCGTATGTAATAACATACCTAATTTCCCTTCAGGAAATCCTTTTTGGTGAAACCATACCAGGTAAGGTTCAGGTAAATCACATAAAATATAACCCTTGTACTTTCCGAAGGGCATTCGCATTGTTGTTAATTGGATAAGTATTTGAGGATTTAATCCGTTTTCAGACTCCATGGTGTTTGTTTTTTTTGACGCACAAAAGTAGAATAAATTATCGTGACATTGTTTGTTTTTTTGTTGGATAAAGTGTGAATCTGTTAAGGATATAACAGTAAAAGTAGCGTTAAAAAACACACAAAAACACTTGAAAAGTTAAAAAACAAACAAAAAAGGTTTGTAAAGTGAAAAAAGATACATATATTGCTCAGGCAAGAACAAAAGGGATGGTTTGCAAGGGAAAATTTAAGTTAAAAATATTTCCGCATGCAAAGTTAAGCTAAAAGGACTGATTTAAGGGTAAAATGTTCTTTTAGGTTATTTTTCAGAAAGCTTTTTTTTAACCTGATCGTAATGATTCAGGTGGTGCTGCAGGGTGTACATGTTCTATTGTATACGATAATTAAGGTTGATCTTCTATTCTTCAAGGGCCTTTCTGTACAAATAATCTGCGTTAAAATATTGTCGAACTAGTTAATAGTAGCATGATTGCAGAATCAGGAAAAAAAGGCGATGCTGTACGCTCCGACTGTCATGTATCTCTGGCTTTGAAATCAGACGGAGGTCTGGTTATTGAGTTGAAAAGCAAAGTTGATGTATTGTACGGGCGTTCCATCAGAAAATTGATTGAGGAGATGTGTGCGTTTTATGACATCTCCAATGCACAGGTGGTGGTTGAAGATAAAGGAGCACTTCCATTTGTTATAGCAGCCAGAATGGAGGCTGCTATAAAGCAGTTGATAGAGGTGGATAAAGCTTATTTGTTACCGGTAAAAAGGGAGCTTAAAAGCACATTAAAAGAGCGTAATCGCCGTTCCCGTTTGTACTTACCGGGAAATAATCCAAAGTTGATGGTTAATGCAGGAATTTATGGGGCAGATGGTATTATTCTGGATCTGGAAGATTCCGTAGCTCCCGAGTGTAAAACAGAGGCTCGTTTTCTGGTGAGGAATGCATTGCGGGCCATCAATTTTAACCATGCGGAGCGGATGGTGCGGATTAATCAGCTGCCGGAAGGTTTGGAAGATCTGAAAGTTATAGCTCCTCATAAGGTCAACCTGATTCTGATTCCCAAATGTGAACATGCCTGGCAGGTGAAAGAAGTCAATGATACCATATCGTTTATTGTTGGGAAAGAGAATGAGGAAATTATGCTGATGCCTATCATCGAAAGTGCCATGGGTGTAAAGAATGCTTATGATATAGCGGCAGCTGTTTCCACCGTGGTGGCACTGGCCATTGGGCTGGAAGATTATACTGCTGATATTGGGGCACAAAGGACCAATGAGGCGACTGAATCGTTTCATGCAAGAAGTGTGGTGGTTAATGCTGCGCGCGCTGCCGGGGTTCAGCCTATCGACTCGGTGTTTTCTGATATTGATGACATGGAGGCTTTACGTAGTAATGTAGGTACCTCCAAAGGGCTTGGATTTGTTGGTATGGGATGTATTCATCCTCGTCAGGTACCAGTGATCAATGAATGCTTTGCCCCTGATGAAAAAGAAATAGAAAAAGCAAGAAAGATTGTAGAGGCATATCACAGAGCCCTGGAGAATGGAAGCAGTGTGGTTGCATTGGGCTCCAAAATGATTGATCCACCTGTGGTTAAACGGGCGTTGCATGTGATTGATACAGCCATTGCGATGGGAAAACTGAATAAAGACTGGAGGGAATAAAATGTCGGACAAAATGATACAAAATGCTGCCGGACGTTTTATTCCGGAATTTATTAATGGAGAACCCGTGGTACCTTTCCAGGGGGTTGGAAAATACCGTCCCGATGGCAGGAAGCATGCGCCCGTAATCGCTACCTATGCAGACTATCCGTTAGACGGAAACAAGCAAGTAGCTACCTTAAAGGAAGCGCTTGTTAAAGCAGGTTTGAAAAATGGTATGACCATCTCCACCCATCATCACTTCAGAAACGGTGATTTGATTGCAAATATGATTTTTGACATCGCCAAAGGGTTGGGAATTAAAAATCTTAGGTGGTTTCCTTCAGCATCGTTTCCCTGTCATGCTCATTTGTTGCAATACCTTGAGGATGGCACTATCAGTCATATTGAAGGGAGTATGAATGGACCACTGGGTCGTTTTTGTTCAGAAGGGAAAATGAAAAAAACGGCCGTGCTGCGTTCACATGGGGGGCGTTATCAGGCCGTACAGGATGGTGAGGTTAAAATAGATATTGCCGTGATTGGTGCGGCCTGTGCTGATCCGTTTGGCAATGCTAATGGATTGAACGGGCCTTCTGCCAGTGGTTTGCTTGGTTTTGCATTAGCTGATTCTCAATATGCCGATAAGGTAATTGTGGTGACTGATAATATGGTGACTTTTCCGTGTATACCGTGGCAAATTCAGGGGAATTACGTGGATTATACGGTAGAAGTGGATAAGGTAGGTGTTCCTGAAAAGATCGTTTCCGGTACTACCCAAATAACAAAAAGCCCTGATCGGTTGCTCATAGCCGAAATGACGGCTCAATTTTGTGAGGCCACAGGGATAATCAAAGATGGCTTCAGTTTTCAGGCGGGGGCCGGAGGAACCTCTTTGTCCATTGGTATCTTCTTTGGAGAGATCATGCGTAAAAAAGGCATTAAAGCAAGGTTTGCCCGGGGGGGTAGTAATAAATACCTGGTTAAGATGCTGGAAGAGGGGTTGGTGGAATATGTCCTGGATGGACAAACATTCGATCTGGAAGGCGTAAGATCCATGCGTGATAATCCCAATCATGTCTGGACAAGTCCGTTTACCAGTTATAACTATCATGGGAAAGGGAATTTTGCTGGCATGGTTGATGTGGTGATTCTGGGTGCTACGGAGGTAGATTTGAACTTTAACGCCAATGTGGTGACGCATTCCGATGGTTATTTATTACATGGGATTGGTGGTTGGCAGAATTGTCTTTTCTCTAAAACAGTGATTCTTCCGTTGCCATTGTTTCGTGATCGTATTCCGGTCATCGTCGATGAGGTTACGACGGTTTGCGGGCCGGGTGAGCTGATCGATGTCATTGTTACAGAGCGGGGAATAGCCATTAATCCATTAAGGAAGGATCTGATTGAAAAAGCTAAGGGATCCGGCTTGCCAATCAGAACTATTCAGGAACTAAAAGAGGAAGCTGAATCAATTTGTGGAAAGCCTGAAAAACCTCAATTTACTGATAAAGTAATAGCAGCCATAAAGTGGGTTGATGGCACGGTGATCGATGTGGTTAGGCAGGTGAAGCAATAAGAAAAAACATAAATAAGCTATAAGAGAGTTATTCTGATACAAGGATATGGTTGCTTGACGAATGTTATCGGTAAAGGAAAAAACTGAGAAATTGCTAAGTTGTAAAAAGCAATAAAAATTGGTCTAATAAGCTAATGATCTAAAGCCTCTTTGTTTATTATCTAAATTTAATACACATGAAGAAAAGAACCATTGTTGCCCTACCTGGAGATGGAATCGGACGCATCGTTCTGGATGAGACCATTCGAGTATTAACTGCTGCCGGTTTTGAAGCCGATTATGTGGAAGGAGATATCGGCTGGGAGTTTTGGTGTAAGGAAGGTAGACCCTTGCCAGAGCGTACCATTGAGTTGCTTGAAGAACATAAAATTGGTCTGTTCGGAGCTATTACCTCTAAGCCTAAAGATGAAGCCAATAATGAACTGATTCCTGAGCTACAGGGAAAAGGATTAGTATATAAAAGTCCTATTGTGGGACTGCGACAACATTTCAAAATGGATATTTGTCTGCGTCCTTGTAAAACATATAAGGGGAATCCATTGAATTTTATCCGTCGCGGAAGTAACGGTCATCCGGAAGAGCCAGAGGTGGATGTGGCGATCTTTCGTCAAAACACAGAAGGGTTGTATGGAGGGGTTGAGTGGAGTAATCCTCCTGAGGAGGTATATGACGCCTTGATGACGCATCCTCAGTTTGTGAAAAATTTTGGTAGTGTTCCTAAAGAAGAGATTTCTGTTTCTACCCGGATATTTACTAAAAAAGCTACCGAACGCATTTTGCGTGCGGCTTTTGAATATGCCCATAAATATGGCTATAAGGCAGTGACGGTGTGTGAAAAGCCAAATGTGATCCGTGAAACATCAGGGATGATGTACAAGATGGCGCTTCAAATGAAAAAGGCAGATTATCCTGACATAGAGTTGTGGAATACCAATATCGATGCTCAGATGATGTGGCTGACTAAGAATCCTGAAAACTATGGCGTGATTGTAGCGGGGAATATGTTTGGCGATATCATATCCGATGGATTTGCTGGTTTGATTGGTGGCCTTGGGTTTGCCTGCAGTGCTCAGATGGGTGAAAGCGGTGTGGCCGTGTTTGAACCAACGCATGGTTCTGCGCCTAAATATGCCGATTATAAAGTCTCTATTGTGAACCCGATTGCCATGATTGAATCGGCTTGTATGATGTTGGATTACATAGAGGAAGGGGAGATGGCAGTGAAAATACGTAAAGCCGTAGCAGAGGTCATTGCTGAAGGTAAAGTACGCACTTATGACATGTTAAAAATGGCAGGACGCCCTGATGTGATTGAGAAAGGAGCTGCCTCTACCACGCAGATGGCTGATGCGATTATCAGCAAATTGTAATGATGTAAATTAAAAGGTTTGTTTTAAGTTAGATAGTCAATAGTCTGAGGTTTGTTGAGTCCTCACGGCCTCAGACTTTAATAATTCAATCCTGTTCCGGATTAATTGCATGAAATGTTCATGATGAAGCAATTATTAACTTATGCCAGTAGTTCGTTATGGTTTTTTAATTGTCTGAAAGACAGCTTGTGATTATTTGATAGTTACAGCTTTTGTAGCTCTGTAAATCAGTCTAAGATCTATCATCTAAAATCTAACGATCTATTGTCAAACAGGAGTATGGTTTTTTAATTCATAGTTAGTTCCATATGACCTATTAAAACTAAATTGAACATATGAATCAAAAGCAAGACATATATCACCTGTGGCCTGAACTCAATTGGATTCAGGATGATGATTTGCAGAAGAAAACGGCAAAGACCTGGGAATTGGCACTTGAACGTAGCGTCTTAACATCTGAAGACCTAAATTCTATTCCCTTTACTTTATTGTGTGGTCCTGATTTGAAGGTGTCTTTTATGGATCACAAAAGAGCTGTGGTTCATATTGCTCGTGACAGTGGTAATAAGATGAATGAATTCTTCAAGGAGGAATTGCCAGTGAATATGGATGTCCTCATTGCCGGAGCCATTCTGGCCGATGTGGGGAAGCTTTTGGAATATGTGTTGGATGAAAAGGGTAATGCTGTGCAGGGAAAATATGGTAAATATTTGCGCCATCCTTTTTCTGGTGTTTCCCTGGCAGAAGAGTGTGGTATTCCGGCCGATGTGTGTCATATTATTGCCACTCATGCCGGAGAGGGGGATATGGTGAAACGTACAACAGAAGCTTATGTGGTTCACCATGCCGACTTTATGACATTCTTGCCTTTCAAGAGCCGTCTGGTATAAACAGGAGTTCTTGTTAATGATTCTAATTTTCTGCTAAAACCTATCCTGGCCAAGCCAGAAAAGTACATAGATGTGAGTATCAAGTATCAAGATTTTTGCATGACCGGAATTGCATTATCCTGCCAAAAAATACACAAACATTACTGATAAGACACTAACGATCTACTTATGATGACGATTATTGAAAAAATATTAGCTACTCATGCCGGATTAGATACGGTTTCTCCGGGAGAGATTGTGGATATTCGCATTGATGTGCGTTTGGCGAGAGATTTTGGAGGGGCAAATGTGGTGAAGAATATCAAGGAGAAAGCATTGTATGTGGCTGATCCCAAAAGAACCTTTTTTACGTTCGATTGTAATCCTACCGGTTCTGACCAGAAATATGCAGCCAACCAACAATTATGTAGGCAGTTTGCCCGTGATCAGCGAATAAAAGTATATGATATAAATAGTGGAATCGGTACGCATCTGGCCATCGATCAAGGGCTGGCAGTTCCTGGATCAACCGTTGTTTCTACCGATTCACATGCTAATATACTGGGAGCCATCGGTGCTTTTGGTCAGGGAATGGGCGATCGTGATATTGCAGCTGCCTGGTCGCGTGGTGCCGTTTGGTTTAAGGTACCAGCTTCGGTAAAAATCACTTTGACAGGTAAGCGTCCCTATCATTTAACAGCCAAAGATATTGTGCTTAATCTGCTGAATGAATTTGGAGCCAATAGTTTGTTGGGATATGCCGTTGAGTTATATGGGGAGATAATTGATGGTCTGTCCCTGGATGAACGCATAACTATCTCTTCCATGGCTACCGAGATGGGGGCTATCGCCATTCTGTTCCCTCCTTCAAAAGCGGTGATTGACTATTGCAAGAAACGCTCCGGAGAAACCATTCAGGCTGTTTATGCCGATGAAGAGGCGCATTATGATAAAACATTTGAGATTGATGCACGCTCCTTTTTTTATGGCATTTCCTTACCCGGAAAGCCGCATGATGTCGTTCCTGTGGAAAAAGTAAAAGGAACTAAGATTGACTCGTCATTCATTGGTAGTTGTACCAATGGGCGCATGGAAGATTTACGTCTCGTGGCACGCATTCTTAATGGTAGAAAAGTGGCTCCCGGAGTGGTTTTGAAAATTGTTCCATCTACGGATGAGGTCTGGAATAAATGCCTTGACGAAGGATTGATAAAGATATTCAAAGAAGCGGGTGCTTTACTGGGTAATGCAGGTTGTGCCGGTTGTGCTTCAGGACAAATTGGTCAGAATGGGCCGGGTGAAAAAACAGTCAGTACCGGCAATCGTAACTTTGCAGGGAAACAGGGCAAGGGGGAAGTGTACCTGGCGTCACCGACGGTAGCTGCTGCCTCTGCAGTGGCGGGTCACATCACCACGCCGGATGACCTGCCTGAGGAACCTTCTGTATTCACGCCATCTCATAAGCTGAAAGAAGAGACTAAAAGGGCTGTTAAAAGAAGCCAGAATAATAAATCAACAGTACTGGAAGGTAAAGTCTGGTTGATTCCTGAAGACAATATTGATACAGACATGATCTATCATAACCGGTATCTGGCGGTTACCAAATTAGAAGAAATGGGGCAATATACCTTTGATAATTTGGCTGGATGGGAGGATTATGCTGCTAAGACAGAAGTCGGTGATATTGTGATTACAGGAAAAAATTTTGGTGCAGGTAGCTCGCGGCAGCAAGCAGTGGATTGTTTTAAGGCTTTAGGTAATCAGGCCATATTGGCGCAATCCTTTGGAGCTATTTATGAACGTAATGCTATCAATGCCGGTTTCCCGGTTTTGGTTTATGACGATCTGTCTGTTTTGGAATTAATTGACCGGGATACAATTCGCATAGAGCTGGAAGCTGGTAAGGTAACCAACCTCAGGAATGGTAAACAAGTGAAAGTGAAAAAGTTTTCAGAGGTTCAAATGGCGATCTACCAAAAAGGAGATCTGCTTTTGATGTAATACCAATTGTATTATTGATTGAGATTAGGTCGATTGTCAATTGAAAAGCGGTAAGAAATGGAGTTGTTTTTTGTGTCTTATCAGTAATGTCTGTGTATTTTTTGGCAGGATATTGCAATGTTGGTCATGTAAATATCTTGATACTTGATACTCATATCTGTGTACTTTTCTGGCTTATCCAGGTTAGGGTACAATTGATAATAGGTGTGATTAACCATGATTGATAGAAATTAAATTTTAATCCATGGCAGGAAAAACATTCGTAGAAAAAATATTAGGAGCTCCGGTTGGAAGCATTGTCTTTAAGAAGCCTGACATTGTGCTGTCCCACGATAACACTTTCAGCATCGAAAAGATCTTTCACAAAATGGGAGGGGATAAAATCAAAGATCCCGGACAGCTGATGGTGGTGCTGGATCATAATGCACCACCTACCAACAGCAAGCTGGCCAACGATTACCAGCAGATTAGGCGTTTTGTAGAATATCATGGTGTTAATCGTTTCCATGATGTGGGAAATGGTATTTGCCATCAGCTCATGTCAAAGCATGCACGCCCGGGAATGCTTATTGTTGGGAGTGACAGTCATACCTGTACTGCCGGTGCTTTTAATGCTTTTGCGGCTGGTATTGATCGTACCGAGGCGGCGGGCTTATGGAAAAAGGGGGAGACCTGGTTTCGGGTGCCTGAAACGATTAAAATCACATTGAGAGGTAAGTTGCCGGAAGGTGTTTATGGTAAAGACCTGGCTTTATATATCATCGGTAGGATCGGTTCCAGCGGGGCTGATTATATGTCTATAGAATATCATGGAGACGGGGTGAAA
This sequence comes from Marinilabiliaceae bacterium JC017, assembly GCA_004296775.1. Classification (GTDB taxonomy): domain Bacteria; phylum Bacteroidota; class Bacteroidia; order Bacteroidales; family Marinilabiliaceae; genus JC017. The sequence goes on from RHGE01000066.1 coordinate 14,928, forward strand.
ACACTATCAATGGCCGATCGCATGACCATTACGAACTTGGCCTCTGAGATGGGAGCCAAAAATGCAGTCTTTCCCCCAGATGAAGTGCTGATCGATTGGTTCGGTGAGAAAACAGAAGGTGTTTGGGCCGATGAGGATGCAATTTATCAGCAGGATGTGGAGATTAATTTGTCGCAGCTCTATCCGGTGGTGGCTTGCCCTCACCATGTGGATAATGTAAAGAGCGTTGATGAGGTGACTGGTATGCCTGTTCAGCAGGGATTAATAGGAACCTGCACCAATGGACGGATTGAAGATTTACGAATAGCAGCAGCTATATTGAAGGGAAAGACGATTCCGGCAGGTTTCCAATTACTGGTTACACCTGCTTCAAAAGATGTTTACCGTCTGGCTATGCGGGAAGGGTTGATTGATGCCTTCATGGATGCCGGAGCCAGTATTTTAGCTCCTTCTTGCGGTCCTTGCCTGGGAACAGGACAGGGCATCCCGGCGGATGATGTTAATGTGATTTCCACGGCCAACCGTAACTTCCTGGGGCGGATGGGCAACAAAAAGGCATCCATCTATCTGGCATCTCCAGCCACGGTGGCGCTTTCTTCCTTAAATGGAAAAATCACTTCGCCTATGGATGAAAATAATCACGTCTTCCCTTATCCCAAGAAACAGACAGCCACGGTTGAGGTGAAAGCAGGTGATGATCGTTATCTGAATGGGGTGTGGGATTATCATGATGTGGATAATCTCAATACCGATCAGATGTTTGCCGGTAACCTTACCTATGAGATCAATAGTTCAGAACCGGATAAAATATTGCCTCATCTCTTTAAGGGATTTGACGACAGTTTTGCTGACCGGGTTCGAGTAGGGGATATTCTTGTGTGTGGAGCCAATTTTGGCTGTGGCAGTTCGCGTGAACATCCTTCTGTGGGGCTTGTGAGGGCAGGTGTTAAGGCTATTATCGCAAAGTCTGTCTCACGTATTTTTTTCCGTTCTTCCGTTAATCAAGGGCTCCCTATTATTGTGTTACCCGAAGCAGTTGATGCTTACCGGGCAGGTAATGAAATATTTATTGATATGGCCACTGGCTTATTGAAGATAGGTAGTGAATCATTTCATTTTAATCCATTGCCTGAAAAACTGATGGAGATTTTAAGCAAAGGTGGGCTGGTGAAGTGGATGGTTAGCGGGTGAAAATAGCAATAGGCAAATAGATAAAGAGCTTGAAAGTAATCGTTCATTAAACTTTAGTAATGGGATAACAGCTCGATTGTGATGTGTCTCATATCCATTGCTTAAAGCCGAATGATCTTTTGAAATATAGATTAACTAGAAATTCAAAAACCCATAAATCCTAAAAAATGACTGAATACGGTATTAAAGATGCTTTAAAAGAACTGGGTATCCAGAAGATAAACACGGGAGTTTGCACCGGTACGGAATGGAAAGCAACCACCGGGGAGGTATTAAATTCTTATTCTCCTACCGATGGACAACTTATTGGAGGAATTCAGCAGGCTACCAGGAGTGATTATAAAGAAGTAATAGCTTTGGGACAGGAAGCTTTTAAAAAGTGGCGCATGGTACCTGCTCCTCAACGTGGTGAACTAGTACGTCAGATAGGTCTTGAGCTGCGAAAATATAAGGAGCCCTTGGGCAAACTGGTGTCCTATGAGATGGGAAAAATCTACCAGGAAGGCCTGGGCGAAGTACAGGAGATGATTGATATCTGCGATTTTGCTGTGGGACAATCCCGTCAGTTATATGGTTTCACCATGCACTCGGAGCGGGAGCGGCACCGGATGTACGATCAATACCATCCCTTAGGCGTTGTGGGTGTTATCTCTGCTTTTAATTTTCCGGTGGCAGTATGGGCCTGGAATGCCATGATATCTCTTGTGTGTGGTGATGTGGTTGTTTGGAAACCATCGTCTAAAGTGTTGTTATGTGCTGTGGCAGTACATAAGATTGTGAGTAATGTGCTTAAGCGAAATGATATTCCTGAGGGCGTTCTGAATTTAGTAGCTACCAGTTCCAAATACCTGGGTGATGACATGTTGGTGGATAAGAATATTCCATTGATTTCGTTTACCGGTTCCACCTGGATTGGCAAGAAAGTAGGACGTCTGGTGGGTGAGCGTTTAGGAAAATACATCCTGGAACTTGGGGGGAATAATGCCATTATTGTTACGCCTAATGCCGATCAGGAAATGGCGTTACGGGCCATTGTTTTTGGGTCAGTAGGTACCTGTGGTCAACGGTGTACTTCTACCCGTCGTATTATCATTCACGAATCACTCTATGATAGTTTCAGGGAAAAACTGGTGAATGTGTATAAAAGCGTCAGAATTGGGCATTCATTGGATGCACAAACATTGGTAGGTCCTATGATTGATAAAAAGGCCGTAGAGACCTTTACTGCTGCTATTGATCAGGTGAAGGAGCAGGGTGGAAACATTCTGTACGGGGGTGATGTACTGGAAGGTTCCGGTTACGAATCAGGATGCTATGTAGTGCCGTGTGTCGCAGAAGTGGAGAACCATTACGAAATTGTGCAGGATGAGACGTTTGCACCATTACTTTATCTCCTCAAGTATAAAACGATGGATGAGGCCATGGCGATTCATAATGGGGTACCCCAAGGATTATCTTCGGCGATATTCTCAACCAATATGCTTGAGACGGAACGTTTCCTTTCCCATGAAGGGTCCGATTGCGGGATTGCCAATGTTAATATAGGTACCTCAGGTGCTGAAATAGGTGGTGCTTTTGGAGGGGAGAAGGATACTGGTGGAGGAAGAGAATCTGGTTCTGATGCCTGGAAGGCTTACATGCGACGTCAAACTAATACCCTTAATTTCAGTACGGAGTTGCCATTAGCGCAAGGTATTGAGTTTAACATTTGATCTGGATTGGCATCGGGAAGAAGTCAAATCTTCCCAATGTCTTCTTCCTGATTTCAATCCAGCTTAACGTTTAACCGCTATTATTAATATTTAAAACCTATACTCAATGAAGATTGGTATCTTAAGAGAAGGAAAAATACCTCCCGATAAGCGGGTTCCCCTCACGCCCCGGCAGTGCAGGTCTATTTTGAATATATACCCGAACGTAGAGATTGTCATTCAGCCGTCGGATTTTCGCTGTATTGGTGATGATGAGTACAGAAAAGCGGGTATACCCCTTAGTGAAGACCTAAAGATGTGTGATGTGATTTTAGGGGTGAAGGAAGTGCCTGTCTCGAACCTGATACCAGACAAAACTTACTTGTTTTTTTCTCACACAATTAAAAAACAACCATATAACAAAGGCCTCCTACAACAAATATTAAAGAAGAATATCCGGTTGGTGGACTATGAATTACTCACCGACTCCAAAGGAATGCGGCTGATAGGCTTCGGTCGTTATGCCGGCCTGGTGGGTGCTTATAATGGCTTGCTTACTTACGGCAAGCGTTTAGGTCTCTATGAGCTGAAGCCGGCGCATCTTTGTTCCGGGCTTAATGAAATGAAGAAGGAAGTACGTGGTATTAATTTGCCACCTGTGAAAATTGCTATTACCGGGAATGGGCGGGTGGCCACTGGTGCTGTGGAGCTTATGGAAGAAGCTGGTGTCTCCAGGCTTCCCGTGACGGAATACCTTTATAATGATTCTATTCAGGAGGCGTCATATGTCCAATTGACACCTGGTGATTATAATCGGCATAAAGATGGAAAAGCATTTGAGTTGTTGCATTTTTTCAAACAGCCCGAGGTTTATGTCGGAAATTTTAGACGGTTTCTTTCGGCTACTGATTTGTTTATATCAGCAGCCTTTTGGGATCCTAAAGCACCCGTTTTATTTACACAACAGGACATGCTTAAGGAGGATTTCAGGATAAAAGTAATTGCTGATATTACTTGCGATATCAATGGCTCTATTCCTTCTACCCAAAGAGCTGCCACTATAGCCGAGCCTATTTATGATTATTCTCCTGTATCGGATCAAATTGAACCACCCTTGTCGAATGAGAAGCATGTTACGGTGATGGCTGTGGATAATTTGCCTTGTGAATTGCCCAAAGATGCCTCCGTGGATTTTGGAAGCCGTTTAATGAACCGTATTCTGCCCTTTATTATTGGACCTGATAGGGAAGAAGTGATTAAAAGAGCAACGATTGCGGTAGATGGGCATCTTACGAAACGCTTTATCTATTTGTCTGATTATGTGGCAGAGAATTATACGGCCCCGATAAACTGATTAATCCTTAAAACCTGTCTTATGAAGAAAATTTTAATACTTGGTGCAGGTCGGTCTGCTACCTTTTTAATCAAATACCTTGAAAAATATGCTGCCGTATATCAATGGATGATAACAGTGGGCGATAAGGATGTGTCACTCCTTAAAGGTAAAGCGCAAGCGCAAACCCGTATTATTACTTTCGATCTGTTTAATGAAGTGCAGCGTGAAGAAGAGATTAATAATGCTGATATGGTAGTGTCCTTGTTGCCTGCCGCGCTTCATCCGGTGGTTGGCAGAACGTGTCTCAAATATAATAAGTCATTGTTTACTGCCTCCTACGAATCGGTCGAGATGAAAAGTATGGCGGCTGAGGTCAAAGAAAAGGGCCTTTTGTTCTTGAATGAGATGGGATTGGATCCCGGGATTGACCACATGTCAGCTATGCGAATCATTGATCGCATTAAAGGAGAAGGGCATGACTTGAAGTCTTTTGAATCCTTCACCGGTGGTTTGGTGGCACCCGGATCTGATGATAATCCCTGGCATTATAAATTTTCATGGAACCCACGTAATGTTGTGGTGGCAGGACAGGGAGGTCCGGCAAAATTCATACAGGAAGGAAAATACAAATATATCCCTTACAACCGGCTGTTCCGTCGTACTGAATTGATAGATATTGAAGGTTATGGACGATTTGAGGGGTATGCTAATCGTGATTCTCTTAAATACATTGACTGTTATAACCTTCAGGGGGTACCGACTGTTTATCGGGGTACTTTGCGCCGGCCCGGTTACTGTAAGGCATGGAATGTTTTTGTGCAGCTTGGCTTGACCGATGATACCTATGAGCTTGATAATACCGAGGAGATGACCTACCGGGAGTATATTAATTCGTTCCTCTATTATCACCCGGCTGATTCGGTGAAGACCAAACTCTTTCATTATATGCACATCGATCAGGATTCTGATATTATTGATAAACTGGAGTGGCTGGGAATATTTGAGGATAAAAAAATTGGCCTCAAGAAGGCTACACCGGCTCAGGTACTGGAGAAGATACTCCGGGAAAAATGGCAGCTGATGCCGGAAGAGAAAGATATGATTGTGATGTGGCATAAATTTATATACGAAGATAAAATCACACATCAACCCGTAACCTTAACCTCTTCACTGGTCTCTGTAGGGGAAAATGGAATTGATACAGCCATGGCCAAAACCGTTGGGTTGCCTTTAGCCATTGCTACCAAGTTGTATCTGACCGGGCAACTACGGTTAACAGGCGTTCATATTCCAACTATCAGAGAAATTTACGAACCGATCCTGGATGAACTCAGGCAGTATGATATTGCCTTTGTTGAGAAGGAGAAGGAAGCTTTAGTGTGATTATTTGTTTCAGATGAGCCGGTTTTCTGTCAGGGGAAGCCGGCTTTTTTTTTGTTTAGCGGTAACGTTCTTTTGTTTGATATTCCCTTGCTTTTTTGCTTTATCCTCGTGCTTTTGTAGTTTGTTCCGGCACTTATACAAGATCTTCTGTGCATATCACTGTTGTTCTGTTGTATTTTATTGAAGTGTTGTTTGCGGTTTTCGTCCTGAAAATAGTTGCATTTTTCTGTACAATAATACAGCCAAATGTTAAAAAAATAACCTGCCTTATTTCTTTCGTCTCCTTTCTTTTACTACTTTTGATAACTCAAAATTAGATATAAATAAACATAAAACCAGTGCCATTAAAAACTGCCTGATGCCCTTAATCAATCGATCTCTTGTATTAATAAAATGCCCGTGCTGTAGTTGTTTTCTTCAAATAGCATAGCATGAGTGTTTCTATCCATTCGTCACTATTCAATTTTATTTGTTGATAGGCCTAGTTTATTAGGTTTTTATTGGTCTGTTAGGTTTGGCAAGGCGTAATAATTATCAATCGGAATCGGGATGAGTTATTCATTGGTAGGTTGGTTTTTTAATTTAAATCAAATGAAAAAAAGTATTCTTAGTGTATTTGTAATGATATCTGTTTTGGTATCCTGTTCAGAAGACGATTTTGATACTGTTTCAAAGCATAAAAATGACACTTCAGAAATAACAATCTTCAATAAAGAGGGCAAAGCAGTGGCTTATTATACTTCAGCCTGCGATGAACATGATATTTATCTCTGGAATGGTGACCCAGTAGCTTATATCTTAGATAATAAGGAAGTATTTGGCTTCAATGGTGAGTTTTTAGGATGGAAAGAATCAGGCGTAATCTATGATTTAGTTGGTAAACGAATCGGTTTTGAGAAGAATGGCCTTAATATCCCGACAAGTCCCGCTCCGGTAAAGGCTATAAAAGAAGTTTTACCGGCCAGTGCCATTAAAAAAGTTAAACCAGCAAAGCCCGGTTTAAGTACTGAGTGGTCTGTGGAACCTCTGGATGTGTTTTTTTACAAAGGGGTATTGTAGGGTTATGTATCTCATGCAGGGATATTATGACCTGATTCTTGTTTTGTGCTTTTGTCAAGATTGAAAAAATAAATTTTACGCTATAAATAATGTATTATGAAGACAATTAAGATGCTTGTCCTATTTCTGTTATTAACTCCTGTTTTAGTCTTTTCCCAGACAGATAGTATCTCCAAATCGCCGCGTCCCAAATCATGTATGGTTGAACTCAATTTTAATCCGTTTGGTGAGGAAAGCGTCTTTAGTTTTGATCATATGCAAACTAAGTATTGGCTCGATAATAAAACGGCCTTACGCCTGGGGATCGAAATGGATTATAATAAAAATGAACGCGATAGAGATGATTATTCCTCGGAAGATGATGAGAAAAAGCTATGTAAAGAAAAATCTTTTTTGTGGGGAATTCGTCCGGGTATTGAATTTCACATTCTTGAAAACTCTAAAGTATCGCCTTACTGGGGGATGGAGTTGATGTATCGGAAAAAATCATCCAGTGCTGAATATAAATTCTTGTCAGGAAACGATTATGGCAATTATGCTGATGAGCGTAAAGTTACGCTTTCAAATGCATGGAATGCTACCCGTACAATTCAATATGTGGATGATTATGGTGATGTTCAAAGCAAGGTTTATAATGATTTGAGTGAAAGAGCCTTTTATTCTTTAGGTGCAAATGTGCTGCTGGGTGCCGATTTCTACTATGTTAAAAATATGTATTTTGGATTTGAGTTGGGGTTGGGTTATGAAATGATAAATTATGAGAAAATTTCGGTTGAGACGGATAGTGGATGGACTAGTGAAGAGGAAACAGTTGATCCGGCTTATGATTCGCGAAAATTTGGTTTTTTCTGCAATAATTCAATTCGTTTAGGTATTTGGTTTTAGGTAATTAACAGGGTTTTAAAAGATCGTTTGGTAGAAGTAAAAGGATTTTTTAAGCTTTGTTTATATCTGTATCAGGATTGTAAAAAGAACTGAATGCTTTTTTAAGGCCGAAAAGGTGGCTGTTTTGTCCTGTTTAGTTCTTAAAAGATCATGCTCTTGGTTTAGGAAGCAATTTCAATGAATTGTTTTAATTGATTTACTTTGTGGTAGTAGAAATCAGAAGGTGAGTAAGGACAATGATTCGTAAAGCAGACTTACAGGATATTATAGCGATTAATGAAATATATAACCAGGCAGTGCGCATGGGCTTTCAAACAGCCGATACCGAAGCGGTAAGTCTCCGGGAGCGGCAGAAATGGTTTAAGGAACATTGTGATGACAGCTATCCGGTGTTTGTATATGTTTCAAATGACCAGGTGGTAGGTTGGGTATCGCTTAGTGTCTATCGTAAAGGACGGAAGGCTCTTCGCTTTACGGCGGAGGTTAGTTATTACATCCATCAGGAGTGGCAAAAAAAAGGTATTGGTAGCCAATTACTGATTTATGCTATTGACAGGGCCCTGGAGTTGGGGTATAAAAACCTGTTTGCGATTCTTCTGGAACCAAATATTGGTAGTATTAGACTTTTGGAAAAGCATCGATTTGTGAAATGGGGAGAATTGCCCCGGGTAGCTGATTTTGATGGACAAGAGTTTAACCATCTTTATTATGGTTTACGGATTCAGTCTTAGGTAGGAGGTAAATTTGTGGAGGATTATTTTTCTCGGATGGTTTTTTATAAAAAACACCCGTCTCCGATGCTTCGGTGACGGGTGTTTTAAATATATACAATACAAAGGAATGTCTTTGTTATTCGCTAATTAAGTTTACAGCCTAATTGTTTTAGTAGGCGTTATGGTTGATTCATGTCCACATTATTGCGATAGTCGCCAATCAGGTGTTCGGCAAAATGATACCACAACATTCTTTCAAAATAGGGCGAATATTGTGAGAAGCCGTGCCTTACGTTAGGGATAATCATAAAATCAAACCGCTTGTGAGCATCCATTAACGCTTTAACTACCCTTATGGAATTGGCCGGGTGTACATTATTATCTATTTCGCCATGTACTAACAGTAAATGACCTTTCAGGTTTTTAGCAATGGAAGGGTTTGTTGGTACTTTACTATCAAAAGTTATCTCATAGCTATCTTTCTGCGTTTGTGTTGTCTGCGTAGAGTCCTTTTCTGCTGCTGTTTTCTTTTTCTTCACTTCCTTCACGCCATGGTGTGTCTCTCCCCACCACTTGTTGTAGATATTATTGTCGTGATTACCAGCTGAGGAAACGGCGGCTTTGTAAAAATCAGGGTAGGCGAACATGGCAGCTGTAGACATGAAGCCTCCGCCACTGTGGCCGAAGATTCCAACCCGGTTGATGTCAATATAGTCGTAGCGATTAGCCAGTTGTTGCAATGCAAATTGGTCGTCGGCCAGGGCATAATCGCGTAGGTTGTCGTAACCATAGGTATGATAATACTTATGTCGTTTCGGACTGCCGCCGCGGTGGCCTACGGATACTACCACGCAACCCAATTGCGCCAATGCTGTATTGTAGCGGGCTGTTACGGTAAAGTCGCGAACCACTGCTTCGGTTTGGGGGCCCGGATAAACATACGAGACCACCGGATATTTCTTGTTGGGATCAAAATCAAAGGGTTTCCACATCACTCCGTGAAGATTGGTTACTCCATCTGAGGCTTTCACCACAAATTTCTCCGGAAATTGCCAGCCCAATTCTTTTATTCTTGATAAATCGGTTTCCTCGAGTGTCATAACAACTTTTCCGCTCTTATCGCGCAATACCGATTTAGGTGCCTGGTCCACCCGGGAGTAATTATCCACAAAATAGTTGGCATATTTATCGGTCTTTGGCATGCTAAAGCGGTGATTGGCTTCTTCGGGGGTAATCAATTTGGTTCCCGAGCCATCAAAATTGGTGCGGTAGAAAAGGCTGTAATAAGGATCGAAATCTTTTTCTTTTCCGTAGGCACTGTAGTAGATAGTTTGGTTAACAGTATCAATGCGTGCTGCTTGTCCTGTTACATAGTTGCCTGATGTGATCTGGTTTTTAAGGTTACCATTTGCATCATACCGGTATAATTGTCCCCAGCCGGTGCGTTCCGACCACCAGATGAACTCTTTACCTTCATTGATAATGTGTAGTTGTGACATCTGGTCGTTGAAATAAGGTTTGGACTCCTCGGAGAAAAGGGCTGTGACTGCTCCGGTAGTGGTGTTCACCTTGCATAATTCCAACTCGTCGCAGGTTCGCTTTTTGCGGATCACAAAAAGGTGGTCTGATTTTTTACCCGATAAATAGGTATCCAGTGATTGATCCTTCCATTTAGATAAATCAGGTTTCACCCATTTTTCGGTGGCCACGTCATAGATCTCAACCTGGGGCTGCCAAACATTTTCTTCTCCGGGCATGGCATATTTATAGGTTTCCAGTGTGGGTCGGGGATTGGTCACCGAGTTGATCACGTACAGATCCTTCACTTTTCTGGAGTCATAGCGTACCAGGTATAATTTTTTGGAATCTTTAAACCAGCGGGCATTACTCGCTAAGCGTTTAGTTGTGGTGGTATCTCCGTCATCCGATTGATAACTATACCAACGTTCGCCATCCGTGGTGATTTGTATTTCGGTACTGTCGGTATCATCGGCCTTCATCAAAAACAGGTTGTGTTTACGGGCAAACACAATGTAGGTACTGTCGGGCGAGTAGGTCTTCCATTGGTCATCCTTCTTATCCTTGTCGACGGAATCTAATTTTGTAACCAACCGATTGTTAATGTTATAGCGAAACTTAAGATCATCCATCTCAAAAGTGAATTTACTCTTGCTTCCCTTCTCAAATTCTATTTTCTTGATGGGTAGATTGTTAATGTTGTATGGTTTATGGGTGATTTGAGTCACCTGGGCGGCTAATTGGTTGTTGTCGAACAATGATTTCTTGCTTCGTTTATCCGGATCAACAAAATAGAAAAATTTGCCATCATCCGTTTTATAGCTGTACCAAAACAGGTGGCTGTTTTCCACCCATTGGGGATATACCCGTGTGGAACCAATGTATTTCTTCACATTATCTTTGGTAAAGCGGGCTGCCAATTCAAAATTTGCCTCTTGTCCGGTTCCTTTCCATGTGCTTACCAGGAAAAGTACCAGGAATAACGGTAGTATTCGTTTCATGAAAAATGTTTGTTGTGAAATTTTCCGAAAAGTAATGGAAAGATTTGAGATGAGAAATGATATTTCTTACGTAACCTTGAATTTGTGTTGTGTATGCTTATGAAATATTCTGTCGAAATGTCGGGGTATTACCGCTTGATGGACGCTGGGTGTGTTGGTACAACTGTTAATACTCAACATCGGTCGCAGGTAACTAATTTTTAATGGAATGAATTGATTGATTAGGTATTAGGTAGAGGTGTTACCAGCATGGTTGATTAATCTTATGAATAATGTTTGATCAATCAGTTTCAGGGAGTTAGTTTACTTGTCGTTTGTGATAATGACCAGTTATGTATGATGAGTAATAGGAAAAAGAACAGGATCAATCTGGTGTCACGGAAATGGCCAGGGCCGATGAAAAAAAAAGGTTGACCCAATTATACAGGTCAACCTTCTTTGATTTATAACATGCAATAAAAAACTATTTATACCGCTCTTCGCGAATAGCTTTAATATTTTCGTCAGATAAATATTCTTCAAAGTCCATGAGCTTATCAATAACCCCTTTAGGAGTCAATTCAATCACCCGGTTACAGGTGGTGCGGATAAATTCGTGGTCATGAGAGGCCATTAGAATCTGTCCGGGGAAATTTTTCATGCTATTGTTGAATGCCTGAATAGATTCCAGGTCCAGGTGGTTGGTCGGATGGTCTAGGATCAACATATTGGGCTGCTGTAGCATCATTCTGGATATCATACAGCGCATCTTTTCCCCTCCGGATAATACATCGGCATTTTTCTCAATGTCATCACCCGAAAAGAGCATTTTTCCCAGGTATCCCCGGATGTAACCATCGCTGGTGTCCGAAGAAAACTGTGCCAGCCAGTTCATCAGCGATATTTTTTTCTTAAAATATTCGCTGTTATCCATGGGCAGGGAGGCGGTGGTAATGGTTTGTCCCCATTCGAACTCACCTGTATCTGCTTCTTTTTCACCACTGATAATTTGGAAGAAGGCAGTAACCGCCCGGTTATCTTTAGAGATGAAAATGACCTTATCGTCTTTCTCTATATTAAAGGTAACATCGTTAAACAGAGTTTTTCCTTCCACGGAATAACTCATGTTAGAGATGTTCAATATCTTATCGCCCGATAGTCTCTCCGGCTGAAAGATAATACCCGGGTAACGGCGTGTGGAAGGTTCAATCTCTTCAATTTTCAGCTTTTCCAACATCTTTTTACGGCTGGTTGTCTGTTTCGACTTCGCCACGTTGGCACTGAATCGGGAGATAAACTCTTGTAATTCCTTACGCTTCTCTTCTGCTTTCTTATTAGCCACGGCCTGCTGACGTGATGCCAACTGACTGGATTCATACCAGAAAGTATAGTTACCGGAGAACATACGAATTTTACCGAAATCAATATCTACAATATCGGTACATACATTATCCAGGAAGTGACGGTCGTGAGATACCACGATTACCGTATTTTGGAAATTAGCCAAATAATTTTCAAGCCAAAGTACTGTTTCCAGGTCCAGGTCGTTGGTCGGCTCATCCAGAAGCAAGTTATCAGGATTACCAAACAGTGCCTGAGCCAGCAATACTCTCACTTTTTCTTTGGCTGTAATGTTTTTCATTAGTTGGTTATGGAAGTTTTCTTTTACTCCTAACCCGCTTAACAACTCTGCTGCATCGCTTTCTGCGTTCCAGCCTCCCATAGCTGCAAAGTCATCTTCCATTTTAGCAGCCAGCATGCCGTCCGCTTCAGAGAAATCTTCTTTGCAATAGAGTGCATTTTTATCCTGCATGAGTTGCCACATCTCCTTGTGACCCATCATTACAGTATCAAGTACGGTGCACTCATCAAATTCGTAATGGTTCTGTTTTAATACAGATAAACGTTCGCCTGGCTCCATTTGAATGCCTCCCCGGGTAGGGTCCAGCTCTCCCGCAATAATGCGCAGGAGTGTAGATTTACCTGCTCCGTTAGCACCTATTAGTCCATAACAGTTGCCTGGAGTGAACTTCAGATTGACATCCGAGAACAAAGGTTTTTTACCAAATTGAATGGCCAGATTGGATACTGTAATCATTTAAAATCTTGTTTTTAATATAAGAGCGCAAAAATAGTAAGATTTTCAGAAGGATAAAACTAATTCCTTAAGGAAAGGACGAAGAAACGCTTAATCGCCCAAGAAGTTATTGAAGATTGGTCAGGATCTTTTGAAAAAGCACCATAATCAAGGGATTAACGTTTTGCCTTCAGGATTAATCAATGATCGTTATTTAGATTCAATGCATTAATAAAATTACATACCTTGGTATCTGGTTAATTACCAATGTTATATATGAATATCACTCCTGTCATGAGGAAACTCTAACATGCGTTAAGTAATTATAATTCAGCCATAAGATTAAAAGCTCGGGGGGTTAGGACAAAATCCCAATATTTTAGGACACCCTTCCTGGTGTTTAGGAAACAATTTTTAGCCTTTAGGAAGCTCAATCCAGGGTTTAGGAGATATTTTTCAGTCTTTAGGATACTCTTCCAGGTGTTTAGGAAGCATTTTCCGGTCTTTAGGGCGTACGTCCAAGGGTTTAGGAAGCAATTTCCAGCCATTAGGACACATTATTGAGTGTTTAGGATGCTCTTCCAAGTGTTTAGGACACCTGCCCGATGGAAAAGTAAATATTATATAAAAAAGAAGCCAAATTCATAAGTGGCAGTAACAAAGGATATAACCCTTGTGTTAAATGAATACAAAATAGGTAAAAACAAATAAAGTATAAAATAAAAGATTAAGGGGTAATAAACAAAAAAGAATAAGAAAAATAGGAAATGAAGCAAAAGGAAGGAATATGCAAGGTAGTAGTAGAAAGGGTATAAACGTATATTAAAACAAAGATAAGCTTAAAAGACTAAGCATACTTTCCATTATATAAATAACTTAAAAATTTCATACTTTCCTGTTAGTTCTGTTACCAATTACAGAGGGAAGAGGCCTTTTTAAATTTTTAAAAGGAACTCCTTTGCCACACAAAAGTTAATAAAAAGTGAGCAGAATAGCTTACCATTCAGAACTTAGTATTAATAAATGGTATCAAAGGATGGTTACGATGAATAAAATGACAGGTTATTACTTTATTATAGGTTGGTAAATAGTACAAAACCAGTATAAAGTAATTCCATTGTTGGGTTTTAATTGATGGAAACCAGGAAGAAAATCATGGAAAAAACCGGTAATTCCTGTTGATAAAATATTTGTGTGTAAGATGAATTTGTCAAATAAACCAAGTGTCGGGAGGGTAGGATAGTGAAGTCGCGAAGAGATAAGAATTATTCTTCGCGACTATTAATAGTGAATGCTTATTAGCTTCTGAATCTTTTCAAGACAGGAATGAATTATTTCATCCTGCAATGGTTCAGTAAAAAGGAATACTTATTTTTTAATGGCCAACATATGCAACAGAAGCCAAAATACAGCAGAGATAATAAATAAAATAGCTCCCGCGATAGGCGCAATCATGGATGCCTTAATGCCCGCCGCTAAAACGGAAGGTGAAACGGTTTCAAATTCCTGTACATAGGAAAGTACATCAAAGATCCCCATGGCTTGCCAAAGGAGTCCAATGAAAAGGGAAAGGCTGCCCAGAAGTAATATGGCATTAAAATGAAATTTATTCACTTCTTTGGACTTAAGTAGAGATAAAAGAGAAGCTGCGCCCCAGGTTATTGCGCTTAGGCCACAGATTGAAATCATTAGCATGCCAGGCCATCCGCCTGATAAAAAATAATTGATCATTTGGTAAAGATTAAAGATTCAACAAAAATACAGTTCAAACGTATGTCCGGATAAGGATGATTCAAAAAAAATGTGTTAAAGCTCTTTGTTTTTGCGTTAATAGGTATTGATTATACGATTAACAGCATTTTATAGCCTTCCGGTTATTCAGCTTATAAAGGCGACGCTTTATCGCATTTATGCAGGTGTATTCCTTATGTACAGGGAAAATTATTACTTTGGCTTTCATGAATCAGGAAGGAAGAAAGAAACAGTTTGAGATATTAAATATGGGTTCCAAAACCATTCAATGGCTTTTTTGGATCATTGCTTTTTTGTTTTTTGTGTTTTTTTACGGCAGATATAATCAGGACTATCAAAATACGATTGTCTTTTGTCTCTGTTTGTTTCCGTTAGCCTATCTTATTACCTGGTTTTTTAATCAGATATTGGTCCCGAAGTATTTGCTAAAGCGTCATTTCTTTAAGTTCATTCTCTTTTCCTGCTATACATTTATTCTTTCTTTATGGATCGAAGTCTTTTTAGTCACCCTTTTGTTTGTTTTGGTATGGAATTATTCCACAGCGAATATGGACCCGGCTACCTTCGATGTGCGGTTTTTAATTGTAGGGTTGTATTTTGTTATTATAGGCGGGATAGCGTTGAATTTAATCCAGCGTTCCATTGGTTTCCAACGACAAAAGGAACAAAATGAAAAGCGAAGGGTCGAAACCGATTTGCGGTTGAAGGAAACGGAATTGAATATGTTGAAATCGCAGGTTAATCCGCATTTTCTATTCAATTCATTGAATTGTATATATGGGTTAAGTCTTGAGAAATCAGACGAAACCCCCGAGGTTATTATGCGGCTCTCCGAGATGCTCGATTATATGTTGTACCGATGCAATGATGCTTTTAGTTCAATTCAGGATGAGATAAAATTGATTAAAAATTACGTGGGCATTCAGCAGATTCGATACGGGAAATACCTGGATGTGCAGTTTAAAGAGGATGCTAATAACGGGGGAAAGCTGGCCCCCTTGTTGTTATTGCCTTTAATAGAGAATGCCTTTAAACATGGTGGTCGTAATAGTAATAATATCATGGAATTATCCATTGAAACCGGTATGGCCGAGCAATTTTATTTTAGAATTACCAATTCTGTCAATCCAATGATTAACGAGGATGAGAACATACAAGGCGGTATTGGACTGGAAAACCTGCGCAGACGGATGGAGCTCATTTATCCGGGCAATTATGAATTGCATTTTGATTCCGGAGCTAACTATTTTACCGTTGATTTAAAAATATCTGTATAATCAGTCTATGGATAAAGTGAAATGTATATTAATTGATGATGAACCAATTGCCATTCGTATTCTGGAACGTCATCTGAGCGTATTTCCGGAAATGGAAGTGGTGGCTACCTTTAATTCAGCGCCGCTGGCCATGAATTATATGAGACAAAACGAGGTGAATTTGATCTTTTCAGATATTGAAATGCCCCAAATGAACGGTCTCCAGTTTATACGCTCCTTACAGCACCCCCCGGCCATTGTTTTTACCACGGCCTACCGCGATTATGCCGTGGAAGCTTTTGATCTGGATGTGGTGGATTATCTGGTTAAGCCCGTATCACTGGAACGGATGGGACGGGCTTTAACGCGATACCATGAACGCTATTCCGGGGTGGATAATACGCATACGCCTGATTCGGTGACTGAATCTTTCATCAACTTAAAAGCCGATAAAAAGATTATTCGAATTGCCACCGATAAGATCAATTACATAGAAAGTTATGGCGATTATGTCATATGTTATCATGAGGATGGGAAAGTGATGTCGCGAGAAAGAATCTCTAACCTGGAGCAGTTGCTCTCCAAAGAGCAATTCATCCGTATTCATCGCCAATATATCATTCCGGTAAATAAAATTGAAGCCATCAGTGGGAATATGGTGACAATAACAGGTAAAAATTTGCCCGTGGGGCGTAGTTTCCGGCAAAACCTGAAACAGCAAATTGATAGATAGTGTCACTAAGAAAATCACCATACAATCAATTTGACAGACAGTTAGCTATTGATAACTTATTTATATCTATTTGTGCGGTTTGTTGGTTATTTCAGATAAATAATAGAATTTCACGGCATTAAGAAAAGGAGAATTATATATTCA
>RHGE01000067.1 GCA_004296775.1 Marinilabiliaceae bacterium JC017
GGCCAATGGCCATCTCTGACTATCATATAACAAGGTACCGATTGCAAATCGATGCTAGCAGGGGCAAACGCGAAGTCGCCCTTGAATATATCGACACTATAACACAAAAAGCCAAATGACGAGTCGGACCATGATATTGGGAAGCGCGGGAGCCGGTCAAATAAGCGGGCCGGCGTAGGCGCGACGAAGATGAATGCGGGAATTCTGGCAGGTGGGTTAGCAAAAATTCATCAAGGAGGTGGGGAGAAGCTTTTATTTGACTAGCGTTTTTTGCTTCGTTTTTGGGGCTATGCCAAAAATGAAGTAGGGTTTGGGACAACGTCCCAATAAAACTATTCCTGAAGAACTAAAACTTATATATCAATTAACCCTCTTGTTAAGTTGTTATCTTGGCGTCAATATGGCCAATGGCCATCTCTGACTATTATATAACGATCTCTTGTCTTGTCAAAATAATCAGTTAAAGGCAACATCCCTCGAAGAGGCTTTTTTTCAGGGCACTTCTGAAAAAACATAGTGTCTTATCAGTAATGTTTGTGTATTTTTTGGCAGGATATTGCAATGTCGATCATGCAAATATCTTGATACTTGATACTCATATCTGTGTACTTTTCTGGCTTGTCCAGGTTAGGTCTGTTGTTTTTATGCGTCCTGCCTCGCTTCAGGCTCGCCACCGCGCTTTCCGTTTCTACTCCTCGCTATCCCTTCCCGCCCATGCCAACGCCTCGCTGTGGGGTATCCACTGCAATCGCTGGCCGAAAACATGCTACAATCAACAGTTAGATATGTTCAACCCTCTTCGGGATTGTATTTATAGGTGTTATTTCCATCTCGAGAATCAGAATGGATACCAATGATATATAAATAGGTCTATCATATTACAAGCTCGCATTTACTCAACAAATACGAAAAAGACCATGATGTTGGGAAGCGCGCCGGCCCGTCATACCGATTAGTGATTAAAATGACCACTTAATGCGCTTCGCTTTTAATTGGCCTTTAATCATCTATCGGCATTACCCCAAGGTTATTATTATAAGGAAGGGTAAAATAAGCGGGACGGCGTTGGCGCGACGAAGATGAATGCGGGAATTCCGGCATGTGGGTTAACAAAAATTCATCAAGGAGGTGGGTGGAAGCTTTTAATTGGAGCGAAGCGGAAATCACGAACACCAGAATAAACACTCTGTGAGTAATTGACTAGCGTTTTTTGCTTCGTTTTTGGGGCAATGCCAAAAATGAAGTAGGGTTTGGGACAACGTCCCAATAAAACGATTACTGAAAGACTAAGAATGCGAATCAAGGATTGAAAGTTATTGATTCTCTACCATTACAAATAAGTTCAACCCTCTTCAGGTTGTGTTTAAGGGATGGTATTAACATTTTTGTCCTTCGGACAATCCTATCCCGAAGGGATTAAATATGAATAACCATGGGCGTAATCCGCGGATTATCAGCGTTCAAAACATAGAACCCCAAATGGGTTTCAACCATTGATTCGCATGATTCAGGGGCTTGAACACATCCCGGTTGTAAAAAAGGTTATCAAACAGTATATAAATAACCTCAGAACAATGATATCTATGCGAATGGATAGACTTAAACTATATTGAAAGGATTCGGAAAAACGCCCGGTAACAAACAGAGATACATTAACAGTTCTCTATCATGTAATCCTTGTTAATTCTGTCAAAACAGGATTACACTGTTTGAAAAACAACATTTTATACCCTTAACCTGTATATTTACACCAATTCCGACAACATTTCCCTCCCTCTCTGGTAATTATTCATCAAGCAAAAGCACTTCTACATATCAATGAGGTGATAATAGATACCTTCTATACTCTTTTAATACTCATTGTAGTATCATTTTATATTTTTATAATACAAACACTTCCACCAATAGTGCTATTTCATTGGACTGAAGCATCATTTTACCTTTGATGAGTTACATTATACCCAACTATAGTCCCTTTATATATTACCAATGTACTTTTATTCCCTACTTTAGTACCATTATGTCTGGTTTTTTAACCATTACCCTCTACTTAAGCACTATTACACCCCATTTTAGTGCCATTATATCCGACTTGAGTGCGTTATGGTTAAATTGAAGCTGATTTATAGGGCTTTTGGCAGGCTATTTTTCTTCTTTTATTTCTATTCGATGGATAATTAAATAAAATATTCATAGCTTGAGTATTGTTTTACTCATCAATCCAATGGATTGATGACAAAAAACAACCGATACACGACCATCCGCTTATTTTTAAAATCAAATTCTAAGCAAATGAACCAATCCTACGAATCAAAACTGGAAAAAGGCCGCATTCTTGTTTATGGAGTGATTAGCAATGCCGTCATTGTACAACAAATAGGCTCCATCTACACACCCGAACGCCTGGAAGAAGGCCAAAGACTTTACCTGGCCACCAAGGATGCCTTCCGGCACCAAAACAACAAAAAAATTGAATCAACCCTGGCTTACGGGAAATTTAGCAAAGCCCAAAACGTGCTTTATGCCCAAATGGTAAAAATTCGTAAAACAGCCCGCTACTTTTTCAAAAACGATTATCTGGCACAGTCTCTATTGCAATTGAATAACTCCATCCCTAACCGGTATGCCGACCGAATAGCTTTTTCAAAGCAAACTATTAATGCCGTAGCCACCCATGAGAACATCCAAGCACGCCTCACCGTTGGCGGAGTCACACCCCACATGATAGCTGATACCATGACACTATTGGATGACATTGATTCCCTGAAGCTGGAAACTGAGAAAAAAGATGGGGAAGCCCAAATGGCTACTGTTACCAAAAATAAGCATTTCAAGGCATTCATGACCTACTGTTCCGACTTAAGAGCCTGCCTGAACCTCTTCTTCGAAGGCCATGCACGCCATGAACTGGAAAAAGTTGGCATCACAGTAAAATAAACACCCCCTGAAAACCATTATCGACCAATCAACTTTTCATTTTCTCACCCTTATCCCCGCGGTGCCGGCACATCGCCCGCTACAAGCAGCCCCTAATCTTCCGGATTCAACACCTTCCAACCCTTTTCGGTTTTATAGGTATTAAGGTGTTGCGATGTTTTTCCACCATCCGAAAACAGGCATACCTCTTCAATCACAAAATGATTATCCGATATCTTTTGGCGCTGAGGAAATGCCCGTCGGATGCCTTCAAAACAGGGAAAGCCATTTTCCTTGATGCTTTTCATGAAAGACAGGCGCAGTACCTCAGCTGTTTTATCAATGATCTCATCGTCCATCTCGCCTCTTTTCAGTTTTTGAAACATCAACCGGGCTTCTGCCTTAAAATCCTTGCACGCCATGGCCTCCTCTAGATCCTGCCGGTCATAAGCTTCTTCCAAAGCCAAAATGGCTCCTTCCGGGGTATTAAAGTCAGGCACAAAATAATCTTCGCCTTCATCGATATACATTCCACCCACACTCTGATCGAATTGCGCCAAAGCTTCACCGGTTAATCCCTCCCGGATGGCCCTGATGGTGTAACCACCAACCAACCGTCCATTTTCAATGATCATCCAGTCGGAGACTAAATCTCTATCGATGCCGATCTTTTGATCGATTTTGACATTGGTGACATCAATGGGTTCATTGGCCACTATTCCGAATAAATTTCCATCCGTATCAAAATCCGGATCTGTCAACCAAAGGTGCTCCCCTTTTCCGTTGTCCATGATTTTAACCTTAATCGAAAAATATTCCTGCCCCGGCTTGGGCGTGCGCAAACACGCCTCGAAATAATGCAGGATTAACCCGGCTTTTTCAATGGCCCAATTCATCCGATCGTTTTCATTGGCAATGTCATACACATCCGGATTGCCTTCACGCCGTCGAACATTCGCCGCATTATCCTTCTTACCTATAAGTTTTGAAAAGATGCCCATATTCCTGTTTATTTACCCGCTGGTCGTTATTTCTTTCCAACGCAACAACAACACTGACTGCCATTACACTGGAAAGAGCAATTCCGGCGGGTTATTTTATTTTGCCCAAATTCAGATTGATTATCTCTTTGTAATAATCGTAATCATCGGGATAGATATCTGATTTATATTCTTCCAACTTTTCCAACGCCATCTTATAGGCGGCGATGGCCTTCTTCTTTTTACCCAAATCGTAAAGCATTTCGCCTTTACTGTCGTACAAATTAATCCCCTTGGGATAATTCTTAATGGCCCAATCCAATACTTCCAGGGCAACATTTGGTTTTTGAGCATTCAAACACTCATAGGCGATTCCATTGAGCACCCATTCATCCGGCACATAATCATACCCAAGCCACACTGCAATCTTTTGATAATAACCAATCAAATAGGGCACAAATGCTTTTTCATCATTCACCAATAAGGAATCCATGGTGGTTTTATCCGGTTTGGCAAACATTTTTTCAAACCCCAACAGCGCCTCCGGTATCGCTTTTGCAAAACCAGTGGAATGATTGGCATCCTCCAAATAGCGGAAACGGTATTTTAATCCATCCAGGTTACGCTTACTGATCAGGGTATCCAGTCGCTGTATACCTTTTATAAACAGATCATCGGGCGAGCCGGTGTCCCCCACCGACACATACAAATAAGAATTAAGCTCCTTCTTCGATGCCAGGCACCTACTAATTCTATCGATGATCGCTTCCTGGTCAAAGTCAAGATTCGGACTAATGGCGATGAAAGAATTAAAGAGATTGGCATCTTCAGATAGCGTATTCAACACATAAGTCCCTCCCAGGGAGTGACCAATGGCCATCTTGTAGGGATTGATCCTGTAGTTTTTATCAATAAACGGAAACACCTCCCGCTGCAAAAACTTGTCCATCAACACCGCCCCACCAGGCTTGGCATCTTCCCCCCACTGCTTAATGGTTTCTTCATGCACACATGGGGGCGTAAATTCATGCCGACGCTCCTCGGTTTGAATCCCCACCACAAGGTAAGGCTGCGCACTGGCTGTCCCCGACAGGTAATCGCACGTAGCCGTTACATAGTTGAACAACGGATCAAATTGGGCATCGAAAACGTATAGCACATTTAAGCGCATATCCTTTTCGTCTTCATAAAAAGGCGGCGTGTAAACCACAATTTTCCGTTCTGCACCAAACACTTCCGAATCAATGAGGTGCACCTCCTTTTTCCCTTCCATGCCTTGCCCCAAAAACACCTGACAAATAGCAATAAGAACTAATGTTAGAAATACTTTCATATAATTTTAGATAAGAGACTTATAGATTAGAGATAATAGACTGCATACACAGAAATACTGAGGCACTGAGTTCTTTATTTTAATCATTCTATTTTCAAATATTGATATTCATCATCCCCTAAACCATCTGTAACAATAGTCTCACCATAAGATAACGCCGGAAAGTATCATTTATTTAACGTCCTTCCAAAAAAAACTTTGTTAAACAACTTCGGAGACCAGATTAACAATAGTCCCAAACAAACAAATACCTGTTTATTCAATAGATTATCAGACCAATGGATAATGAGGAAATGTCACAATTTAAAAATTTGATTATTTGAAAAGCATTATCCAATTATAATATCGTACCAACTAACCTGTCATGTCTGCCACGCTGTCTTAAACTTTTTGCCAGATCCATAAATAAGAATAGCAGGATGCCGCAGGTATCCAATGTTTGTAGCCCCACCGATTGAGCATACATTCGACTCCGGCCGGAGTCGCACATAAACCATACAACCTCATCTATAAACATGTCATCCCGACAAGGGTGTGTGACAGATTTTCTGTTGTCAGAATGCGAGTTCTAGTTAAATTGAAATGGTAAGGTTTAATACATTCAGACTTTCAGCCTTATTGATTACCTTAATGGAAACACAGGGTTAAAACCCTGTGCTGTTACAGGCACTCCTTCAGAGTTTACCTTCTTATACTGGCTTTAATACACCATACCTTTCCTGATTTGTGGGAATCTCTTAATCATGTTCATCCTATCATAAGACTCGTACACAATCAGTAGTCTATTGATAACTTATTGTGTCGGATTGTGAGCATAGTGAGATGCCGGAGGTATCCTATATTTATAGCAACATCAATTGAGCATACATTCGACTCCAGGCGGAGTCGCACATAGACCACACATCCTTACCTATAAACATGTTATCCCGCCAAAATGAATGCATAAAGTCAGCCTTTATTTTTTAAAAAGGTGTTTATTTCAATAGTTCGTTAAATCTTAGCCAATAGACCTTAGTGATGCAAAGAATTCGGGATAATTAGAAAGAATGGACAGACTCAAAAAAACTCTGTGACTCAGCGTCTACTTTATAACTCTTTTAATCACTGGTTGACATTACAAACAAACCACCCCGATTTTCATTGCTTACTCAATGAAAATCACCCCTCCTAAATCTTTCAGGAGGGGAAAGAAGTGACCGGGCGAAAAGAAAATGAATTACGAGTATTTAGTATATGCGTAGAACAATCCTCTCTGCATCCTTTTGGATCTACGGGAATCTGCGTAAGACCAAAAATACTGGTAGCGCCAATATAGAGTTATCTTACCTATTGCCTTGAAGACTCTGTATTTAATTAGAAAGAATGGAAAGACACTAAAAAACTCTGTGACTCGGTGCCTCTGTGTTTAATTACCATGCAACAACACCAAAACGAAACTCCCGGACACATGACAAACGAATTGACTCGTAAGATGCAATCGCAATGAATGAAAAAGTAAACAGAATGGATGATGCTTTGGATGGAAAGAAGAAAGGAAAAAAGGGAGGCGAAAAAAAGGGACAGATACGTTTATCCGCCCCTTTCCCTTAAATCAGTAATAAATCCAAATTTATGAAAAAAAATCCTCTGCAAAGATGAGGCTTTTTTGCGTTAATGATTATTGGTAATTGTTAATCTCTGTTAATAGTTTGTTATCTTTTCGTTCGTTTTAATTACGAAAAAGAAGGGCAGATACATTTACCTGCCCTTACCCTTAATTCAGCTAACTAAATCCAAGTTTATGAAAAAAATCCACTGCAAATATAGATATATTTTTGGGGTATCCACCATTTAAAACATTTATTTTTCTCTTACCCCTATCTTTTTTTGGGGCTCTTGCCGTTTATTTAGTCTTTTTATTCGTTTCACATATCTCCATAGTGGGGTTTCAAACTGTAAGCATCTTTTCCAATTGACACCTTAAACAAAAAAAGGGTCTCATAACTGAGACCCTTTTTTGATAGATTAATAAAGGAACAACTCCTACTTCTTAAAAAGAAGCTCCATCTCTTCCAATGTTTTTCCTTTGGTTTCAGGCACCAGTTTAAACACAAACCAGGCTGCCAATAACCCCATAATACCATAAAGCCAATAGGCAAAACCATGATTAAAGAGCTTATTGAGCCAGGTGGAATTATCCATCATGGGGAATGTCCATGATATTAAATAATTACTGACCCATTGCGCAGCCACAGCAATAGCCATTGCTTTCCCTCGTATTCGATTGGGAAATATCTCGGCCAATAACACCCAGGTAACCGGGCCCCAGGACATGGCAAAGGAAGCCACATAAACGAGCATCAACAATAATGATCCCATTCCCACGCGGCCAAAGAAAAAAGAGAAACCCAGTCCAAACATACTCACGGCCATGCCCAACGCTCCAATAATCATGAGTGGCTTACGCCCGTATTTATCGACCGTTAAAATGGCAATCACCGTGAAAGTAAGATTAATAACCCCCACTATTATGGTCTGAAGCAGGGCAGTATCGGTGCCGAACCCCATCTTCTTGAAAATCTCCGGGGCATAATAAAGCACCACATTAATGCCGACAAACTGCTGAAAGACCGACAGCATGACACCAATAAAAATGATCAGGCCACCATATGACAATAACTTACCAGACACTTTATCATTCAGCGATTTTTTAATGTCGGACAGAATCGTTTGTGCCTTCTCTTTTGTGTTGATTTTCTCCAACACCCCCATAGCTAAGGCAGGCTTGTTTTTAATCACCAGCCACCTGGGCGATTCGGGCACAAAGAAGAGCAAAGCAAAAAACAGCAGTGCCGGAATAATTTCAGAGGCAAACATCCAACGCCAGCCGATGGTATGTAACCAACTGTCGTCTCCCTGTCGCGAGATCGCATAATTCACAAAATAGACAATCAACATCCCGAAGATGATGGCAAATTGATTCCATGACACCAGGTGTCCGCGTTTCTCTGCCGGAGCCAATTCAGCAATATACATGGGCGACAACATGGATGCCAGCCCCACACCAATGCCTCCGATAATACGATACACAATAAAATGAACTAAAAAAAGGTGATTCCCTTGACCAATGGGTACAAATCCCATTTCCGGCATGGAGGAACCGATGGCTGAGATGGTAAATAACACGGCTGCAATCATCAAACTGGTTCTACGGCCAAATTTCAATGCCATAATACCACCGCTGATACCCCCGATAACACAGCCAATTAAAGCACTCGACACCAAAGTACCATGCAGCGAATTGGCTGACAACTCATCCAACCCCAACGGATCGATGAAAAAATGCTTAAGCGATTCTACAGTACCGGAAATCACCGCTGTGTCATACCCAAAGAGCAATCCTCCCAACGTTGCAACCAAGGTAACCAGAATAATATAGGATTGATTCTTCATACAATAGATCATTAGATTTTAGACAATAGACCTTAGGCTGATTTATTCCGATCAGGAATTAAAAAGACCACTTAACACGCTTTGCGTTTAATTGATCATCCATCGACATCATCCCAAGGACATTTTGAAATAAATTTGGTATTACATCCAACAAAATTACAGAGCTATAAAAGCGTTAACTATCGAATGATCACAAAAACTTAACGAACTATTGCTCATAAACCTGGATTTATAATGATTCCGGGAGGTCATTCTTCAGAACAACCTGGTGATGTGTTTAAATTAAAGACGCCTCCCGGAGTGACATTGTTTAGATGTATAGATTAATTAATTGCTCATAGAGTTCCTGCTTTCCGCTGATCAGCGCGGGCTCACCATTGGCAGCCACAAAGGAGCGCAAATCTTCAAGACTCAACTTGCCGGCTTCAAATTCAGCCCCTTTACCTGAATCAAATGACGCATAACGTTGTGCCCGCATCTTTTTGTAATCTGATTCTTTGAGGATTTTATCCGCAATCACCAGGGATCGGGCAAAAACATCCATGGATGAGATGTGCGCAATAAACAGATCTTCCAGATCCGTGGAATTACGCCGGGTTTTAGCATCGAAATTTACACCTCCCGTAGTGAAACCACCAGCCTCCAGGATCACCAACATGGCTTCAACGGTTTCATAAATATTAATCGGAAACTGGTCGGTATCCCATCCGTTTTGGTAATCGCCGCGGTTGGCATCAATACTTCCCAATAAACCGGCATCGGCCGCCATTTGTAATTCGTGCTGGAAAGTATGACCGGCTAAAGTGGCATGGTTCACTTCGATATTTAATTTGAAATCTTTATCCAGATTATGCTGACGCAGAAATCCAATGACCGTTTCAGTATCAAAGTCGTATTGGTGCTTCGTTGGCTCACATGGTTTGGGCTCAATCAGGAAAGTACCTTTGAATCCTTGTTTGCGGGCATAATCACGGGCCATGGTCAGAAAACGGGCCAAGTGTTCCTTTTCACGACCAGTCATAGTATTCAACAAAGAAGAATAACCTTCACGTCCTCCCCAGAAGACATAATTTTCACCGCCCAGGGCAATGGTGGCATCAATGGCATTCTTCACCTGTGTTCCGGCATTGGCAACTACGTGAAAGTCCGGATTGGTAGAGGCGCCGTTCATATAACGCGGATTACTGAACACATTGGCAGTTCCCCACAACAACTGCGCACCGGAAGCAGCCTGCTTCTCTTTGGCGTATGCTACTATTTTAGTCAGTCGCTCTTCAATTTCCAAAACTGTTCCGTCGCCGGCAATATCAATATCGTGAAAACACCAGAAAGGAATGCCCATTTTTGTGATGAACTCAAAGGCGGCATCCATACGATCCCTGTTGCGCTGATCAATATCTGCAGCTGTCTCCCAGGGAAACAACCTGGTTCCGGGACCAAAAGGATCGCCACCGGTTCCTGTTAATGTATGCCAATAGGCCATGGCAAAACGGAAATGCTCTTTCATGGTTTTGCCGGCCACTACCTGATCTTCATTATACCACTTAAATGCTAACGGATTTTTTGATTCTTTTCCTTCATAACCAATCTTCCCAATCCCGGGAAAATACTCCTTTTGTCCTATTGTTAAATTCATGGTATTGTTATTAATAAATGGTTATTGTTGTATAATTATTTGTATTAGATGAGCCATCAATGAAGATATCAAACGCACCCGGTTCTAATCGTTTAACTCCCGCCATATCAACGAGCGAAAAATCATCGGCATCCAGTTCAAATGTGAGCTGTTGCGATTCACCCTTTTTCAATTTAATGCGCTCAAACCGTTTCAACGATTTCAGGGGCACCGGCACACTTGCCTCTTGGTCTTTAACATAGAGCTGCACCACTTCATTCCCATCAAACCGGCCACTGTTGGTAACAGTAACAGAAACTTTAATCCGCTCCCCGGATTGAAAAGTAGTTTTTGTTACAATGGGTTTCGAATAGCTGAATGCAGTATAACTCAAACCATGGCCAAACGGATAGAGGGGTTTCTTGCGGAAATAACGATAGGTACGTCCTTCCATGTGATAATCGTTAAATGGCGGCAGGTCATCCACCGAAGAATAGAAGGTAACCGGCAGTTTCCCGCCCGGGTTGTATTTCCCGAACAACACATCGGCCACCGCCTGCCCACCGGCCTGCCCCGGATACCAGGCCTGCACGATGGCATCCAAATGCGCATTACACCAATTGATTGCCATGGCACTTCCACTGGTTAAAACAAGAATGACCGGTTTCCCTGCCGCTTTCAGTTTTTTCAATAATTCAAGCTGAACCGGGGGAAGCTTAAGGTGCGTCCGGTCGCCACCATGGAAACCATCCACCTCAACCGGCATCTCTTCGCCTTCTAACCGGGGAGAGATACCGCCTACAAAAACAATGGCATCCGCTGTGCTTACATCCCGTAACATCTGATCCGTATTGTGCATAGCAGGCGTATTCCACCTTACCTGGCAGGATGAAATCCATTCGTTGTTGCACTGATACTCGACTTTCAGATCGTATTTTTTCCCTTTTCGCAACACTATCTCCTCTGAAGCATTCAGCTTATCATTGGAAGTCTGGCTATCATATGCCAACCGGTTATTGATATAGACTTTTGAATGGCCTCCAACAGCATGCGCTTCGAAATGAAAAGCACCACTTTCAGCCGGCGTAATGGAAGCAGTGTAACGCACCGACCAGCCTTTTTTTGGCAATGGCTCAACAGGCGAAGCGCCCCCCCAGTCAAAATCAATGTAGGAAACAGTTTGTGTAACAGAAGGAGCGCCTTCCAGATCCATATTATTGAAGTATTCGGCTTTTACTTTCTTTTTCCCATAGCGTACATCCGGAATACCATCCCACAATAATCCGTCAAAAACCAAGTCACAGCCTTTGTGGTATACTACTTTGGTATGTTTGGAGACACTATTTTTAATACCTTCCAAAATAGTTGTCCGGTGGGTAGGTGTACCAAAATAATTACCCATCATAAATTGTCTGTCGTTGGCATGCGGACCAATGACAGCTATTTTTTTTATGGAAGAAGATAACGGTAAAGTACTTTGATCGTTTTTAAGCAACACCATGGATTGATGTGCCACCTCCAAAGCCAGCTTCTGATGGGCAGGCGCTTCATTTTCCGAATAAGCAATCTCCGAAAACGGCATTTTATCGATGGGATCGAACATGCCCAGCTTAAAACGTGCCATTAAGAGACGCTTCAAGGAAACATCAATCTCCTCCTCGGTTATTAGTCCTTGTTCAACAGCTTTAGACAACTGATTATATACATTCCCACAATTCAGGTCGCAACCGGCTTTAACCGCCAGGGCAGCGGCTTCTTCCGCCGTAGGAACGATGTTGTGAAACTTATAAATATCATAGACCGCACCGCAATCAGAAACCACATAACCTTTAAAGCCCCATTTGTTACGCAATATTTCGGTCAGCAATAAGGGGCTGGCCGTGGCCGATTGACCCAGATAACGGTTGTAAGCCGACATAACAGACCAGGCATTGGCCTCCTTTACCGTCGCTTCAAAAGCCGGCAAATAGGTTTCCCACAAATCCTTGGGATTGGTATAGGCATCGAACCGGTGACGATCGGGCTCCGGACCACTATGCACGGCATAGTGCTTAGGGGTGGCTACCACTTTCAGGTAATCCGGATCATCTCCCTGAAGCCCCTTCACATAAGCCACTCCCATGCGGGCTGTCAGGTAAGGATCTTCGCCGTAAGTTTCCTGACCACGTCCCCATCGCGGATCACGAAAAATATTGATATTGGGCGACCACATGGTCAATCCCTGGTACCGGCCATATTGACCGTTTTTAATACTGTTATTGTACTTCGCACGTGCTTCAGTACTGATCACATCAGCCATCTCCTGTATCAATTCAGGATTCCAGGTAGCAGCCAGGCCAATTGCCTGCGGAAAAGAGGTAGCTGCACCGGCACGGGCAACACCATGTAAGCTCTCATTCCACCAGTTATAGGCCGGTATGCCCAGGCGATCAATGGATGGCGCCACATCCTGCATTTGCGACACTTTTTCATCCAGCGTCATCCGGCTGATTAAATCATCCACACGTTGTTCTAATGGCAAACAAGCATCCTGAAACGGGAATTGTGTTTCTTGCGCTTGTATGTTTATACCCGAAAGCACCATCAATGCAACTAGAAATAGTACTCGTATCATTTTCGCTGATTTTATTATTTTATAATGTGTTGTTTCCAGAGGTCGTAATCTGCCTGCAATTGGCTGGCCACTTTCAGATCCGGCTCAATTGTCTCTGCTTTTTTCAATGACGCGAAAGCCTCCTCGAAGGAAGCATAAAGTCCGGCTCCAACAGCGGCACCCCTGGCTGCACCCATTGCACCATCTGTTTCATAGAGTTCGATGATGGAGCCGGAAATATCGGCTAATGTCTGGCGAAAGATCGGACTGAGGAACATGTTTGCTTTCCCGGCACGAATAACTTTTGTTTCGATGCCGGTCTGCTCCATCACGTCCATGCCATATTTAAAGCTAAAAGCAATGCCTTCCTGAGCGGCTCGAATGATATGACCGCGCCCATGCCGGTTAAAATGTAAATTCTTGATTTCAGCCCCCGGATTTCTGTTCTCCAACACCCGCTCTGCCCCATTTCCAAAAGGATAAATATGAAGTCCATCACTTCCGGGAGGAATAAGGTGGGCCGCTTCATTCATCTGTTCATAGCTCAAATCAGGAGCAATTGTTTTCCTGATCCAGGAATTTAAAATACCCGTACCATTGATACAAAGCAGAACACCAAGTCGGGGCTGCTCATTGTGGTGATTGACATGCGCAAAAGTATTCACCCGCGACAAGGGATCGTATTTCAGCTGGTCACTAATCCCATAGACCACCCCTGAAGTACCGGCTGTGGCAGCTACCTCACCCGGATTTAGCACATTCAGGCTTAACGCATTATTTGGCTGATCACCCGCCCGGTACGAAACGGGAATACCCGGCACAAGCCCCAATTCAGCAGCAACCTGGACGGTAAGCTCCCCTTGTATGGAAAACGTCTCTTTGACTGACGGAATAATATTGGTATCAAATCCATAATAATCCATCAGCTCTTTTGAGACACATTGATTTTTGTAATCCCAAAAGATACCCTCTGATAATCCACTGACGGTAGTTGTTGTTTCTCCCGTCAGACGCATGGCAATGTAATCGCCCGGGAGCATTATCTTAGAGATTTTCTCATACAGATCAGGCTCATTGTCTTTAACCCACTTTAATTTTGAGGCGGTGAAATTTCCGGGTGAGTTTAAAAGCGACGCTAAACACCGGGTTTCTCCCAACGCTCTGAAAGCTTCCTCGCCAATAGTTACAGCCCGGCTATCACACCAGATAATGGAAGGACGTAATACTTTTTGCGCCTTATCAATGGCCACCAAACCGTGCATCTGATAGGAGATGCCAATGGCTTTAATGGACTCAGGAGAGATACCGGACTGCGACATTACCTCCTGTAAAGCCATTTTTAAGTGTTGCCACCAATCTTCAGGCGCCTGTTCGGCCCAAGAAGGGTGAAGGGCCGTAATACCCATTTCTTCCTTTGGATAAAAGGCTGTACCGGCCGACAGACCGGTTTCCAGGTTGAGTAACCCTACTTTTACAGATGAACTGCCAATATCGAATCCTAATGAATACATAATCTTAATCTATAGTGTTCTGTTCTGGTATGGTATAAAGATGAAAAAAAAGGAATCCCTCATAACATAGATCGTTATATTTTTAGATAATAGACTTTAGACTGATTTATACCGATTAGTGATTAATAATGCGCTGTACATTTATTTAGTATTATTTCCAACTCAATTATACAACTATAAACGCTGTAGCTATCAAATTATCACAACCCATACTTCATATAATTACAAAAACCTAATGATCTATTATTTAAAGTGATTCTCTGAAAACTATTTTTGTAGGGACGCAATAATTCATATGAATATCATTTGAAGCGAATTCTGCCGCCTTCTGCCCCATCAGCTTGAAATCGGTTGAGATAACTGATATACCTTTGTAAATAAATTTTTTCATTGGCGTTTCATTGTAAGATAGAATACCAACATCCGTACCCGGTTCCAGTTTTTTCTCACGACACTGTTCAAGAATGGCCCCCAACATACGATCACTCACGCTGAAATACATTTGTCCTGCCTTGACTTCCAGTTCATCCGATTTTTGCAATATGGTATATGCATGTTTGTGTTGCATACAAAATGCTTCGAAAACTTCAACTGTTTCGTAAGGATGAAAGGTGAATTCGGGATAAACCAAAATCAACTCATTGTAGTGTTTTAACAAGTGATTGGCCTCTTCCAAGGCACCAGTTACAGATGCGCCAAAATCCTGAAACAAAACATTACAACCTTTGGAGGAATGGATATTCCAATCAATAATCAGTGTTTTCTCCGGCGGCAAACTTTTTATAATGGGATTCACCTCTTTATGATCAAAAGGCATGATAATAAACTTCGAATAACGGTTCTGACTTTCCGAGATCAGGGTGCGGAATACCTCTATATTATAATGGTGAAAATGCACATCAGCAATAACATTTTTAGGCAGGTGTTTTATAAATTCGCCATACAACACCTCTTTGTAGGCCTTAAACGTATCAAGAAAGAGAAAAATTTTACGCAACTCCTTGGCAATAAAATACCCCTTATTCGGCACCGACTCTATAATACCTTGCTCTTTTAAACTGCTGTAGGCCTTAAAAACAGTGTCACGCGAGAGGTTATATTCCTGGCAAATCGCATTTACAGAGGGGAGCTGATCACCTACATGCAATTTATTTTCAGCTATAGCATCATTAACACTATCAACTATCTGACGAAACTTAGGGATTTCACTGTTAGGATTTATTGAGAATTTTATCATTAAATACAAATATAGATAAGTGTTCTGTTCTGGTAGGGTCAAAGATAATGGTATATTTCAAAATAGAAAACATAACCTGAACAAGTCAAAAAAGTATTCAGATATGAGTATCAAGATTTGCATATCCGACATTGCAATATTATGTTAAAAATACACGGATATTACAAATAAGCGCCTGATTCTTTTGTGCTTATCACACGATACCGTTCCACACGAAAATTTACTGGCAAATGCACCCTCAAATCATCCTTTTTTTTAAAAGAAAATGACCACTTTAGCCCTAAAGTGCTTATGTTTTTACAGAAAACACCAATCTTAACCCTCATATTCATGTTTTCAGGAAAAAAATCACAAAAATCAGCCCTCATTTACCACTTTTGGCATGCGAAAAGTAAAAAACCAACCCTCAACTTGCCCTTTTCTTCAAAGAAAACAACAAATTGAGACCTAATGTGATGTTTTTCGTTCCGACGACGACAAAACTTATCCCTCAACTACCCACTTTTTCAAAAAAAGACAAAATAACGGTTCCATCCCATGGCTAACTCAAACAATAAAAAGAAAAATTTCAGTTTAATTCCTCCCTCTTCTGAAGAAAAAAGAAAGGCCTTTATACACCAGAGCATCAAATTAAACAGGTTGATAACAGCATAAAATATCAGTATTTTGGTTTTACGATTAAATATCAACGTTGCCTTAAAGTCAACTTTAGCACTATGAGTTAAACATTTTCCCCAAGGCTGTACATCTAAATAATTTACACATGGCACATTTATCTGAACTCTCTACCAGCGATTTAGTAAAAAGACTGAACAACAAAGACACCAGGATTATCGATGCGCGACCGGTTGATGCTTACAACGGTTGGAGACTGAAAAACGAAAGCCGGGGCGGCCACATCAAAAACGCCAAATCTTTACCCGTAAAATGGACCAGTTACATGGATTGGATTGAGGTGGTACGCTCAAAACAGATCCTGCCAGAACACAAAATTGTGGTTTACGGCTACACACCTGAACAGAGCCAAGCTGTAGCCAGCTTGTTTTTAAAAGCCCGTTACCCAAACGTCGCCATATACAATCATTTTATTAAAAAATGGAGTAGCAATGAGACATTGCCAATGGAACACCTCGATAAATATCGTCAATTGGTATATCCCCAATGGGTGAAAACCGTTTTAGAAGGAAAAACACCTCCAGAATCTAACAACGGAAAAACAATCATTTGTCATGCCCATTACCGCAATCGCGAAGCCTATTTATCAGGTCATATTCCCGGAGCCATCGATATCGACACGCTAGCTCTGGAAACACCCGAAACCTGGAACCGTCGCTCTCCTAAAGAACTGAAAAAAGCGCTGGAACAACACGGCATTACAAAAGACACCACCGTAATTTTATATGGCAAATACATGGCCCCCGATAACAGAGCCGATTTTCCAGGCAGCGCCGCCGGACATATTGGCGCCATCCGGTGTGCCTTCATCATGATGTATGCCGGCATAAAAGATGTAAGGGTATTGAATGGTGGTTTTCAATCCTGGAAAGATGCCGGTTTTGAAATAAGCACCAATGATGTACCCAAACATCCTGTTGCTGATTTTGGCAGCAATATTCCAGGACAACCCAATCTCGCTGTCGACATTCCTGAGGCTAAAAAGATGCTGGCATCAAAGAATGCCGACCTGGTTTGTGTGCGCAGCTGGCCTGAATACATAGGAAAAGTGAGCGGTTACAATTACATCGAAAAGAAAGGAAGAATTCCGGGGGCAGTATTCGGAAATTGCGGTTCGGATGCCTACCACATGGAAAATTACAGAAATGTGGACCACACAACCCGTGAATTTCATGAAATCAGTGAAATCTGGAGCGAAGCCGGCATTACCCCTGATAAACATCTTGCCTTCTATTGTGGTACCGGCTGGCGGGGAAGTGAAGCTTTCTTCAACGCCTGGCTGATGGGCTGGCCCCGGGTATCCGTTTTTGATGGCGGCTGGTTTGAATGGAGCAATAATCCCGACAACCCTTACGAAACAGGTATTCCTGAAGAACAACCACGCTCTTATTAACGCAAAAAAACAACCCAAACTATGCATCTGTCCCTTTCCTTTGCGCACAAGAGAAAGCCACTTTCTTTATGGCACAACCATCCAAATACAAATAAGCGATACAATAATTGCAAAACAACAACTTTTCGCCCTTACCGCTCCCTCTGATTTTGAAAACAGGAAATAATCAACCAATATCACAATACAACTCGCTTGTAAAGATATTTCATCCACACCATCAGTTAAAAAATGATAAAACTACCAAAATACCATAACCAAAATAGGACAAGCAATATTGTTAAACAATTTGTTTTTATAACTTTGTAGCAGTTTTAAAGAAAATATTATGGCGCAGATTATCAATGACATATCAAGAACATTTAACGAATATTTGTTAATCCCCGGATTAACCACAAAAAAATGTTTTCCTGATAACGTGAGCTTAAAAACACCGCTAGTCAAATATAAAAAAGGACAAGCCCCTGAAATAGAGCTTAACACTCCCTTTGTTTCAGCAATAATGCAATCTGTATCCGGCAGTAAAATGGCTATTGAATTAGCAAGAAATGGCGGACTCTCCTTCATCTTTGGCTCACAACCAATAGATCAACAAGCCGAAATGGTTAGAAAGGTGAAGAAGTTTAAAGCAGGATTTGTGATAAGCGATGCAAACTTAACACCTGATCACACCTTGAGCGATGTCATTAAACTCAAAGAAAAAACCGGCTTTTCTACCATTGGTATTACGGATGATGGTTCATCAAATGGAAAATTACTAGGGATCGTAACAGGAAGGGATTATCGCCCCAGCCGTGACAGTTTAGACAAAAAGATTAAGGATTTCATGACACCTTTTTCCAAATTAATTACCGGCAATTTTGGAACGACTCTAAGTGAAGCCAACGATATTATTTGGAATAACAAACTCAACGCCCTTCCCATTATTGATGAAGAGCAAAAATTAAAATACTTCGTTTTCAGGAAGGACTACGATAGCCACAAAGAATACCCTAACGAACTGCTTGATTCTCAAAAAAGCTTAATTGTAGGAGCAGGTATTAACACCAGGGATTACATGGAACGGGTACCCATGTTAGTAGATGCCGGAGTGGATGCTTTATGTATTGACTCATCCGATGGTTTTTCAGAATACCAGCAAGAAACCATTAAATATGTAAGAGAAAAGTATGGTGACTCGGTAAAAATAGGTGCCGGTAATGTGGTAGATAAAGAGGGATTTCTATACTTGGCCGAAGCTGGAGCTGATTTCATTAAAGTTGGTATTGGAGGCGGCTCCATTTGTATTACCCGGGAACAAAAAGGAATTGGTCGTGGACAGGCAACTTCCCTAATTGAGGTAGCACAAGCTCGCGACGAATATTTCGATAAAACAGGCATCTACATTCCAATTTGTTCCGACGGTGGAATTGTACAAGATTATCACATGGTACTTGCTTTAGCCATGGGAGCTGATTTTATCATGATGGGAAGATATTTTGCCCGCTTCGATGAAAGTCCCACTAAAAAATTAATTATCAACGGTAACTATGTGAAAGAATACTGGGGCGAAGGATCAAACCGTGCACGCAACTGGCAGCGGTATGATATGGGTGGCAGTAGCAGTCTTAAGTTTGAAGAAGGTGTCGATAGCTATGTCCCATATGCCGGAAAACTGAAGGATAACCTGGATATTACACTGGGAAAAATCAAATCGACCATGTGTAGTTGCGGGGAGACATCAATACCCGACTTGAAAGAAAAAGCAAAAATCACCCTCGTATCTTCTACCAGTATCATTGAAGGAGGAGCTCACGATGTGATTTTGAAGGAAACGAAAAATTAACATTCTACATTCAAATAAACAGCAGGTCATGCAAATGGCCTGCTCTTTTTTTCTCATCAATCAATCTCTGCACCCCTCTCCCCTTTGCCACTTCCATAAATATGCTCTTAAAATAATTATAATTCTTCTAAAACGAATCAAACTGGTCACTTCAACCATCTATATCAACTCCTATTTTAATTACCACATCTTCTCAATACCCATTTAATTAAAAATCACAACAGGAGTTTATCAATTGACCTGCAAACAAAACACCTCCTAAAATTTCATTTCACACCTTCATACCCATCATTGTTATTTATAAAATAAATTGGTTTAAGTTTTTCTTTTTATTTCATACATTTGAACAACTTAAACAAATAACAAATTAAATAACCTTAACCAATCATGAAAAAATACCTTTTTTTAATGCTTGCCATTGCTTTGTTTTCCTGTAACAAAGACAAAAACGACACTCCTCAATTGTGTGGACGCTTAAAATTAGAAATTCCATTACCCAATGGTTCTGTATCTGACATAAGTCTTAGTCCGATTAGCAATCCGGGAACCTATTTTTCGTTTGAATGGGATGATTTTTCAAATGATAAATACAAACAAGTTTACGTATCGGAAAAATTGTTGTATGGCACCTATAAAGTACACTATACAATCACGATAAAGGAAATAAACCAAAACAATTGGGATCAAGGAATTAAGGAATACACAAAATCCGGAAGTAAAACCATTCAAATAATTCCTGATAAAACAACCACTATTGTAGCAAACGTAAACTAGACAAGAGTTACACAAAAAATAAGACAATAGACATAAATCAATCCAATGTCTATTATCTAACGATCTATTATAAAAAGGGAGTCGCCCCCAAAAAGGGATTCCCTTTTTTCATAAAATCACTACCGGGGCATGTCATACCAAAACAAGTCATTCGAACGACGGTTGCCTCCATTATAAAAACCACCCTGGTAATAGCCGGCCGGATAAGTACCATATTTGCTCACGCCAAATTCAGCTTCTACCTTGAAGTGCTCTGAAAATTTATAGCCCACATAAGCAGACCCGCCATAATTGGTGAGATTCTTTAATGCCGGACTTAAAACGTGTTTCTGAGGCATCATATTTTCCACAAAGGCAGAACCTCCCACGTAAACTTTTTCATTCACAAAGTAGGTCCCTTGACCATAGACACCAAGATTTATCGCTGTTTGATTCATATTTACACCAACACCGGGATAGATCCAAACAGGCATATCGTAAAAAGAAGAACGACCAAGATAACCATAAGTATCAAACTGGAGCTTTTTAGTTGGCTTCAACGTTAACCGAGGCGCCACATAAGTATTAAAACCATATCCACCATCAAAATTAGTGAAGACACTGGTACCCACCTCAAATCCAAAATCGTGTTTTGGCAATGAATCATAGGCCGCCACACTCGCCGGAAGTTTAAATCCCCCTAAGTCTACTGTTTGCTGAATATCTTTATCTTGTTTTTCCTGGGCGGTAATAACTGATGAAAATCCTAAAACCAACATGATTAATAATCCGAATCGCTGCATACATCAAGGTTTTAATTATAAGAACGGCAAAATACCTATTTTTTTATGAGTTCAATAAATGGTTTGGCAATTTTTATACCATTTCAGCATCTCCAGCGAAATTAAAATGATTTTATACAACCTTGGCTATCTGTTTCAATTCAGGTACACATTTCTAAAAGCACCAATCATACAACAATAATCCTATTACAAATCCTCTTTTCTCAAACCATTGCCAGCAGACTAATTCTTACATATCTTACAGCATTCATCTGTATGAAAAAAGAAAAAATCAGATTCCACACACAAAAAGCAAAAATGGCGAATATAACAGCTAACAAAACTCCTTTTA
This sequence comes from Marinilabiliaceae bacterium JC017, assembly GCA_004296775.1. Classification (GTDB taxonomy): domain Bacteria; phylum Bacteroidota; class Bacteroidia; order Bacteroidales; family Marinilabiliaceae; genus JC017. The sequence continues at coordinate 21,395 of RHGE01000067.1, forward strand.
ATCATCAACTTCGTTCATCGTTAATTCTCAAATACTGAATCTAAACTCAACAAATAACTCACTTTAACAAACTAAAACTCATAAACCATGAAACCACATATTGATTCCACATCCTTCGGCTCCATCACCATTGCAGACACCACTTATGATCATGATGTCTTTATTAGCCTGAATGGCAGTGTTCATAAGAGGAAAAAGAAACTCTCAAAAAAGACGTATGGCACTTCCCATATAATTTCTGAAGAAGAGCTGCAACATATCCTTGAAGAGGATACTTCTCTGCTCATCATTGGATCAGGACAAAGCGGCATGGTCGGCTTAAGTAACGAAGCAAAGGCGCTTGTGATCCAACATGACATAGAAGTATACATTAAAGAAACACCCAAAGCCATTGAAAAATGGAATTCACTAAAAGAGAGGGCTATCGGGCTCTTTCATGTGACCTGCTAAATTCAAACCAACAGCAATAGCTCTATAATCTTTTGCTATTGTTAGATCCTGACAACCAAACCTTTTATTGCCCTACAAATAATCTACATGAAAATCATATCTAAGGTCTATTATCCATAATCTAACAACCTATTGAATGAATAACCATCCCTGGTAATTCAGTACCGCCTTATACCTTGACGGATGCAACACTATTGACTAAGTTTAGTACACTTCAATACTGATTTTTACGGGAGAAGTTAAAGCCTCTGCGAGAATGATGACAAATCAACAACAAAATTCCCTGCCAATGAAAGATTGACCTGAAATACCATTAATCTGGTATCTTTTCACCTAACCTGAACAAGCTATAAAAGTACACAGACATGAGTATCAAGTATCAAGATTTTTGCATGACCAGGATTGCAATATCCTGCCAAAAAATACACAAACATTACTGATAAGACACAAAGCACCTAAAGCCACCTCTAGTACCGATTAGTAATTAAAATAACCACTTAATGCGCTTCACTTTTAATTGGCCTTTAATTATCTATCAGCATTACATCGAGGACAATTTAAAATACATTTGGTATAATTTCAGTTAAATGAAACATTTCGTTTTAACAACAGCCGTAGCAACTGGCCTACTCCTGGCATCGATAGGTTGTATTCAGCAAAAAATAACTGAAGAAAAAGAGAATACACTAAATAACATGAAAATTTTTGTTCCAACTGAAGCCAACCGTCCCATCTCTTTTACTAATAAAGAAGCTGCTTATTATTTCACCCAATCGCATGAAAATAACCATGCAGAATATTCATGGTTTGCAGGATTAAACATTGCCCAAAAAAGAATATTTAGTGGCTATAAACTTTCGGTTGATAATACAGAATTGAATAACCTGGATGCAGAAGTATGGGTCTATCCCTACAAAATGGTCAAATACCACCCTAACAATATCATAGAAGAATTTTGGTTATTTGACAACCAAAACATACTGGAAGTCTCACTAACAGGTGCTACAAAATCGATTGCTATCACCCTATCAGGCGAACAAGTACACTTTTCGGATTATACCAATCAAACAGTTTTTTTCACCTCTGACGACGACAAACAGGCTGTCATTGCGGTTGCCCCAATTCAAGCCCAGAGAATAACGGTTAATAATAAATCCATCTCTACACCTGCTAATGGGAAAGGGTTCTATATTACAGTTGCCCCTACATCACAGGAAGCCAAACAACTCCTCTCTCAAGCACGGCAGAATCAACGAATCTGGAAAGAAGCCAGGAGGAAACGCATGCAACAACTTTTGCTTAATAATGCCTACATGACCTCTACCGATGATTCTCTTCAACTCGCTATTCAGTGGATAATTACCACCATGGATCAACTATTATCGAAACAGCAAGGCTATGGAATTTATGCCGGGTTACCGTGGTTTAACGAATATTGGGGAAGAGATGCCTTCATATCCTTACCTGGGGCTTGTTTGGTTACCGGACAATTTGAACAGGCTAGAAATATACTTGTCTCTTTTGCCCGATACCAAATGACCGACAGCAATTCGAAATATTTTGGACGGATACCAAACATTGTAAAACCGCACACTCTGAATTATCACACAGCGGATGGGACACCTCGCTTCATTTGCCAAATACTGGAATACGTGAAATACTCAGGCGACGCCTCTATCATCGAGGAGTTATATCCAACAATCCAAAATAGCATTGAAGGAGCATTAAAGCATCGGGTAGATCAAAAAGGCTATTTATTGCATGAAGACAATGAAACATGGATGGATGCCCGTCGGGACTATGACCAGATGCCATACTCGCCCAGGGGAACGCGCGCCAACGATATTCAGGCATTATGGCACAAACAACTTCTGGCAGGCGCTTTCTTTGCCACTCACATGGGAGACTCTGAAAAAGCAGAAGAATGGCAAAGGCTGGCTGATAATATAAAGACCAATTTCGAACATGACTTTAAAAGCACAAAAGCAGATTACCTGGCTGACCGCCTTGATTCAAAGAATGTACCAAAGTTCAAACTGCGTCCCAATCAACTCTACGCCCTTGATCTGATAGATGACGAAGAATTTAAATGGCACACTATCCGTCTAAGCTGGGAAAAACTTGTTTACCCCTGGGGAGTCGCCTCGCTTAACAGTGAAGACACATTGTTCCACCCCTTCCACCTGCAATGGGAAAACTATCACAAAGATGAAGCCTATCACAATGGCACGGTCTGGCTCTGGAACAACGGAATAGCCATGCAACGGATGATTGAAGCAGAACAAGAAAACACGGCCTACCAACTATTCCAAAACATGAACAGACAAGCATTGACCAAAGGAGTTGTAGGCGGCCTGGGCGAAAATATGGATGCCTACCCCCATCAAGGAGAGTCATGGCCAAAGCTCACCGGCACCTATCTGCAAGCCTGGTCCAATGCGGAGCACCTGAGGGTGTGGTATCAATATTTTCTGGGGATACGACCTAACATGATCAACAAACAATTGACTCTAGCACCTCGCATCCCCAAAGCCATCAACCAATTAGATTATAATTTCATAATCGACGAAGGACAGGTAACAGCTTCTTATATAAGAGAAGGTGAAACTGAACAATTTAACTACACCTTCATCAACCTTACTCTGGAAATTGATATTGATATTTTCCCCTTCGAAAAACACAACGTCACAATACGACCGGGATACTCGATGGAAATACTTAATACACAAAACAAATTAATGGTCAGATTTATCAATCCCCAGAAAGAAATCATCAATGAAACCGAAATCAAGCTATCTAAGGAACGGATAACTCAGAAAACAAAGCTAAATGATATTTTTAGGGATATTCAATTTTGCACACCCATTGATTTAATAAATCACCCGGTCATGGAAAAGAGATTTGATCCACAAATAACAGACCGTTCGATTTAGAATAACAGACCTTAAATTGACATACTCCTAACCTGGACAAAACAGAAAAGTAAAAAGTATCAAGTACAAAGTATCAAGATGATTTACTGCTCGCCAAAATATTTTGCCAATAAATACACCAATATCACCCGTAAGACACTAGATTTTTCTCTATAGAAAAAAGTCATTCGGGTAAAGTCACAACACCTAATGATATCCCATAGAATCCTTAATACTGAAGAAATACATCACCAATACGGCATTAAAATCGTTGCCTAATTATCGTTAACATGTTTGTATTAGTTACTTCTTAAGAGCCTAACGCATTTACAGATCTATAAAACTATTGACTTCAAAATAAGCACAAACTGTGTTTTAACAATAGATCGTTAGATTTTAGAAAATAGACTTTAGACTGATTTACATTACTCTCATTTTTATACCATTAACCGCTTTGCCTATTGGAATAATAAGCAAAGCTGTTTTTCAATTACTTACAAAAGTTTCACGAACCATTGTACAAACATATTCCAACAAAAATGAGTAACAAAAGCGCCTTCCATCATTAATCGTCTCTTTATTCTTAGACCACCGCTGAAATATTTCCGAAAAAAGCACCTTGACACAACCCCTACATTTCCATCAAACATCCATTTTTTACAATTAAGAGCAACTTTCAACCCCGTCAAAATAAACTTTTTTCAAAAAAAATAAGCCCTGCTAAAAATGCTCTATCTCTTACCCTGTAAGGGATTCATTTATTCTCACAATAATCAGCGTAAAAAAAAAAGTAAAATAGTGTCTCATATATTTTGATGGCATTACAAATTGCTCTAATATTGCACCAAATTAAATGATAATACAATGAATAAAGGAACTGTCAAATTCTTCAATGATTCTAAAGGATTTGGATTTATTAAAGACGAGAATTCAGGTAAAGAGTACTTCGTACACGTATCAGGCCTAATTGACGAAATTAACGAGAACGACGAAGTTACATTCGATCTTACTGAAGGTAGAAAAGGATTAAATGCAGTAAACGTTAAACTTGCATAAGTTTAAATAGTTTACTTAAATTTATAACTTTTTTAAAGCCCCGCATTTTGCGGGGCTTTTTGATTTTATAACCCAGGAACAAATAATTCTATTCCATTGAATGGGATCTATTCATATTTTGCCTAACCTGGATAAACCTAAAAAAGTACATAGATATGAGCATCAAGACTCTTACATGACCGGCAATGCGATATCTTGTCAAAAAAAACATTACCGATATGACACCTTGTTTTGTTACGCAAAACCTGAAAAAGCCTCTTCGATGGATATTACCTCAAGGTGATTGTTCTTCGAGATTGACAATGACAAGAGCTGTCTATTTCTATCAGTTTCAATGTATCTCCATTTATCTCTAAGTGCTTCCATCTATTTCCCCTCTCTAACTTCTGATCTCTATCCTCTCATCCAATTTGAACCACAAGTTGGCAAAAGTTACTTCCTAAGCACCTAAAGAAACACCCATTAACAACCAACACCTCTCCTACTAAATGATCCTCCTAAAAATTAAACTGAAATTGAATTCTCACCAGATCTCCAAACTGACGGTTATCGGGTTTCACAGCATCTTCATATCGGCGATCGGCATAAACATAAGCAACAACCAACTCCGCCTTATTTTTAAAAAACTGCCATTCCACACCTGTTTCAACCTCACTAACAGTGTAACTACGAGCGTCAGCTTCTGATTTCTTTCCCCCATCATAATACATATAACGACAATAGGGATACCAAACAGACTTCTTTGTTTTTATCCGATACATAACAGTAGCATAGCCACCACCCAACGATTTTAAATCAATGGTATTAGTTGCTTTGTCATATTCAGGACCTTTCCCAATATTATATTCCGCCTGAAGCCCCAATGGTTGCGGATAGATATTAAAGGTAGCAGCCACCCGGTAGTCATCCCAACCATATTTATAAGCCGAAACCGGAACCAGCTCACCGCCTGCTCCTTGCTCGAACACTCCTTTCACATTTACACCTTCCGACACTTCGGTTGTCACATAAGTGCCGGAATAACCCTGTACGCTTGCTTCCATAAACTGTCCGCTGCTTAGCTTGAATGGATAAGTAAAACGCGCCACTACGTGTTTCTTCTTATCCACATCCGGAATTAACGTATTAGCCGTTTGTCCATTATATATGCCCAAACCGGCCATTCCATAGCTTCCTGTAAACTTCAACCCCTCTTTCTTCATTTCCCCAAAAATCGTCTTCACCGATTGAGGCAACCAATAAAGGGTCATCATTAAATCACGCTCATTTTTTAATGCGCTATTTACAGGGTCACTGCGATCAAGTGGAATACGATGCTGAGAGGACAACAGATTATCGTATCCATAGGGCACCTTGTGCTGACCCACGCGCAGGAAAAACTCTTTCTTTTCATCAAGGTATAAATCAGCATAAGCATCCCTTAACTGACCTAAATTTTTCCCATCAGATGCGAAATCCATCTGAACATATACATATACACGCTCATGCACAAAGCCTGACACCTTTAACCGCATCCGCCGGATAGAAAATCCCTTATACCCGCCATAGGTCTTATCTCCCTGATCATTTTCCATATCAGGATTGCTTTTATAAAGATCATTATATCTGAACTGCAGGTATCCTCCTAACTTCAACGACTCATACCACTGCTTGGTAGTAGATTGTTTAATAACATCCTCTTCTTGAGCAAAAACAAATGATGATGCAGAAATAATTAAACAAGCTGTAGCCAATAGTATCTTATTTATTCTCATACTTAGAAGATTTTATTCAAAAATATCCGGAATACGTCAATCCAATGTTATGACAAATCCTTTGTCAGGTTAAAAACTTGAATAATAAAGCTAATAAACTCAAATAGTCTACAAAGGAAAAAATAACATCCAATAAAGCAGAATACTTTCATAAAAATTACATGAAAACAATACCAATTTAACTATCCCCCCATTTCTGATTCCTTATCAAGGTGAAAATTGTTGAAATTAAAATCCATAGACGTCCTGATAAATCATAAGCATCATCACTCCACACCAATACTTTTTCTATATTTATATGCATCAATAGATCATCAGATTTTAGATAACAGACCTTAACAAAACCCTAACCTGGACAAGCCAGGAAAGTACACAGCTATGAGCATCAAGAATTTTGCATGACCGGGATTGCAATATCCTGCCAAAAAATACATAACCATTACTGATAAGACACCAAATGAAAACTCCCTTTAAAGTAAACGATATTGTACCCTGGGGACTAAACCTGAAAGCATATCAAAGTTTTTTTCGATTGACGGAAACAGATCTTAAGAAGCGTATCATCAGTTTCGGTGACGGACCGGCAAGTTTTAATTATGAAATGACGCTAAACCATTGCAACGTTACCTCACTGGACGCCATATACCGCTTTAACAAAGAAGAGATAAGTCATCAATTTTTAGCCTCCCGGCGTGAAATGATGAAGCAAATAAAAAAGAATACCCCACACTATAATTGGACAGACATTAAAAACATACAGAAATTAGCGCGGATAAGCATGAAAGCACTAAACCTGTTTCTGAATGATTTTGAATCAGGAAAAAGCCAGGGCCGGTATATTTATCATGAGCTACCACACCCAACACCTTTTTCCACCCTTGAATTTGACATGGGGCTCAGCGCTCATTTCCTTATTTCACATGCTCAACTTGGCCTTTCATTTCATTTAGATGCCATCACTGAAATGCTCCGGATATGCAAAGAAATCCGCCTCTTCCCCCTGTTGGACCTCTCTGGTGAATTATCCAGTGTATTGTATGGCATCATTGAATATTTCAAATCCGGCTACCAGGTTGAAATACTCCCCGTAGACTATGAATTTCAACGAAATGGAAATCGCATGCTAAGCATCAAACAATTTCCTCCCTTCAAATATTTCAAGAATTAGGAATCTGTTTAAAAAAAATAGGCAATTTTGCGTTTCTATTGGGTAATGGCACTATTGGCAACCTGAGTCTGCTACTACATCACTGGCCAGACAAAGTGCCTCTCAATCCATTATCACCTGAAAGAATTGATTTTTGTGAAGCTTTAGATATTCTATGACAACAACAAAACCTGGTATTGGATTTTACAAAGTACCCGACGGTGAAACAACTATTAACACCGTAAAGTGGGCCATTGAAGCCGGTTATCGCCACTTCGACTGCGCATCGTTCTATAAAAATGAATATTCCGTGGGAAATGCACTAAAAGAGAGTGGTATTCCAAGGAACAGCATCACCATCACCTCTAAAATATGGAATGATGAGCAAGGGTATGACAACACACTAAAGGCCTTTGAGCGCAGCCTGCAACGCCTGCAAACCGACTACCTGGATTACTACCTTATCCATTGGCCGATAAAACGGCATATGCAAGAAACCTGGCAGGCACTGGAAGAACTACACCAGTCCGGCAAAGTGAAAGCAATCGGTGTTTCCAATTTTTATGTCCAACACCTGGAATACCTGCTCTCTTTCGCCCATATAATGCCGGCGATTGACCAGGTGGAACTCCATCCCTACCTGCAACAAAAAGAGTTGATCGCTTTTTGCCGGCAACACAACATCAGTGTGGAAGCCTGGAGTCCACTGATGCGAGGACACATCAAAGAAGAGGAAGTGATACGGGAAATAGCCAGAAACCATGGCAAATCACCCGCCCAGATCACCATTCGCTGGCACCTTCAGAAAGGCCTCCGGGTGATTCCCAAATCGATTCATCAGGAACGAATACATGAAAACATGGATGTGTTGAATTTTGAACTCACCCAACAAGAGCTGGCCAAAATAGATCAACTGGATTGCAACCGCCACTTTGGCACCGCGCCCGATAAGTTTTACAATCTTTAAACAAAATCGACTCCCATGAATGACACACCAGACCGAAAAGCTGCTTTAACACTTTTCAAATCGTATAATAAAAGTGAAAGCTTAACCAAACACGCCCTGGCTGTGGAAGCAGTTATGCGCCATTTCGCCCGCCGGTACAACGAAGACGAAACAAAATGGGGCATTATAGGATTAGTACACGACCTGGATTACGAAAAATATCCCGAACAACACTGTATTAAAACGGAAGAAATCCTAACGGCTGAAGACTGGCCGGAAGCTTATATTCGTGCCGTACTAAGTCATGGCTATGGCATCTGCACCGATGTTGAGCCCATCCATGTGATGGAAAAAATACTATTTGCCACCGATGAGCTCACCGGCCTTATTACTACCGCCGTCTTGGTGCGACCGGACAAAAACATCCACAACCTGACTATAAAATCGGTGAAGAAAAGATGGAAGGATAAACGATTCGCAGCTAAAATAGATCGTTCCATTATTCAAAAAGGAGCAGACATGCTGGGTATACCTTTGAATGACCTCATTGCAGAAACAATAAAAGGGATGCAAGAGATAGCCGGAGAGTTGGGACTAGAAGGAATAACAGAACCAAAAGGAGCCGATTGACAATCGGCTCCTTTCTGTTTTTTACAAAGTCCTTATTGTTGTAACACTCTTAATACTCATGGGAATCTCCATAGTCACCGGCAACTGTGGTGACTCAATAGCGACCTGCCCCTCTATGGTTTGTTCCTGCTTCACTTCCTTCACCCAGCCACTGGCAGCATCGAATACGCTTTCTGTAGTCATGGTGCCGGACAGATCAAAAGACTGCGTCATAGCTCCCTGTTTCATCTTTGCCTCTTTATCAGTCTGCACTTCGCCTTTACCCTTTATCACCCAGTTACCTTTTGAGGCATCAGTTAATGTATATGTATTCCGCACATTCATACCTATGGGCTTCAGGGTACGCGTTTCAATTTCCCAGGATTCACCTACTTTGCGCTTCTCTGCCGGAAACATGGCTGTCAACATCTCCAGGCTCTGCTTCATCGCCTCGTCACTGAATTGTTGCTTCAAACTCTCGGTCACCTGTGCCATCATAGCAGCATTGCTTCCCGCTTGTTTTGCCATTGCCTCCAGGGCCGCCTCAAAGCCTGTAACGCTATTGATCTTTCCGGTTTTATCCATTTTCACCTCAAAGTTTTTACCAATAATCCCATCAAACGCCATATTCAGCATCTCATTATTATTGGCATCCCTGTTCTTGGAATCAAAAGCCATATTCATCACGGCACTCTCCATCTTAAACTTCAAGGATTCATATTTTACATCCATCAAATAACCGTTATCGATTTTTGACTTCACCAAAAAGGTAATCTCACCCCCAATGGTGTTTTTCATATCATTGGCCATGCCGGTTATTACCTGGTGGATTTCCTGCGTGGTTAATTGCTCGAACCCATAGGTCTCGCCTACCTTCAGGTTGTATTCAAGCTGTTGTTTTTGTGCTTCAACCGCTGTAGTACCAGCCATGAATAAGGCCATGGTAACCACAAAAAGTAATTTTCTCATGAATTTTAGTTTTATTGTTGATCCAATAGATCGTTATATTTTAGATAATAGTCAGAGATGGCCATTGGCCATATTGACGCCAAGATAATAGCTATTCATCCTTGTTAGATGACATATAGTTTTATTGGGACGTTGTCCCAAACCCTACTTCATTTTTGGCATTGCCCCAAAAACGAAGCAAAAAACGCTAGTCAAATAAAAGCTTCTCCCCACCTCCTTGATGAATTTTTGCTAACCCACATGC
>RHGE01000068.1 GCA_004296775.1 Marinilabiliaceae bacterium JC017
TATCAAGAAAATAAAGAAAAGCAAGAACAACACAAGTAACAATTTATACGTGGGACAACATCGCCTTGCCTCCTTTGGAGGCGTAAGGCAATTTATCCCCTTTTAGGGGTTATTTCAATGCCCCATCCTTTGGGTGGGGTTTTTTACTCTTCAGGATTGTTTATGTGTTAAGTATTAAGATCTTAGTATCAAGATATGGGCGAGGTGCTGCTTGGGCATTCCGGCGTGAGTTTCCCATGCATTCATCTGGGATTCCTCAGTGTTTCCCGCGCGCTCCTCAGGGTTGCTTTTGTATTTTTTAGTGGATGTTGGGTTGTGATTTATGTTTTGAGGTACATTGTTTCCGGCCAAGGATTGCAGTGGATACCCCGTAAGCGTGGGTGAGATTGTGGGTTGGCAAAGTGCGGAGTAGGAACGGAAAGCCTGGCGGCGAGCCTCGGGCGAGGCGGGACGCCATATTTTTAGGATATCGGGTTCTGAGTTCTGGGTTGGGATTTAATTAAAAACCGCCTCCCAATGAATTGAGGGGCGGTTTTAAAAGGTTTAGATATGTGAATGGGAATTATTGGCAATGAATGTGATTCATGACCAGCTCGCGAATGGCCTCGTTGTTGCCGTAAAGGCGCTGGCTGAGGTCTTTGTCATCGAAGCTTTTTAGTTTATTGATGGTGTGATCGATGACCCTTTTTGGGAAAATATTATTTTTCTCAAAAAGCTCTCTTTTGTTTTCCAGGCGCTCAGCTGATTCAAAGCAAGAAACGGGTAGTTGTTCCAGGCCGTTTTCGGGCATTTCTTTGAAGATATTGCTGCTGACATATAGTTTTTTTGCGCGCTCCAGTGCGTCGGGCAGATTGATGCCATGTTCTGCTGCAACGATTAACCCGGCGATGGTCAGATGGATATTGGCTGAACCGTCGGGGGCACGGAATTCCACTGTTTGTTTACTTCCGTTGGATGGTTGCTTGATGTCGATGTTGGGATTGGCGTCGAAAATCATTTTTTCTACACCGCCTGTCCAGCCCAGTGGTACGCGTACCAATGCCGATCGGTTGCGGTCTCCCCAGCAGATGTTGGTAGGGGCTTCCTGGTGCGGTACCAGTCGTAGGTAGGAGGTTGGGATGGTGTTGGCAAAGGAAGTAAGGGCATCGGCCATGTCGAGGATACCGGCGATTACTTTCTTGGCGATATCGCTCAGCTTATTGCCATCGAGCATGATGTTTTGGCCCTCTTTTTCAACCAGCATGTGGAAGTGTAGACCGCTACCAGCTTTGCCGACTGTGATTTTAGGCGCAAAGCTGATTTCTACTTTCATGCGCTCGGCCAGCATGCGTAATACCCATTTGGCAATCAGCATTTGGTCGGCTGCAAATTCGGGATCGGTGGGTAGAAATTCTATTTCGTGTTGTTCGAAGGCTTCGTTGTTGTTGGTGAAGCTACCGACTTCGGCGTGGCCATATTTGATTTGTCCCCCGCATTGAGCGATGAGCAACAGGGCTTGTTTGCGCATGTTTTCAAATTTGGCAAACGGTTCTGATTCGTGATAGCCTTTTTGATCGGTGCCGGGGAATATGCTTGAGCGTTCGCTGTTTACATAGTACTCCAATTCGCCGAGGAACTTCATGTCCATGCCGGTGGCGGAGCGGAAGTGTTGAATGGCTTTGCGCAGAATATTTTCCGGAGCGGATTCCAAGGCGTTGCCATTGTGATCGTAGAAGGAGCACAAGATTTCAATGGAGGGCTCTTCGGAGAATGGATTCAGGAAAGCGGTGCGGTACCGTGGTACTACATAAAGGTCGCTGCTTCCGGTTTCCATGAAAGAAAACAGGCTGGAGCCGTCAACGCGTTCTCCGGCGGATAGGATAGCGTCTACATGTTCGCGGCTGGAAATGGCAAAATTCAGGGTTTTGAGCCTTCCGTCTTCGGCTACGTATCTGAAGTTTAACATCCCGATCTCGTGATCTTCCATGTATTTAATAATGTCTTCCTTATTAAATTCGGAGGAAGGTTTTTGGAGATATCTTACCAGGGGATTTGGATTTAATGTAACTGGTGTACTCATGGTCTAAAAATTTAGGAGTGCAACATACGCAATACAACATAAATAAAGCCTGAGAAAAATCAGTCTAAAGGGGGTTGATTTTGGTTTTGGTCAAAAAAAAGGAAGAAAAAATAAAAATTGGAGGGGTTGAAGGGTGTTGTTGGGAAAAAATAGGGGTGAAATTTTAAAATTTATGGGGGTTGGGGAGTGGTTTGGTTAAAAATGCAAAAATGGAGGCAAGTGATAAATTGTAAGTGGGTGGTGGTGGAAATATGTATGGAATTTGGTGGGGTATCCCTTTATTTTGATGGGTGAACTTAAATGGGATTTGTTTTTAGTTCTTGGATGGTCTTTGACCATATTGGGGTTAGGATAACAGGTTCGTGATTTAGTTCTTCAGTAATGGTTTTAATTGGGACGTTGTCCCAGGCACTACTTACTTTTTGGCATTGCCCAAAAAAGCAAAAAGGTCTAGTCAAATAAATACTTCCGCCCACCTCCTCGATGAATTTTATCCAACCCACTGGCCGGAATTCCCGCATTCATTTTCGTCGCGCCACCGCCGGCTAGCTTATTTGACGGGCTTTCACGCTTCGTGTTATCGATGCTGTAATCATAGTGATTGAGAGTGGTGGGGGCTTGTTGTATGAAAGATTGAAGGTGTGGGATGTTGAAGTAGGTGAGCGTGAAAAGCAACCATCCGTCGGTTGATTGTCGGCGGATGGTTAGGACTCTAATTCTTTATGTTTTAGTTCCAGATTTCATTGCCTTCTGTCAGGATGATTGGTTTCCCATCAGTTACTACAATGGTGTGTTCGTGTTGAGTAACGAAACCCCCTCTGTCGCCTACCAGAGTCCAGCCGTCATCTAATTCAACGGCATTGTTGGAACGCGTGGAGATGAATGTTTCGATGGCCACTACAGAGTTTTTTCTGAATCTTTTTTTGTCGAAACGGTCCCGGTAGTTTAAGATATTCTCCGGTTCTTCATGAAGGCTTCTGCCGACGCCGTGACCGGTCAGGTTTTTAATTACTTTAAAGCCTGCTTTTTTCGCTTCGGATTCTATGATGTAGCCGATATCTGATAATTTTACACCGCCTTTAATATTATTGATGGCTTTGAATAGTATTTTTTTAGAGCCATCCACAAGCGGTTGGAGATTCTGAATGTCTTCACCCAAAATAAATGAGCCCCCATTGTCCGACCAAAAGCCATTCAGTTCTGCTGAAACATCAATGTTGATTAAATCTCCTTCTTTTAAAATTGTTTTCTCTGTTGGGATTCCGTGAGCTACTTCATTGTTAACGCTTATGCAAGTCCAGCCTGGAAAATCGTAAGTTACCTTAGGGGCTGAATTGGCTCCGTAGCTTTTTAGTATGTCGCCTCCGAATTCATCCAGTTCTTTTGTTGACATTCCTGGTTTGGCATGTTCTCTCATCTTTTTTAGTGTTGTGGCGACTGCCTCACTAATCTCTTTCATGCCTAAAAGTTCTTCTTCTGTTGATATTGACATTGTATTGAAATTTTTAGTTTTATCAGTTTGCTGTATGATAGTTCGATATTCAGTTTTTCCGCAATGGTTTTAATTGGGACGTTGTCCCAAACCCTACTTCATTTTTGGCATTGCCCCAAAAACGAAGCAAAAAGGTCTAGTCAAATAAATGCTTCTGCCCACCTCCTCGATGAATTTTTTCCAACCCACTGGCCGGAATTCCCGCATTCATTTTCGTCGCGCCACCGCCGGCCCGCTTATTTGACGGGCTCTCCCGCTTCGCATCATTATGGCCTGGTTGGTGACTTGGAGATTTGCATTATCGTGACCTTTAAAAAAAACTCCGTGCCTCTGTGTTTTAACCTGGACGTTGTCCCAAATCCTACTTCATTTTTGGCATTGCCCCAAAAACGAAGCAAAAAGGTCTAGTCCAATAAATGCTTCTGCCCACCTCCTCGATGAATTTTTTCCAACCCACTGGCCGGAATTCCCGCATTCATTTTCGTCGCGCCACCGCCGGCCCGCTTATTATACGGGCTCTCCCGCTTCGCATCATTATGGCCTGGTTGGTGACTTGGAGATTTGCATTATCGTGACCTTTAAAAAAAAACTCCGTGCCTCCGTGCCTCTGTGTTTTAACCTGGACGTTGTCCCAAATCCTACTTCATTTTTGGCATTGCCCCAAAACGTAAACAAAAAGGTTTAGTCAATTACTTACAGATTGTTTATTCTGGTGTTCGTGATTTAGCTTCGCTGATTTTCAATTCCGCTTTATTCCAATTGAGAGTTTCCACCCAGTCAATCGTTAATGTTTTTAGCTTAATTGTAACAATTATTTCGGTGCGCATTTTTTATTTGATATATGTTCCATAATGACGAAAGGTTTGGTGTTCAGGTGTCAGATTGGTTAGACTGGCGTGATTTATCTTTTTGAGATTCATATTAACAATTGTTGCAATTCTTCATTTTTGGTTAAAACAGAAATGCTAACAATAATTTTCAGGGTTGGTAAGTTACTGATGAACCTCGCAAAAAACCGGAGAAGTCGTTAGACAGAAATTGTGCTTTTATCTTAGGTTTTAAATCCAAGTGCAGGGGTTATCGCTTCAAAAATAGTAAAATTTGTTAGTAACACTTTGTTGTATGCGTGATGATTTTTTAAAATTAAGGATCGATTGATACTAACATAGTGGCTAATATTTGTTTGAGTAGGCGGTTGTTGCTGAAGCTGGTTTTGTTTGAAAAACTGTTATGAAGTAAGGGGTACCGGAGGTGAAAAGTTTATTTGTTTCTTTTTCTTAAGATTATTACAATGTGACATATTATTTGAAACGAAAAGAAAGAAGCTGCGTAGAGGACACCTGTAAACATTTAAACATTTTTTTTATGCGGATTACAACTAAAATTATCGCTGCATCAATTGGGATGTTGACGATTTTGTAAGTGGCAATTACGGTACCTTCTACTGTTATTTCCTGCCAAAATCAAATAGAGGAACTACATGAATTGGATACGATGCTTCATGTGAATTATGATAATGCTGTTAGTCGGGAAGTGGAGGCGGTGATGAGTATGTTGGGTGATTTTGATAGTCAAAATTTTTAGGGGTCTAAAAAAGATATTGAGGAAAACAGTCTTATGTCTATCATCTAAAAACTAACGATCTATAGTCATTGTGTTGATGCGTTCAGTGGTTGTTCGGGCTTTTTCTTCAATGTGGCGAATGTCAGATTTTATTGTTTTGACAAAATAATTCTCGTTATATAGCCCATGTGCGGCTTCAAAATCATGATCCCTGATTTGTGGGTGACTGGCATAGCCATAGCCAATTCTGCTGGTAGGGTAAAATTCTTTTTGGGCATCTTTCAGTACCATGTTGTTGAGTGTTATGGCGCTGGTTTTCCATTCTTCAATTAACTGAATGATTTGCTCAGCAGGAATAGTTGAAAGTTCAATGTTATAGCGTTCATTAAGAATATGCCGGAACCAGGCAGCCTTGTAAATGGGATAATGTTCATGGTGCTTTCGGAGGTATTCTTGAATGGAGGGAATATCCCTTATGTTGCAATCTGCAATATTATCCAGTAAAACGTCAATGGATTCCTTCGGGTAAAAGGCGCCGGCCACATCGATCCATTCCTTGGCGCCATAGTTGGGAAGGGAGTCAGTTTTTTCTTTAATATGCTGATGTGTGAATGAAAGAGGAAGTTCCTCGAGGAAGGATAACAACATGTCGCCAATATGGATTTTCAATCCCAGTTCGTAGTATTTCTTACTGCTTTTAAGCATCAGCCGATAGATGTACGTGCTATTTATCTTTACAAACTCCTGTTTTTTATCTGTTGATTGGTAAAGATTATCGAGCCATTCAGTGGCAGTTATTACTTTTTGCATGATAAAAGGGGAGAAGAGATCATGGCGGATAAAGTCCAGTGTGGTGGCTGCTTTCCGTCTGTCGCGATCCGGCCATTTCTGTGTATCACGCCTGGTGCCAACGGTAAAGAGGTTCATTGCCGGGG
The DNA here is from genome assembly GCA_004296775.1 of Marinilabiliaceae bacterium JC017. Classification (GTDB taxonomy): domain Bacteria; phylum Bacteroidota; class Bacteroidia; order Bacteroidales; family Marinilabiliaceae; genus JC017. Next base: position 6,050 of record RHGE01000068.1, read on the forward strand.
TAAGGATGCTTTTTCCATTTTCTTCGGTGATATAGGAAAACGGAAAATCGCCGGTGTCTATATTGTTGTTGTGTTTCCCCATCACTACTGAAAAAGGCCCGATTTTGGATGGCCATAGTAGGTAAGAAAAGGAGCCGGTCTTGGAGCCGCGTTCCAGGATGCCCTGATGCATGGGGCCCAATTTGTACATGTGGTTACTTTGATTGGTGCCGCTACCGTCATTGAAGAAGGAATAAAGGCCACCAATTAACAGGGTCGATTTATGATGTGACACGGTGTAGGGACCGACAAAAGCACTCACTGCTTCTCCATGGAAGCATTGTGAGTTGGCAAAAAAGACACTGTGTTCGGCCGAAAATTGTTTTCCCAGTTGGACGCCTTGTCCCACAAAGCATTTGTCTAGGATAACGCCGTCGGTGATAGCAGATCCTTCCAGAATAATAAAATCACGGGCAATCACGTTTGTGCCAATAATAGATGGATCTTCTTTATCGCTACAAATAGTTCCTTCTTCCAGTTTGGTTATTCCATCAAGAATGGCATAGTCGCCAATGGTTACATTTTTTATTACTCCACCATGCCGGATTGTTACATGATTACCAATCTTTCCAATTTCAGATTTACATGTCTTGGTATAGTTGCTTATTATTTCATTTGTGGCAGAAATGAATTGTTGGTGGTGGCGGCAGCTAACCATTAACCATGCCAGTTGGGCTGAAAGCTCATTGAAGATTGGGATTGACCGGCCGCCGGTTTCGTTTAGGATGTTTATCCGGGTACCATTTCCAAAGGTTGTAGGTCCGGTTGTTTCTATGCAGGCGATGTTTTCAAGTACAGTGTTATTACCAATTCTGTAATTAGCCAGAAGGTTTATGTTGGTGATGCGGGTGTTTTTCCCTATCCGGCAGTTGCGTATTCTGCTGTTGACGATGCAGGGGGCGTGGAGGTGGTTAGCATTGTGATGATAGGTATCTTCGAGCCGGATGTTTCCTTCAAATATGACATGGTATAAAAAGGAGGGATTGAACTGTTGAGGAACGTTTATTTGTTGCCAATCAGTCGCTCGGCATCCTTGTTTTTGGAGGATTTCAATCTCTTGAGGGGTTAGGTTGCGTTGGCTCATGGTGATCTTGTTTTAAACAGTTTTTAATAGCTATTGAGGTTTGGTTTGAAGTATAATTTTAGCATCGGCGACAATGCAGCCTTGCGGATGAACAATCAATGGATTGATCTCCAGTTCCTCTATTTGAGGACACTCGATGGTTAATGCGCTGATGCGTAAAAGGCAATCTTTCAGACTTTCAATGTCAGCGCGTGGCCGACCTCTGAAGCCTGATAAAAGCGGCGCAGCTTTTAACTGAGTAATCATTGATGCGGCATCTTCATTGGTCAGCGGGGCGACTCTGAAGCTGACATCCCGGTATATCTCAACGAATATTCCTCCCAGTCCAAACATGACTACCGGGCCAAACGAGGGATCGCGTTTCATACCAATGATTACCTCGGTTCCTTGTTGAATCATTTTTGTCACCAGTATGCCATTAATTCGTGCGTTTGGTTGTTTTGTCTCGACGTTTTGAAGGATTAAATCGTAGGCAGTGGCCACTGTTCTGTTATTTTGGAGATTAAGCTGAACCCCATTAACATCGTGTTTATGGAAAATATCATCAGACATAACTTTCAGAACCACCGGATAGCCTATCTGATTGGCCAGATAGATGGCTTCCTTCTTTGATTTTGCTAATTGTTGAGGCGGAGAAAGTAAGTCGTATGCAGCCAGTATCTCTGCGGCTTCGTTCTGTGGTAAAAAATGGCGATTGTTTTGAGTGGCTTTGGTTAGAAGCGCTTGTGCTTTATTAATACGGATATTTGATAAGGGGGCAGGCATAGAGTGATTACCGTTCAGGTATTGTTGGAAATCATATACGTGTTTGAGTGCATCCGCCATTGATTCCGGGATGCGGTAGTGGGGGATTTGATTATGGTGGAGAATGTTAATGCCTGCAGCTACATCAGCTTCCCCCATAAAAGAGGTGTAGACCGGTTTTTGATAGTTTGCTGACTGGTTTACTATTTCGTGGGCAATGGCTTCGATATCAGTCATGGACTGTGGGGTGAGAATGATAAATGCCGCGGCCACTTCTTTGTCCTCAAGTGTTGCTGTTATGGTAGAGCTGTATCTGTCAACTTTTGCATCGCCAATCATATCAACAGGATTATGAATATTAGCAGTAGTGGGTAGCTGCTTTTTGAGTGTCGTAGTTGTTTTGTCAGAAAACCGGGCTAATTGCAGGCTATTCTTAATAGTGGCATCGGTAGCAAGTACGCCAGGCCCGCCAGCATTGGTGATAATGGCCACCTTGTTTGTGATGGGGGCGGGTTGATAGGCAAAGGCCATGGCCCGGTTAAATAGCTCTTCAATGTTATCGCACCGGATGATGCCTGTTTGTTTAAAAGCGGCGTCACAGATTTCATCGCTGCCGGCAAGTGAGCCTGTGTGGGAAGCTGCTGCTGCAGCACCGGCGTTAGTTCGTCCGGCCTTGATGGCCAGAATGGGTTTATGACTTTTTAGAATCACCTCCTGTGCGGCATGGAGTAAAGCCTGGCCGTTAGTTACTTCTTCCAGGTAGAGCAGGATGACTTTTGTTTTTTCGTCCTCCATCAGGTAATAGAGCAGGTCCGTTTCGTTGATGTCTGTTTTGTTGCCTATACTGATGAATTTTGAAAAACCAATGTGGTGGGCTTGAGCATAATCCAATACGGCTGTGCACAATGCCCCGCTTTGGGACAGGAAGCCGATAGTGCCTTCTTCGGGCATCTTTCGGGCAAATGAGGCATTTAGTTTTACCCGGGAGTCGGTATTGATAATGCCCAGGCAATTGGGACCAATGAATGATATGTCGTATTTTTTCGCAATAGCGATTAGCCGGTTCTCGCGCTCTAATCCCTTGGGACCAATCTCCCTGAAGCCGGCCGAAATGATGACAACGGCTTTGATGCCTTTTTGACCACACTGTTCCAGAGCCATGTGGCAGACGGCGCCTGGAAATACGATGATGGCCAGGTCTACAGATTCTTTAATATCAATCACGTACTTATAGCATCTGATCTTTATTATGGACTTTTCACGGGGGCTGACCGGATAAACGGTTCCTCTGAAGGGGGCTTTGATGATATTTTTTACCATGTCGTAGGGGACGGTCCCCGGTGTATTGGTCGCTCCAACGATGGCAATGGATTCCGGATAGAATAATTTGTTCAGATTGAATTGATGAATGACGGATCTGGTATTCATGGCAACGATTCAGATGTGGTTACTTGGTTAAAGAAGAGCTGATAAGTTTTAATTCAGGAAAGGTAGCTTTCTATAAAAGTTACTGCCTCTTTAATGCTCTGTACTTCCAGCGCTTTGTCCTGTTCCATCTCAATGTCAAATTCTTCTTCAAAAGCGGCTACCAGCTGCAGGCTTTGCATTGAATCAGCCCCCAGGTCAAAAATGAAGTTGGCATCCTCTTTAATTTCTGTTTCTTCCATCTTCAACACTTGCGCAACTACCTTCTTTACGCGGTCTGATGTGTCTGTATGTGTCATAGCGAATTTTTTTAGTTCTGATAAGTTAGTTTCCGACAGGTGATATGTAAAGAGGGAGAGAGTGGTTATTGCAGGGTGTTTAAAGTAATATTAAAGATTGGTAAGATGAGTTTGTGAAATGAAATGTTGTGGGTGCGCTGTAAAGGGGATTGGAATATATTTTACGGTTTCTTAAAGTCGAAATGTGTTGGCTGAAGAAGTTTGAGTTTGTTTAGAATTGTGGCGTGTACATAGAATTGAAAAAATATATTGTTGAATATTGAGTAAAGTCATTTTTTTACTTGGTATTAAAACGTTTATTTATGCTTTGTATTTGTAATTATGTCATAATATTATTAACCCAGATTATTTAACCATGAAAATCTTAAATCTTGAGAAACAACCTAAAGTTGCTCTTAAAACACCCAATAGTATTCGAGTTGTAGAATTGAGTGATGTGCTCTATGTAAAAGCAAATAACAACTATGTGGTGGTTCGTTTAGACAATGGCGTTGAAATTTTGATGACCGATACCTTAAAAAGAATGGAAGCTGATCTAAATGAATATGGTTTTGTCAGATGTCACAAAAGTTACCTCGTTAATATATTTTGTTTGCAGGAAATAAAGGGAAATAAAATTCCATCTGTTATAGTTTCTCATGATCTCGTTTTGCCGGCTTCTAAAGAGGGAATTAAACGGATAAAAGATGCTTTTGAACTTTTGGCAACCCCGCTTTGATGTTAGTAGGTTCAGGTCTGGTTTGTGTTATTCAATGCTTGTTTATTTTCATGGTGGTGATGACGTGTTCTTGTGAGTAATAAAAACGGTAAGTCAAGAAGCAGTCAGATTGATCATTCAAATTATCTGGCCATTAATAATAAATATATATGCAGAGTTAATGTACACACTGGAAGATGATGAAAGTGAAACACTCTGCGCTTCAGTGTTGCCGCATTTGTCGTTTATCATCTCTTGTCTAAGTTGAAACAGATAAAATACTCATGATTAGGAAATTTGATACACAGGCGGATGATTAAAACAAAAAAACTCTGTGTCTCAGTGTTTGCAATCTATTATCTCATATCTATCAATCTCTTATCTAAATTTAAACAGATGAATGGAAAGTTAATAAGTAACTTATTTCTGTTGTTGATAGTGGTGCTCTCCTTTGCAGTGACATTTGTTGGAGGAGAAACCCTGATGAATGGTCTTGTCTCCGGAAAATGGTTGGGAGTAAGTGTTGTTGGTGTGTTGGTGTCAATAATACTTGGGTTTCAGTTTCTTTTCAGAAAGAGAAAAGAAAAAGGAATTGTGTTAGTTGATATTGCAGCTTTCCTGGTTATTGTATGGGTAGGAGTACGAGGAGTATTAAAACAAGATACTGTTGATTATGGCTTTTATTTTCTTCCCGTTGTCACATGTTTTATACTCTATTGTTTTTATCGTCTCCATCTAAATAAGAATAATCTTGTGGGAATTGTAATGCTCTATCTTATTGTGGTTGATGTACAGGCTTTTTTAGGCCTTTGCCAATTATATGGATTCATTCCTTCCAATCATTCCGGGTTTCTTATTACAGGTTCTTTTCATAATCCGGGTCCTTTCTCGGGTTTCCTGGTTAGTGGTCTGCCGTTGGCTATTGGTGTTATACTGGGAGTGAAAGGATCAAAAAATAATAAGCGGGCTGAATTGTTTCAGTGTCATGATTTATTAAAAGGAGAACCTGGGGGGAGGGAAAAGTGGTTTTCTGCGTTTGTCAGAAAGGTGGATGTCAGTTGTGTACTTTACTATTTAAGCTGGTTGTCATTAGTGGTGCTTTTGCTGGTATTGCCTGCTGCACGGTCCCGGGCGGCCTGGTTGGGAGGAATGGCAGGTTGTTTGTTTGTTGTCTGGCATTTTAGAGAGGTGGTTGTTCGGCATGTGTTGAGTAATAAGTGGGTGGTTTTTGTGAAACGTATAGAGTTTAAATCAGGGATTTCCAAAGCGATTTTATTGGTTGTGGTGTTTACACTGTTCGTTAGTGCCGGATTGGCTTTGTATAAGTTGAAGCAAGGATCGGCTGATGGAAGATTGCTCATGTGGCAGGTGTCTGTGGAGATGATAAAAGACAGGCCGTTAATGGGATGGGGACCGGGAGGTTTTGAGTTGAACTTTGGTTCTTATCAGGCAGAATGGTTTAGAAATGGAATGGGCACGCCGGAACAAGAAATGGTTGCTGGCATGCCGGATGCTCCGTTTAATGAACTGATACGGATGGGAGTTGAATATGGATTAATAGGTGTGTTGTTAATTCTATTTCTTGTTGTTTTTCTGTTTCGAAAAAGGTCTCAACAAATATTGGCAAAATCACATATTGGTTTTTTGCAGTATAATGCTGATTCTTGGCATGTCAATACGATACTGCGTGGAAGTTTAATTTCTATTTTAGTCTTTGGTCTTTTTTCATATCCATTGGATGTTGCACCCATTATGATGCAGTTAATTTTGTTGGTTGCCTTAATTGCCAGTGGGCATGCGCCGGATCGACAACCAGTGCTTAAAAAGGAGCCAGGTAAATTTGGATTATTATCTGTCAAAATTTTGGCATTGGTTCTTTTGACTATCGCGCCGGTATTGTTGCAATCCATGCATGATAATTATTTGGGGTATAAATATTGGCAAGAGGGGAGTGATCTCTATCAATACCAGATTTATGATGATGCAGATGAGGAATATCAAAAGGCGCTAATTCATTTACCCAAAAACGGGTTGCTTTTACAGGTGTATGGCAAATGCCTGGTGATGGATAAAGATTGGGAGAGAGCGAAAGAGGTGTTGGAAAAGGCTAAGGGCTATCGAAGTGATCCCATTCTTTATACTGCTTTAGGTGAGAGTTATAAGGCATTGAAAGAATATGAAAAGGCTGAAAAGGCTTATCTGGCGGCCTTTTATATGGTGCCGCATAAGTTCTATCCGAAATATTTACTGGCCAAAATGTACGTTGAAAGCGGTCAAAAGGAAAAGGCTATTCAAACTGCCAGGGAATTGATGGAGAAAAAAATTAAAGTGCAATCAACCGCCATTCAACAAATAAAAGACGAGATGCAAAAGATCCTGGATGGCAATTTAAACCATAGGGAAGAGTAATGATTTAAGTAATGACAGGAAAGATAAGTAAGTATTTAAAGACAGTTTTGTCTTATGGATTTAATCTGCTAATTATCGGATATGTGTTGTTTATACTGATAAAGCATTTTTGTATAGGTATGTATTATGTTCCCTCAAATTCAATGAAAAACACCATTGTTCCGGGCGATTGGATTGTGGCCGAAAAAATGTCGTTGGGCGCAAGGTTGAATTGGGGAAATAAAACATTTAGGGTAAAAGGTATATCAGACATTGAAAGGCAAGATGTGATTGTGTTTAATTTTCCGGAAGGAGATACTGTTTTTGTTTCTGATCCAAAACTTAATTACCATGAAATTATTCGTTGGCATACCCACCAGAATGAACCTGAAATAATAGCAGATTACGGAGAGGTTGCCTGTTTGCCAATGCAATGCCGGATCCCCTATGTTAAGCGCTGTGTGGGGCTTCCAGGCGATAGTCTTTCAGTAAAAGACGGAGATGTATTTATAAATAATCAGTTACAACCTACACCTGCCCGAAGAAGGGTGTTGTATAATGTGTATGGGAACAAATGGAAGGTAGAAAAGTGTCTGGTGGAGAGTAATTTCCTGGTGGAAGATTATTGGAATGAAGATCAGCATTGGGTGGTTGTTTTATCAGATCAGGAAGTTGATTCCCTGGTTGCCAATCTTGAGGTGGATAGCATCAAAAGACGAATTGATAACCGGGTATTTGTTAATTCTTTCCCTTTTGATGATGGTGCCCGGATAAGAAGATCACCTGATAATTATGGGCCGGTTCTGATTCCGGCAAAAGGGCATACGGTGTCGTTGAATGAAGCATCAATTCCGTTTTATCGTCGAGTAATAGAGGTGTATGAAGGGAATGGGTTGGTCTGTCGCAATGATTCGGTTTTTATCAATGGGGATTTCAGGCAAGATTATACGTTCAGGCAAGATTATTATTTTGTTATGGGAGATAATCGGCCAAATTCCATGGATAGCCGCAATTGGGGGTTTGTGCCGCAAGATCATATCATTGGCAGGGTTTTTATGTTGGGATGGAGTCAGAAAGAGGATGAATCCGGATGGCAGGGTATTCGATGGAACAGAATTGGAAAAATTTTATAGCCATGAGAGTTGATAGATTATTATTGAATTAATAGTTCGTTAAACTCTTGGAAGTAATAGAATGACAGTGGATATATGTCCAATAGGCAAGGTTGTTGATGGTTTAAAGTGAGGGTAATGTTAATTATTCTGGTGTTTATCATATAACAAGCTTGCATTTACTCAAAAAATACGAAAAAGACCATGATGTTGGGAAGCGGGAAGGCCGTCATACCGATTAGTGATTAAAATGACCACTTAATGTGCTTCGCTTTTAATTGGCCTTTAATCCCCGTTTTACGGGACTGTCCTTACGTCCAGCATCTATCGGCATTACCCCAAGGTTATTATTATAAGGAGGGGTAAAATAAGCGGGCCGGCGTAGGCGCGACGAAGATGAATGCGGGAATTCCGGCATGTGGGTTAGCAAAAATTCATCAAGGAGGTGGGCGGAAGCGTTTAATTGGAACGAAGCGGAATTGAAAATCAGCGAAGCTAAATCGCGAACACCAGAATTAACAATCTGTGAGTAATTGACTAGCGTTTTTTGCTTCGTTTTTGGGGTAATGCCAAAAATGAAGTAGGGTTTGGGACAACGTCCCGATTAAAATACAGAATCTTCAAGTCTTGACATTCTAACAAAAGGTGAGTCAGAAATGGCCGTTGCCCCTATTGACGGCTGTTCAACCCGACCCTACCGTTACCTTCAAATCAGAAAAGATAGAGATGATTCTCACTACCTGGAAAAATACACTCTTGAATATCTTAAGAACAAACTAATACACCTTGAACAAGCTGCATTCAAGACAAAAGCACTAATCTCTGGCAGTGAGACGCTTTGCAAGTTTGTTATATGATAGACATTAGACTGATTTATATTACGCACATATCTAGACTATTAAAAGCTTTGCCTATTGGATAAAAACAAATTATTTCTCAATTCCTTACAAAAGTTTAATAAACCATTGCCTATATAACAAAGCTTAATTAAACCTTAAATAAACTTTAGTCTGACTCTCACTAAACTCACGATTTTTAAACTTTATCTTGACATAAACCTATTTTTCCTGTACTTTAATTGACAGTTGATTATAGAGGCACTCCCTTATCAAAGAGATCGAGAGATATTAAATTGATTAATAGCCCGTTTATTTGGAGAGCCATTCACGTTTTATTACACAATCATTAAAGAACCTAATCCTATGGCACGATTAAAAAACACCATTCTTGATGCAGAAAGCGGCAGCTTGGGGCCCGTAGTAGTCTATTCGATGTATGGAAGGAGCTATGTCCGCAGCAAACCCAGCCAATACCACGATAAGAAATCGCCAGCCCAGCTGGCCCAACGTCAGAAATTTCAGTTGATTTTAAATTTCCTGAGGCCCTTCAAAGATTTAATCCGTATCACTTTTGCGCGGGAAGCTATCAGGCATTCGGCCTTTCAAGCGGCTCAATCGTATAACCTGAAACATGGTATCCAAGGTAGCTTTCCCCTGTTAGACATTAATTACCAAACAGCACTGCTTAGTCATGGCCCTATTGCCTTGCCGCAATTGATGCAGGTCTCACGGGCCGGGGATAACTTACTTGTCGAATGGAATCCCGACCATCAGTTGGACCATGCTTCATTGAACGATACGCTTATCATTATGGCTCGTAGCGGCATTGACGAAGTGGACTATCAATTTACAGGGGTACGCCGTGCTTATGGAAAATATTTATGGTCCACCCAATTAGCCAACAAGAAGAATATCAGCATATGGCTGGCTTTTAGAAACCGAAAGGAAACTGAAATGAGTAATAGTCATTATTTGCTGATTAAATAATGATATTTTACTCATTAGATCGTTAGATTTTAGATAATAGTCAGAAGTGGCCGTTGCCCCTATTGACGACTATATAACCGGATCCTACCTCTAGTTTTGACACCTCCAATACAAATCAACAGAATAACGCAAAAATTCAATCGACGAGCTGGACCGTGATGATCCGAAGTGTGTGAGCCCGTTAAATAAGCGGGCCGGCGCAGGCGCGACGCAGATGAATGCGGGAATTCCGGCCAGTGGGTTAGCAAAAATTCACCAAGGAGGCGGGTGGAAGCGTTTATTTGACTAGAGTTTTTTGGTTCCTTTTTGGGGCGATGCCAAAAAGGAACTAGGGTCCGGGACAACGTCCCGATTAAAATACATAGTCTTTAAGTCTTGACATTCTAACAAAAGGTGAGTGAGAGATGGCCGTTGCCCCTATTGACGACTGTACAACCCGATCCTACCGTTACCTTCAAATCAGAAAAGAAAGAGATGCTTCTCACTATCTGGAAAAATACACTCTTGAATATCTTAAGAACAAACTAATACACCTTGAACAAGCCGCATCCAAGACAAAGATACTAATCACTGATAGTGAGTTACTTTGTAGGTTTGTTATATGATAGATACTGAGACCCAGCGTTCTTTTTTTTAAAATCACCTCCCTGTGTGAAAAATAGATAATTAAATTTTCATATTCGTTTCATTTGTAATTGACTTTTTAACTCCAAAATTACCTGTTTGAGATAGCTGTTTAGGGTACAAAATAGCAATTATGGAGATCGTAAATCTGGAAAAAAAGGATGTTCCCCAGGTAAAATAGTATGTTACCTAAGTAAATTGAGGGGTGTGATGTTTGTAAGGAAATTCTGTTTAATTTAGTCATCGGAAAAAACACAAAAAGCATTGTAAAGATTAAATAGATAATTTCTTTCCATTGATGGTAACAAGGAGAATTAATAACATTAAGTGGTGTGGATTACTGATGTGTTTCAGTTGTCTTCAGGCTTGCGTAACTGGGAAAGAGGATAAGCTTCAGGTGGCTCTTGAGATTGCAGGTGATAACCGTAGTGAGTTGGTGGATGTATTGGATCATTATGCTACAGAGGGAGATTCGTTGAAATACAAAGCAGCCTGCTTTTTAATTGAAAATATGATAGGTCGCAGGGCCCGGTATGTGGAATGGTATGATGGGGATGGAAAGTTGATTCATCCTGATTTTGATGAGCCGCGTAAGTCGGAGTTATTTAAAAGAAAGGCAGATAGTTGTGGGTGGTACAGCAAGGAGATTGTTTGTGAACCTGATCTGCAAATAATGAAGAGTGATTATTTAATCCGGCACATCGATAATGCGTTTAAGGCCTGGGAGCGGCCCTGGGCGAAGCATCTTACCTTCAATCAATTCTGCGAATGGTTGTTACCTTATCGGGTGGGGAATGAAAAATTGGAATCCTGGCAGGAGATCGTGCGCAAAGAGTTTGCTTACTTGGAGGAGGTATTGAAAGATCTGCAGGGGCCTAATCAGGCCTATGATGCCATTGACTACGATTTGTTTACCTGGTTTAAGTATGGCGAGTGTGCCTACCAACTATCTCCTGATCAGTCTATATCTGAAATGTTGCAGTATAAGATAGGGACGTGTGACGATTATTGCACGTTGCGATGTTACTTAATGCGGGCCTTTGGAGTGCCGGTTGCCACCGATCGTGCAATAAAATGGGGAAACAGAAATGGAGCACACGGGGAAACTGCGGTGTTGGATTCTTCCGGGAATGCATCGCCCTATTTCCCGCTTTATGAAAAGGTTGAGAAAAAGGGACGGGCAGCGGGGAAGATTTGGCGAAAAACCTATGCCATTCAGGAACAGTGCCTGGCCATGAAGGTGAGGGATATACATGCGATTCCTGAAGTGTTTCGGGATGTGCATTACGTGGATGCCTCCAAAGATCATGCGCCGGTTAAGGATATTTTGTTGCCGATGCCTAATTGTGAGGATACGTTGGCTTATATGGCTGTGTTTAATTATGGCGAATGGCAGCCGGTGTGGTGGGGCACTAAGTGTGGAGAGGTGTTTCGCTTTACCGATATGATTCCGCGCGTGGTTTATCTGCCGGTAAATTACCGGAACGGCAGTGTTAGCCCGATGCATGCTCCGGTATGGTTAGATGAGCAAGGGGAGTTGCATTCATTGAAACCTGATTTGAATTGTTTGGAAGAGGTGGTGGTGGATTCTGTAAAGGAAGCTTATCTGCCAGGTGGGCTTATAAAAGGAGAGGTTTATCAGCTCTATTACTGGAATAATGAGGATTGGAAGTGGTTTTCTGAAGATAAATGTGTAGGTGGGACATTGAAATTTGAAAGAGTACCGGGTGGCGTTTTATTGCGACTTATCCGGCCGGGAAATTATAAAGATGACGAGAGGATCTTTATTAAGGGGGGCGATGAGGTGAAGTGGTTTTAAGTGTAGTTGTTTGATGGATTGGAAGGGCTCTTATTGAGAATTGAACTTATGCATAAGTAATTAAATAGATGTTTAATTTTTAAAATTAGTACAATGAAAAAGAGAATTTTTCGAGGATTGGGTGCTGTTGCTTTGTTGACTGCACTGGTTGTAAATGTTCAGATGAATAAAATAGAAGAGTCTTCTTCTCTGTTGTTGGAAAATGTTAGAGCTGTTGCGGTGGCAAGAGGAGAGGGAATGCCGAGTGATTGTAAGGGGGTGTGGGAAAATGTAACTTGTCGATCTAAAAATGGGATGTTGTGTTCATATGCGGAGAAGATATAAGTAAAAATAATGGGTGGTTAGGTCTGTTGATCTAACCTATTATATATAATAGGTAAAATGATGAAAAAGGTTCATGTAGTTGCATTTATTTTTATACTGTTTTTAAGTGTTAGTTGTGTTAATTGTAAAAATAATGATATTGATTTTGGTAAGATAGGAGTTGGAAAATGTAATGTTGTTGTTGAGGATATTCCAGTAAAAATTCCAGGTGATTTTATTGTTCTGGATTCAACAATTGTAATTTGTGACCCACTATCTTCTGATTTTATTTTGATGGTTTTTAAAAAAGATGGAAGGTTTTTGTTTAGTGGGGCTGCAAAAGGTTATGGACCAGCTGATATACTCACGCCTTCTAATCTTGATTTTCGAAATGGATGTATTGGCATATTTGATCTTAATTTAAAAAAACATTTTAAATATCGAATAAATTTGAAAGATTCAATTATTGTTCCTGAAAAGATAGATAATTGGAAAGGTTTTGGGGATCATATTAATAAAGCTATTGAGCTAGATGGTAGTAAAATATTAGCAAATGGAAAAATGATGGATGGGTTGTTTTGTTGTATTGATCCATTAAGGAAAAGTTGCAGATATTTTGGAAGTTTAAACGATATAGTTAATGAGAGTGTATCTAATTTCAGTGAAGTTTTTCAGGGATCTTTACGGGTAGATGAGGAGGGTAAATATATTGCATATGCGGCCTTTGATTTTCCATACGTAAGTCTTTATAAAATTAATGATAATAGACCTGAACAGAAGTGCCAATTATTGTTGTCAAATCCATCTTATGATATTAAGGGTGATAAGTTGCAATGGAAAAAGGATAATATAGGTGGATTTATGGATTTAGCTATTGGTAATCAGTGTTTTTATTTATTGCATTCTAATTTGGAAAGAAAAGACGCTCTATCGCGAAAGTCATCTTCAGTACCAAAAATATTGTATGAGTTTGATTTTTCTGGAAAAGGATTAGCTAAATATGATTTGGAGATGCCGTTGTTGAGAATTACATGTGATAAACATGGGAAGTTATATGGTATAGCTTTTGATGAAGGCGTGTATAAGGTGGTTGAACTGGTTTTAAATTAGTTGCCATGGTAAATTGGATTTCATTGATAATGCTGTTATTGCTAATGTCATGTGGTTTGGAAAAATCTACGGAGTGTATTAAAGATAATTTCGGAAAGAAGATCTTTTTTCCAAAAGATATCTATCGTCACTCTAAATCAGATTTGAGTGGTAGAGTGAAAATTATTTCATGTGTTAATGGTGACTGTCCTGATTGTTTAGATGAAATGAAACTATTGGCTGAAAAATTTCATGACAATATTATTTTTATAATTCATGTCTCTGAAATAGTTGGATTAGAGTATTATTTAGATATGAATGGTCTTGAAATAACATACTATCTGGATTGTAATAATTCATTTGTATTAAAAAACGATTTGCTAGGAAATCGGAATATTCAAACTTTTCTACTTGACGAAAATAATGAAATAATACTTGTGGGAAATCCATTATTTAACGAAGAACTTACAAAGCTTTATCAAAGAGAAATAGCCATGAGGACTGGTGTGTTTTAGTCTGAATAAGAGGAGGGTGTTTATAGATGGGTTGATGAATAAAGAAAATATATGGTTGGGTAGTATATCTGATTTTTTGCCAACAGTATTAGTGAGTATGTGTATGGTAAATGATATGTATAAATTCATTGAGGTGATGTATTTTAGGAATAAGAATAATGATATTGGACTGAATCGTTTATTCCAAAGTTATTGTTATTGATTGATAAATCCATAAAGAGTGGAGTTTAATCAAGTTAATACCTCTTTTCTAATTAATTTAGATATTAGACTGGTAATTTCTAGTTTTTTAAGTAGATGTAATTGTTTAAAAACCAAAATGTTTACTAGAATTGAAATTTGACAAGGTCCATATAGTCCTGTAATCCTTGATTTTGTTGGGATTAATAAAAATCGTCCAATATTTAGAAAAGAACCTGAGGAGGTTGCGAAAAAGGGACGGGCAGCGGGGAAGATGTGACGTAAAACCTATGCCATTCAGGAACAGTTCCTGGTCATGAAGGTGAATGATATACATGCGATTCCTGAAGTGTTTAGGGATGTGTATTACGTGGATGCCTCCAAAGATCATGCGCCAGTTAAGGATATTTTGTTGCCGATACCACAATGTGAGGATACGTTGGCATATATGGCTGTTTTTAACTATGGGATGTGGCAGCCGGTGTGGTGGGGTATAAAGCATAGAGCGGAGTTTCGCTTTACCGATATGATTCCGCGCGTGGTTTATCTGCCGGTACATTACCGGAACGGCAATGTTAGTCCGGTGCATGCATCGGTGTGGTTAGATAAACAAGGAGAGTTATGTCAAATAAATCCTGATTTGAATTCGTTGGGGGAGGTGGTGATTGGTTCAGTAAAGGAAGCGTATCTGCCGGGAGGGTTTATAAAAGGAGAGGTTTATCAGCTCTATTACTGGAATAATAAGGAGTGGAAGTGGATTGGTGAAGATAAATATGAAGATGAGCCGCTAAAATTTGAACAGGTACCGGGTGGCGCCCTGTTGCGACTTATCCGGCCGGGAAATTATAAAAATGACGAGAGGATCTTCATTAAGTGGGACGATGAGGTGAAGTGGTTTTAAGTGTAGTTGTTTGATGGATTGGAGGGGCTCTTATTGAGAATTGAACTTATGCATAAGTAAGTAAATAGATGTTTAATTTTTAAAATTAGTACAATGAAAAAGAGAATTTTTAGAGTAGTTGCTGGATTAACCTTTGCAGTAGCTGTTTTAGTTAGTGTACAAAGGAGTGGATCAGATTCATCTGGCAATGTAGCTTTGGAAGATATTGCTGTTATGGCACAGGCGCAATTTGAAGGTGGTGGCTTTTGTCCTAATGGTTGTTTGGTGACTTCTGGAAGATGCTATTGTAGGGGATGGTGGAATTTGGAAGATGCTGGTCGTCGCTAGATTTCTGGTAATGTTATATTCCCCTATTTTTTAATAGGGGAAGTTTTCTCATGAAATTGTAAATACTTAAATTTAAATTAAAGAATAGAAAAATATGAAATTTTTATTTTTTTGTATTGGAATATTGTTATTAATAAGTTGTCAAGATGGCAATACTGGTAAGTCTATAAAATTTAAGGAAGATCGGAATGTAAGTGTAAATTTTGAAAGTAAAATAGTTGATATTGATATTAAACAAATTCTTGGCTTTGGTAATTTTTGTATAGTAGATAGTTTTTTCGTTTTTAATGATTTTAAAACAAATATTGGGAATGTAATTCATTTATTCAATAAAAATAACTTTCAATATTACAGAAGTTGTGGTGCTCTTGGAAAAGGGCCTGGTGAAATAACCAGGTTAGGTGCCAGTAATGTAAATTTGGATCATTCAGGTTTTTGGGTTCAAGACTATGGAAAGCAGGTAAGCTGGTTATTTCCTCTTGATAGTATTGTTAAAAACAATAATTTTTTGCCAACAGTAAAAATTCCTTTTAGTAATGATCTTTTCATGGATAAAATGGAAATTATTAATAATGTTACTGCGCTTGGATTGGCTGTTAAGCCACTTAGTGTTTCGTCTGCAGAAATGCGTTTTGCAAAATTAGATTTAACCACAAACAAAGTTAGTGAATACGGTTATGAGCATGAAGGTATTAATAAAAAAAGAACATATTCATCTTTTTGTGTAGATAAAAAAAATGGTAGGTTTATTAGAGTATATAATAGAGTAGACCTAATTACAGTATGTGATTTTAATGGTGATTTAATTTGCAATATTTATGGTCCAAACTGGGGTGTTGAAAAGACTATTCGTCAAAAGTACTATGACGGCGTACAATCATACAAAGGTGGTTTTATTGCTTCGTATCTTGGAGGTAATGCAAAGGATATGAGTGAGGAGTATGGTTTGCGAGTTAATTATCCTTCTAAATTATTAATTTTTAATTCAAACGGGCATTATACAAAGACTATTGTTGTTGGCCAGCAGTTTAGCTCATTCGTAGTAGATGAAGAAAATGGAAGAGTGGTAATGTTTTTTGAAAATAGGGAAAATCCATTTGGGTATATTATGTTAGAATCGTAGTGTTGTTGTGAGTTTGCGTACAGTCAATTCTTTTGCTTAAGTCTAATACTTAGTTTTTGAAAAATCTTTTTTCTTCATAGTCTTAAGGAGGGTCTATTTGTTAGTAGTAACTTTTGTAAAATAAATGACTTTTTAACAAGTGTTTAACATGGTGATTGATTTCTAATTAAGTGGTGTTGTTGTTTAATTCATCTGGTAGTAATAAATAAAATCAATGAAAGTAAATCGTATTTTTATATTAGCTTTTCTTGTAACTCTCTTTTCTTGTTCGTATTCATCACCCAAAGAAAGGGAGATAATTGATACGATAAACAAAAGTTTAGATCTTAGTATGATTATGAATATAAGACAGGGTGATCGTTTTTTGTCATATGAAGATTTTAGAAGGAGATTCAAATATATTTCAGTGGTAAATCTTAAAAAAGGTTGCCAACCTTGCTATCCAAAATTTAAGGAATGGCAAAATAAGATGGATTCTATGAATATTAACGATAATTCGACCCTGCTTTTTATTATTAATGCAGAGAGCTATGAAGATTTCTTAAAAGAAGTGACAGTTGGTGACGATTTTAAAGATCGGTATTATACAGTAACTGATCCAAAGTATATATACAATTATCGCAATAGAAACATTCCTAAGTGGATTATTAACAGTGGAATTTTAATTGATCAAGATAATAAAATTAAACTAATTGGAGCTCCATACTCAAATGTCGAAATGACAAAATTGTATCATAAAATTTGCAGTTTATGATTTGAGAAAAAGTGAATATAAAACATAACAGGCTTAGCTTTTGATGTAAGTGTTCATAAAAATGAACATAAAGTAGCGGTGTGATATTTGTATGTGTTTCAATGCGTAGATTTCAAGTGGATAACAGAGGTGTGTAAAAAATATTGAAGTTTGTAAGATGAGTTACTAACATTAATTGTTGCCCATATGGGTAACAATTATAATGCGGATATATGAAAAGTATTACGGTTGTTTTGCTATTTCTAAAATAACCAAAATCCATTTCGTTCAAACAGAAAAAACATGAGACAGTTCGAGATGAGGAAACCGCATATAGTAAGTTCTCGATTTGAAAATATTGTAGAGCATTCTTTAATTATACTACAGGTGAGTCCACTCAGAAAAGTGGATTTAGAAAATTTTTCAATTTATAACTAACTGTAAATTAAATGTCAAAATTTCTAAAGGCTACTTAAGTACAGGTTTTTGGAGTAGATTACTAGTTGTAATTTTGAATGGTATAATGCACTTTTAACGCCGGATAGAAATTATAAGAACATTATGGTGGATAAAAACAATCGAATTGTTCAGTATGGTAACTCTATTTTGAATCTGAAAGTCATTAATGAATATAAAAAATAGATAATAGGGTGTTCTTAATAGTGTTAGTAGAAACCGTAGTTTAGGAATTGTTATTATTTGACAATTCATTCTTTGTATCCGTTGCCTTTGTGGAACCAAATTAGTAAAGTGCATGCTTAATGTTCAAAGGGGCTAATGCTAACATGATGGATGGTTGGATCATTTGCTAACGAAAGTTGTAGTTGTAATTAAATCTGTTATTAGTAGTTGAGTTAAGAAAAATATATTCCAGTAGTGTGGCTTTGTGTAGTAGAAAAGTGCTGAAGCTTCAGCATAATGTATTTGATTCAATTAAATAGTGTTTTTGATTGCTAATAGAAAAGGAAAAATGAGAATAAAAATTGCAATAGTTATCGTTGTATCATGTGTTATATCGTTGGGGTGGGTAGTTTACTCCAACGTCTATCCTACGGTCCCTGAGATAAAGCTTACAAAAGTTGAGTTTCAATTTCTTGAATTGGATTTAGGTGTTTTGGAACAGGGAGTACCAAAAGTTGGGTCTTTTTTCTTTAAAAATAGCGGGAATTACCCCTTGGTTATTTATGATGTGCAAACTAGTTGTGGTTGTGTCAGTGTTGAGTGGCCTAAGTTGCCTATTAAATCAGATGATTCTGGAAAGATAAAGGTTATTTTCGATGCTAAATACTCCGGGCGATTTAGTAAGAGTGTTATGGTGTTTTGTAATATAGAGAAGGTGTTTAAGGAGCTGCATATAAGAGGAGAGGTGGGTAAGTAAGTGATTGTAGTAGTCAGTGAATGTTTTATTTTTGGAAGTGTTTGCTTGATAAAGTGTGCCATGGAAAATGGTTATTCCGATAATGTTTAATAGGTAATTTCAAGTTCTGGTACGTTGTTTTGAGAGAAGGATTGTCATAGGTGTTTAGAGAGTAATTTTTACCAACATGTTGTTCAGATTGATTGTTGTTTATGCTGTTGAAATATTCAGCTAAAGGTGACATTCCTCGTAGAGGCTTTTCAGGCTAGTGCTGAAAAAGCATAGTTAATTTATTTGTGAATGTTCAGATTAATAAAACGGAGGGTAATGTCAATGTTTTATTAGGGTCTTACGTGTGATATTGGTGTATTTATTGGCAAAATTTTTTGGCGAGCAGTAAATCATCTTGATACTTTGTACTTGATACTTTTTACTTTTCTGGCTTGTCCAGGTTAGGTAATATTGAATTTTTAGCCCTAGGAGGCGGCGAAATTAATCCTGATTGTCCAAATGGATGTATTGGCGGTTTTGGAGGTTGTCATTGCTACAAAGATTATCCTCAATATGCAGAACATAATTGGGGTGATCGTAGAGGTTATTAAGAAATAATAGAACTATAATTAGGCTGTGGATCGTAATAAGTGTCTACAGCCCAATTAAAAATGGAACAAGAATCAATAATAATTGATCGTTGCTTTAAGTAGAAATTTGGTAAAAATAAGGAAAATGGAATTACAGAAGATCTTTAAAGAGCTTATGTTACTGATTATTGTTTTTAGTGTGTGGAGCTGTAATTGGGGGCGCGAATCAGAGAGTGAAAAATTTCAGAACAAACGAGAACGGATTCTGAATATCCAGGAGCAGATTCATGATATAGAGACCGAAGTTCTTTTTGGTTGGTCTGATTTGTATATCGTTGATGACGTACTCTTAGTTATAGATATAGAAAGCGTTGATAGAGGAATTCATTTGTTTGATAAAAATACGTTTAAATATTTAGCAAGTACTGGAATAAAAGGTAAGGGGCCTGGTGAAATTTTGTGGTACGGGTTGGTTGATTCTGACAGTGAAAAAAGAGTTTTTCGAATGATTGATCATGGAAAGAAAAATGTAATGCTAGAGTTTTCAATAGACAGTATATTAAGAAATCCTAATTATAAGCCGAAAAAAATAACAGGAGGGAGAACTGATTTGTATTTCAATAGATTCAGGTTTGTAAATGATAGCATTGCGTTAGGGAAAGTGAGTGAGATAATAAATCATAATAGTTTTAAGTCGGTTATGGCTAAATACAATCTGAATAAAGATGAAATGGTCAAATTTGGCTATGAACATCCTGTTACGTCAAATAGGAAAATGTCATTATCAAGTTTTGCAGTATCACAAAAAGATAGTATATATGTAAATAGTTGTTGCAATTGTGATCTGATAACAATTTGCAATTTTGAAGGTGATCTTATTTGTAATGTTTATGGTCCGGGGTGGAAAGAGAGTGACGAGAAATGGAATTCTTATTTTAGCGATGTTGATTTTATTAATGAATATATAATTGCCGGTTATGTAGGAGATATTCGTTTCGTTTATGATGAATTTAAAAGACCAAGGGGAAATATGCCAACTAAGTTTTTGCTTTTTGATTTGAAAGGGAATTACAAACAGACCTTGGAGACAGGTCATAAATTTGACTTTTTTTGTGTGGATGATGAGAACGATCGAGTAATTACTTATTTCCATGATCGGCCAAATCAATTGGGTTACTTTAGTTTGAATACTGGTAAGCTATAAACGTAATGTGTGTGTTTACCTTTTTTAATTGGTTAGTGAAAAGTAAAAAAAATTATAAATGAAATTAATAAAGAGTATTGGGTGTGTGGTTGTTTTTCTGCTTTTTGTGACATTTACATCCTGTAATTTTGTGACGAAGGGGCATGGTCAGTAAAGTTATGCAGATACTCTACTTATGAAGACGATTTCATTCCCCGTTAGCTTGAAGCAACTCGAAGTTGGGAAATTAAATCCTATTGATTCCTTTCTAAGAGAATCTGCCAATAGGAGTAAGATTATTTCAATAGTAGATGGTGATTGTGTTAAGTGTATAGTTAATCATTTAAATGCGCTAGATAGTGTTTTTAATAGTCTGATAATTCCCAACACGCAACAAGTCGTTTTTGTATTAAACGTAAGTAGGAAGGATTCTGCATTTTTTTATGTTTCATTTTGAGCCTATAATTAGAGCCTCTGGTGTGGTTTTGTGGGATGATAGTTATAATTTTGAACGGCATAATGCACTTTTAACGCCGGATAGGAATCTCAGAACTTTTATGGTGGATAAAAGTAATCGAATTGTTCAATATGGTAATCCGATTTTGAATCCGGAAGTCCTTAATGAATATAAGAAAAAGATATTAGAGTGTCGTTAATAGATAGGGTAGAGCGTGTGTTTTTTGAAATATTATTGTTGGAGCAACTATAATCCTTTTTCTACCTGTTGTGTTTTAGGCGCTAAATTAGTGAAGTGCCTGTTTAATATCAATCATACTTTCTCTCTAAAAAAAGCTAATAGAAATGAATATAAAAATTACAATATTAATTGCAGTGTCATGTGTCATGTCATTGGGGTGGTTGGCTTATTCCAATTTTTCTCTTTCGGCTTCAGAGATAAAGGTTACAAAAGTCGAGTTTGGAGCAGTTGATTTGGATTTTGGGGTGTTGGAACGAGGAGTGCCAAGAATTGGCACTTTCCCTTTTGAAAATACAGGTGATTATCCATTGGTGATTTATGATGTGCAAGCCAGTTGTGGTTGCACAGATGTGGATTGGCCCAGGCAACCTGTTAATCCTGGAGATTCCGGTGAAATTGAAGTTAGTTATGATGCCAAATTTCCGGGCAGGTTTGTTAAGAGTGCTAAAGTATATTGTAATAGTGTAGATGGTTTTGAAGTGTTGCGAATAAGAGGAGAGGTGGAACTTGGTGGGCAATAGTAGTTACTTGTAAAAACTCTCCGTTAATTAATAATATTTTGGGCAAAGAAACCTCATATTTATATGATGTTTATGGTTAGTTAAAAAAGGATTGAAGTTCCATTTTTTCAGTCTCTCCTTATTTATGAGTTTTTCATGCATAGATATTTCTTTTATTGCTTGTTTTTGTGGTTGTGTTCATGTGATTCCGGTTACGATAAGGTGCTTTCTCTATCCGGTGCTAATCGGAATGAGATACGTAAAATCATTGATTATATAGAGAGAGATATTTGTGAGCTAAAAAAAGGCTCCGCCGTTTTTTTGTTGAAGCACATGCCCATTCATTATGCCACTCCTTTGCGGGAAGAACAGAGTTATGATTCTATCTGTAATTTGATTGAGACCGCATTAAGTTTTTGTGATCATAAACTACCCAAGTCCAGAAAAGAAATCATCGACTCTCTTATTGTGGATTTGCCCATAGGGCCTGGTTATTCGGTTCAGCCTGATTGTAGGTGTATTATAGCTGAATATTTTATTCATGATTTGGAGATGGCACACCATCAATATGTGAATAGCCCTTTTAAGGACTCTATTCGGTTGGAACAGTATCTGGAGTTTATTCTGCCTTACAGGGCGCTGGATGGGATGTGCTTACATGACTGGAGGAGTTACCTTTTTAAGACTTATTGTCATAGATTAAATAGTGTAAAAGATTTACCCATAAAAACGGTTGTGGATAGTATCCTGGATACCGGGAAGTTGACCGAATATGGCTATGATTATGCACATAAATTGGCTTACAGGAAGATCCTGGAATATGAAGTGTCGGAAAACGGACCTTGTCAAGTCAGGGCACAATACAACAGAATGCTAATGGCGGCTTATGGTATTCCCTGTGCCATTGATTATGTGCCCGTATGGGGAAATATTAACGGAAGACACGTATGGAGTTGTATCCTGACTAAAAACGAATCACTACCATTTGATCCTTTTCCTTATCCCCAGAAATGGAATTTAAAAGCCTCCTATAACAATGTAAATTATGATGATGACTACGGAAAATACCGGTTGCCAAAGGTTTTTCGGGAATGTTATTCACAAAACGACTTGCTTATACACAAGGATAAGGGGTTGAAGATTCCGAATGGGCTGTTGAAGAGGAATTTCATGGATGTCAGTGAAGAGTATTTTCAACCGGTGGATGTTACCATTGAAATGGAGGAGGCAATACCCTCTGTAATTAACTACTTATACATCTGTGCCTATTATAAAGGGCAGTGGGAGCCTGTCTGGTTTGGAAAGCGTGATGGGAATCGGGTTACATTTGAAAAAATGGGACACGATATCATTTATACAGTAGGTTATTATGAGAAAGGCATGATTAAAATCGTCGGTCATCCTTTTTATGTAAATAAAGATGGGATTGCAGAGTCTGTGATACCGGATTTTAATATCAAAAGGACAATATCTTTTAATCGTACTCAAAGAACAAAGCCTAAAGATATTTATAAAAAGAACACGCTCTTTGGATGTCAGCTTCAGGCTACGAATGATGAATCGTGGCAAAAATTTGATACCCTGGTAACAATCACGTATCCCATACAAAGCCGTGTTAATACCATGGTGATTGATAGTGAGGAGTGTTACCGGTACATTCGGTTGTGGTTTCCCAGGGATACGGTTTGTATGAGTGAAATAAGTATTGAGACTGCGCCGGGATATGATTTTAAGGGTATAGGCATACAACCATTAAAAATGAGGAAGCCATTGGGCAATTGTTTAATGGATCTGTTTCCGATTATCTTCATTTGTATAAGAAGGGCCGTTCTTCTGGGGATAATTTCATTGAATGGGATTTGGATAGAAATGTTAAAATCAACTCGTTTTCATTCTGTCTGGTGGAACAAAGTTGTTTGGATGATAATACCCGGTATGAACTTTACCATTGGTGTAGGGGAGGTTGGCATCTCCTGGGTGAGACGAGCTGTGTTAATTTGGATGATGGAAATAAAGTATTGGTTTACGATGATGTTCCTGATGGAGCATTATTGGCTGTCAGGTTTGTACAAGATCAAATTTATTGGAGCCGGATTTTTAAGTATGAAAATGAAAGACAGATTTGGTACTAGAATCTATGTTTGACATGCTATTAGAAATTGTGTGATGGAAGAGAATGTGTTATGGTTAGGGAAGATGGAGCGGAAAGATGCAAATTGTATGCTTTGTAGGAGTCATTGATAAAAGAGGTAGTTAATGTGGAGGTGTTTTAGTTATGAAGAGAATTTCAGTTTTAATTATTGTTGTTTAAAAAAAGGACTATGTGCATAAGAAAAGAATATTGGAAAAAGGGGACTATGTTAAAAAGGTTTTCCTTTAAAAGAAGTGGTATCAATAAAACGGAAAGAGTTACTAACAAGGGAATTGGGTTGTTTATGGTGATTCTCATTTTTACGAGTGGTTGTATAAATAAAATTGAGTCCTCAAAAGAGTTTTACCAGAACAAGCGTGATAATATCAGAAATATTAGTGGTGAAATTGTTGCTGTTGAATTGGATGTTATATTTGGTAGATCTACTATATATATAGTGGATGATATTTTGCTTGTTGTGGATTTGCAATCTACAACTCAAGGTATTCACCTATTTGATAAAAATACGTTTAAGTATTTGGCAAGTACCGGTAAATTGGGGAAAGGACCTGGTGAGATTACCCGATATGGACATGTCTCTCCTTTGCATAATAAGAGAGCTTTTAGGATGATAGATCATGGAAAGGGAAATGAAATGTTGGAATTTGAGCTGGATAGTATATTAACTAATCTCGACTATAAACCTAAAAGGGTTTGTTCCAGAAATACAGCTTTTACTTTAGCTGAATACGATTTCATAAATGATAGTGTG
>RHGE01000069.1 GCA_004296775.1 Marinilabiliaceae bacterium JC017
TAGCCTGTTGATAACCTATTGTGTGGGGTGTGAGAATGTGGGATGCAGGAGGTATCCAATGTTTGTAGATGTGTTCCTTTTATTGAAATGGTAAGGTTTAATACATTCTGACTTTCAGCCTTCTTTATTACCATGATGGAAACACAGGATTAAAACCCTGTGCTGTTACCAGCACTCCTTCGGAGTTAATCATGTTTCACGCTGGCTTTAATCCACCTCACCACTCCCGAATTTTCGGCATTCCTAATCATGTTAATCCTGTCAAGATACTCGATTATAGTCATGTAGCTTGTTGGTAACCTATTGTATGGGATTGTGAGAATAGCCGGATGCCGGAGGTATTCAATGTTTGTAGCAATATCAAACAGGCATACATTCGACTCCGGCCGGAGTCGCACATAAACTACACATCTTTGTCTATAAACCTGTCATCCTGCCGGGATGAAGGAGTGAGACCCTGATATGTTGTCAACATGCGGGTTTTAGTTAAATTCTTAATCCTGTAAATCATGTTCATCCTGTCAAAAGATTTGTACCTAACTAAGTAGCCTGTTGATAACCTATTCGGCGTGAAAAAACGGGAAACCTAAATATCATCGGCTGTTTCTTTCTAATTTGATATAGATCTGTAACTTTGCCGCCCCGTAAGGGATTCGGGCAGCATTTCTTTAACGAGATGTTGATCCGGATTGGGAAAAAGCGTTACCAAATAGTAACCGCAACACAGAAGTATAATATCAAATAATAAAGAGAGATGAATGTAGAAAAGGAGTTGTTGGCACGTAGCGAGTCAAAATGCGAGCTATGTGGGGCAACCGATGACCTGAAGGTTTACGAGGTGCCGCCGGCATCGGGCGAAGGCGCCGATCAGTGTGTGCTGGTTTGTGAAACCTGTCGGGAACAAATCGAGGAGCCTGAAAAGGTAGATGCCAATCATTGGCGTTGTCTGAATGATAGCATGTGGAGCACAGTGCCTGCCGTGCAGGTGATGGCTTGGCGTATGTTGACCCGTCTCAGTGCCGAAGGATGGCCACAGGATTTGTTGGATATGCTTTACCTGGATGAAGAGACCATGGCATGGGCTCAGGCAACTGGTGAAGGGGCCGACGAAGAAGATGTGGTGAAACATGTGGATAGCAATGGCGCAGTGCTTCAGGCCGGTGACACGGTTGTGCTTATTAAAGACCTGAATGTGAAAGGCGCTAACTTTACCGCTAAACGTGGTACAGCTGTTCGCAACATCTCTTTGGTGCACGACAATGCCGAGCAAATTGAAGGCCGTGTGAGCGGTCAGCAAATTGTGATTTTAACACAGTTTGTAAAGAAATCGAATTAAAAGACCGTTAGACTTTAGATCATAGAGGTTGGATGATTGACAGCTAAATTATCTATCGGACCTCTTAAGAGTTTAACAAACCATTGAAAATAAAATACCTTCGAAATTCAGCGCTGAACGGTATCGTTCCTTCTATAGGAAGGTATTCGGAAAGCATAATAAATCCCGCACCGGTTATGGATGCGGGATTTGTTTTTTCTTTTTTCAAAAGGATAACCCGGGACCATACTAGATAATGGTTAAAGTGAACTCATGGTAGGTGCCGGATCATAGAAATCGTAGTAATTTAAATAATAGTCTTCTACTGTTTTTAGCTTGCTTTTTTTCTTCAGCATGGTCGCCAGGGTTTTGTAGTTGTTGAAGTACTTATTCACAATCTCTTCGCAGTTTTTGTTTTTCACCTTGCACACCTTTTCCTTTCCTTTATATAGAAAGTACACAGGTTTTGTAACTGTGTAACCTGTGCCGTCTGTACCGTCGTAAGTACTAAAGCTGTAGTAATCTCTCAACAGGTGATATTCGCCATTGCTTAAGATGGATTCCAGGGGGCAGACAAAGGTGGTGGTTTTTCCTTCTCTAAGTGGAATAGTCACGAACTCTGCCACGTGAAATTTTATATTAAACCGGCAGCTGAGTAAACCATAGCCTATGCCAATGAAGTATTTTTCAAGTGTTCTGAACTCTTTTATTTCCTTCCATGAAGCGGTATTCTTTTGTCCGTCGAGGGTGGTGTATTCCAGGTATTTTCTATGCACCTTTTGGGTAGGTTCGCAAAAGGTGGTGTCGTCCTCATGGTTTAAAATGTAAAACAATCCCCTTTGTGAAGTACTGGCAGTGATCTTATCGGTTGGTTCCAGGTTGATGTTGTAATATTCCCTCCGGTATTTATAAATGGAACCGGTAGCTAAATCAATGGGAGTGAAGAAGGGCCAAACCAGGGTGATGGCATTGAATTTCTTGTTGAGTTTTTGATCGTAGGAGTTATAACCTTCTTTTTCAAAACTGGCAACCTGTTTGCTGTGTTTCCGCTTGATGACTTTCGTAAATGGGGTTTGTCCAATTTCTTCTGAATTCAAATAAACAGTAGCTCCCTGGGGATTACTGTCGAAATGAACAACTTGTCTGGTGCCGGTATACATGGTGGCACAGGAGGTGAGAACTAAGGGCAATAATAGTATTAATAGATTCTTCATTTGATTGGTTGTTAAACAATGTTTGATAAGCTTGCGAAAGTATGTTATAATAATCAAACGGCAAACTAAAGAGGGGCTTAAAATTAATATAATGATATTATAGAATGTTTACATTGTGGAATTGTTTGAGGAAGTTGAAGATATGCGTATGTAGGGATTAGACGAGTTTATTTGGTAGCATAAGGTTAACAATATGAACGTTCGTAACTTGTTAAAGATAAAAGCCGCTTTAGTACTTGTTGGTTAACTATAGGACAATACATTGTGACTTTTAATCATGGGTGGATTTTATTAGTTACGTCGGATGCTTTTAATCCTGAAGTATTGAAACCTGCTATAGAATAGGTGCTGCACTGTGGTTTGGCGGCAGATTAATTGTTAATTTTAGCCGCATTTCAAAATTCATCTCTATGAACTATAAAATTATTGGCGTTTTCATGCTCTTGCTCACGCAAAGCGTGTGGATCACCGCCTTTTCGTGTACTACTTTTCTTATTTCCGGAAAACATACCTCTGATGGCAAGCCCATGTTATTTAAGCACCGCGATTCCGACTCTAAAGACAATGCTTTGCGGTATTTTTCCGATGGGAAATACGATTACATTGGCCTGGTGAATGCCACTGTGTCGTCCGATAACATGGTGTGGGCGGGTTATAATAGTGCCGGATTTGCCATTATGAATTCAGCTGCTTACACACTGACGGTAAATGATACCACTTCCCTTCAGGACCAGGAAGGGGTAGTGATGAAAAAAGCATTGCAGCAATGTGCTACCCTCGCCGATTTTGAGAAATTACTCAATGAGCTACCCCGTCCCATGGGTGTGGATGCCAATTTCGGGGTGATTGATGCACAAGGTGGCGCGGCCTATTATGAAACGGGGAATTATGGATTTAAAAAAGTGGATGCCAACGATCCCTTGTTGGCTCCTCACGGCATATTGATTCGTACCAATTATTCTTTTAGTGATAATGTGGATGAGGGATATGGTTACATTCGTTTTGCTTCCGCCCAGGAGGCATTGTACGATGCAGCAGCAGCCAAAAAATTATCACCCGAATATCTTTTTAATCATGTGTCGCGTAATTTGGTACATGGCCTGACCAAGGCTGATTTGTCAGAAAACTTGCCGGAGAATTTATCCGATACCCGTTTTGTATCCATGGACGATTATATCTCCCGTTTTTCCTCCACGGCGGCTACGCTGATCGTGGGTGTGGCTCCGGGTGAAAAGGTGAATCAAACCATGATGTGGACCATTCTGGGTATGCCCCTTTGTTCAGTGGCTGTGCCCACCTGGCTGGCAGGTGGCAAAGCATTACCTGAGGTAGTGGCTCGCAGTCGTGAAGATCATGCACCTCTTTGTGATGCTGCCCTTGTCTTGCACGATAAGTTGTTCTCTATTAAACGTGGTTCGGGGTATAAGTATATCGACCAGGCCTGGTTACTTAATAAAGAGAACACCGGCATTATGCAAAAGCTGGCTCCCATCGAACAGCAGGTGTTCAGTGAGACTGCAACCCGCATGAGCCAATGGAATGGTGGCGATTTTAATAAAAAGAATGTCCAGGCGTATTACCAGTGGTTGGATAATTATTTAAGGGAGGCCTATAAGGCTGCCTTTGACTTGGTGTTATAAATGTAATAGATCGTTAGATTTTAGATAATAGACAAATCTGGTTTACTTACAGGTTGGTAGCTGGTTGAGGAGAAGGCGGTTAACAGTTTTGTGTAGCTATCAGCAGATACTGAAGGCATTAAAAATACCTTTGTTCAATTGTAGGGATGTTCCATGTTGTGTAATGTGGAGCATCTTTTTTTTTTGTGTGAATGAGGGGCTGAGTTGTTTTTTCTCAAAAAAAGGGTGATGACATTAGTATTTTGTCAGTGCCTTGAGGTTGATCCTATTTTTGATGATATGAAATGATTGTGCAAATTTATTTTACACATAGTTAAATGATTGAATTTATTTGGGAAGTCTATGTGATAACTGAAAACAACAACGAATGAATATAAGCAGGAAATGTGTAAGCGATTTGGGTGTTGAAAAGAACCTCAATTCTGAAAGTAATTAAATAAGAGAGGTTTGGTCTGAGTTTAGTAGGTTGAATAGTTATCATATATTTTGTAGATATCTTGTAAACCCTTTTTTATTTTTCTGCTGACATTGGTTGTAGTCAAGGTGTCAGATGGCCAGTTAAATGTTATTTGTTGGGTACATGTATCTTTGCTTATGTAATGTTTGTTAGTTAGCCATATTGATTCATAAAAAGTAGTGTCGCTAATTGCTTCACGGACGTGAACGATAAACCATACTTTACATTTTTCATAGGGTTGTATACCGTTATTTTTATTTATAGTCACTTTTAAATCCCTATTAGGTTCCAGATCGTATTCGTTAGTGTGAATGGTAGTGATGTTTTTCTCATTAGGGTAATGGATAGCACCTTCTATTTCTGTAAGTGGAATGGTTTTGTTACCAATGTTATTAAGTAGAAACTTCATTTCAATGGAAGGCTCTGAGGGAAGAATGATTGTTTCATTTTCTTTTTTATCGCATGCAAATAATAATAAGGATGCGGTAATTAAGCAGATTAGATTCTTCATAACTAAGGTTTGATTATAAGTTCAAATCGTTAATTGGAGTATTGGGTTTTGTATTTATAAAGGTATCAATATCATTTAATCATATCTATTGATTGTGTATGATTATTATCAGTTTTGTTATGTGATTCTGTTGTGATTGATTGAATTCAGGGCTTATGTAGTTTCAATAAAAATGGGACTAATGTGTTTTGGATGATGTACTAAATGAAACGGAGTAATCCATGATAGAATTATTCATGCACTACTCCGTTTATTAATTTGAGTGATCACATAGATGTATCTCTTTTTATATAATTTGGATGCTATTGGGTATTTGCCGTGTTGAAAACTTCTGCTTCATCAAAAGAGGTCATTCTATTGAGCATGGCCACTGATCCTTTAATAATGGAGTAGGCAACAGCTGCCCCTGTGCCTTCACCTAATCTAAAACCAAGATTCAGGATGGGTTCACCCTGCATGAAATCCACCATTTTCTTATGTCCTTGTTCTTCCGATTGATGCGCAAAGAAGGTGTAGTCTACTACCTTGGGATGAATGGCATGAGCTGCCAGCAATGCCGAGGTGGTAATAAAGCCATCGGTGATGATTACCATTCGTTGGGCAGCGGCTTCCAGCATACCACCTGCAATGGTGGCAATCTCCAGGCCGCCAAAGCGAGCCAGGTTTTCTATCGGATCGGGAGAGATACCGTGTTTCTTTATGGCTGATTGAATTACATGGGCTTTGTGGTTCACGCCATGAGGGGTAAGACCGGAGCCGGGGCCCACACAACTCTCCACAGAAAAACCACCCAGCACAGAAAGAAGGGCTGATGCCGGGGAGGTATTGCCAATTCCCATTTCTCCAAAGCCAATGACATTGCTGCCTTTTTGTGCCATTTCTTTCACGATGTGTCGACCGTTCTCTAAAGCTTGTTTACATTCGTTCATGGTCATGGCAGGCTCATGCAGGAAATTGCGCGATCCTTTACGCACCTTGGCATCAATGAGGTGAGGATGAGGAGGGAAATCGTAATTCACACCGGCATCCACTACGTAGAGATCGAAGCCATATTCCTGACAAAAAAGGCCGATGCCACCGCCACCGTTCATGAAATTGAGACATTGTTGCCAGGTAATTTCAGTGGGACAGGGGCTAACCCCTTCGTTACAGATGTCATGATCAGAAGCGACCGTCAGCATGACCGGTTTTTTCAATGTTGGTTTGGTAGTTCCTTGTATCAGGGCTACTTGTTTAGCGATGCGCTCCATCTGCCCCAATGAACCGATGGGTTTTGTCTTCTGGTCTATCTTGTGTTGAATATCCTTTTCCAGTTCATGGTGTAAGTCCTGAATGGTAAGGTTTTTTAATGTATTCATATTTGTGTGTTATCGTAAGGAGTAAGTGATTAACAGGGTCAAAGCAATAGATAGGAAACAAACGGTATGGTTGATGCGTGTTGTTGTTTTGATGTCGTCCTGGTTTATTTTCCGGTGATGTAGGCCGATGTACGGTTTCTTAACTAGTTCGCCATAGTAAGTATTGGGGCCGCCGAACCGGCAATTCAATATCCCGGCCAATGCTGCTTCGGGATAACCCGCATTGGGGCTGCAGTGAGCGTGTCCGAATCGAAAAATGTATTGAAAGGCTCTGGCCGATAGGGCAGGTAATGCCATAAGTAATGCTGTAAGCCGGGCAGGAATATAGTTGGCCAGATCATCGATACGGGCAGCTACGGTGCCAAATTGCCGGTAACGGTCGTTTTTATAGCCGATCATGGAGTCCAGGGTGTTGATCATCTTGTAGGTCATCATGCCGGGAATGCCTCCAATGATAAACCAGAAGATGGGAGCGACCACGCCATCACTCAGGTTTTCGGCCATGGTTTCCAGTACTGCTGTTTTTACCTGTTGTGGCGATAGCGATGAGGTGTCGCGACCAACAATGCGTGACAGTTGATTGCGCCCGGCTTCTGTTCCCTTTCTCTCCAGCACCCGGAAGACGGCCCGTCCTTCCTTGATAAGAGTCTGGTTGGCTAACCCGAAAAAGAAGAACAAGGCGGTGATGCCGGCCTGCAACAGGGGGTGAATAATCGAAACTAATTGCATCAGGGCCAGGAAAAAGAAGTAAGTAAAAGTTATCAACAACATGGTCATAAGGGCACCTTTAAGCCTGCGGTGGCGGCCGTTATTGAGCTGTTTTTCTCCTTTTGAGATGGCTTTGCCAAAGGTGACCACCGGATGCGGTAACCGATAGGGATCTCCCAGTAATAAATCAGCTACATAGGCCAGTGTAATGGCAATAAGGGTATATATATCAGAATTCTCCATGTGTCTCTTAATGTCTCCTGTCTAGCTATCTATTATTTAAAAGTCTCATGTCTAACAGTCTCTTATCTAATAATCTCCTATCTAACAACCTCTAATCATCTCAGAAACTTTCTTCAAGGCATCTACTAATAGTATGTTTTTTTCTTTTGTAAGTGTCGCTATGCGAATGTGGTTGGTTGAAAGGGATTTGAAATTAGAGGCATCGCGAATCAGCAGTCCGAATTCGTTTACCAGGGTATCTTTTAGTACCGGGGCCTGGTAAGGTGTTTTTACCAGGAAGAAACCGGTTGATGAGGGCAATACTTCAAAGCCATTGATGTTTTTTATTTCTGATTGTAGTTCCCGGCACAGGGCATGGTATTCCAGCAGATCTTCTATTTCAATGTGTGGGTGTTCCAGTAGGTATTCTCCCGCTTTAAGAGCCAGTGTGTTAACCGACCAGGGCGGGCGAAAATTAATAATCTTTGTCATTAATTGTTGATGCGCCAGGAGGTATCCAATGCGCAACCCGGGCAGGCAGTGGTTTTTGGTTAGTGATTTGAGGATAACCAGGTTTTTAAATAGGGGAATGTCTGGTACCATGGATGTTTGTTCCAGGGTAAAATCACTGTAGGCTTCGTCAATAATAAAAATGGTTTGGGGATTGTTCTTTATCAGTTTTTTCAACAAATCTTTCCCATAAAGTTGTCCGGTGGGGTTATTTGGATTGCAAAGCCATAACAGGCCTTCGGGAATTGTATCCAGCTGATTGATGGTATTGGCCCTGGTAAACGATAGCTTGTGATTAAAAAGTTGACAACCATGCTCATATTCCGAAAAGGTGGGGACGATGATGCGGCTGGAGGAGCCGGTAAAGGTCTGGGCGATCAGGAAGATGGCTTCGGCGGTACCATTGGTCACCGCAATCTGGTCGGGTGCCAGTTGGTGGTAGTCGGCCAGTTGTCGGGTGAGGGATTCACCTTGCAATTCAGGATAATGGCTGATGGTGTGGATGACCTCTTTCAGGTAATTCAATAGACCGGGGTCCGGCCCCTTGAACCAGGTGTTGGTGCTAAAATCAGCTATTATATCCCGATGGTAGCGGTAACCGTCGTCACCATGCCTGAATTCGTGTTGTATCATTTTAATTTGTTTGTCTGATTTCTTTATATATCGCTTTAATGTCCAGGTGTTGACGCAGATGGGCAGCCAACCGGTCATACTGCTGTTCTTTAAAGGCTAAATAATTAAGGTCGTTGCTCTGCTTGTCTGTATAGGGAGCCAGAAGTGTGTCGATCACTTCTTTATTGTCGAGGATACCATGCATATAGGTGCCCCAACATTTTTTATTCATGAAAATACCCTCTGTTGTACCGTCTGTTTTTTTATTGAGGGGAATAACGTTTGCTGTTTGTGTGCTGCATCCCATATGAATTTCATAACCTTTGCATAAGGTGTTGCCATTTTGAAACCGGAATGTTACTTGTTTAGTTATCTTCTTTTCCGTAATAGTTGTTTGAAGCGGAAAAAGATCCAGTCCTTCCATAGTGGATAAATTGCCTTCTATTCCTTTGGGATCTGTAATCGTTTGCCCCATCATCTGGTATCCCCCGCAGATGCCAATAACTGTTTTGTCTTTCGCCCTGGCACTTAATATGGTGGTGTCAATGCCTGTTTTGCGGATGAAATGTAAGTCGGCCAGGGTGTTTTTTGATCCGGGAAGAATAATGATGTCAGCTTTTTCCAGCTCTTGTGGATCGCGGCTGTAATAAAGGTGAGTGCGGGGATCGTGCTCCAGGGTACTGAAATCAGTGAAGTTGGCCATCTGGTTGAGAAGTACAATCCCGATGTTGACCAATCCTTCTTTGGCCTGGTTGCTTTTCTTGTCCAGTGCCACCGCGTCTTCATCTTCAATGTAGATGTCGTTGAAGTAGGGGATAATCCCCACAACCGGGATGTGTGTCAACTCTTCAATGATCTTTTTTCCGTCATCAAATAAGGTAATGTCACCTCTGAATTTATTGATGATGATACCCTTAATCAATGCTCGTTCTTCCGGTTCAAGTAGTGCAATGCTCCCATATACACTGGCAAATACACCTCCCCGGTCGATGTCGGCAACCAAATAAACAGCTGCATTGGTGCGAAGGGCCATGGGCATATTAACAATGTCTCGATTTTTCAGGTTCAGTTCTGAGATGGCTCCTGCTCCTTCCATTACAAGGGGCGAATAACGTTGACGGAGTCGTTCAAAGGCCTTGAAGGCCTCGTCAAATAATGCTTGGTTATTGTTTGATCTGAAATATTCTCCGGCAGAGCGGTCACCAATGGGTTTACCATTTAATACTACCTGTGATCTTGTTTCGCCGGTGGGTTTCAATAGTACCGGATTCATATCGGTATGACAGGGGATGCCACATGCCTCAGCCTGTGTGGCCTGGGCACGGCCAATTTCAAAGCCTTCGGGTGTGGCATAGCTGTTAAGCGACATGTTCTGAGCCTTGAACGGTGCAGGATTAAAGCCATCCTGTTTCAAAATACGGCAAAAGCCTGTATTGATTACGCTCTTTCCGGCATCTGAGCCGGTTCCTGCAAACATGATGGGTCTGTGTTGTTGCATCTTCCGGGTAAAAATTTGAGCAAAGATAAAAATTATCAAATGGGAAGAAGCCTGTTGTGCAATAGAAGAGACGCAACAGAAGAAAGTAATGTATTGAGGGAAGTGAGGTGATTAGGCGCTTAGGAAGCAATTTTCACTAACATGTTGTTCAAATTGGATGGAGATATGTGGAGACAGATGGAAACACTTAGAGATAAATGGAGATACGTTGAAATAGATAGAAATATTTTGAAACAACCTGTACTTACCAAAGAACAATCTCAACTCCCAATTGATGAAAAATCTCTGCGTCTCAGTGTCTCCGCAGTGTGTAATGAATCTTGTTAAAACAACAAACTACAGCCAACATCCCTCGAAGAGGCTATTTTTCAGGTCACTTCTGAAAAAACATAGTGTCTTATCAGTGATATTTGTGTATTTATTGGCAAAATATTTTGGCGAGTAGTAGATCATCTTGATACTCTGTACTTGATACTTTTTACTTTACTGGCTTGTCCAGGTTAGGTATTAACAGAGGAACGGAATTGTTGTCAAATGAATATTTTGTTGTTACAATATCCGGTCACTCTTTCTTGTTTTCTTTTCTATTATGAGTGTAGGTGTTGAATATTGCCTCTGATGAAGAAAAGAAAGTAAATAAAAGAAGAAGCCATCTCTTTTGATCAAGAGATGGCTTCAGGTTTTAACCTTTTTCTATTTCATGTTCGAAAGATTACTGCTTATTTTAATCTAAATTTCAAATTTTATGAACAGAAAAAAGTGGTTTCTTTTATTAAAAAAGATGTGCAAATATAGTAGTTTCCTAATTTCTCTGTTGCTGTTTTAATCTTTATTCTCCTCAATGTGTCAATAATTAGCAAAAAATCTTCCTTTTTTAATTGAGTAATATTCTGCGTGGATTTGAAATGTTTCATTTACTTGTTATTGGTAAGTGCTTGTTTGTATTAGCTTTTTTAATGTACGTCTGGAATAGGGTATAAAACCGCTTTTTTTACAATGTCAACAGGTATTGTATTTCTCTGTTTGGTTTAGGCGAAGGGGATTGGTTGGTTATAAAATGTTGTTATTCACCAGGGAATATTGGATTGGAGTATTATATGTGGTATTGAAAGGAGTTTGTGCGTTGGAAGAGGAGTTTAGTTATAGATTATTAATAATCAAGTAGAGTATGTGTTATCGGTGGTAAAAGAATTGTTATAGTGTCCGGTTTTTAGTAGTTTGAAACGAATTTTAACTGGTAGTCATGAGTCAATTATCTGGTTTTTTGGTGGATGTTGAAAGTGAATGGAGTGATTCCCTCAAATTGTTATTAGAATATACGGTTTCTGATGTTGCCTGTTTAATGTACCGTATTGGGGCTAATGTGAAAATTTTATTTTTACAACAGGAGATTGTAAACACCGAATTTCAAACGCAATCAGGTAATTTGGATCAATCTTTCATTGTGCGTTTCTTTCAAAAGCATGGCATTGAGGAATTGCTTTATAAAAGTTATCAATCTGAAGATGATGAAATGGAGGTTGTTGTTGCCATTGGACGTACTTCCTTTTCACCATGGGGAAAAAACACCAAGTTAATTTTGAAACATACCCTCTCTTTTTTAAAAGATGAAATCAAATCACTACCAGTTGATCGGTCAAAAAGGTTTGAAAACGTATTTGAAGCAGAGGAGAATTATAAATTGTTATTCAGGAATTCACCCGTTGGAATTTTCTATTATAGCGCTGATTTTAAGATTACAGAATTGAATGATCGTTTTTGCTCCATTCTGAAGGTTACCCGTGAGCAATTAATAGGATTAGATTTGTATCAGATAATTGATAAAGGAATATTTCCGGTGTTGAGGACTGCCCTTGCGGGTGAAGAAGGGTATTTTGAGGGGAGTTATCATACGACGTTTAGTAAGGAAAAAATTCATGTTTACCTGAGAACGGCTCCGGTTTATGATCGGGATCATAATATTCATGGAGGCGTGGGAATTGTAGAGGATGTTACTGTACGTTATGTGGCGGAAGAAGCATTGAAAACGAGTGAAGAACGATTGCGTACCTTGATTAATAATACGCCTGATATTGTCTGTTTTAAAGATGGGGAAGGGTGTTGGTTAGAAACCAATAGGGCCAATGTAGAGATGTTTCATTTGGAAGGCGTTAATCTAATTGGTAAAAAGGATTCGGAATTGGCCGGATATAGTGATTTCTTCAGGGAGGCTTTTTTAGCTTGTGAAGTATCGGATGAAAAAGCCTGGATGAAAAGAAAGGTGTTCAGGGGAGAAGAAGTAATTCCTGTTCTTAATGGTTCTCCCAGAATATTAGATGTGGTAAAAGTCCCTCTTTTCTTCCGGAACGGGCAACGCAAAGGATTGGTTATTTGGGGGCGTGATGTAACCGAGCGAATACAATCAGAAAAGCTGCTAAAAGAGAGTGAAGCCAAATACCGGGAGTTGGTTGAGAAAATTAACGATGTTATTGTTTCTCTTAATTCCCAAGGGGTATTCGAATATGTTAGTCCGGTAAATCAGGCGCTCACTGGTTATCATCCGTCTGATTTGGTGGGGAATCATTTTTATTCTTTTATTTATCCCGATGACCAGGAAATGGCTCAAAATTATTTCAATGAATTGGTGAATGGTAAAAAGGTGACCTATGAACTTCGGTTGGTCACCAAAAATGAACCATACCGATGGGTTCGTGCTTCTGTTAAAGCTGTGGATAAAAGAGACGGCGGCGTTGATGTACATGGAGTTATTCAGGATATTCATGAGAAGAGGATTGCTACAGACCGGTTGAGAGAGAGTGAAGAACGTTTTCGATTGGTGGCCACACATACCAATGACATTATTTATGCAATAGACTTTCAGACCAGGAAAATCACCTGGCATGGTCAATGGAGTAATTTGGTCAGGAAATGGAAAGAGCCGGAAACATTGGAGGCTTTTTATCAATGCGTTCATGAAGAGGATGTGGCTCAAATTAAAAGCGCATGGCAGTCGGTTTTGCAAAATGGAACTCCCTGGCAAATTGCCTTTCGCATGGTTTTAGATGGAGGCGAAGTGAAATATATCCGGGGCAATGGCATGGTGCATTGCCGGCAAGATAGTAGTTTGGTAGGTTATGGTTCGTTAACAGATATAACTAAGGAAAAGGAATTAATTATCAACCTGGAGGCAGCGAAGGAGAATGCCGAAAGGAATCATGAAAAGGTTCAGGGGTTGTTGTCTGTCATTCCTGATCTTATGCTGGTTTTTGATAAGGATGGCTACATCAGGGATTATCATGTGGAAATTAAAGAGAACCTATTTGTACAGCCGAAATATTTTCTTGATCGGAAAATTGAGAATGTGCTGCCACTTGATATTGTGGATCTGACTTATGAAAAGATAAATCAGGTGTTGGCAACCAGGCAAAATGAACAATATGACTACTGTTTAAAGATTAAGGGAGAGGATAGGGTTTTTGAATCTCGCATGGTGTATTACAAACCCAATCACACCCTTTCCATAGTGCGGGATATTACTGCTGCCAAAAGAGCTGCTATGGAATTACTGCAAGCCAAGGAACAGGCGGAAGAGAGTGACCGGTTAAAATCAGCTTTTCTGGCTAATATGTCCCATGAAATTCGCACACCCATGAATGGTATCATCGGATTTTCAGAGTTGCTTGATAACAATGGACTTTCCGATGAGGAGCGGGAAAGATTTACCAGGATCATTATTAATAGCGGGCAGCAGCTGCTCAATATCATCAATGATGTACTGGAGATATCGAAAATTGAAACCGGGCAAATTCGTGTAAGGAATACTTCGATTGATATTAACCAGTTGCTACAGGAGCTTCAGTTGTTCTTTAAAACCATTGCGCGCGACAAGGCTATCGAGTTGAAACTAACGGGTGATACTCCATTGGAGCAGATAACTTTCTATGGCGATTATCAGAAGATTATGCAAGTGATGAATAATTTACTGAGTAATGCTGTCAAGTTTACCTATCAGGGCGAAGTTAATTTTGGTTGTAAACAAATGCCTGAGTATATTGAGTTTTTTGTGGAAGATTCCGGTATTGGTATTGAGTCTTCTAAACATGCCTTAATATTTGAAAGGTTTCGGCAGGCTGATGCTCAGAAACAGGCCGGGGGAACGGGGCTGGGGTTGAGTATTTCCAAGAGTCTGGTGGAAATTATGAATGGGTCCATTTATGTAAATTCGGCATTGAATAAAGGCTCCAGGTTTTATTTCAGATTACCCTTGGTTAAAGAATAATTTCCTGATTTATCTGACTATAATCAATTCATATCAGTTGTAAAGTATTATTTTTAGACGTTTAAAAATCCAAATCTGTTTTTGATATGTCTGATAATACTGGTGTCACTGATGCTGATCATGTACCGGAAAGGCTAACCTGTAAAAATTGCGATACCAGGTTCTCTGGTAAATTTTGTCCCAACTGCGGACAGTCTGTTAAAGAGATACAACAACCCATAAGTTTTCTCATTATTGATTTTGTGGGAACGATGATGGCCTTTGATGCCCGGTTATTCAAAACCCTGGCAGCTGTTTTGCTTAAACCCGGTCAGCTCACAGCCGACTTTCTTGCCGGTAAGCGGGCACGTTATATGCCACCATTCCGTTTTTATGTGTTCATTAGTTTTGTAATGTTTTTGCTTATCTCCAACATTACCTCCAGTTCCATAAAAGAGTCGGGTTATCGTTCCGATGACTTGGTAGATGTGGCCGATATGGATCCTCAGGCTTTGGCAGATTCCATTAAAAATTCAACCGATTCGGTTTATGTTTCCATCCGGATGGAGCTCGATGGGGTTAGTGATTCCCTTGATGTGGCACAGGAAACCATTCCTGGTATGGAGGGGATACGAAAAGGATTTGAAACAGTGAAGAAGAGCATTACTGACGATGATGATATTGCAGGTAACAGCGTGATGGAGCGTAGGATCAAAAAAATCATGAATTATCCCGAGCTTTATATGAATAAACTCTATCAATATTTATCCTGGGCTCTGTTTATTTTAATGCCGCTGTTTGCCTGTCTGCTCTGGTTAGCCTTCAGACGAAGCCAGTCTTTGTATATTGGTCACCTTATTTTCTCCATTAATATTCACTCATTTCTCTTTACCATTATCACCCTGATGATTGTTATAAATATGATCTTCCCTGGTAATACAAGTCATTGGGAGGGACATTTGCTATGGCTGGTACCCATTTATCAGATCGTTGGGGCTCGCATTCTTTATAACCGTTCATGGATTCGATCTACGCTTAAAATGATGGGAGTGTGGTTTTTATATAATTTCTTTTTGTTGATAGGTACATTGACTGTCGCCAGTTTTGCCTTCTTTGATATGTAATTCAGATAATAGATCATTAAGCTTTTGTATGTAACTGAAAAATGGTTTGTGGTTTTTTGATGATCAGACTTATGAGGGTTTGAAAATGAAACTGATGTAAATCAATTTAAGGTCTATTATCTAAAATCTAACGATCTATTGAGATAACAGGCCAAACCGTTTATTAATATTTATGGCTCATCCGACTAATGCATGAGAAAAACCATGCATTAGTCGAATGAGCCTTATTTTTTTACCTTTGTTCGCGATTTGGGTAAAACGGCACATTCCGTGTTGTTTGCAAGGGAATCAGGTGAGAAACCTGAACAGTACCCGCTGCTGTAAGCTCCTTTTTTTTGGCAGGTAACCACAGCCACTATTTACTTTTGGTGAATGGGAAGGCACCTGCCTGGAGTAAGTCAGAAGACCTGCCGAAAATCGCATATTCGTAGCTTTCGGGAGTAAGAGCGAAGGAGCACTTGATTATTTCAGGTATATCACTATTAATTCTTCCCTTCACCTGCATGCTACTGTTGATATAAATGTTTGTGACTTGAGGTCATTGGAAAATAGGGGAATAGACTGCACGTCGGTTATTTAATCATCTATTATCTCAGAATCTAAAGTCTATCGTCTAATTATTGTATTGATGAAGGAAACAGACGGAAGAGTGAGCAGGAAATATCTTTTCGCTGGATTAGGACTATTATTAGTGGTAGGGATTTGGCTGGCATTGTCATTTGGGCCGGCAGGAGATTCTTTTACCAGTAGTTTCCGGTTGCTGATGGAGCCGTTATTCTTTGGCGATACAATTCATGCAGAGATGGTGAGTGAAAGCTATGCCCGTATCTTTTGGTATATTCGCTTTCCCCGTGTGTTGATGGCTCTTTTTACCGGTGCGGCATTGGCTGTATCGGGAGGTGCTTTCCAGTCAGTTTTCCGCAATCCCATGGCCGATCCTTATGTGTTAGGTATCTCATCGGGAGCCTCTTTAGGGGCAGCCATTGCTATTGTTATGGGTGTTGCAGGAGGTATTGGTATTCCGCTGGCTGCCTTTTGTGGTGCCTTGGGAACAGCTTTTTTGGTTTTTCAGTTAGGGCTGAAACGGGCAGTGTTCAATCAAAATGTTCTCCTGCTGACAGGCATCGCCATCAGTATGATGCTAACCGCCTTGATTTCGTTGTTGCTTGTCCTGAACAGCGATAAGGTGGAAAGTATTGTCTTCTGGATGATGGGGGGCTTTAATGCCGTATCCTGGTCGCAGTTACGAATTGTAGCGCCGGTGGTAATCCTGGGGGTGTTAGCCTTGTTCTTTTATTCCCGTGAATTGAATCTGCTGACTGTAGGAAACGATACGGCCCATTCATTGGGAGTAAGAATAAAAACAACCATAACGGTGGTGTTAATCATCACTTCGCTGATGGTGGCCGTGGTAGTGGCTTATAGTGGTGCCATCGGATTCATTGGTCTTATTGTGCCCCATGTTAT
This sequence comes from Marinilabiliaceae bacterium JC017, assembly GCA_004296775.1. GTDB lineage: Bacteria > Bacteroidota > Bacteroidia > Bacteroidales > Marinilabiliaceae > JC017. The sequence goes on from RHGE01000069.1 coordinate 16,874, forward strand.
GAGGTTTTTGTCTGGTCCTGATAATAAATACGTCATTCCCGGGTCAGCCCTGATGGGTGGCATTTTATTAATTGTAGCCGATACCCTGGCGCGTAATGTGATTCCGCCGGCAGAATTGCCCGTTGGCTGTATCACCGCGTTGTTTGGAGCTCCCTTTTTTCTGGTGCTCCTGATGCGTAAGCAAGGTGTTTGATTATTGGAGAAGCGGGGTTTAACCATTGTGTGGTTTTATGAGCTTTTCCTCGAAAAGCAATTCGTATAATTTGATAAATTCGCGGTTGGCAAAATGCTTGCAAAGCAAGCTTTATAGACGTTAAACACATATTATTAATCTTAAAGTTTAATCATTCAAGATGCTTAAGCCCGTAATTCAAGCACATAATTTGTCCATTACTCTGGATGGAAAGCAGATATTGAAACATATTTCAACAGCGGTTCTTCCCGGGCAGTTTTATGCCATCCTGGGACCCAACGGATCAGGTAAATCCACTTTTCTTAAGAGTATATCGGGATTATTGCCCATAGGAAGTGGAACTGTTATGCACGGTGGTACCGACCTGTTAAGGTTATCTGCTAAAGAGCTGGCTAAAAACCAGGCACTGGTACCTCAAAATAATGGGATGAGCTTTGATTTCTCAGCCTACGAAGTGGTGATGATGGGACGGACACCCCATATGTCGCGTTTTTACGGACCGGCCCGTGAAGATAAGAAGCGTGTTGAAGAAGCTATGTTGAAAACCGGCATATGGTCTTTACGCCGCCAGTCAGTACGTACCATGAGTGGTGGTGAAAAACAGCGGGTGGCCATTGCAAGGGCTTTAGTACAAGATACACTGGTGATTTTACTCGATGAGCCGGTGTCACAACTCGACCTCTATCATCAGATTTCGATCCTTAGCCTTTTGAAAGAATTGTGTGAGAAAAGAAAAAAGACGGTGGTGACAGTGATTCATGATATCAACCAGGTGATGGAATATGCCGACAGGGTGATTGTGTTTAAAGAAGGAAGGTTGGTGGCAAACGGGGCAACCGATAAAGTCATTAGCTCAGCCCTGATTCGTAAGGTATTCGATGTGAATATGGAAAGGATGATTAATGATAACACCGGGAAACCGTTTTTTATTTCTGCCCCGCAATCGGAGGTTCAGGTCGCAGGATTAGTATAATTGGTAAATAGATGAAAGAGCATATCAAAATAAATATATACCGATCCTGCAAAAACATTTTATCCCTCAGAATAATGTTAATATCAGTGAAGTCAATGATAAGAAAGAACTCTGTGTCTCGGTGTCTACTATATAGTATTTTAAATCCTCACTGGTTGATATTACAATCAAACCACCCCGATTTTCATTGCATACCCAATGAAAATCACCCCTCCTAATTCTTTTAGGAGGGGAGAGGAGTGACCGGGCGAAAAGAAAATAAGTTACGAGAATTTAGAAGATGTGTAGCACAATTCTCTCTGCATTCCTTTGGGTCTGCGGAAATCTGAATGATACCAAAGGTGCAGTTAGCGTCAATTTAGAGTTATCTTACCTTTTGTTAGTATGTCAAGACTTGAAGTCTCTGTGTTTCCATTCTATTATCTAATATCTATTAATCTCATGTCTAGCTTTAAACAGATAAATAGATCCTGCAAAAACATTTTATCCTACAGAATAATGTTAATATCAGCGAAGTCAATGATAAAAAAAGAACTCTGTGCCTCAGTGTCTCTGTGTTTCCATTCTATTATCTAATATCTATTAATCTTATGTCTAGCTTTAAACAGATAAATAGATCCTGCAAAAACATTTTATCCTACAGAATAATGTTAATATCAGCGAAGTCAATGATAAAAAAAGAACTCTGTGCCTCAGTGTCTCTGTGTTTGCATTCTATTATCTAACATCTATTAATCTCATGTCTAGCTTTAAACAGATATACCGATCCTGCAAAAACACTTTATCCCACAGAATAATGTTAATATCAGCGAAGTCAATGATAAAAAAAGAACTCTGTGCCTCAGTGTCTCTGTGTTTGTATTCTATTATCTAACATCTATTAATCTCATGTCTAGCTTTAAACAGATATACCGATCCTGCAAAAACATTTTATCCCACAGAATAATGTTAATATCAGCGAAGTCAATGATAAAAAAAGAACTCTGTGCCTCAGTGTCTCTGTGTTTGTATTCTATTATCTATTATTCTCATGTCTATGAAATACATAATCTCCTGGAGCGGAGGTAAAGATTGTTGTCTGGCGCTTCATAAAGCAATTAAGCAATACGGTAATCCGGTAATGCTGCTGTCTTCTGTGCCGGTAGATGAGGCCCAAACATTGGCACATGGTTATCGGGAGTCTGTACTTCAATTACAGGCCGAGGCGATGGATCTGCCTATTGAATTCATGTATTTTAATGGCAATTATCGCCAGGCTTATGTGGATACCCTGACAAGGTTAAAAGAAGAAAAAGAGATTGAGGCGGTGGTTTATGGCGATTTGTACCTTGAGGAACATCACACTTGGCTGACAGCGGTGTGTGATGAAGTTGGCCTGGTACCCGTATTTCCCTATTGGATAAAGCCGGAGGAGGCAGCCGGAGTGATGGCTGAATTTTTGTCATCAGGCATTAGAGCAGTATTGGTTAATGTGGATAAAGAACTGATTGAGAAGCATTGGCTGGGAAAGGATATCAATGATGACTTTGCAAGGTTGGCAGCCGGACGCTATTGCCCCATGGGTGAGAATGGGGAGTTTCATTCTTTGGTGGTAGACGGACCGCTCTTTCATCGGTCGTTACGTATCACCAATTATGAATTACATGAAGATGACAAACGTTTTGGTTTAACCATTAATGAAATTGAACTGGTATGAATGAGAAAGGATTAACATTGGTTTTTACCGGTAATGGTAAAGGAAAAACAACAGCAGCCCTGGGGATGGCATTTAGGGCTGTAGGGCACGGCATGAAAGTTTGTGTGGTGCAATTTCTGAAGTCTCCCGATTCGGGCTATGGTGAAATTACCATGATGAATAAGACGGGCATTGAAAACCATCAGGCAGGCGCCGGGTGTACCTGGAGTGTGCCGGCCGAAGATACCCGCCGGACAGTGAAAGAAGCGTGGCGATTGGCCCGTGAGAAAGTGATGTCCGATAATTATGACATGGTAGTGCTGGATGAAGTCAACAATGCCGTGGCACTTCCTGAACCAGTGGGGGATAAAATTATCTTTCCTGAAGATGTGGTGGAGCTCATTGAAAAGAAACCCGCGCGTTTGCACCTGGTCTTAACAGGCCGTTCAGCCCATGCCTTGGTAATCGATAAGGCTGATATGGTATCAGAGATCAATTGCATCAAGCATCATTATAATAATGGTGTGCCGGCCAAGGAAGGGATAGAATTCTGATTTTTGAAATGAAAAGGAGAGGTGGGTGTTGGATAGATGAGGTGCATTTTTAATTACTCGTCGGTATTAATAGAAGGTTAATCTATCAGGAAAAGTTTTTATGGAGATCAATGTTTATACTCCATCATGTAAATCCTGTCAAAAAAGAACTCTGTGCCTCAGTGTCTCAGTGTTTGCATTCTTTATAACGATTAATATCTAGTCTAATTTCAATTTCCACACCGGATAAAGTTATTGTCGATGAAGTCAGAAATAAAAAAGAACTCTGTGCCTCAGTGTCTCAGTGTTTGCATTCTTTATAACGATTAATCTCTAGTCTAATTTCAATTTCCACACCGGATAAAGTTATTGTTGATGAAGTCAGAAATAAAAAAGAACTCTGTGTCTCAGTGTCTCAGTGTTTGCATTCTTTATAACGATTAATCTCTAGTCTAATTTCAATTTCCACACCGGATAAAGTTATTGTCGACGAAGTCAGAAATAAAAAAGGACTCTGTGTCTCAGTGTTTTCACTCTATTATCTCATATCTATTAGTCTAAATTATAAACCAATGAAAAAGTTTTCAACAACCGTATTGCTCATCGCGCTTATGTGTTCATGTACGTTGAGTCCCGACAGCAAAACCAAAAAAATTGAATTCACCGACAGTTTCGATCAGCACATTGTTTTGGAGAAGGCACCCGCACGTATTGTATCCTGTGCTCCGCTGATTACCGAAATTATCTATGCTTTGGGAGAAGAAAAGCGATTGTGTGGTCGAACCGATTACTGTGTTTATCCACCCCAAGCTGCCGCTGTTTCCAGTATTGGCGGCTTAATGGACCCATGCCTGGAGTGCATTGTAAAGCTCGAACCTGATTTGGTGCTGGCCTCAACACATTTTAAGAAGAGTGTGGCCGATAAGTTGGGGCAGCTGAACTACCCCGTGGCGGTAATGATGAGTCAACAATCCATCGCAGGCGCCGAAGAGCTGATTTCTAAAATAGGCCAGGTGTTAGGTGTAACAGTCAAGGCTGATTCTGTTATCACCCATATGCAGCAGGAAAGACAACGCATCATTGCAAAATTGCCGGTCGACGCTCCGCATCCTTCTGTTTACTATGTGGTAGGATTCGGGAAACAAGGAGACTACACCGCCGGGGGCGATACTTTCATTCATGAACTCATCACATTGGCCGGGGGTAAAAATGTGGCAGCCGATGTGAAAGGGTGGGGGTATAGCCTGGAAGCACTCATGGACAAAGATCCCGATGTGATCATTATAAAGAACCCAATGAAACAGGCTTTTTGTGAAACAGAGCCATACAACCAGCTTTCGGCTGTGAAAAACAACCGGGTGTATGAAATCGATAACCATTTGATTGAGATCAACGGTCCGCACATAATGGAAGGGCTGGAGCAGCTGGTAGATATTTTTCACCCCTGATCATCCCGTTTGTTTGATATTGGGTTTACATGTATCTTTGCGCATTAAAAAAACAGAAGAGAGACCTATGGTTCAGATTGACGATAAACTGATTAGCCTTGATGTGTTTGAGAAACGCTTTGTGTGCGATTTGCCTAAATGCCATGGAGAGTGTTGTGTAGAAGGAGAATCAGGCGCTCCTTTGGAAGATGAAGAAACCGGTATACTGGAGGAGCTTTATTTACAATTGAAGCCGCATCTTTCAAAACAAGCCATTGAGGTGATTGAAAAGGAGGGTACATGGGTAATTGATGCCGATGGGGATAAAGTAACACCCATTATTAATGGGCGCGAGTGTGTATATACCTACTTTGATGAGGATGGAACCTGCAAGTGCGCCATTGAAAAATTGCATAAGCAAGGGATCACCGACTTTAAAAAACCCATTTCCTGTCATCTGTATCCCATTCGCGTGGATAATTATCCCACCTTTGAGGCGCTTAACTACCATGTTTGGCCCATTTGTCATGCTGCACGGGAATTAGGAGGCCAATTGGGCGTGCCTATTTATAAGTTCCTGAAAGAACCCATTATCCGAAAATATGGGGAAAGGTTCTATGCGGAGATGGAAGATGTGGAGAAGACACTACGCGAACAGCATAAGATATAAGGATGTAAATGCATTATAAAAGAAACGCCCCGTGGAATTTATCTATGGGGCGTTTTTGCTAATTTGGTCACTATTGTCCAAAATAAATTAGCATTACCCAATGTGCTTAAGCCGCACGGGCTTTTACTTTTTTTCAACAGCAAAAAAAAGTAAACAAAAAACGCCGCCGCTCACAATAAATAACTAAAATTTAACTCCTTTCCACTGAAAGAAAATAACTCGCTGCGCTTCAAACAGATTTTCTTTCTTAACGTTCCAATCCGTTAAATTTCTTAACGTTATTTCTTGTAGGCGGAATATTCAATCAAGCCCCTATATTCCAAAAACATCATTAATCCACTGTAAATATTCATTTTAACGATTAATTATTTAGGACGTTAATGCAATTAGGTGCTTAAGAAGTAACTTTTACCAACATGTTGTTCAAATTGGATGGAAATATATGGAGAGGATATAGGTCAGAAGTTAGAGGGGAAATAGATGGAAACACTTTGAGATAAATGGATATACATTGAAACAGATAGAAATATTTTGAAACAACCTGTACTTACCTAAGAACAATCTCAACTCCCAATTGAAGAAGATTGTTCTACACATCCACTAAAAGGATTCAAATACACGTAATTCATTTTCATTTCACCCGGACACTATTTTCCCCTCTTAAAAGAATTAGGAGGGGTGATTTTCATTGAGTAAGCAATGAAAATCTGAGTGGTTTGATTGTAACATAACCAGTGAAAAAAAGAGTTATTTAGTAGTGAGGCAGTACCATTGGCACGACAGTATGGTAGAATATTAACAAGTAAACCAAACAAGTGCCGTAGGTACGACAGAAAAATACACAAACACTTCGTTATAGTTTTGCCATATATCTATTGCAGAATGAGACATTGATTCTTTTTGGGGCAATGCCAAAAATGAAGTAGGATAAGTGACAATGTTTTGATGAAAACACAGAGACGCCGAGGCACAGAGTTTTTTTAAAAGTCATGATGACACAAGTCTACAAGTTACGAGTGAGGCCATGATGATCCGAAGCGGGTAAGCCCGCCAAATAAGCGGGCCGGCGTAGGGGCGACGAAGATGAATGCGGGAATTCCGGCTTGTGGGTTGGAAAAAATTCATCGAGGAGGAGGGTGGAAGCTTTTATTTGGCTAGACCTTTTTGCTTCGTTTTTGGGGCAATGCCAAAAATGAAGTAGGATAAGTGACAATGTTTTGATGAAAACACAGAGACGCCGAGGCACAGAGTTTTTTTAAAAGTCATGATGACACAAGTCTACAAGTTATGATCGAGGCCATGATGATCCAAAGCGCGTATACCAGGCAAATAAGAGAGGTATAAAAATGAGAGTAATGTAAATCAGTCTAAGGTCTATTATCTAAAATCTAAGGATCTAATGGATTAGGTACGACTGACTTTTACAACCATAAACATCGACAATTCCTTACTAATCCCGGAAAGCAGTCGGTCAATTCCCTTAATGGCCGGATAGGTAAAGTCAGGAAGTAATTGATGACGCGATACCCCGCCGCTCAATAAATAGGTGAGGGGGTTTATGAATTCAATGCTTTCTATTTTCAGATTGGGAAATTTCTGTTTAAACCGTTCATTGTCTCTGATGAAAACGATCCAGGGAAGGGCACCATTGGCACCTGATAGTGGTCCTGTGGAGGGGATGGTCCAGGAACCTGAAGGGGCAAAAGGCTCGTGATGAAAATTTTTATAGATAAACCTGCCCCATAAGCTATTGGCCGGTTCAATCATTACCATTTTACCTTTTTTTACTAACACCCGGTCAACTTCCTGTAAAAACTTTTCACTGTCGGGTATGTGGTGCATGGTGTCTATCATAAAGATGCCGCCGACCGTGTTGTTCTCAAAAGGCATGTCCAAAGCCGAGATGGTTAAATCATTGGTGGGTAAATCAATGATGTCCGTGCAAATTACATCCGGTTTTTTTTCTTTAAAAAAGCCGCCGCCTGAGCCAAGTTCTACTATGGCGTTATTGGGAATGTCAGCGATTTCAGCAAGAAACAGATCGTACCACTCTTCATATATGTTTTTCAGGAATTTTTTGTTTTTGATAATTTCCCTGTGCACCATTGTTCTTTCAGGGGAATCTAATGAATGCTCAATTTTATATTTTTTCACTTCATTAAAATTTAAATATCGGTATTACTCACTACCATCCCCGTTTTATAAGCCGGGGTGAATCAGTTGTGTGAGTTATTCCTTGGGTTAGGGCGTACATACCTGCCCAGGTCGATAGATTTGGCGATAATGATAGTAAAAATCTATGGTGTCACGTAGTCTATCGTCGAAAATATTGTTTTGATCCGGGCTGAAAGTTATAACTGTTCTACAAATTGTATTTCAAATAGACATTGGTATTAGAAAGCAGAATATAGAAGGGCTTCTTCCTGGAGTAGAAGTTGGAAAGGTGTTTGGATCGAAAGGTAGGGGCTAAGTTCGTATTCATTGTGGTGGAGTGAAAAGTTCACCGCCAGGCTATTGACCTGGCGGCAGTCTGTTAATTGCGGTTTCTTATTTTTTCATTCAACTGCAAAATCAACCAACAAGGTATTTTGAGTGTGGAATTAGTGAAATTAGTTTTACTAAGCAATATGAAGCCAGGAATATAAGTACTGTCAATAAAAATTGTTCAACTCCCGGGTTTATCGTTAGTATATTTTGCAGCCATGCACTAAGCCACAAACATAAAATATAATGAACTAAAAATATAGCGTAACTAAAAACAGATAATTCCCTAAATACGCGCTGCATGAAGCCTGAAATTTGAATATTTTGGAACATCATAAATACTCCCGTTGTCATAATCACAACATTTGGGGCAAGAAAACCAATATTAAACTCAATAAGTTTCCAATCCTCGACATTAGAAGTTGCTATTTTATCTAGAAAAGCATTTTGGTCGGATATAAAGCCCCAATAGGTAACAATTGCACCAACAATAAAAAGAATAGCACCAATTGTTACCGACCTCTTAGCTGAAAGACGGTTGTAATGATGTAGAAAATACCCTAAAACAACATAACCGAAATAGCCTCCGAAATAATAAAACAATCCAAAGGCATTCCAATCGCACTCGCCATGAATTTGAGGAAAAAACAACCTTAGATAAGGGAAAAACAATGTGATTCCCCATATGCTTAGAAAGAAAATAAGCGATTTTTTTGTGGCACTTTTGATCCAGGGAGAGAGGATGGGCATAAACAGATATAAGCCTAATATGATGTATATGAACCAAAAATGAGCGTTACTTCCTGTAAAGTTTAAAGGAATCATCATTAAGTTGTATAAGAAAAGATTCATTCCGGACGTTGTGAAAACATTTTCAGGACCTCCAAAAACCATTTCATTTGGAGTTGGCAGGAATACATAAATAACCGACCAAATTAAAAAAGGAATGACAACACGAGAAAAACGTCGTTTGAAGAAACTTGTGTTATCGGTTTTTATTGGCAACAACAAAATGGAAGACATAATGATGAAGAGTGGGACCGATGAGCGAAGTAGAACGACAAATACAGAACATTCAGTACCAAATGTTAGGGTTTCGGCATTGAACAGATAGGCATCTCCTGCGTGGGCCATTATTACCATGAAAGTCGCTAATACTCGTAGTACATCAAGGTATACGATTCTGGTTTTCTTTGATTCTTGTATCATTTAATTATATAAAAAGATTCAATTATACAGGATAAATCCCTTCTGTATGAAATACAATTAATGGGTAAATTATCCTCCGTTGCGGCGAAAGTAACAAAAAAGCCGGTTTGTTGCCGTTAAATGCAGGCATTCAAATACCGATGGCTAAAGGAAGGATGAAATAGGGTAGAATGTGATGTTTTGTGCATCAGTTGTGTGGACGGCCATAGCCCAAAATTGAGCATAGGGTTGAAACGCCATGCTTATACAAACAGCCTTTCAGGCTGGGAAGAATAAAAAACGTGGCTAAAAAATCACCCAGGCTTCTATGTACAATCAATTGTCTTCATCATTACTTACAAATCTGAATTCGTTTTTGACTGCGTCGATTTTCAATTCCCAATGATGTAGAGAACCGCCGTATATGTTCCTGAGATTTAAATGTCCGTTGGATCTTTGGAGGGAAACGAAGCGAGATGCTTCGCTGTACGTGGGGGTAGTGTGAGAGTTTTTCCGCCAGGCTGTTGGCCTGGCTACTCGATTGCCCACCGTGTTTATTGTCTTAATTTTTTTCTTTCTAATCGTTCTCTGGCTTCAATTAACGCTTTATGAAGTTTAACTTCTAGTATTTCTTTTGGCAACAAGTCAGTCCAATATTCAGCAACCATTATTCCGTCTTTGTGCATTTCAAGAAGTTCTATTTGCTCTTTACTAGCCTCTGCACATAATATGAGCCCTATTGGTGATTTTTCACCTTCTTGTTTTTCATATCGATCTAGCCACTTCAAATACAATTCCATTTGACCTTTGTATTTAGCTTTGAATTTATCAATCTTTAATTCAATAGCTACTAATCTTTTAAGCTTTCTGTGGTAAAAAAGCAAATCTAAATTGTAATCATCGCCATCAATTATCATCCTCTTTTGTCTTTCTACAAAAGTGAATCCATTACCAAGTTCAAGGATAAATAGCTCAAGTTCTTTTAGTATTGCTGATTCGAGATCGTTTTCCAGGTATCCATTTTTTAGTTCTAAAAAGTCTAATAAATAAGGATCTTTAAACACGCCTTTTTGGATTAACTCACTCTTCTGTATCTGAATATTGGCGTTTTTTGTTCTTTCGAATGTTTTCTTTTCAATTTGTTTTCTTAATTCTCTAATGCCGTACGCACTTTCATATGCTTGTTTTGAGTAAAAGTCTCTTGCTGATTGCTTTTTGATCGGAATAAGTACCAGGAAATGAGATCATGACAATTGTCGAGACAATGTAACGACATTTTCAAAATCAGGGAACTTTTCAGCGAATTGAATCATGCGACGCAAGTTCTTCTCCTCATAGTTTTTCCCAAATTTTTCAACTAATTCTCGTGACAGTGTTACGATAATTTGTTTGCCATAATCTGCTCTCTTATTTTGTAAAGTTTGAGTTAAAATACGTTTGCCAATATGTCAAAATAATATAGTTAATGAACTATTCTCTGGCTGATATGTGCAATCAAATGTCTTCATCCTTACCTACAAATCTGAATTCGTTTTTGACTGCGTCGATTTTCAATTCCCCATGATGTAGATAACCGCGGTATATGTGCCTGAGATTGAAATGTCCGGTGGCCATTTGGATCGAAAGGAAGGGGCGAAGCCCGCGTACGTATGGTGGTGTGAGAGCTTTTTCGCTAGGTTATTGGCCTAGTGGCTGGCTACTCGATTAGCAGTTGTTATTGATTCAACTTCGCTTCATTAAGCATTTTAATCCAAGGTATATTTCCTAGTTTTATCCAGTCAATAGCTGCTATCAGCTGTGTCATAAAAATACCAAAAGAGTTATCTTGTAATTTTAAATTTTGATAACCAACTACCTTACCGTTATCAGGATAAAAAAGAGTAGGAATAGAGCTACCATTTGAATTATACCCAACACACATTGCATTCTTATTCCCTAAAATTATCATTTCAGGGTTTAAATGGCTTTTTTCCATATTTGCCATTTTTGCGTAAGCCATTTCTTGCACAAGATCTGGGTTGTCAGTCTTTTTATCATTTTTATCAACAGAATATCTCCCAAGAATAATAGTAATAATAGGATTCCTATATTTTGGTAAGGATTCTACGATGCTACCTTTATCTTCATATTTTCCTATATATGGATCACTCTGGTAGAGCCCAACCTTTTCTCTTTTGGAACAAATTCTCTTTATTTTCTTTACTTGTTCAAGAGCTTTATCAAATTGTGTTAAAGTTATTGTGTGTTTAGCTTCAATATATGCATATACAGCTTCAATAGGAATGTTTTCTTTTCTCGAATAATCTTCGTTGTATAAATTAATTGTTGGATGCTTAATTTTGTCGTATATAACAATATCGTCACCTTCTTTATTCCCATCTCGGTCTACAACAACCCCCCTACATACACCATATTTTTCTGGTAAAAAAGCTCTCAAAATATGACATATGGCAATTTCGAATTCATCACCGTAGTCAAAATTATAATCAGCACTAATATCTCTTAATCGATTTTCAAACTTTTCATTAAGTTTTTTTATATAATCGTCATACATCATTGTGGATTGTCTTTTATCTTAATAACTGCTAACGTCTATATATAATCACCTGATTATCTTTCTATGTTATCATTTTTATACCAAATTATATCTGTCTAATCTGGGCAGATACAATTAGGTATCACCATCAAAATTAGTATCCTCAATAGGATTCTTGAATTATTGTTTATTTTCCGTTCCCGAAAATAAACAATAATCTCAAAACTGCCACCATAATCATTATTCAAATAAAATTGGCGAAAGTATATGAAATGCGCGAATTGTGGCTACATGAAAACTGGTATGTGGTCGGTATAATATTTCTTCAATTGATAGTGGTGAGAGATGCTTCGTTGAATGTGGGGTAGAAGCAGGATGGTAGGTTGGGCTATTGCCTCTGTTCGGCAAAGCGTCCCGCTTTGTCGTTTAAACCATGGCCTCTGGCCAGAAGAGTAAAGTGAAATAGTTAATTCCAGTATTGTTGCATCGTCTCTTTCGTGCTTCTATTCGTGATGTAATCGTTGAATTATTTCCAGGTTAGTTTCGGATAGTCGTAAATGAATAGGAGATATATTAGTACATGTTGGGTATCAGCATTCTGACAGCTTAAAATGGCTATAAGCCGTGGARGTTATAGCCGTAATAAAAACAAACGGATGTGCGAATTWATATAYGGCCGGAGGCCGGATGGTGGCAACGAAGCGAGAYGCTTCGCTGAACGTGGGGGGCGGATACCGTGTGCGCTGTGTGGTGTGAGAGGTTCTCCGCTAGGCAATTAGCCTAGCGGCTGCCTACTCGATTGTGCGGTCGGCTTTTATTATTTTCAGTCTATTGGTTTCCATTTCCCTTTTTTGAAAAATACGTTATAGAATGTTGGCGACTTAAAAATCAAATAGAAATCCCAAGCACTTCTGTAAGTTGTTGGATTACCAGTCAAAATATGGTGTGTCGGTTGTTTCATTTCAATTATTAGTCTGGCTGAACGATAATTTTTTGGGTCTGTCGTTCTGATTGTTCCACGATATGTTTCTAAAATTCTTTCCTTGTCAGTCAGGTAGAAGAAAATTGAGTCTTTGTCAGTTATTTCAAAACGAAAATGATTGTATTGCCAATCAGTCTGTTTGCCTTTGAAATAGTCTCGATTAATCACATATTCTCCGTAGTAGTCATCTTTGTCCAATTCCGTCTTTGAAGTCAACCAACTAACTGTTCCTGATAACAAGACAAGTCCTAAAATTCCAAGCCAAATAAATCCGAGTATTTTTCCAATCAAGAGTTTTCTAGATAGAAGCCAAGCTATCAATAAAATCCCCGTCAACGGTACAAGAATTAAAATGAAGAATAAATTAAATCCAAATCCCATAATAATTACTTAATTATCATGTGTTTTTTTTTGCTGCCGCACACGACTGTACATCATCACCTGATTATATTTCTGTGTTATCATTTTTATACCTAATTACATCTGCCCAATTTGTGTAGATATAATCAGGTATCACCATCAATATTAGTATCCTCGATAGGGTTCTTGAATTATTGAAAGTTAAAACTTTCCGTCCCCGAAAATAAACAATAATCTCAAAAACACCACCATAATCATTATTCAAATAAAATAGTAAAAGAGAATAAAATTGGCGAAAGGATATGAAATGCGCGAATTGTGGCTACTTGAAACCTGGTGTGTGGTCGGTATAATAATTCCTCAACAGATAGTGGCGAGAGATGCTTCGCTGAATGTAGGGTAGAAGCAGGATGGTAGGTTGGGCTATCGCCTCCGTTCGGCAAAGCGTCCCGCTTTGTCGTTTAAACCATGGCCTCTGGCCAGAAGAGTAAAGTGAAATAGTTAATTCCAGTATTGTTGCATCGTCTCTTTCGTGCTTCTATTCGTGATGTAATCGTTGAATTATTTCCAGGTTAGTTTCGG
>RHGE01000070.1 GCA_004296775.1 Marinilabiliaceae bacterium JC017
TATCAAGAAAATAAAGAAAAGCAAGAACAACACAAGTAACAATTTATACGTGGGACAACATCGCCTTGCCTCCTTTGGAGGCGTAAGGCAATTTATCCCCTTTTAGGGGTTATTTCAATGCCCCATCCTTTGGGTGGGGTTTTTTACTGTTATTCACAGTCAATTAGAGCGGACTGATGTATTTAAAAGGCTGGATTTTAATGCGAAAAAGCTCGGTGATAAATCATAATCATTAAATTTGATCTGCAAAAATGATCTAACTTTTAATTGCTACTCAACTTATGTGTATCCCTCAAAAAGCTTATCTGGAATCGATCCATTCTGAACTCACTACCATAGGAAAAGAAATAAAACATCAATATAATAATGGAGATACAGGAATTGCCTGGATGGCTGAGCGGTATATCCAGGAATTGCTCAACGTAGTGTTTGATGGTGAGTACTGTTTGATCAATCTGAATTATGAAAAGCCCAACTATCCGGCGGTGGATTTGGGTGATGCAAATAAAGGGATTGCTTGGCAGGTTACGGTAACTAACAACAAACAGGGCGTTAGGAGTAAGATAAAGCATACGTTGACAGCGTTTTTTAACAACCAGGAGAAAGAACAGTATGAAACCTTAAAGCATTTTAAAAAGCTTCACCTTTTTATAGCCACCGGGATGCCGGACCAATTATCTCCCAAAGACATCCCCGAATCGATTGAAACGGAACAGGAGCAACAAAACATTGAGACTGACTTTTTCAACGTGGATCATATATGGGATTTTAACCGTTTGGATAAACGGATTTCACAAATCACCAATACGGTCGTTTTAAAACGGATAGAAGAGATTGTAAAGAAGGTAAAAAACCGGCCGGTGCAGAATAAATATTCCTTTGAGCTGGATTATATCCCACGCACGGTAACCATTGGGGATTCTTCAACGAATCAATTGACTGAGGAAACCTTTAATACCCAACGGCGACATGTTGTTTTGTTGGGAAATGGAGGCGAAGGCAAAACTATTTTTGCAGATCATTTGGCTCATCGGTTGGCGGGGAAAGAGGGGATCTTCTGCATCAAAGTCAGACTCATCAGGTATTCTCAGAATTTGCAGGAGTTGATATATAGCGAATGCCCCAATTGGGAAAATTATTACCCGAAGCTCCAGCCTATTTTTATTTTTGATGGCCTCGATGAAGTAGATGATAATCGTTTTATAGAGGTTTTTAAAGAGATCGAGCTTTTTGTAAAAGCTCACCGTCGGGTGTATGTAATAACTACCTGTCGCACTAATTTTTATCCTTTGGATATTAAAGAGAGAAAAGATGAGAATTTCTTGGCAGTACCTTGTTTCCTGGAGGAGATGCATGAAGAGGATCGGCATCGGTTTATAGGGGAACAATTGGGAGAGAAAGCGGATGAGTTTCTATCGGCACTCAATGAATCAAAGTTGAAGTCCCTTTCCGTAACACCTTTCTTTTTAACCGAACTGCTCAACCTTTACCGGGACCAACAGGTGATGCCGGAGTCAAAGGTCTCCTTCCTGTATCAGGTGATGAAAAGGCGGTTTGCACTTGAATTAAGTAAAACCGGAAGTATTAAGCAGTCGGTAAAGGATAACGAAGTGGAAATATTAAAGGGCTTGAAACGCATCGCCTTTTTAATGCAGTATGCAGGTGTTCATAAAATTACCGAGCAACAGCTGCAGGAGGTTATCCTCAATAGCGGTCTGAGACAGATGATCAAGCGCTTAATGCTGGTTCCTTTAACCGACGACTGCAGCGAATGGCGATTTCGTCACAATAATTTCCAGGAGTACTTTGCGGCCAAATGCCTGTTGGATCTGGAGTGGGAGAAGATGCAGCAGGTGTTGTTTATCCCCGAAAACAAAAAGCTTCGCCCCAAGTGGCTGAATACGATTTCTTTCTTTATTGGTATGGAGGAGTGGGAGGAAGAGGAGTATTTGCCCCTTTTGAATTGGTTGGCCCGGCACGACAAGGACGCGCTGGTGAAATTTGAAGCCGATAAGTTGAGTCTGGAAAAGCGTACTGAGGTGTTTAAGGCCATCTTTAACGAGCATGTAAAGGATGGATTGCGTATCAGGAACAATGGCTTTACCCTTCAAGAGCTGGCGCGTTTTGCCGATGTGGATAGAAATTGGGAGGTTGTCAGCTTTCTGTTGGAGTTTATTAAGCAAGAAGAGAATGATGATGGCCTTAAACTGGATGCAGTTGAGATCATCAATCAGAGAAGAGAACCAGGTAGTATCAATGAAGAAATACTATCCACTTATCTTTTAGTTTATAAAGCGAATGAGGGTACAAGTATTCAATTGCGAATTATTGATGGGTTGCATAATTGGAAGAAATATGAGGCAAGACTGGTTGAAATAATAATTCGTAATACTGGAGATCTTAAGGAGTTTGCAGATTTAACTACCCTCTTTTTATATATAGCAGAATCAGGATATTCCAATATTTCAGCGATCTTTTTATTCGATTGTTTAGATGCTATATTAAAGGAATCAAATGCCCCACATTATTATTACTATACTCGCTTATTAGCGTTGATTAATTCAACTGAACAACTAGAAATATATCTTAAAATGGTATTGGAAATAGAGGAGAATTGTAATGATTTATGGCATGATGAAGTTTGGGATGGAATTGCAAAAAAAGTTAATAACAAAGCAATTGATCTTTTTAAAGATGATGAAAGATTCTTTTCGACTTACATTCGGTTTGTAAATTTTATCGGTAGTAAAGTGAATTACTATAGAAGTAATAATGAGTTGATTTTGAAACTAAAGCCCTACCTTTTTACCTATCAAAACACTACCCGATTTTTTGTAGAAAGTTTAATAGAAGCAGAAAAGTGTGAGAAGTGGGATGAACGGCATTTCTATATTCCGGTTATGCTTTTTACTGATGACAAAGCAGATGTATTTATTGATCTTATAAGTAAAGGTAGTATCAGTAAAATGGGTGTTATGGAATTTTTAGATTCTCTTAAAGAGATGAATAAAGAACTGTTTGATCGCTTTTATGGCCAACTGAATCAAAGATTTAGCAATGAATATTTATTTAAGATGAATCCCAGGGAGGAGCAAAGAAGGGTAAAGGAAAAATTGCTTTTTGAATCTCTTTTAAATAAAGAGTTGTTTTTAAGTCATGTCAAAACCGCCTTTACCCATTTGGGTGATATAATTAAATATGAAGAAATAGATAAACGAACATTTCGAGAAAAAAGACCGATTGAAGCAGCTCTGGAAATAGGATTGGATTTTCTAAGGGGGATAATTCCCCGGAATGGAACAATGACAAAAAAGAAGATTTTAGGTTGGATCAGTGTTGAAGCTAATTGGGATTGGTATAGAGTCGTTATTTATAATAAACAACTTGTCCATTGTAATTTGCCAGAAGCTAATCTAAAGTGGATTAAACGGTGGTGTGGGGAAGTTGAAAGTACTATTGATTTTAAAAATTTTGATTTTTTGAGCCGGTATATTCGTTTAATGGTCTTTACACAGACTCCACCGAAAAGGGAAATATGCATAAGGCTGGTTTATTTTATTGGATATTTTTACGGGTATAGTTTTGGGAATAACATCAGTTTGGAGCAAATTCTTATTGAGAAATTGGGCATAAGTGGTGTAAAAAAAGAGATTATTCGATTGTTTAGGAAGGGAATATCAGATTCTTTAGCATTGCAGGGGATTCTCAATTTTATTGATATTCATGAAATAAAAGAGGTGAAGAGTGATATGGTACCATATATTATCAATCCGGACGTCGAATATTTCTTTAGAAATAAATTAATTAGAGTTTATAACGCATTTGGAGGAGGGTATGTTTTAGAATTGGACGGTTTTTTAGATTTGATAGATGATAAAGGGCAAATTGAATGGGATGTTATTAAAATTCTATCTGATTATAATAATCAGTTAGTTTGTGATTGGATGAAGCAGAACAAAGAGCGGTTGAATATTGATCCCTATCGCATGGCTACCATTTTATTAAAACAGAAACCGAAAGAGGCGATGGAGTTCTATTTGGATGAACTCAAGAGATGTAATGCACCTTTAAGTGATCGTTTTCAGGAAAAGGGATCATTCTTTGATGAACTTAAGGTGTCTAGTACAGAATCTCTCGAACTGTTGGATTTCTGTTTGGAGGTGTTAACTATTATGGTACAAATGAAGTTTCTTAACAATGAGAAAAGTGACACACTGCCCAAAGTATTTACCAAATTATATGAGCTGTTCAAAGAGACCAGGGATTTTTCCTTAGTGGAAAAAACAGATGAAAGGGTAAAGCACATTCAGGCCACCGG
This sequence comes from Marinilabiliaceae bacterium JC017, assembly GCA_004296775.1. Classification (GTDB taxonomy): domain Bacteria; phylum Bacteroidota; class Bacteroidia; order Bacteroidales; family Marinilabiliaceae; genus JC017. The sequence continues at coordinate 4,319 of RHGE01000070.1, forward strand.
TTATCAGCAGGATACGATTAGTAACATCCTTTACTGGCACAAAGACTTCAAGCGAAAATGCCTTCTTGTAATGGATAAAGAAGTACGGTTCCGTAAAGCCCTGAAATGTGTGAGGCAACTGGTCCCGGAATTGTATAACAGTTAATGGGAAAGCGCTTTTGTCATCATAGTGTTTGCTCCGGCCTTTAGGCGCTTAGGCCGCAACTTTTCCCAACATGTTGTTCGAATTGGATGGGAATATATAAAGAGGTTAGAGATCAGAAATTAGAGGGGAAATAAATAGAAATACGTGGAAACAGATTGAAATAGAGAGCACTTACTTATTGTTAATCCCGAATAACAATCAGCTTAAAGTAAAATCCCTCGGAGAGGTTTTTTCAGACTTGGACTGAAAAAACATAGGTGTCTTATCCGTAATATTCGTGTTCTTTTTGGCAGAATATTTTTGGTGAGCAGTAAATCATCTTGATACTTTTTACTTTTTTCCTTGTCCTTTTTACTTTTCTGGCTTGTCCAGGTTAGGCTATTACCGGCACCTGTTTTTGTCATTTCATGGCTGATCAGAGGTTTATAATTAAGAGATTTGTATTCTTTAACTTCAAGCTATCAATTGGTTAAGCAAAAAATGCCACAGTATATAGACTGGTCGATGATGTGTGAAAAAGACTTGTGGTCTAAAGTCTTTTTTCTGTATAAATAATACGAATTGGCTATAAACAAAAGGTACTCTTTTTAGTTTCTTTTAAAAGCGGCACTTACACGTAAACTAATGGAGAATATAAGAGAAGCAACCTTACAAAGACAGGTTGGAATTAGACTGAATTACTGCTCAAATCATTGACATAGACGGGTATTTCATCAGTGAATTTTTATGCTATGAATTTACGAGGGAAAACATTTGAAAAGGTTGATAAAGCTGCCACAAAATGGATGGCAGCTAAAGGACTTTACCTAATTCGCATCAGCATTGGTATAGTCTTTTTCTGGTTTGGGATTCTGAAGTTTTTCGATGGCTTGAGTCCGGCCGAGGATATAGCTGTCAGAACCATTGACACCTTAACATTTGGTCTTTTATCAGACCAAGTAATACGCTTCGGATTGGCAACGTGGGAAGTGCTTATTGGTATTGGGTTATTATTCAATATTTTCATGCGGGAGACACTACTGCTGCTATATCTGCAAATGATCGGTACGTTTACTCCGCTATTTCTTTTTCCCAACGAAGTCTTTCAGGTATTTCCTATTGTCTTGACGCTGGAAGGACAATATATTGTGAAAAATATTGTGGTGGTTAGTGCAGCAATAGCCTTGGGATCTAGCGTAAGAGGAGGGCAACTGTGGCCAAATCGCGTGAAGGGGTGAAATAAGGATAGAAACAGTTTGAAATAAATAGAAATACGTGGAAACAGATTGAAATATTTTGAAACAACCTATACTTGCCATTGTCAACCTCAAATCCTTTTTGATTAAAAACCTCTGTGTTTCACCGCCTCAGCTATCTATAAAGAATCTTGTCTATGCTGTCAGAATAACGACCGAAAAGACAACATCCCTCGGAGAGGTTTTTTCAGACTTGGACTGAAAAAACATAGGTGTCTTATCCGTAATATTCGTGTTCTTTTTGGCAGAATATTTTTGGTGAGCAGTAAAACATCTTGATACTTTTTCCCTTTTCCCTTTTACTTTTCTGGCTTGTCCAGGTTAGGGAAAGCCTTTATGAAGCAATGTCTCAATGATGCCTGGACAAAATAAAGAAAGGGATCTTTCGATCCCTTTTGAGGTTTATACACAACCTTTATCCATTATTTGATCCCGCTAATCTATTCCTTAAAAAACTAACGATCTTTTTTAAGCGGTACCTTAATGTTTTTCGCGGATTGCTGGCGTGTAATCAGCATGGGGGTGGAAACACCCAATGCCAGTACCAACAGTACAAAGAATGCTTTTAACCCGTTATCAACGGTGTCATTCAACAGTTGTGAAAAGGTTGTTTGGTCCGTATTGTTTGTTAACCGGACTAGTCCCAGCATCATGCGGTAGGCAAAAGCCCCGGGAACCATCGGTATCACAGAAGGAATAGCGAAAACAAACGGTGGTGAATGCTTGTAATGGCCGGCACCAATACTCAGAATACCAACTAATACCGCCCCGAAGAACGAACCAATGATGATTCCTCCTCCCAGCTTCATGATAAACAGTTTTAAAGCACCTCCCAGCGCTCCCATTAAAAAAATTACCCATAGCGTACGCAACGGGACATTAAACAGAATAGCAAAACCAATGGCGGCAAATCCCAGCCATATCCATTTTTCAAAAAAAACGAGTAATTCCATAACCTATATGTTATAAGTAAGAATAGCACTTAATAAACCCATTGCAATGGCAAATGCAATGATTAATCCATTAATTCCCCGCACCATACCATTCATGATGTTTCCATCCAGCAGATCCGACATGGAATTAATCAACGGAATTCCAGGTATCAGGTATAAAACAGAGGTGGCAAAGGCATAATCGGGATGTGCTCCCAGGTTTAGTTTTACAGGTAACCCTGCAATCAGGGAAGAAGTAAGAGCAGCAAAATAGATGCAGAGGTACGGGTTAAAAGCTTTTTTTGCAGCCTCCTGTCGTACAAACAGCCCGATAAAGGTGGCTACAAAAGCGACCATCACTTCCATATAGCCCCCGCCAAAAAGACGACAAAAAGAGGCACCGGCCAGCGCCACCATTGATAGAGTGACAAGGCGCGGATAATGAGCCACGGTCTTCAAGCGCACAATCTCTTGTCGTACCTGGGCCAGGTTCCATTTCTCATCAACAATCTGCCAGCTCATGCGGCTAATCCCACTCACCATCTTAAAATTGGCGCCATGTGGCAGGGTACGTTTTAAACGACTAACGAAAAAGTCCTTTTCGTCATTGTACACGCTAAGCATCAAGGCCCGGTGGGTAATAAGTAATTCGGCATCGTAGCCATAAGCATTGGCAATTCGTTGGATAGTAATCCTAATGCGAGCTGAATTGGCTCCTGAGCCCATCAATAACGAACCAACTTCAAGTAATAGCTTACAGAGTTCGCTATTTTTTTCTTCGTCGGAGTGCTCCATAAATATAGTTTTCCATTAAAAATTCCGCAAAATTAGTAAAAACCAATGACGTGTACGGTAAATACAGAAACGTATTTTTTTAAGGGCGTAAATAATAATTCATAACAACCTTTGGTATAATTAAGAAGAGATTGAAAGTTGTGAAGATGACATTTGATTGGTTTTAGAAATGATATGTACGGCGATGAGATTGTTTGATATTGTCATCAGATGATTCTCAGGCTGAAACACCAAGCACTGGAAAAACTCATAGTAGCAAACGCCTGAAAGCTCGATACGGAAACATCATATCATCGAGTTTCTTTTGTTGGGGAATTACATTTATTACCAGCCATTCTTTTTTCACATTTCGCAGCTTCGTGATTATTAGTATTTTCAGAAAAAGAGGGCCTGTACGGAAAAAAGAAAATAAAGAAGTGCTCTGTATCCTCAATTATAGGCATCATCAATTTGAAAAGAGGGCTTATTTCCGGAGAAATCAGTTGTTAAAAAGTAAAATTCGCCTTTCCCGGAAAGAAATTGTCTTTTCTACCGTAAATTTCTCTTTTCTTTATAGGAAAGACCTGTTAAAAAGTAAAAATCATCTTTTCCAAATAGAAATTGCCATTTTTATCGTTGGAATCCTCTTTTCTTCACAGAAAAGGCCAGTTTAAAATTAAAAATCGCCTTTCCCAGCTGGAAAAAGTGATTTTTACCGTAGAATTCCCTTTTTCTTCATAGAAATGCCCGTTTAAAAGAAAAAAGAACACGTTCCTGAAGAAAAATGCTGTATCACCGGTATGCCAAACATATTTCAAAATAGCTCTCGTGTAATAATACCGATAGATGATTAAAGACCTGTAAAAAGCATAGCGCATTAAATGGTCATTTTAATCGGTATTAGAATCTGTTTTTCCCGGGAGAAACACTTTAATATTAAAAAATACGGGTGTTTTCTACAGTATTTATGCGATGAATGACATACATAACAATTGGTTTTAAGGTTTACTTTTCCCCTGATTGCTATTGGCGATTAAAATTGATTGTGTTCTGTTTTTTAGTTGTTTTGAGTGGATTAATTGTCAACTTTATTTCTGTGTAATATAGTTTTAGTGTTAAGTGATATTAATTTACTCCTGCTTAAAATCATTGTTAGCCAGGTTTTATAAGGGTTTTAGATATGTATTGCATTGATGTTATTTAAAACTATCAACATTAAATAAAGAAAATGGTTTGATTTTATAGTTAAAGGTTTTAACTTCCGTTATGAATTTAAATAACCCTTTAATTTTAGTATATGATTAAGAAAGTTGATTCAAGAAGTTCAATTGAAGATGTAAGTACAACAACTTCATCTATTGTCAATGATTTTTCAAAACGTGATCACACCAGCGATCCTTATCTTACCACTCAAACCAACCATTTGACTGATTACAACCGACTACTGACACAAGCCATAAAAGAAACGGCTGCGGGATCTATTTTGTTTCCCATAGATACCAAGCGTGATGGTACTGTTCGTGTTATATTTTATGAGAACAAAGCCAAGTTACACTGGCCGGATGAAAACATTAGCGGAGCTGCCCAAATAGTAATGAATGTGTTGGAAAAATATGGTCTGGAAACCATAAAAATGTCCTACTCCAGTGAGAGTGCCAACATCAACGCGATGCTCGAAGATTTCAAAAAACCTGAAGTCGCGGCCGCCATCCAGCTATTGCCTGGCATGCAGAGCTTGGTGGATCAGTTAAAAATCGATCAAAAGGAATTTGAGGATTCTTACCTGGTGCATGTAGGGCAAAAAGTAGAGAACCAGGAGTTGTTGTCAGCTACTAAATTACGAGCCATTATCCGGGATTTCATCAACAAACACATTGTGGTGTACCTCAATGCCATGTCTCAGGCGCTTCCTGATGAATATAAAGAGTGTGCAGATGTGGTGGCCACCATTATCGAAGAAAATAACCAGCAGGTACGTAACCGATACAATAAAGTAACGGAGACACCCGATGTGAATGCTAATTAGCGGCTTTTATTGTTTTATTTATAAAAACACCCCCGGCAGCCTTTGGTTGTCGGGGGTGTTGCTTTGTGGGGGTTGTTATAATTTTTAAAAGGGGAGAGGTTAATACCACAAGTTAAGGAGTGGGGCTAATCAGAATAATGAGCCATTGAAGAGTTTCCCTGGTGGTTTAATTCATCATGCATCACTTCACTATAAACTTATAGGTTTGTGCATCAATTTTTATAAAATAAAAGCCGGCAGGCAAATCGGATATATTGATATTATTAGTCGCACTGATTCTTCCTCTTTTCACTATTTCACCATTCAAAGTAAATATGGAATAGGGTTCATCTATTACTTCTTGTGCTTGTTTAATTGAGATGTAATTAGTGGTCGGATTGGGATAAACAGCGTTTCCGGAAACAGTTGGATTGATAAGATCAGTGCTTACCAGACTGCTATAATAAGAATCTAAAAAAGATAATCTATCATCAAGCCAGGTTGTCATATACTCTTTCGAATCTTCATCGAAAAGATAATTTGGATAAACTCTTTTTTCTCTATCGTACACATTGTTTGATTGCAGATAATTATAAGCACCGGATATCATTTTTTCTAATTCATCCTGAGCTAACCGCTCTTTTCGGTAAGCAATCCAGCTATTTTTAAGGGATTGACTATAATCCATTGATTTTTGCTCAAGCACCCGTTTAAAAAAACCATTTAATAATATATCGTCTGTAGTAGCATCGTTGGTACCGTTCCAAATGGTTCCCCAGCTGCCATCCAAATCCCAGGGGACATAAAAATATTCGCCTTTGACGTTGCATTTGGCCAGATAGATGTTTTTGCCGGTGTTATCAGTGGCTCTTAAGAGGTTCAGGAAAATAAAATAATCCATACAGTTCCCTTTGTTGAACCGGTTCCAGATATCAGATTCAAATTCTGAATCGGTGGCATTCAAAACAAAGTCCGTAAAATTATAAAGGTTCGTCCAATCTGTAATCTGGTCTTCGTCCGGATATTTCATTTCATAGCCGCTCCAAGTGCGCACATTGTTATCAAAATCCTGTAGTCTGCTGAATGTAGAGGCACCCCAGGAAACACCTTTATATAACTCACCTCTGATAGAGCCTTTATAGCTTTTTATTTTAAGTTGTTTTTTATCTACTTGTTCCGATAACAGGTAAACGCCGTTGTATTTTTGGTTTAAAAACAATTCTGCATACATGACATCGGCGCCGGATTTAGCCTTTGGTTCTTCATTTAAATAATGCGGCTGATGTATTTTTAACCATAGTTTATGTGAGATGAAACTTCTTATTCTCAGCGGTTCGTTGTATAAAGCATCCAAAATCCAATCATCATCTTTTCTTAATGCGCCAAATTGAACCGATCGGCTTTCTTCGCCGATTTCATCTTCCCAAAATTCGAGATCATAGGTTTTTTTTGGGTAGCCCTGTGATGAACCTCCTCTTAATTCGATACCAATCATTGAACTGCAGCTTTGGTCTTCATCGGTATAGGTGAAATTTGCCAGTACTTTGGGTTCATTTACAATTGCATTTTCGGTGTTGATGGTAATGATGGGGAGTTGTGTGAAATACAAGGTGTATTGTTCGTTGTTAAGATCGATAATATAGGAATTGCTGTATTCTATTTTTTCAGGGGGATTAATAAAACGATACTCATTATCGCCTAAAATGATATGGACATCTTCATAGTTGGTCAGATCGGCATAATGCTCCATATTATCTATCTGAGATAATATTAGTTTCAAGGAGTGGTCAATCTGAAATTTTCCTTTTTCAACTGAAATGGTTAATGTGTGCGCATAAGCTGCGAGGCTTATGCACAAGAGACTGATAGAGGTTAAAAACTTCATTAGGTAGATTTTTATATTTTAACACCTCGCAATATCCTGTAGTAAGGTGTGATTTGCAGATGCGTGGTAATGCATTGAATTATTTCCTGAATTAACAATAGCTCGTTAAGCTTTTTAAATCATTTAAGAGATAGCTTATGATTAATTTATAGTCAAAAATTTCACAGCTCTGCAAATGAGCTGACTGTAAATGCATCTAAGGTCTATGATCTAAAGATCTAATAATTTAAAAAGCGGCATAAAAATAGTATAAATTTATTACTAAGCATTTTTATCTTACAATAAATCAATATAAATAAAGTGATACGCTAGGTGCATCTTCCTTGAGCTGTCAGACCGTATTTACACGGGCAAAATAGTTTTTATACCCTGTAACACAATTGTTCTATAAGAAAGTAAAGTGTAGTATTTTTAGGCGCTTAGGCCGCAATTTTTACCAACATGTTGTTCAAATTGATTGTTTTCTATGCTGATAATAGCTTGTTAAGCATTAGTAATTGTATGAGAATAATTCAAGGTGTTATGAGATTACCAATGAGCTTGATATAAGAAGGTCTAATGTCTATTATCTAACAATCTCTTGTCTTTTTAAAACAAACAGCAAAAGGCAACATCCCTCGAAGAGGCTTTTTTTTAAGGTATTTCTGAAAAAACATAGATACTTAAGAGTGATTTGTGATTAGAGGAGATTGATTGGATATTGCGCCGTCAAGAAATAATGTTAAAAAATTAAACGGATCAAAAAGTTAGTCCCAAAAACAATCCCGCACTTTTACTGGACGCGGGATTATTTGGTATTTATAAAAAACAAGATCTTTAACGTTTGCTACAGGTACTTATTCGATGTTTTGGGTTGGTTCATAAGCTAAATCTTCTTCCTGGTCAATACTGTCCAGTTGTGCCCGGGTTAAATATCTTTTTTCAAAAATTATTTCGTAGAGATACACAAAGAAGATATAATAGACCATTAGCTCTGAAAACTCACCGATGTTTCTTTTGAATCCGCCATCAGGGAAGATATTCCAGTCAACAAGCAGGCGGGGAACGAGATAGGAAAAAATGGTTATTATGGCCGTAAATACGATTGCTTTAGATGGGGTCAGGTATTGAATTAAAGAGTGTTTTATTTTATGGGCGTATAAGGGGCCAATAATAAACAGAAGTGCCATTAACGGGTAAATGGAGCGTTTAAACAACCGAGCGTTATTGCCCATATTGTGAAGATTTTTGGATCCTGTTACATCCCTGAATAACGTGTTGGATTCACCTTTGAAGTATTCTACATAGTGTAGGCCGTAATCGATTTCTTCTAAAAATACAAAGAGGGCGAAAAAGGCAAGAAACCCCAAAGCAAATTTTTCCAGTTTCAAGTCTTTTCTTCTAATTCCCATCAGGCTGATTGCGAAAATGAGTAATATCACGAGCAATTGCAGATTTTCAACGATGCCCAGTTCCCAATTTACGGTCGGACAAACCAGTTCCATAGCCCATTTTACGCCGGAAAAATACATTGCAATCAAAGGAATAATAACCATGAGCGGAAGCATCCAATACCAAAAATGTTTGTTTGATTTCATATTCGTTCTATTTAATGGTTCCTGATTAAATACTTTTTAATGCTGTATAAATAGTTTCTTCATGAAGCATATTCGTTAGTAATGAAACGAACAGTTAATCATGTTACGGGTGATAATTTCATAACGTAAAAATATATCAGGCTTTATATTAAAGGCAATGTTGTTTTTACCAATCTTTGTATGTGGAGGGTAGATGCCTGATAATTTAGTATTAAAAGGAAATTTCTAATATAATAGAGGTTGGAGAGAGGATTGTAATACTCTTAAATATTGAAGTGCGGTGAGGAAATGAAGGCCTTCTTATTAAATAAAAAACCCCGCGTATTGGCGGGGTCTTTTGTTATTATAATTTTCTAATTCTTACCAAATCTTGGCGCGGTTTTCAGGTGCAATGTACAACGAACTTGTTGCATCAATGGCAAATGCCTGATAGAATGCTTCCAGGTTAGGTAGCGGTCCGTGAACACGGAACTTACCAAGTGAGTGTACATCTTCTTTTGTCAGTCGAAGAATCTCGGCATCCCGGATGTTTTGAGCCCAAACTCTTGAATAAGCCAGGAAGAAACGCTGTTCAGCAGTGAAACCATCAATTTTAGCAGGCTCTGATTTTCCAGCCATGGCATTGTGTAAGGCCTGGTGAGAAATGCATAAACCGCCGAAGTCAGCAATGTTTTCACCCAAGGAGAGTTTTCCATTGGCATGCACATCATCCAGCACAATAAAGTTATCGAACTGATTAACCAATACCTGTGTTTTGGCGTTAAATTTTTCGGCATCTTCAGCCGTCCACCAATCTTGCAGGTTTCCTTCTTTACTGTATTGACGGCCCTGATCGTCAAATCCGTGAGTCATCTCATGACCTATCACTACGCCAATGGCACCGTAATTAACGGCATCATCGCCATCAAGATAGAAGAAAGGAGGTTGTAGAATGGCTGCAGGGAATACAACTTCGTTAGCCAACGGACTGTAGTATGCATTAACAGTTTGAGGTGTCATGTGCCACTCATCTTTGTCAACAGCTTTGCCAACTTTAGCCAAATCAAATTCAAATTCAAATTCGTTGCTGCGTAATACATTCAGGACATATGCATCCTTTTTGATAGCCAATTCGGAGTAGTCGCGCCATTTATTAGGATAGCCAATCTTTACATTCATGGCGGCTAGCTTATCTTTAGCTGCTACTTTGGTTTCAGCACTCATCCAGTCTAATTGATCGATACGCTGACCAAAGGCAATCTGAAGATTTTTCACCAACGTCTCCATGCGGGTCTTGGCTTCTGGTGGGAAAAATTCTTTTACATATAATTGGCCCACGGCTTCACCTAACGCACCACTGGTTGTATTGAGTACCGTTTTCCAACGTGGTTGCATGGCTTTTTGTCCAGAAAGGGCTTTGCCATACATTTCGAAATTAGCCTGAACATAGCCGGATGGGAGATAAGCTGCTGTTTCGCGTAATAAAACAGTTTTCAGGTAATCTTTCCACATAGCCAAATCTTCATCATTGAACATGGCACCAATCTCAGCCAGGAATTTGGGTTGGTTAACATTAATCTCTGCCGGAGCGTCGATTTTCAAAGCAGCTACATAAGCATCCCAGGGAAAACCTTTACCCATATCCTTCAAACCTGCTACATTGGTTTTATTATAGGTCTTATGAGGATCACGGTTTTCCAACATGGTGTTGGAAGCTTTCGCCAAACGTGTTTCAAAACGCATAATGTCCTGAGCTGTTTTAGCAGCTTCAACCTCATCGATACCTGATAACGTATACAAGGTAGTCAGGTAATTAATGTAACTGGCACGCAAAGATTCTGCTCTTTCGCCTTCTTCCAGATAATAGTCACGATCCGGTAAACCTAATCCACCCTGGTAGATGCCGGCAATCATCATGTCACTGTTTTTCTTGTCCGGGGTACTGTAAAAGTAAAACAATGGAAAGAGCTGAATTCTGTGGTATTCGCCAATTACCTGGATTAACTCTTTTTTTGAAGAGATATTCTTAATCTGTTCAAGGTAGGGTTTAATAGGGGCAATACCTTCTTTTTCTATTTTCAGGGTATCCATTCCTGAGGCATAGAAATCACCAATTTTCTGACTAACAGTACCGGCAGGAGCGTTCTCTTCAGCTGCTGTGTTTATGATCTTTTTGACGTTTTCCCGATTCACTTCAGCCAGCATATCAAAACTACCGAACCGGCTTTTGTCGTCGGGAAGCGGATGTTGTTTCATCCAACCGCCATTGGCATACTGGTAGAAATTTTCACCAGGCTTGGTGCTCAAGTCCATATTTTCAGCTGTAAAGCTGGGAAACTGCTTTTTCCTGGTTTCCTTTTTACCAGTTTCACAAGCAGAGACTGCAATCCCGGCAGCGAGAAGTGCAGTGAAAAATTGTGTTCTTTTCATTGGTTTAGTTCTTTTTTTAAATAAGACATGGCAATGTAACGGAAAAGTGAACAACTGCCAAACAAAACCAAAATGGCTCAAAATTGTTAAAATGACGTGCGTTTGGCCTATTTATTTGTTGAGAAAAAAGGATTTAAATCAGCAATGTGAAAGTGGATAAAGGGAAAGGATTAAACAAATTTATTTAGAATTTGTATAAATAGGAGAGTGTAATCATCTGTCTCTGTTAATTTTTAGAACAAATAAACTTAATAAATATGTCAACATTCGAAATTATTATGCCTAAAATGGGCGAGAGTGTAGAGGAAGCCACTATAACCAAATGGTTTGTATCTGAAGGTGATCTTGTTCAGGAAGATGATGTCCTTCTGGAAATTGCCACTGATAAGGTTGATTCAGAAATTCCTTCGCCTGTTGCCGGAACCATCAAGGAGATAAAATTCAAGGTAGATGATGTGGTGCCAGTGGGAACGTCGGTAGCTATCATAGCCCTTGAAAGAGCCAGTAATGCGGCGGATAGCTCAGAACCATCTGAACCGATAATTCAGCAAGAAGAACAGGCGGTTGTTGCTGAAAAGGAAATTTTAACAGAACAATTGAATGCTTCACAAATAGATCATATAAATAGAAGTTCTGCCAGGTTTTATTCTCCCTTGGTTCGTAGCATGGCAAAATCTGAAGGTATTTCAGCAGGAGAGCTGGAACAGGTTGTCGGTACAGGCAAGAATGGCCGGGTAACAAAAGCGGATATTCAATCCTATTTAAATATCCGGATAAAAAAAGTACCAACTAAGGAACCATTAGAATCAAGTGTTACGGCTGAATCCCAACCAGCTCCTCAACCGGTAAAAGAGCCTCAAAAAGTACATGTATCTGTCGGTGATGAAATTGTGGAAATGGATCGCATGCGAAAGCTCATTGCTGAACACATGGTGATGTCCAAACAAGTTTCACCCCATGTGACATCCGTTGTGGAAGCCGATGTTACAAATATTGTATGGTGGCGCAATAAGGTAAAAGAGACATTTCAAAACAAGTATGGAGAGAAATTAACCTTTATGCCTGTGTTTACTGAAGCCATAGCCAAAGCGTTACGAGATTATCCAGGAATAAATGCATCCGTAGATGGAGATAGAATAATTCTGCGTCGACAGGTTAATATTGGCATAGCCGTGGCTTTGCCATCAGGTAATCTGATTGTACCGGTAGTCAGACAAGCAGATCAGAAAAACCTGGTGGGATTAGCCGGAGACATTAACCGTTTGGCTGGCTTGGCGCGGAATAATAAACTGTCACCTGATGATATTCAGGGAGGCACATTTACCATTACTAATTTCGGTTCATTTAAAAACATCATTGGTACGCCAATAATCAATCAGCCGCAAGTAGCTATTCTGGCAACCGGGTCTATCGAAAAGAAACCTGCTGTGGTGGAAACACCAACTGGCGATGTTATTGCCATCCGCCACAAGATGTTTCTTTCACTTTCCTATGACCATCGTGTAGTTGATGGCGCCTTGGGAGGAAGTTTTTTGCGCCGGATTGCGGATTACCTGGAAGACTTTGATATTAATCGAGAAATTTAATTAGGATCTAAAAATGTTTAAGCTATGAATGATATTCCAAAAACATATTCCATAAAAAAAACAGATAAGGAGACATTATTAAAATGGTATAGCCTGCTTTTTCTTGGACGTACCCTTGACGAACGAGCTCCCAATTATCTGAAGCAAGCTATTGGTTGGTCTTACCATGCACCGGCTGCCGGACATGATGGGATTCAACTGGCCATCGGACAGGTTTTTGATCGATCAAAAGATCATTTGTTTCCCTATTACCGTGATTTACAAACATGCCTTTCGGCCGGATTAACGGCAGAAGAGATCATTTTCAACGGGATTTCCAAAGATACTGACGTGGCCGGAGGAGGACGGCATATGTCCAACCACTTTGCCAAGCCGGATTGGAATATTCATAATGTGTCCTCTTGTACTGGTAACCATACGCTTCATGCCGTTGGCTTAGCAAGAGCTTTAAAAACCTATCAGGTTGGAAAAGGTGTTGCCATCAGCTCCCAGGGGGAATCGTCAGTTTCCGAAGGATATGTTTATGAAGCCATAAATGGAGCTTCCAGGGAATTGTTACCGGTCGTATTTGTTGTTCAGGATAATGGATATGGAATTTCTGTTCCAAAGAAAGACCAGACAGCCAATCGTAAGGTAGCCCGTAATTTTGAAGGATTTAAGAACCTCCGTATTATTTATTGTAACGGAAAGGATGTGTTTGATTCAATGAATGCAATGACCGAAGCGGTAAGATGGGCCGAAGAGAATCAGAAGCCGGTAATGGTACATGCCAATTGTGTTCGTATACTTTCCCATTCCAATTCCGATAAGCATGAGCTTTATCGTGATAATAATGAATTGCGTTATGTTCGGGAGTATGATCCATTGGGTAAATATAAACGACTATTATTAAGGTATGAGCGAGCTTCAGAAACGGAGTTGACGAAAATAGAGGAGGAGATGATTCAAGTTGTTAAGGAAGCCCACCGAAAGGGAATGGCTGCACCGCATCCAACCCCGGAGTCGATCCATAATTTTGTGATTCCGGAACCTTATAAAGCGGGAAAATATCCGGAGGGTATACACTACCAGACCGATGGTGAAAAGAAGAAACTTATCCAGGGATTAAATGAAACCTTAAAGGCGGAATTCAGACACAATCCTGATACTTTTCTTTGGGGACAGGATATTGCCCACAAAGAAAAGGGAGGCATTTTTAATGTTTCAAAAGGAATGCAACTGGAATTTGGTAAACATCGTGTGTTTAATGCACCCATTGCTGAGGATTTCATCATGGGAACTGCCAATGGTATGTCACGGTTTGATAAAAACATAAGAGTTGTGGTGGAAGGTGCTGAGTTTGCCGATTATTTTTGGCCGGCCATGGAGCAATTTGTGGAAACAACCCACGAATACTGGCGTACCAAAGGACAATTTTCTCCCAATATTACAGTTCGATTAGCCTCAGGGGGATACATCGGAGGGGGCTTATATCATTCACAAACCATTGAAGGTGCGTTGACAACTTTCCCGGGAGTGCGTGTGGTTTATCCTTCCTTTGCCGATGATGCAGCCGGATTATTACGTACTTCCATGCGATCCCGGGGAATGACACTTTTTTTGGAACCCAAGGCACTGTACAATGCACCCAAGGCGGCCACCCTAATCCCGGATGATTTTGAAATTCCTTTTGGAAAAGCCCGAATCAGACGGGAAGGAACCGATTTAACAATGATTACTTATGGAAATGCGACACATCTGTGTTTGGAAGCGGCAGAACTATTGGCAAAAGAGGGATTAGGTCAGACTGAAGTAATTGATTTACGTTCGCTTATTCCCCTGGATAAGGAAACCATTTTTGATTCATTGAAAAAGACCTCCCGTGTTATTATTGTACATGAGGACAAGGTTTTTTCAGGGTTTGGTGCAGAAATCGCGGCTACTATTTCGTCTGAGGCATTTGAATCTCTTGATGCACCCATAAAAAGGGTGGGAAGTGAATTTACGCCTGTAGGGTTTAATAGAATTCTAGAAGCGGCAGTTTTACCTGATACAGATAAGGTTTATAAAGCTGCTAAAGATCTACTGTCGTACTAATCATAAAATAAAGACCATGAATAAAATAGGAATATTCTTAAGTTTCAAGTCGGTAAAGACCAGACAACAGGTGAAAAAAATAATTAAGGCTCTGGGAGATAAAAATGTTGAAGAAGTGGATGTGGATACTGCAAGGACAGAGGATTTCATGAGGTTTACAAATTTTATTCTAGCCGTTCCAACCTGGTTCGATGGGGAACTTCCCAATTATTGGGATGAGTTTTTGCCCTCCATAGAAGGTGAATCCTTGAAAGGGAAGAAGTTTGCATTGTTTGGCGGGGGTGATCAAAAAGGGTACCCGGAGAATTTTGTGGATGGATTAGGAATTATGGCTGAATTTCTGGAAGATCTGGGAGGAGAGGTAATAGGCTTTACATCCGTAGATGGGTATGATTTTGAGCAAAGTCGTGCGCAGCGCGGAGATTTTTTTGTTGGATTAGCTCTTGATATTGAAAATCAGGCCGCATTTACAGATGAACGAATTGAAAAATGGATCAAAGGGATAAAAAAAGAATTTGAATAAGCGGATTTTCTAGGATAATAGGAGGGATCGGCACTTAAGAATTTGGGGTGCCGGTCTTTATAATATGGTATGTTCCAAAAGAATTTTCAAACCAATTCCAATAAGCAGAAAACCAGCGAAGAGTTCAATTTTTGTACTAAAAAAACTTCCTAGCTTTACACCAATAGTTAATCCGAGAAACGCGAATAAAAAAGTTACAACGCCTATAATAATGGCAGGAAACACAATCTCTACATCCAACATTGAGAAACTTATTCCTACCGCCAGAGCATCTATGCTGGTGGCAATAGCCAGAGAGAAAATTGTTTTATGACAGTATGGATTGATAAAAGGTGTTTCGCTTTGGTGTTTCAAAGATTTATAAACCATGCGACTACCAATGAAAGTAAGTAATCCAAAAGCCACCCAATGGTCATATACCTTAATGTA
This sequence comes from Marinilabiliaceae bacterium JC017, assembly GCA_004296775.1. Classification (GTDB taxonomy): domain Bacteria; phylum Bacteroidota; class Bacteroidia; order Bacteroidales; family Marinilabiliaceae; genus JC017. Next base: position 19,895 of record RHGE01000070.1, read on the forward strand.
TTCTTCAAAGGTTTGCCCAAGAGACCAACCTATTAAAGGCATTAGACCTTGAAAAAGGGCAAAGAAAAGACTAATTCGTCCCATAGTGCGCCACTGAATTCGCTTTAATGCTATCCCAGTGCTAATTGATACAGCAAAAGAATCCATTGCTAAAGCAATTGCAATAATAATGAGGGCTAGTAGTTCCATGCTATAAAAATAAAAGATTTGCTGGCGGGTGTAAATTTCGTTTGCCATAAATAACCAATAGAGGAACAACGAATAAGAATAGCACTACGCGAAAATTAAAAATGACTTAAATGCATTATTTAAAAAATAGCTATTCAAATTTGGAGTGAAATAACAATTATTCTACATTTGCACCCGCAAAAAAAGGGAGACTCAGTAGCTCAGCTGGTAGAGCACATCCCTTTTAAGGATGGGGTCCAGGGTTCGAACCCCTGCTGAGTCACCAAAAAGCTTCAGATTTTCTCAATCTGAAGCTTTTTTTTGAATTACTCTCCATTGACAGATTTTGGATCCCAGTTCATATTAAATTTTCTCAATACATACTTTCACATTAGCAGTTACTTGAAAAGTAACCCCGGTGCCTCGGGAGTACGGCAATGAGTACATTGGCTATTACTGATATATTTTGGGCAATACGAAATTCGAATAATAGTCCAGCCTTACACAAATTCCATTTTTACTTTTTTTTTAGAAATTATAAAACCCAATTGGTTTACAATAATAAAGGGCATGAGAATTCAATAAAAAATTAAGTAAGCTAAAGACCTAAGAAAATGCAATTTAAGCTGTAGCAGATTAAAAAAGGAGTCGATTTTAATTCTACAAAAATTAATTAAACGACTTATATACAATGACTTTTTAAAACTATACGAATACCGCAATCCGGTTATTGTAATTTTACCACCCATTCTAAATTAAATCTTTGGTTAATCTCATTCAATCAAGGAGGATAAAAAGTATCTCAAATTAGAATTGACAAAACTATTTAAAGATCATTTTTAAAAATAACCTTACTAAAGAACTGAGATGTTACATATTTCAACAAAACAAAAAGAAAGGTTACGAAAGGAGTGGGAGAGTTTACAACTTTCAACAGAGTAAGAGAGGTACGTTTTGATACATTTGTCAATAATGAAAGGAATCAATGTTTTTACGCTTGTATACAGATGTATTTCATAGGATTTTTATTTTCTATCCAAATGTAATCCGAATCCTTATCTGCAGTGAAATCTGTAATGGTTCAAATAATTCGGCTTATATACACGTATAAAACACACATAATCAGCATATAATCAAGATCAAATAAACAATTAATTGAATTTAATGATTACAAAAGACAATTTGTCCTGTAAATTTTGTCAATAATCCGAATAATTACACTTTATTGTCCATATAACCAGATTTTTACATCAATTAACTGATGTGTAAGTTTAAGTTTATCGTAACAGCCAGAAAAAAAGGGAATTAGATTTGCAGTAAATAGGCAAACCCTTAAAAAATGGAGGAATTTACAACTATAAATGTCGCTCATTCATACGAATATATGTATAAAACTATAAATGCTTTAAAGAGGGTTATTTGCAGTATAATTACAGGGCTGTAGCTCTAATCAAAATAATCGGATAAAAACGCGATCTATATTTAATTGAATGGGTGTATAAATGTAAACAGTGATAAAAGACAGGTTACAGTTGTTAATTTTGTGAACTCGAAATTACTTGTTACATTTGTATCTTCGATGATATCGAGAGATTACAAATCTGTCCTATTTAATTCAGATGTAAACTGCAGGAAAATGAAAGAGCGAATTCAGAAAATTTTACAACGAGAAAGTCTTACACCATCAAAATTCGCTGATGTTATTGGTGTTCAGCGCTCTGGAGTCTCACATATATTATCAGGGCGTAATAATCCCAGTCTTGATTTTCTAAATAAAATATTAGACCATTTTCCTTATATCAGCGGTGATTGGTTAATAACAGGAAAGGGAGAAATGATTAAACCGGATGTAAAAAGTGCTCCTAAGCCTCAACTTCTATTTAATTCACCAAAAAAAGTATTTGAACCGGAAAAAGAAAGGCCAATTCCATCTGCCACGATCAAAATCGAAAAAGAGCCTGAAAATATCCCTGAAAAAAAAATAAAAGAGTCTGAATCAATTGAAAACATTTCTCCGTTCCTTTCTGATAAAAAGATCGAAAGAGTCGTTGTTTTTTATACAGATAAAACTTTTAGGGAGTATTGCCCTGAAAACAATGATTAAATATTACACTCTACAAGTTGTATCACATAAGTAGTTCCTTGAAATTTTTGATATATTTGCAGCAAAAAAGTGCGTTTTACATGTGTAAACTCTACTTTTAATTGATCATTTTAAGATATTTAAGATCGATGAAAAAATATATTCAAGATTTCGATGTTGTTGAAAACAAGCGCCTGAATCAAGAATTTGTGGTTCTAACTCTGCAACATCCCTATCAATTGCCTGAAATGTTTCCTGGTCAATTTGTCGAAGTAAAAGTCGAGAATGGGCCAAATACTTTTTTACGTCGTCCAATATCGATTCATGATGTGGACAGGGAAAAACAACAAATAAAATTGTTAGTACAAGAAATTGGAGAAGGAACCCAATTAATGGGGCAGCTACAACCTGGTGATAAACTAAATTTAGTCTATCCCTTGGGAAACCAATTCCAAATTTCACCAAATGACAAAGTCCTTTTAATCGGAGGCGGATGTGGAATCGCTCCACTTCTTTTCTTGGGCCGCCACTTATTAGAAAATGGTATTACTCCTCGATTTTTGCTGGGTGCCAGGTCAAAGGATGGCTTAATTGAATTAGATGAATTTAAAAAACTTGGGGAAGTATATACCACAACAGAAGATGGGTCGGAAGGTACAAAAGGTTTCGTTATTCATCATCCCATAATGAAAACTCAGACTCCGGATTATGATCAAATATGCACCTGTGGTCCTGAACCCATGATGCGTGTTGTAGCAAAATATGCTAAAAATCATAATATTAAATGTCAGGTATCCCTGGAAAACCACATGGCTTGTGGGATTGGGGCATGCCTTTGCTGTGTGACCGATACTATTGAAGGACATAAATGTACCTGTACTGATGGTCCTGTTTTTGATTCAACTTATTTAAAATGGTAGACTTAAATATTGATTTAAACGGATTATTATTAAAAAATCCAGTCATGACTGCATCCGGTACATTCGGATATGGTGAGGAGTACATGGATTTTTATGATATCAATTGTTTGGGTGGAATAGTAGTAAAAGGAACTACGCTACATCATAGAGAAGGAAATCCTTATCCCCGTATGGCAGAAACTGGCAGGGGAATGCTAAATGCTGTGGGTTTGCAAAATAAAGGAGTTCACTATTTTGCCAAAGAAATATACCCTCGTATAAAAGATTTTGGAACAAATATATTGGTTAATGTTTCTGGCTCTACAATAGAGGATTATGTCGAAACGGCTGCTGCTATTCAGGAATTAGACAATATTCCTGGTATAGAACTCAATATTTCGTGTCCCAACGTAAAAGAGGGTGGTATGGCATTCGGTACCAGTTGCCCTTCGGCTGTTGCTGTTGTGGAAGCTGTTCGTAAAGTCTATAATAAGCATCTCATGGTTAAATTGTCGCCCAACGTGACAAATATTGCTGAAATTGCATTAGCGGTTGAACAAGCTGGAGCAGATTCATTATCCTTGATAAACACACTGCTTGGCATGGCTATAGATGCAGAAACAAAACGTCCGTTGTTATCAACCATTACCGGCGGATTATCAGGACCAGCAATAAAACCTGTTGCATTACGAATGGTATGGCAAGTAACACAAGTGGTAAAAATTCCAATCGTTGGAATGGGGGGTATCATGAATGCGGAAGATGCTATTGAATTTATGTTAGCCGGAGCTTCTGCCGTTCAAATAGGAACAGCTAATTTTGTTGACCCAATGGTGGGCTCAAACGTTATTGACGGAATAAAAGAATACCTGGAGCGAAAAGGAATGAATTCAGCTAAGGAGTTAGTTGGAGGAATGATTACTGACTAAGTTTATATTTTGAATATTAAAAGAGATTGCCTACAAAAAGCAATCTCTTTTCTTTTGTCTCTATTCTGAAAAGACACCTGTGCATCTGTTATAGGTTTTTGAAGTCTATTTTCCGGGAGTTGAAATGATGATCTGTATTTTAGATCTGAGACTGATTTGTATATAATTGATTTATTACTTTGTCTATAAACAAGCTGCAAATCAAGTAGCATCACCAATAGAAATACTCAAATTTGTTATTTTTGATATATTAGACTTTAAAATTTTTAATATCAAGTGCATATGATATCACATGATTCTGTTGAAGGCTCACTTATCGGCTTGATGAGTAATAAGGTTAAAAAATTTGGAGGTATAAACCTGGCACAAGGTATTCCAGCTTTTATGCCTCCTGAAGAATTGATAAATCATTATAAAGAAGTAATTGATGGACCTTTTCATCAATATGCACCCGGCAAAGGTCATCCCGGTCTTTTAAAATGGCTTAATAGTTACTTAAAGACAGAAGAATTTTCTAATGACGATCATCTGCTGATGGTTAATGGAGCAACAGAGGCTCTTTCGTTATTGTATATATATATATCGAGGATAATAAATGGCTCTTTTACAACACTTGCATTTGATCCTATTTATGAAAGCTACCGCGAGCTTCCAAAAATATTTAACACTCTATTTACAACAACAAGTATTCCTGCTTCACCAGAGAATTGGAAGGAATTTAAAATTCTGGTAAAGGAAAAAAATGTAAAACTTGTTTTTTTAGCATCTCCAGGAAATCCATGGGGATATATTTGGTCGAAAGAACAATTAAATCAATTAGCAGAAATTGCTCTTGAGTTAGACTTTTTCGTAATAATTGATGGCGTTTATAAAGAACAATATTTTGATGCCGAACCATATCAATTGGTTAATCCTTCTCATTCCCATTTGTTTTATGTAAATAGTTTTAGCAAGATGCTTTCAGTAACCGGATGGAGAATTGGCTACATTTCAGGAAGTCCCAGGCATATGAAAGCTATCAGTCAAATGCATGACTACATAGGATTGTGTGCTTCTCATCCTGCCCAAGAGGCATTATACCGATATCTGAACACTAACAATTACTCTTCATACTGTAAATGTCTAAGAAAAAATCTGGTTGACAATTATGCTTTTGCCTCCCAAATGCTGAAAAAAGCAGGCTTTAAAATACCTTTAACAAAAGGAGGATATTTCATTTGGGCACAATTACCTGAACCATTAACAGATGGATTATCTTTTGCTATAAAACTCTATGATAATTACCGGGTAGCTTTGGTCCCTGGTCAGCATTTTTCAAAAAAAAGCAAAGATTATGTGCGAATCAATATTGCATTACCTAAACAAGAACTAATGGAGGGTATTCGTAAAATAGTTGACTTTGCATGTGAAAAATAGGCTTTCTATTTGTTAAAATGAAAATCCTCAATTTTATTATATTCGAACAAAATTACACGAACCTATGCGTATTGTCTTTATTTCATTTTTGTTATGTTTTGTATTTAATTCTGAACTTTTTTCTATTACGCTATCAGATAGCTCTGAAATCTCCTTATTAACCTGTTCTCCCGGACAAGATTTGTATTCCATTTTTGGGCATAGTGCTATCCGAGTACAGGATAAGGCAAAAAACCTGGATAAAGTATATAATTACGGAACCTTCAACTTTAATACCCCCAATTTTTATCTGAAATTTGCAAACGGCAAATTAGACTATATGCTATCTGCCGGGCAATATAAGTATTTTTTATCCGCATACTTTAGGGAAGAGCGCTCGGTAATAGAACAAGTACTCAATTTAACACAGGAAGAAAAACAAAATTTGTTTGGGGCATTAGAATATAACACTCAACCTGAGAATAAATACTACAGATATGATTTCTTTTTTGATAATTGTGCCACCAGAATACGTGATATAGTTCTTCAGAACATTAAAGGTGAAATAAATTATAAAATTGAAAATACTTCAGAGAAAACATTTAGAGTTTTATTACATGAATATTTAAACAATTTACCATGGACAAGAGATGGGATTGATTTATTATTGGGCAGTAAAACAGATCGAATAACTAGCCCTTATGAGCAAATGTTATTGCCAGATTACATGAAAACCTATTTTAGTCATGCAGAAATTTTAAGAAACAATCAAAAACAGCCACTTGTCCTGAAAACTCGGAAACTGTTAAATTTTAATCATCCAACTCCTAACAGTAACATCTGGGTATCTCCTGAATTTGTATTTTGGTTATTATTTTCAATTCTCGTATTAGTATTCTTCTATGAATTAAAAAACAAAATACACTTCATGTGGATTGATATGGCCTTACTTATTTTATCCGGATTAGCGGGTATGCTATTCTCCTATTTATGGTTCGTAACAGAACATACGGTAACAGGCAATAATTTCAATCTTATGTGGGCGTTACCTACTAATGTAATATTGGCATTTGGATTAGGTAGATTAAACACATCACGTTTTTATAGAAAACTCCTACTTGTTACCTTCATTTTATGTATAGGATTAGTAATGACTAAATGGATAATTCCTCAAACTCTTCCTACTATAGTTTTCCCTTTTGCTTTAATAATAAGCATTCGTTTGGGACGATTATATTTTTGGAGACAATAGAATAAAAAATCGGAAACCTACTTGTTATTAATTCTTGTCAAAATAGTTCCATTTCGTTGAAGCAAATTAATGAAGTTTATTACTCTCATTTGTTTGTAAAAACCACTTATAGAGAAGAATAAATAATAAGCTACAACTGCTTTCATGGGAAGTCATCATCTATTTTAACCATATACTTAAGATGATTACTAATGAGCAATTAGTCGAGAAATAAAAAAACAAACTAAGTGAATAAAAAATCGTATTAGAACAATGTCTTAAGTCTTATCAAATAGTAAAGCTGTATTTTTGCAATACTACACGGTCTCAGGAAAATATGAAATTAATTATAAAACTGGTATTCACATTAATTATTGTAGCAATTGGATGGATTTCCGAAGCCTATTTCATTAGTAGTCATGGACTATTTGGCAATGATTTTAATCCACCATTAAATCATCCAACGTCATTCCATATCAATAGTCTTTTTTCTGATGTAGAAAACTTTATGCCACTTGATAAACAAATACAACGTTTTATCAATCGGGAAAATATGGCAGGAGCATCTGTTGCCTTAGCATATAATGGAAGGTTAGTTTATGCAAAAGGATTTGGCTACGCTGATGTTGAAAATAAAATATCAATAGAACCTTATAATTTATTCAGAGTAGCAAGTATCTCAAAGCTGGTTACCGCAACCGGTATCATGAAGTTGGTTGAAGATGGCTACCTTACTTTAAATCAAAAAGTTTTTGGAGAACATGGGATTTTAAATGATCCCAAATATCTTCACTATATAGATCCTCGAATTGAAAATATAACTGTAATAAACCTTTTAAACCATTCTGGAGGATGGACAACACGTTGGGGTGATCCAATGTTTATGCCTACCGTTATTGCCCGTAAATTACATAAAGCGCTTCCGGTATCCGAGGATGACATCATTGAATTTGTTCTTTCAAAACGCCTTCACTTTAAACCTGGTGGAATGTCCTATTATTCTAATTTTGGTTTTATGGTTTTAGGAAAAGTAATTGAAAAAACTAGCGGAATGCCTTATGAAGCCTATATTCAAACTCACGTTTTATATCCACTTGGAATCTTTGATATGCAAATAGGTGGTAGTTATTTGGAAGAACGCAATTCGTCAGAAGTTAAATATTACGAACCTGAAGAAACATTTTTTGTAGAGGATTATAGAGGATCTGGACAACAGGTACTTAGAGCTTACGGAGGAAATGATATAAAAACATTGGGAGCTTGTGGGGGATGGCTCGCCTCCTCTACTGATTTATTAAAGATGATGCTTGCCATAGATGGGAATAAAAATACACCGGACATTCTTAAAGAATCATTAATTAATAAAATGGTAACTCCAGTTGAAATTGGAATGAGTCCATTAGGATGGCGTCGGATTAACCGGCAAGGATGGTTTAGAACCGGTACTTTATCAGGCTCTTCAGCTTTAATGGTATCTAAACCTAATGGAATATCATATGTTGTTCTTTGCAACTCAGGTTCCTGGAAAGGTCCTAAATTATCAAATGACATTTTTCGTGCAATGGAAAAGGGACTTAAGGGAATAAAAGAGTGGCCAGAATATGATTTATTTTCTCTTGATAATAACAAGAAGAAAACTAAATGTCGACAAGAAATAATTTTCTAAATGAACTTCGAAATTCAATATACATCTCGATAATAATTTATCCTGCCTTTAGCTTTATTTATAGAAGTTGTTTAAAGTTGTCTAAGAAGAATAATACAAAAAGCAATGATATTTAGAGCTTTCCAATGCGATTTTTTTGTTTCAAAACGCACAAGTATTGCCTTGAAAGCATCAAGCCATGCATTGGTTCTTTCTACGACAAAACGTTCT
>RHGE01000008.1 GCA_004296775.1 Marinilabiliaceae bacterium JC017
ATATCATAATGGTTGAAGTAATAGGCATGAGAGGCTTCAAAGGAGGGTAGCAAGGCTTCAAAGGTTTCTATATTTATTCCTGTCATTGCCAAAAATCGTTTTGGATTCGTTTTCCACTGCTTACTTTTCATATCTTCTATCTTTTTTTACAAAGATATGCTCGCAGGCGCGTTAGTATAACTCTTTAATTTGATATTTTGTCTAATGTACCAGGGGAAAATATAAAGGCCTGTGATGGAAAAAAATATAATAGCCCCCAGTATGATGTAATATTCCGTTTTCAAGGGTAAAATATTGCGTGCCATAGCGAATTGTTTTCAGCAATTTTACTTCAGCCTGTCAGCTTAGTGAAACTTTTTTAACCAACAGAGACCTGCGTCTAACGAACGGTTAATTTCCGGTAAAATAAAGGAAAAAAACTGTTTTTTACCGTCTCTTTTTATTCGTTCATGCATTCCGGCATTACGTTCAAATAATTTTCCATCCAGATGGGCGACTTATATACTTGCCCCCAAATCAATCAATGCAAATCAATTCTTGATATAATACAATAGGCAAAATGAAAAGAAAAGGATGGTATTTTTTAATTGGCACCCTCATTATTCTGGGATCACTTTTCTTCACCATATTCCTGGTGAAGAGTAAGCCGGTACCCCAAAAGAATAAGACAGCCGAACATGTGCTCAACATCAAAGCGATGAAAGTGAACAATCACGCGGTGTCTCCTGCAATCCTGTATAAAGGACGGGTGAATGCTTTTGACAATGTAGCACTGGCTTCAGAGGTGTCGGGACGGATCAAGAAGGGAGATGTGGATTTACGTGAAGGTCAATCTTTCCGAAAAGGGGTGTTGCTCGTTGAGATCAATAAAAATGATATGGAAGAAGCCCTGAAATCAGGGAAGAGTAATTTTCTGCGTACCCTTTCGGAGATTCTTCCTGATTTAAGTGTGGATTACCCGGAAGAGTATGCCAAGTGGAAAACCTTCTTCAATGCCATTGATGTGAATCACCGCTTACCCGTATTACCCAGGGTTACCTCGGAGAAAGAACAGATTTACCTGGCATCAAAAGGGGTGTTGGCAGATTACTACAGCTTACGCCAGCAAGAGTTTAACCTGGACAAGTACCAGATTTATGCGCCTTTCGATGGCAGCTTTAAGGAGGTGAAGATGCAGGTGGGTGCTGTGGCCGGGATGGGCTCCCAGCTTGCCACCATTATTCGCACCGACCGGCTGGAAATCACCGTGCCGGTTTTACCGGCGGATGCCCGTAGCATACAGGTAGGCGATGAGGTAAACCTGTACAGCAACAGCCTGAAAAATCAAACGGGTGTGGTGCAACGGGTGGCCGACTTTGTGGATGCGTCTACCCAATCGGTGAATGTTTATGTGACGTACCTGCCTGGTAACCACAAAGGATTCATGGAAGGGGAGTTTGTCAATGTGGAATTCACACTCCATACCCCGCAGGAAGGCATCCGGATTCCCCGTGAGGCCCTGTTGAACAATAACCGTGTGTATTGTATTGAGGGTGCCCGTTTGAAGACCGTAAATGTTCAGGTCATTGGGTTGTACGATGACTACGTGGTGGTGTCAGGCATTTCTGATGACGCCTTGGTGGTGATTGAATCGGTGGCAAGTGTATCGGCCAATACCCGGATAAATCCAATCATTAAAACGGAACAGTGGCAAGAAAATAACTAGTGAACATGAAGAAACTGCTATCAACATTTGTAAAATACCCGTTCTACGGAAAAGTTATCATCGTTATTCTGGCGCTGATCGGCGGCATTGCCATGGTCAGCATGAAGAAGGGTACCTTTCCCATGGTAGAATCCAGGATTATTACTGTTAGTGTAAGCTACCCGGGAGCCACTCCCAAAGAGATGGACGAAGGGGTAACCACTCTCATAGAAAACTCCATCCGCGGTATTCCCGGTATCAAGGAGTTTTCATCCCAGTCGCGGGAAAATGTAGCTTCTGTGACCATTGAAGGATTTGCTACCTATGACATGGACGAGCTGCTCAGTGATGTGAAGAACGCAGTGGACGGCATCTCCAACTTTCCGGCGGATGCTGAAAAACCCGTTGTTTCCAAGAACCGGAGTAAAGACATGGCCATGTTCATCACCCTGGTGGCAAAAAATAACGACTTACTGTTACTGAATAAAGAGGCCAACCGGGTGGAGGATGATTTTCTGGCATCGGGGATTATTTCACAAGTAACCATTTTCGGCTTACCTCAAAAACTGGAGCTGTCGGTGGATGTGGATGAAACCCAACTGCAGCGCTACAGCATTACCTTTTCTGACATTCGAAATGCCATTGCGGCCAATAACCTCGACATTCATGGAGGCACCATTCGTAACCCACGGGAAGAGATCAAAGTGATCAGCCGCCGGCGTTCGGTTGATCCGGATATGATCCGGCAAATTGCGGTGAAGACCAATGCCGACGGACGGGTGATTACCGTGGGTGATCTGGCTACTGTAACCCTGCGCTTTGAAGAGACCCCCAACCACAGTTTTATGGAAGGGAATCCCAGTGCAACCATCATGATTCAAAAACTGATGGAGGAGGACCTGGAGGAGATATCCGACTACGTGCACGATTACATGGAGGATTACAATGCCACCCATGCTGATACCCAAATAAAGGTGATTCATGACTTCTTACGCATCATCAACAACCAGTTATCCATCCTCATTGATAACGGTATCCTGGGGGTTGTCCTGGTGGTTCTGATGTTATCCTTGCTGCTGAATTTCAGGTTGTCATTATGGGTGGCCTGGGGAATTCCGGCCTCTTTCCTGGGTATGTTTATCATTGCCATTATCAACGGGGTTACCATCAATATCATTTCTCTCTTCGGAATGATTCTGATCATCGGTATTCTTGTGGATGATGGCGTGGTAATCGGAGAGAATATCTTCACCCACTTTGAGATGGGGAAAAGCCCTCGCCGGTCGGCCATTGACGGAACCATGGAAGTGTTACCGGCAGTGCTCACATCGGTTTCCACCACCATCATCGCCTTCATGCCATTGTTTTTTGTGGAAGGAAGCCTGGAGATGATGAAAGAGATGGCCTTTGTGGTAGTAGCTTGTTTGCTTATCTCCATGATGGAAGGCATGTTTGTGTTACCCGGACACCTGGCCAGTCCAAAAGTACTGAAGGAAACCAATGGGAAATCGTTTTATGGTAAGGTACGACGTTACACCGATAAGTTTATTTTCTTGATTCGGGATAAGTCCTATACTCCCCTTCTCAACCGTGTTTTGTCTCATAAAGGCATTACGTTGACAGTAGTTACCGGCTTAACCATTATTACGGTGGGTTTAATGGCCGGAGGACGAATTCCGTTTACCTTCTTCCCTTCGTCACCATCCGATATGTTTTCGGTGGATCTGGCCCTGAAACCCGGTGTAAATGAACAGAAGACCATTGACCGGCTGGCCTGGATTGAGTCTCAGATATGGGAGGTCAACAAGGAGCTCATGAAACAGCATAATGATACGGCATCTTACGTTTCGTCCACCCTGGTAACCGTTGGGAATGCTTTTGACGGAACGGAGACAGGGCCAAATGCGGGAATGATCCGTGTATTCCTTAATCCGCTGCACAATGAATTGGTCAACGACCAGGTGATTAAGCGGGCTATCTCGGAACGAACCGTGGATAATATGCCAGAGGCCTATAAATATGCAGTGGGTGCCTCGAGCCGTTTCGGCGCACCGGTCTCCATCAGTTTGTTGGGATATGAAGCAGATGATCTGGAACAGGCCAAGAATGAACTCGAAGAGGAACTGGCTAAGATGCCTTCACTGTTTAACATCACCAACAATAGTCAGTTGGGTAGTCAGGAAATTAACATCAAACTAAAGCCGGAGGCCTATGTGTTGGGATTGACCCAGTCATCCCTCATGGAACAGGTTCGTTCCGGTTTTTTTGGAGGCCTGGCACAGCGCATGCAAAATGGTAAAGACGAGATATGGATTTATGTCCGTTACCCCCACTCCAATCGTCAATCGGTGGGCCAGTTGGAGAACATGATGATCAACACCCCCCAGGGACAGTTTCCTTTGGCCCGGGTAGCAGAATTGACCACGGCCCGAAGCCTCAATACCATCAACCGGTTCAACGGCCGGCGCGAAATCAGGGTGGATGCTTACACCAGGGATCAGGCGGAACCCGTCCCTCCCATCCTGGAGTATGTGGAGTCGTCTATTCTGCCTGACATTTTGAAAAACCACCCCGAAATCTCCTTTATGCACCAGGGACAGCAAAAGGATTCGGGCGAACAGATGGGCAGCATTTTTAAATATTTTGGCATGGCATTCCTGGTCATCGTGCTCATCATCATGATCTACTTCAAATCCTTTGCCCAGGGGTTGATGGTGTTGATGATGATACCATTCGGGTTTCTGGGAGCCATCTGGGGACACGGGATCCATGGTGAACCGGTTTCCATGATGAGTCTGTGGGGACTGATAGCCTTGTCGGGAACCATTATCAACGATGCCATTGTGTACATGGCCAAGTTCAACCAGAATCTGGTGAAGGGGATGAAACTACTGGAAGCCATCATTGATGCCGGAAAGTCGCGCTTCAGGCCCATCTTTTTAACCTCGGTGACGACAGTATCAGGGTTGATGCCGCTGATTCTGGAGCGAACTCCCGATGCTAAGTTTTTGATTCCAATGGCCATTTCACTGGCCTATGGTATCCTGTTTGGCACCTTCTTTATCCTCATTGTACTGCCGGTGACGATTAAGCTATTCAATAGTGCTCATGTAAGGCTCAAACAGCTTTTTTCCAGTGAGGTGATTACACCGGAATCAGTGGAGGTAGCAGTCATCAACCACCAAATTGATGAACGGCTGCAAAACTCCATGGGGAAATCCTTTGGGGAATAACCGGGAAAAAGTATCAGAATACGTAATCTAATGGAAGAAAAATGAAAAAACTCATCATAGCAATATTATCATGTATGGTTCTGCCAGCCGTGGCGCAGAAGGCCGACAGCCTGACGCTGGAAAAGGCCATTGAGCTGGCGCTGGAAAACAATTATGGGATTGTGATTGCCGGTAAAAACCTGGAGGTGTCACAGACCAACAATGCCTGGGGAAATACAGGAGCCCTGCCCACCGTCTCTTTTAACGGGTCGGGCAGCAAGCAATGGAACTGGGCCGATGACGATGATTATACCAATAATCAGCTAAGCGGAACAGTAGATGTCAATTGGGTGGTATTCCGGGGCTTTTCTGCGAGGATTCAGAAAAAACGATTGGAAGAGCTGGAAAAACTATCACAGGGGAATCTGTCCATCACCGTGGAAAACACCATTGTCGATGTCATCCTGTCGTATTACACCATCTTGCTGGAGCAGAAGAAGACCTTTATCGCCAGGCAAAACATGGAATTGTCCAACGACCGGTATGCCCGGGAGCAGAGAAAGAAGGAGTTGGGCAATGTGGAAACCTACGAATTGCTGCAGGCCCAGAATGCCTACCTGGAAGATAAATCGGACTACCTGCTGGCCGAGTCCAACTATCGCAATGCCGTGAGGCAGTTAAATTACCTGATGGCTGAGCCCCTGGGACAGCGTTATACATTCATATCCACCTTTAGTCCCGAGACTTCGGAATTTGAGTATGATAACCTGGTGGCTAAAATGAAGTCGAACAACAACACCTTGCGCAACCAGTATCTCAACCTCGAAATAGCCCGTCTGGAAGTGAAGTCGGCTAAAAGTGCCTATTACCCCACCATTTCAGCAACGGCATCGGGAGGTTACTCCGGTTCGGAAACCGATTATGCGACCCTGAATGAACGGGATATGGATAACTCGGGCTATAACACCCGTGCCGGCCTTTCCATGACCTACTCCATTTTTGAAGGCGGTACCCGCAAACGGGCCGTGCAGGTGGCCAGGGTACAGGAAACCATTGCCAATGTGGAAACCCGGGAAATGGAACAGACACTCGAAAACCAGTTGGCACAGGAGTTTGATCTGTATGAGGTCAGGAAAGAGCTGTTACACCTTTCGCAAGAGAACCTGAAAGCAGCCAAACTCAATTTTGAGCTGACCCAAAAGAAGTTCGAGAACGGATCCATTAATTCGTTTAACTACCGCGATGTGCAACAAATCTACCTCAATGCCGCGCTGAAAAATCAAAATGCTATTTACAGCCTGGTACAAAGCTACCATACCCTGATGCGCTTAACAGGGGGAATATTGGATATATATTGACTGCAATCATGATTAAAGATTGATTTGATTAGAAAGAAAGGCTTCCTGCAACGGCGGGAAGCCTTTTGTCTGAACAGTGAGCAGTAAACAGTGAACAGTAAACAGTGAGCAGTGAGCAGTGAGCAGTGAACAGTAAACAATGAAAAGTGAGTGCAGAGTATCAGATTCACCATCTCAATTTTTCAAATTCTCAGTTTCTAAAATTTTCACCTTCTCAGTTTTTCATCTTCTCATTTTCGCCGGCACATCCCAAAGGTTTCTGCCCTTTTCATGTCCAAAAATATCCATGTTCTATCCCCTATCATCTAATTTCGACATAGACACAGCGTTATGAATACTCTCGAAGAATCCAATAATATTCCCCGAGAGAAGGTAAATATAGCCCGGGAAATAGAAGATAATGAACGAGAACTTTTTACTTTTCTGGCTTGTCCAGGTTAGGTAATCCAATTTTTCTATTGTGCCGACCAAAGGTCAAGGGTAAAATGACAAAGCAGGGGGCTTCAAGTGATTTTTAAGTGCCACGGATAACTGCAGAGGAAGCACAGTGAACCACAAAAACAGTTTCAGTCCAATAAAATCCACAAGTCATGTCACCGTTAACCGGTCTCATGTTTACGTTAACCGGTGCCGTGGCAATATTTTCCGGTGATGTTTCAACGTAAAAACATCACGTGTATACGTGTACCGTTCATTGGGCAACATGTACCGGAGGTTCGTTTGCAAAAACAGGTGTTATTTCAACATTTTTTTGCCTCTGGTTAACGTCAAAACAGACCCAAAAATGCAAACCGGTCACCCGTTAACGTGTACCGGTCATGTTTCTACGTTAAAACATCACATGTACAAGTGTACAGCCCAATAGTATACGTTTCCCGGTCAGCGGTTAATGTGTACCTGGCACCGGGCAACGTTTCCCAAACAGCTGTATACGCTGACGGGACAATGGTTGACACTGACCGATTTTCGTTCAATGGATTAACCATCTGTAAAAGGCTGTATCCATACACCCCCGTTCAGCGAAGCGTCTCGCTTCGTTATTAGTTGAAGAAAAATTATAACGACCGCACCCCAGTGTTCAATCCTCCGTAAGCCTCCCGTTTTGTATCCTTTCGCCGAGCACGTTTCCTTGCTTTACTTTATTTGAATAATGCTTATGGTGTGAATTTGAGATTAATGTTTAATTTAGGGGACGGAATTTTTCGACAAAGAATGGGATGGGCATATGTAAGATATAAAGCCTATGCTTTATATCCCAAGTTGTTCTTCATGCAAACCAACCATATTTCAAAAATGAAAGTGTTATTTGAGACAGATCAATTGATAATTGAACATGAATTTGAAAGTGCTTTTCTAATTGATAAGAGTTCAGGAAAAAAAGTTGTTTCAGATGATTTTTATGGAGACCCAGAGTGTGGATTGATAAGTAGTAATAATGATTGGGCAATTATTGCTGGTGAACACTTAACTGCTTGGAGAAAAAGCGTACCAGAAGAAGATCAATTAGTTCGCATTGAAAATGAGGACTTACAGTTGATTAAAGAAATGAGATTAAAAACTCAGGATACAATTGAAATATTGATAGATCCTTGGAGTGAAAAGTCGGTAATATGGGAAATGAATATTAATGATTTGAGTTACAAAAAGATTAAAGACTTCCCTAATTCTCAGGAAACAAAGTACACAGATAAAATAGATTGGTAATAAAAAACACGAAAGCACAAGCCATCATAAAGTAGCCCTGGCTTTGGTGAGCTTTGGGAGTTCAGTTCCCGCGCCATCTAAGGCACAAACAAGAAAGCGAATATACCACACGCACCCATGTCCACTTCATATGGTGAGACCGTTACACCCCATTTAAAACACAAAACATACAAGATTGAATTTTAAACAACAAATAGCTAAGTATAGAACCGGCAACCTATCAGACTGTCAACTACCTGACATTGCTATATTAGGAATGCAAGAAGGTTTAGATTCTGAGTCATTAGTGATTCTTGCAGGTTTAAGTAAAAATGAAAGCTCATTTGTAATAATTGAGTATTTTGAAAAAGCCCTTGAAGAATTAAAACTAAGATTACCAGAAAGAAGAGAAGCAGCTTTGTTATACGCAGACGGATTAATTGATGATATTCTAAATGGAAAACGAGAATTAATTGATGGAATTTATGAAATAAAAGATGATGCAATAAATAGCTTTGACTTCTTTTCTGAAAGTAAAAAGTATTGTTACGACAGTATTGGATTTGAAGCTGTCTATGCATTGTTTGAAGATTATTATGACATAAATGAATATGGAAGCAGTTGGAGCGAAAAGAAGAAAACGAAAATGAAGAATAAAATTAAAACTGAACTGCTATTAGAATTAAAGAAGTGGAAGAATATAATAAAAAACGGGGTGTAATCGAGTAGCCAGCCGCCAGGCCAATAGCCTGGCGGAAAAGCTCTCACACCACCGTAGTACGCGGGCTTCGCCCCTTCCTTTCGCTCCAAAATGTCACCGGACATTTCAATCTCAGGAACATATACGGCGGTTCTCTACATCATGGGGAATAGTGAAATATGATTTGTCGGTAAAGATGATAACATTTGTTTGTACATAGAAGCCAGAAAGATATCGCTACGTTTCTGGAGCCTTTCGGCAGTAAACGTATTCCAGCGATACTGTCCCCAGGATATGAACCAGGCCTCGATGATCCGAAGCGCGCAAGCCCGTTAAATAAGCGGGCCGGCGCAGGCGCGACGAAAATGAATGCGGGAATTCTAGCTTGCGGGTTGGAAAAAATTCATCGAGGAGGTGGGCTGAAGCTTTTATTTGACTAGCGTTTTTTGCTTCGTTTTTGGGGCAATGCCAAAAATAAAGTAGGGTTTGGGACGAAGTCCCGATAAAAAACATTCATCATTAAACCATTATTAGATCAGTAAGAAGGTATGGTACCGGTAATGGAAAATGTTATAAGGATAAAGCAGGTCGCTTTGCTACGGGGCATTTGTTTGTTTTTTTTAATCACCCATTTTACAGGATTATAACAACAACCTCTGGTTATTTAGCATGCTACATGCAATAAAAAACACCCATCCTTCTATCTTAGCCCCCAAGGATTACGTAAGAAACCCATAACACAGATCGGCGCCATCGTCCAACTTTATTTTATCCTTCATTAATCAATCGTTATTTTAGTTCCTGCATTTAACGGTAATAAACCAGCTTTTTGTTACTTTCGTTATACAACAAAGGATAAAACACTTATAAGTTATGTGGCACACAAAGAAACCTAACTAAAAATGGATAAAACCTTTAGGAAATTAACACCTAAAGAAGTCTTCTTTATATTTAAAGAGGAACACAGACTATGCAGTCAATTTGATTGTGAAGCTGGTCCTAACGTAGAGTTGACAATGGATTCTTCAATAAAGGAATGGCGATATTCAATGGATTTACTTCCGTGGCGAAAACTTGGAAACTATTTGAACGAGGAATTCGAGATTGACATTTCTAAAAATGAATGGAAATCTGTGCTAGAACCATCAAGAACAAAGAAACTAGGAGATGTATGTCGATTAATTTCTAAACATGCTCAAATTGAAATAATAAAACCAATCAAAATATTTGGAAAAGACTGCCTTTCAGCTTCTCTGTTTAAAACAATCAAAATAAACTTAACTAGAAGAGGAGTTGATACTTCTGAACTGAAACCCTCTTCTTTGATTGAGCCATATTTAAAAAATTATTTCGGCGAACTGATTGAGCAGATTAATAAAAATTATACTGGTGTTATTCCTGAATTAAAGACAACAGAAACAAAGTTGAATCAAATAAATTCAAGAATTTGGCTTGCATTTTTCCTATTTCTAATAGCTAGCTTTTTCTGGAATCCATTCTGGATTATTACGATAATTCTATTGATAATTGGATTGTATTCAGGAAATAGCGAGAAAACGGAATTGGTAAAACAAAATGAAATGATGTTTATACCAGGTATCAAAACTTTTCGAGATTTAGTTGAAACAATAATTGAGAAAAAGTACGCCACACAATTGAGCAGCCAGCCTCCAGGCAATAACCTGGCGAAAAAACTCTCACACCATCATTGATAACTCTAGCTTCGCCTCCACCTTCCGATCCAAATATCCACCGGATTTTAAATCTCAGGAACACTTGCAGCGATTCCATACATCATGGGAAACAGCGAATAATGTTTTGTCAGTAGAGATGAAGACATTTGGTTTTACATGGAAAACAAAGAGATATAGCCACATTTCTGAAGTCTTTAGGCAGTAAACGTATTCCAGCGATACTGTCCATAGGATATAAACCAAGCCTCGATGATCCGAAGCGCGCGAGCCCGTCAAATAAGCGGGCAGGCGCGACGAAAATAAGTCTCCCGTTTCGTATCCATTCGCCGGGTTTGTTTTCTTACTTTATTTTATTTAAATAATGATTATGGTGTGATTTTAGGATTATTGTTTATCTTAGGAGGTCGAACTTTTCGATAAAGAATAGGGTGGGTATATGTGACACATAAAACACGTGCTGTTCATCTTAATATCATTGAGCGTTCAAAATAATCTAGACAAAGAACCAATTTAGCAAACTAATACAAATCTTATATTTTTATGTTACAAAAACTAATTTTACTTAAATCAATTGTCTTATTACTCCTGCTTTCTTCTTGTCATAGAAATGAAGAGTATCAGATTATTGGAGAAATAACTGGAGTCAAGGACAGTACAAAAGTTTATCTTCAAGATAGATTATTATTACAAGATATTGATAGTACGTATATCGTAAATAATGAGTTTCAGTTTGGGGGTTTTTTCGAATCTGAGCCACAGTTTTGTATGCTATACTTAAAGTCCAAAGGAAAACTTTTTTCTACATATTTACTAATGCAGAATGAAAAAGTCTTAATTAAAGGAGACTTAAGTGATTTTAATTCCAAAACCTTATGTATACAAGGAGGAAAATATCAAGAAGATGTTAACCATTTAAATGAAGTTACACGGACATATTTGAACAAAAGAGATTCAATTGTGAATCTCTTCATGATTGCACCTGATAGTATTAAGAGGAAAAAAACTGAGAAAACCTGGGCTACTGTTGCAAAGCTAGATAGTGTTCGTATATCAAAAACGATATCATTTATAAAAGAGAATACCAATTCATATTTTTCATTAATAAACCTGTGGTGGTACCATCGAGAAATCCCCAAAGATACTTTGAAACTAATTTATGATAATTTTTCACCAAATTTGAGTGAAACTGAATATGGAAATGCAATTGAATTTTATCTAAAGAATAATGAATTAAAAGAAGGTGATAATTATTTTGATTTTGAAGTTAAAGATATAAATGGAAACTCTTGTAGGTTGTCTGATGTGAAAAATAAATATATCCTTCTTAATTTTTCAAAACCTTATTGTGGTGCTTCAATTTACGCTGTAAATCAATTTAAATGGGTAGAAAAAGACCATGGTGATTCGATTTCAATTGTAAATTTTTACGAAAGCCGCAATCCTAATTTATGGCATAAATTTGTTAATGAATACAAAGTTCCAGGTTTAAATTTATGTGACGAAAAAGGTGCATTCAGTGAAATATTAATAAAGTATGGAATTTGGTCTTCCCCTACCTTCATTTTAATAGATGAAAAAGGGAAGATTAAAGATAAAAGTTCAGGTTGCGGTCCAGGATACATGAAGTGGTATTTGAAAAAGTGTATAAATTAAACGCCATACAATCGAGAAGCCAGCTGCCAGGCCATTAACCTGGCGGGAAAGCTCTCGCACCACCATACGTACGGGTGGCGTATACGGCGGTTCTCTACATCATGGGGAACCGCGAATGATGGCTTGTTGGTAAAGATGAAGACAATTGGTTATACATGGAAACCAAAGAGATATTGCCAAGTTTTTTTGAAGGCTTCCGTCTGTAATGGTAGAACCTGCTATTGTATTAGGCTTTTTATTATTACCCAGCCGACTATATAACTTATACCCCACGTTCAGCGAAGCATCTCGCTTCGTTGTCACCATCCGACCTCCGGCCGAATACCAATTCACTCAACACTTCTGCTTAACAGATCATCCAACTGTTTGTCATTTCGTGGTAATAACACCCACCTCTAAAAAAGGAAGAGACGCCCAAATTGGACGTCTCTTCCTTTTTTATTGAATCCATTTACACCCTAAGGCTGATAGGCCTGTAACCGTGCAGCAGCCAGTTGCAGCTCACGCCGAACGTCCAGGGCTTTATTCACGGTGTCGTAATAAATCTGGATCTCCATCAGGTATTCCAGGATAGATATCTCTCCTGCTTCCAAAGCTGTTGTGAGCAGATCTGTATTATTCAGGCTTTGCAAAGCCTGCTGGTAATCCTGATCCATCCGTTTTAGCTGTAGCGCTTTTTCGTGCAGCACCTTAAGTCCGTGATACAGATAAAGACGGGTATCCTCTACCCTGCTTTGCGCAGCCAATCCTTCGGCTTTCACTTTCTTAACGGTGTTTTTATTTTCCCACAAAGGGATGGACAACCCAACGGTCACCCCCTGGTACTGCTCCCCTACCACATTTTCCAAGGTATAGCCGGCACTCACCTTAGGCAGGTTTAATGCCTTGTTGAGCTTTTCATTCAGCTGATTCACCTCTATCCCCTGCTTTTGAAGAACATACTGAGGTATCGCATCCACATACTGGCTAAACCAATCATCAAAATTCAACGGCACCAGGGCGTCAGGCAGGCGGGTCGTCTTTATTTCAATAGGATTTCCCCCATTGAGGGCTGCCAGCTGTAACAGCACGGTCTTTTGTTCTGTAGCATTAGCTTCCAACTCTTTGCGGGCATTCAGTAAGTTCAGATCAGCTTTGTTGCGCTCCAGGATATTAGCCTCTCCCTCTTTAAACATAGCATGATAAGCCGAGGCGATTTTTTCAGCATGCGTTAACCGCACAGCTAACGCCTCAGCATAAGCATTCAGGTATACCATTTGATAACAAAGTTCACGGGCCTCCAACATCACCTCCGTCCTACGCATCTGATAAGTCACATCAACCTGTTGATTCAGTGATTCACTCATCTTTCGCCGATAATGATAAGCAGTGGGGAAATCAAACTCCTGGGTAATACTCAAATCCTGGCGATTGCCAATGGCCTCCGGAGATCCCCAAAGGTATCCAAACTCTACCTTGGGATTAGCCGGGTTAAGCCCCATTCTGTTATCCAGTTTAACGGCTTCGGTGGTCTGCCGCATAACCTTCAACGTCTGGTTATTCATCTCTATTTGATGCATAACCTCATCCACACTTTCTTGTGCTTGAAGGCCTGTCCACAGCAAGAGACCATATATGGTTAGTTGTATTTTCATTTGTTTATATTTTAGACATTAGACTGATAGATAGGAGATAATAACCGAAATCCTGAGTCCTTCATCTTTATCATCATTCTGTGTGTATATTGAATTTGCATTGTCATTTCTGTTTTATTTTTAGTATCAAGATTCAAGTACCAAGACACAAGACACAAGACTGATAACCTCAGGAACACAAAGGTTCTGAGTCTTTTAATCATTCTCTTGTGTGTATAAAGCTTAATCATGATAGTTTTATCTGCTTATTAGACATTAGACTAATAGATAGAAGATAATGGTATCGTAAATCCTCTTCCATATCCAAGCGATTTTTAAGCATCTTTCTTCGTTATCTGTACCCAATTATTTTTTCTCAGTACATAATATACAATGGGCACCACGTAAATATTGAGCAAGGTGGAAGTAAGCAATCCGCCTAAAATCACCTTTGCCATGGGACTTTGAATTTCGTTTCCCGGTGCATCTCCGTTTAAGGCCAACGGAACAAGTGCCAATGCTGCGGTCAAAGCTGTCATGAGGATAGGATTCAGACGATCCACCGAACCATGCATCACATTTTGGAGCAGCTGCTTCCCATTACCATCCAGATTTTGATAATTAGATACCAACAAGATCCCATTACGCGTTGCAATGCCAAACAACGTAATAAATCCAATGATCGCCGGGATGCTAATAATCCCTTCTGTAAAACGAATGGTAAACACCCCTCCGATCAAAGCCAATGGCAGATTTAAAAGAATGATCCCCGACAATCGTGTGTTCCTGAATTCCTGGAACAACAGCAAAAAGATGACACAAATCGCTAAAACAGACGCAATAAACAGAGTCTGAGAGGCCCTGGCTTCACTCTCGAACTGACCTCCATACTGAATACGGTACCCCTCGGGCAATGACACGTCGTCTTTCACCCTGGATTGAATGTCATTCACCACACTTCTTAAATCCCGTTCTGCCACATTGGCCGACACCACCACCTTGCGTTGAACATTTTCGCGGCTCACTGAACCGGGCCCTGAAGAAGAAACAATCCGGGCAACTTGTTCCAGTGGCACTTTTCGGCCATCTTGCGTATCAATTAAAGCACTTTTAATCCCCTCCATGGAACCAGTATAATCACCATTAAACCGAAGGATTAAATCAAAACTGCGTTGACCTTCGTAAATGTCCGCCATTTTTTCACCGGCAAACGCCACATCCACAAACTCATTGAACTTAGCCAACGAGATCCCATACCGGGCCAACTTGTCGCGATCGGCTTTAATTTGAATTTGCGGAATCTCCACCTGTTGTTCTACACTCACATCAACCAATCCCGGGATACCATTAATGGTAGCAGCCACCTGGTTCCCCAACATAAATAACCGGTTCAGATCCTGGCCAAACAATTTAATGGCAATGTTTGCCCGGGTTCCCGAGAGCATGTGGTCGATCCGGTGCCCCAAAGGCTGTCCCACAGTGGAAGCCACACCCGGCACACCTGCCAGTTTTTCCCGGACCTCAGCCATAAATCCCTGGCGACTTCTTTGCCCCAGGGTAAAATTAACATCAATCTCCGCACTGTTGGTAGTCTGTGAGTGCTCATCCAGTTCCCCTCTTCCCGTTCGGCGCGCCGTACTGGTCACCTCTGGGATTGAGAACAATTCACGCTCCATCAGATTTCCCAGCCGGTTGCTCTCCTCCAGTGAAATACCCGGTTTACTTACTGCCGAAATCGTTAATGCTCCTTCATTAAACTCAGGCAGGAAGCTTCTTCCCATGGAAAACAAGGTAACCACTGAAAGGATAAACAGTCCGACGGAGGCCATTAAAATAGAAGTTTTATGCCTTAAAGCCCAGGCTAAAGAACGCTCATACCACTTTAACAAAAAGCCGGACAACCAGCTGTCCTTCTTCTTTCGAGTCAGGTATTTTTCATTCGTCAACAGTAATCGGCACAGCAGAGGAGTCAGTGTCATGGCAACAATTAACGATACAAATAGCGATACGATGTAGGCAATCCCGAGAGGTTTCAGCATGCGCCCTTCCATCCCTGACAAAAAGAACAGGGGGACAAAAGCCACCATGATAATAAGCGTGGCATTCATGATTGAAGCCCGGATCTCCTTGGAAGCCTCATAGACAATAACCATGGCTGATTGACGCTCTTCCCCGGGTTTCTGATGATTCTGCCGCAACCGTTTATATACATTCTCCACATCAATAATGGCATCATCCACCAGTGATCCTATGGCAATAGCCATTCCTCCCAAACTCATGGTATTGATATTCAAATCCAGGAACTTCAGGGTGAGGATGGCCCCCAACAACGACAACGGGATAGCCAGCAAAGAGATGATGGTAGTACGGAAACTCCCTAGAAACAGGAAGAGAATGACCACCACAAAGATGGCTCCTTCCATCAACGCGCGCTGTACATTATTCACCGATGTTTCAATAAAATCGGCCTGCCTGAAGATCCTGGAATCCAATTTGACATCAGCCGGTAAAGCAGCTTCCAACTCCGCCAGGTTAGCTTCAATCTTTTTGGTAAGCTTCAGCGTATTGGTATTGGGCTGTTTCGAAATGGAGAGGATAACAGCGGGTTCGGCATTTTGCGAGGCATACCCCATTTTAACAGCACTGCCAATAATCACTTCAGCCACATCGTGCACAAACAACGGTTGGTCATTCACCTTTTTTATGAAAGTATTACCTAAAAGCCCGATATCATCAGTACGAGCCATCCCCAGCACCACATATTCATTGCCATATTGTCGCACCACTCCCCCGGTAGAATTCTCGCTCATGTACTTACAAACCTCTGCCAGTTCATCCAGTGAAACATTGTAACGGGCCATCCTGGCCGGATCGGCCAAAACCTGGTACTGCTTGTAATCCCCTCCGATAATCGTCACCTGTGATACGCCTCCGGTAGCCAGGAGCAACGGCTTCACCTGCCATTCGGCAATGGTGCGCAAAGTCATCATATCAGTACTGTCGGCTTGTAATCCAATGAACAGAATCTCCCCCATTACGCTGGATTGAGGCGCCAGTATGGGCTGCCCAACCCCCAAGGGCATTTGACCAGCCAGTGTTACCAATTTCTCACTCACAATCTGGCGGGCTTTGAATATATCCGTTCCCCAATCAAATTCTACCCATACAAAAGAAAAACCTTGCGAGCTCGCCGATCGAACCCTACGGACATCGGTGGCTCCATTCACCGCTGTTTCAATGGGAAAAGTCACCAGGCGTTCCACCTCTTCGGCAGCCATCCCATGGGCATCGGTCATCACCACTACGGTAGGCGCCGTTAAATCAGGAAAAACATCCACATCCATATCCCTGGCAGTATAGATCCCTGCCACCATCAGAACCACTGCTCCCAATAACACCAACAATTTATTGTGGAGCGAAAACTGTATAATCTTGTTCAGCATAATTCCCTCCTTTTTTTAGTGTACATGCCCGGCATGGGGATCAATAGTAGTAGAAACAGCCGCCAACTTCACCAGAATGGCGCCACGGGTTACAATACGTTCACGTGGTGCCAAACCCGATACGATTTCGGTTTCAATTCCATCGGCAGAACCGGTTTTAACTTCCCTTTTTTCAAACAACTCCGGTGTTACCTGAACAAAGACAAAAAAGTTGCCTTGTTCCTCCACCAAAGCCGACTCAGGAACAGAAATAACATGGCCCGCAGGTTTCGATTTAAGGAATACATCAGCAAATCCTCCGGCTACCAATTCAGGCCGGTAATCCACCTCAATGCTTACGGGTAACAGGTAGCTCTCGCGGGATACGGAGCGGCCATAAGACAGTATTCTTCCATTGAGCTCCTCCAGGGTATATTTCCGTTCGCCAGATTGAGCAATTATATGGGCCGTTTCCACATTTTTTAATTCAGTCAGGTGCGATTGGCGCACCATTGCCCTGAGCATTATCCGGTGCGTCCTGACAATGGATACTAACGGCGTTCCTGCTTCCACAAATTGACCATTATTAACATATAACTGATGCACATACCCTTCCAGCGAGGCAAGCACCGGCTCCCCGGACCTATTGAGCGACTGGTTTAGATTTGACCACTCAACTCGGGTCTTCTCATAAGCAGACTTAGCTTCCATTAGCGCTTTTTGAGAGACGATGCGCTCTTCTGCCAATTTTTGTTTGCGCTCATAATCTGCCCGGGCCAATTCAAAATCAGACTTGGCCTGGTTCCATTTCACCTCCGCATTATTATCAACCATCCCTTTTCCTACTATCCTTAAAAGCTCCTCGCCGGCTCTTACGTTTTGACCTTCTGTTATACTCCCGGAAATAAACCGGACCAATCCACTGCTGCGGGCGGTTATCACCACCTCATCAGAGGGAGCAGCTGCCACCGACGCAGGAGCTTTTATAACTGCTCCAAATGTACCTTCAGCGGGATAACCTGTTGCAAAGTCAATTTTCCACGATTGCTCTTTGGTAAACTGAATGGCATTGGCCGATGGCGGCTCAGCCTCATCAGCATCATGAATAGCATCGTGTTCATCCTTATACACCTGAATATCTTTCACCACTACCAGGTCCTTTTCATCCTCTTTTTCGATCTCAAAACGAAGTTCTCCCCGCCCCGAGACAACGGGTTGTAAGGTAAAAGAATAAATACCCGGACGAACGGCTTTAACCCTGGTTTGACGAATGCCCTTTGTCCCCACCACCAGGGAAACAGTTACCCTGGCATTTTCCAAAGGCTTAAAGTCAATCAACCCTGTGAAATGAGCTAAGATGTCAGTGTTGTGTCCAACCACCCAGGGATCGGTCTCTGCAAACACTTCATAGTTGTCGGAATAAGCGGTTAAAGACAATTTTACCTCATCATGTGCATGACCGCGTCCTGAATTGTCAGCACTTTGATTGCACGCGACCAAAAACAACCCAATCAAAAGGGTTGAGATGGATTTATATAGTAAGTTCATATGTTTTAAGTTTTTATCCGTTTTAAAATAGAAAGAAATAAGAAGAATTCACAGATGAGTAGCACCATTTATACACCATACCCTCTGCTTTTTATTAATCCTTTTCCTCTTCTATCTCTTGTATCATCACTGAACCATTGAATCACTCACAAAAGTGGCAAAGATGGTTACAACCATGCCATGGGCATATAGTTGTAAAACCATCTATTGCCAATCCTTCATTAAAGTGAATGCATTAGTGTGAATGCGAGTGATCGTGATCATGAGAATGTTCCCCTTCATGATCATGTACCTTTGAATGATCACTTTCGGTAGCTTCACTGCAGCTATCTTTACCAGCACAGCCATCACATGCGGATTTAACCTCGAAGGATTCCTGCTGAGGAGCCGCTTCAGGTTCATGAGCTTCATGAACTGTCCCATCGGAATGGGTATGAGTGCCTTCTTTCTGTCGCTTGTCTTTATTCCCACAAGACGATAAACTCAACGCTGCTACAGCGATAACAAATAGTAGTTTTTGCATGATTCAATGGTATTAAATTAATAAATCAATAGATCGTTAGATTTTAGATGATAGACATCAATCTCATTTTAAGCCCTTAATTTTTTTGACCATTAAATAAGTACAGACTGCTTTTCAATTACTTACAAAAAAAATAACGAACTATTAAAAAGAGAACCACACCCATTAATCCCATCAACAGACTGACGGAATCAGGTGGTTAAAAATGTCTTCCAAAAAATTAAATCATGAAAAAACGGGTGGTGCCCGCAGCGGGACCGCGAAGCTATAACTTTCGAGTAGTTTTTGAGGATAATAAACGAATGCGTTCTTACAGAAATTGTAAACCGGAACTGGTAACTGCACTTCATCTACCGTCACAAAAACCAGCGGTATATTTACCATCTTGGTAAGAATCGGCCTTACGTTAAAATGACAATGCGACTGATGTTGGTGGTGATGATCGTGCTTTAAATTGGATTCATAAGGATAAGAATGACTACAATCATCGTGTGAATGCTCGTGCAATGCAACACCCGCATCTCCTAAAAACGATTGTTCCGAATGGTGGTGATGAGGAATAATATTGTGCGCAAATACAATGCTGTAGGCCAACAATAACGTATAGGCCGCTATTTCCCTCAGTTTATCCATGGGTACAATGATATGTAAAAATTTCTATAATCCCTCACCACTAATGACAAAATCCACAAGTTGGATAAACCTGAAAAGCATTCAGATATGAGTATCAAGCCTCAGGTTTTTTAAACAGCAAGAAAGGTAATACTGTGCTAAAAGATATACGAATATCATTGAATAGACACAAAAAGGCCCCGAGCAATAAATTACAGACAATAGGATTGACATCAATCTCGTTTTTAGCCCCCTAAAAGTTTTGACTATCAAATAAGCACAAACTATTTTTCAGTTAATGCCAAAAGCTTAACGAGCTATCTACAAGAAAATATTCTGCCAAAACACACACAAAAATCACTAATAAATCCCTAATTATAGTAGTTCTTGATTAAGAGTAACGTCTTTATTATATATGAGCTGTCATATGTTTTATAGATCGTTAGATATTAGACAATAGGCATTAGACTGGTTTATATCTAACTCATTTGTAACCTCATAACAATTTAAGCTATCAAATAATCACAAATTGATTATCAAACAATTGCTAAAGTTTAACGAACCATTATTATTTGGAACAAACCATTAAAAGGAAAGGGATATCTTGATATTCCAATTTTCCATCAAAACCAATCTCATTGTCCTTTGCACCCCTTAGCATTCATTCATTCAATCACCTAAGAAGCAAACATCCGGGCATATGCAATTGTGAAATTTTGTGGAAAAAGATCATTTTTTTCAAAAATACCAACTTTTAGGCATTGGTTAATAGCTATAATATTCCCATTTTTGCAGCCGTGAACAGACAAGGTTATATATACAATCACATCATTAAGAAGGTAAGCGTAATGCTTATTGTGATGTTTGCCGCCCTGGTGGTAAACAACGCCTTGTTTACCCACATGCATAAAACGGCCTCAGGCCAATGGATAACTCACGCACACCCCTTTTCAAAGGATTCTCAAAAAAAGCATACACACACCGATCAGGAGCTTTGCTTTTACCAGCAAATCCAGATTTATACCGAAGCTTCAGAATGCAATCCGGAACCTACCGAACTACTGAGTTCTGAATACCACTACCTGGAATATACCTCTTCCATCGATTGTGTGTATATCGATGATGCCGCTATCCCGCGCGCACCTCCTGTTTTAGATACTTACTTTCTTGTCTGAAAGATTCAATCCTTACAGAACTATCTAGTCCGATATTTTACTACAGATACCAGGTGTAATTATATACTTGCTATCTGGGAAAAATCAAATTACTGGCTCTGAAATCATCGATTATCAGGCTATTTCGCTTCACAGCATTGAGCTCGGTTAATCAATTTATTTCAATACCCATAATCTTGAAACAGAAGATCTGTTGACCTTCTGACGACAGGTATTTCTGCACCTTTTTGGATAATCCTACAATTTTCTCTGATCTGATAACAATTGATCAGAGACACACACAATTATAACCTATAAACAAAATGACAACTAAAAAACGTTTCATCCAACAGATTTTATTCTGTACCCTTTTCTTATGCAGTATTTTCATCAATACTAACCTCCTTGCTCAATTACCCCCCCCGGAACCTATCTGTGGGATACAAGGGATTATTACCAGTGAAGGCGAACCCCTGCCCTTTGCAACAGTCAGCATCAATGCAACCACTTTGGGCACAGCATCGGATCTGGCCGGAGAGTTTACCCTTGAGCAATTACCAGAAGGTACTTTTACTGTGAGAGCTCAGGCGTTGGGATATAAATCCATTGAAAAAGAGATCACAGTTAAAAAAGGTATAGTAACAAAACTTTCCTTTGATCTGGAAAGTGATGTATTAGGCATTGAACAAGTAGTAGTCACTGCCGACCGCAATAAAAAGAAACGAACAGAAGCTTCTGTGATCGTTACTACATTATCTCCAAAACTGCTTAATACCACCCAATCGGTAACATTAAGCGACGGCCTCAATTATTGCCCCGGATTACGCATGGAGACCAATTGCCAAAACTGTGGGTTCACACAGCTACGGATGAATGGTCTGGAAGGACCCTATTCTCAAATTCTTATTAACAGCCGTTCTATATTCAGTGGCTTAGCAGGCGTATATGGACTGGAACTAATCCCGGCCAATATGATTGACCGCATCGAAGTGGTACGCGGCGGGGGATCTGCATTATATGGTAGTAATGCCATAGCAGGTACCGTTAACCTCATCACCAAAGACCCTATCACCAACTCCTATGAAGTAAACATGCAGTATAGCTCCATTGGGGTGGGTGCCGAGGACGGTGATCCGGCATCGGATTATAACATCAATATGAACACCTCACTAGTTAGTGATGATAAAAACACAGGTTTAGCCATCTTTGGTTTCTTTCGAGACAGAGAGCCTTTTGATGCCAATGATGACGATTTCTCAGAGATGTCAAAAATGAAGAACCTCACTCTTGGAGCCCGCCTGTTCCACCGTCCTGGATACCGCAGTAAAATCACTGCCGACTTCTTCCGGATTAACGAATCACGCCGGGGAGGTAACAAATTTGAATACCCCAACCATGAAGCAGACATCTCAGAAGCACTGGATCATGAAATAACTACCGGAGCGCTTACTTACGAACGCTTTGTGGGCACAGGCGGTCATTGGTCTGTATATGGCTCCACTCAACATGTGGGACGAGACTCCTACTATGGCGCTGACCAATCTCTTTCCGACTATGGTTACACTGAAGACCTGACCTATACCATCGGCTCTCAGTTTAAATCGGACTTTGGATTAAATACCCTTTTGGTTGGTCTTGAAACAGTAGGCGGCAACCTAACAGATAAAAAACTGGGACATCCCGATTTCGAAAATATCGTTATTGAGAATAATGAAATAGTAGATTTACCACACACAGAAAATAACCTGGTAGCAGATCAAAAATCACAAACACACGGGGCCTTTTTACAGTTCGACCGTAAGTTTGGGGCACTCAAGGCTTCTGCCGGTCTACGCTACGACTACTATAAAATCACAGATAACCTAAAAGAAGCCGGAGACAACGACGGACATGTGGTTAGTCCCCGCGTGAACCTGCTTTGGAACATCAGACCAGCATTACAGTGGCGCATTAGCTACTCACAAGGTTACAGGGCCCCTCAAATCTTTGATGAAGACCTACACATTGAAACCTCATCGGCCCGCAAGGTAATTCACAAAAATTCTCCCGATCTAAAACAGGAGACCAGTTACAGCTGGATGTCATCGATCGATTATAATCGTAAAATAGGAAACTGGAACGTTGGCCTGTTGGCTGAAGCCTTCTATACCCATTTGGATAATCCTTTTGTAAATGAAATTGGCGAACCCGATGAGAACGGTACCGTAATATATACCCGGGTAAATGCCGAAAATGGTTCTACCGTGAAAGGTCTGAACCTGGAAGCAACACTTTCTCCATACAAAGATCTGTTCATGAAAACCGGTTTCACTTTCCAAAACAGTGAATACAAAGACCCACAAGATTTTAATGAAAAGCAGTATTTCCGCACCCCGGATAAGTATGGCTTTTTAACTATCGACTGGGATGTTGCTCCAAAGCTTTGTTTATCATCCAGTGGCACCTATACCGGCTCCATGTTAGTACCATACTTCGGACCAAATGCATCAAACCCGGACGAGGGTGAATTACGCGAATCATCCGACTTTTTTGATTTAGGCCTGAAAGCGGAATACAAAGTGAAGATTTCCAACCTACCATTCAAACTATATGGTGGTGTGAAGAATATCTTTAACAGCTATCAGGATGATTTTGACTCAGGAGCAGGCCGTGATCCAGGTTATGTATATGGTCCAGCAGCACCCCGTACCATTTACTTTGGTATTAAAATGAGCAACTTATTTTAATTTTCAATACCCTTTTTTAACCTTAAAGCCGGCATCTTATTTGGAATGCCGGCTTTTTTTCTTGATGTCTCGCAAAGACGCGAAGACGCTAATAAATACCATGCTTCGGAAAAAATCTCAATAGAGGTTTACAACTCTTTTAGTACAGATTACCTGGCACCTATCTTGTAATTCTGGTTAATCCTGTCAAATAAGAATCCCGGCGAGAAATAGATCCCACAAAAAATATCTCGCAAAGCCGCGATGACGCTAATAAATGCCATGCTTCGGAAAAATATCTCAATTGAGGTTACAACTCTTTTAGTACGGATTACCTGGTACCTATCTTGTTAATCCTGTCAAATAAGAATCCCGGCGAGAAATAGATCCCACAAAAAATATCTTGCAAAGCCGCAAAGAAGCTAATAAATGCCATGCTTCGTAAAAATATCTCAATAGAGATTACAACTCTTTTAGTACGAATTACCTGGCACCAATCATGTAAATCTTGTTAATCCTGTCAAATAAGAATCCCGGCGAGAGGAAGATAATATTACCCCAAAATGAGTGCTTTTGGGCAGCAAAATTTTGAAAACTAAAATAGTTTGGCAGTTATAAATACAAAATTGCATTTTAGTTTATAACTAGCTGTGATATTGTGCATTGATATATATACTGAGATTATTTTTTCCTCGAATTAGGATATAATGAGCACCTCTAAGAAACAAAATAGAATATCAGCCAAAGATCTTCTGGCAATTATTCCGGATGAGCAAATATCAAATATTGCAAAAGAAACCAATGTCAATTACTACACGAAGATATTGGATGGCAAAAGCCTTCTTTATCTGATTCTATATTCTTTAATAGAGCAAAAAAGAAACAACTTAAGGACCATAGAGAATATCTTCAACAGCCTTCAATTCAAGCTTCTATTCAACTTTGATACATCAAAAACGGTAAAATATAATTCAATTTCAGAACGTTTGAGTGTGATCAAGTTAGAGTTCTTTGAGAAATGTTTTATGCTTTTTCATGAAACAAAATACCAACTTTTAGGCATTGGTTAATAATCGAAATATTCCCATTTTTACAAGCGTGAAGGAACAAGACTATAGATACAATCACATTATTAAAAAAGTAAGCATAATGCTTATTGTGATGTTTGCCGCCCTGGTGGTAAACAAAGCCTTGTTTACTCATTTCCATATAACGGCCTCTGGCCAATGGATCTCTCACGCACACCCTTTTTCAAAGGATTCTCAAAAAAACCACACACACACCGATCAGGAGATTTGTTTTTTCCAGCAAATTCAGACTTATTCCCAGACACCGGAATACAACCCGGTACCCTCCGAACTGCTTGGTTCGGAATACCACTACCTGGAATATAATTCCTCTATTTACTGTGTGTATATTGATGATGCCGCCATTCCGCGCGCACCTCCTGTTTAGCCTCCTATTTTTTACTTATTGAAGAGAATCAATCCTTACAGAACTATCTGGCCTGTTCTATTATTACAGATACCAGAAGTAATGGTATAGCTGTTATCTGATTGATATCATATTACAGACATTGAAATCATCGATTATCAAACTGTTATACTTCACTGTATCCGGTTCCTGGAAATAATCTGTTTCAATACCTGAAAGCTTGGAACAGGAGATCTGTTTACATTAAGGAAGAATCTCTGCACCATCAAAGATACCCTGAAAGTTATCACTTGGACTAATTATAACTATTCAAAAACAAACACAATTATAACCTATAAACAAAATGACAACTAAAAAACGTTTCATCCAACAGATTTTATTCTGTGCCCTTTTCTTATGCAGTATTTTCATCAATACTAGCCTCCTTGCTCAATTACCACCTCCGGAACCTATCTGTGGGATACAAGGAGTAATTACCGGTGAAGGCGAACCCCTGCCCTTTGCTACTGTGAGCATCAATGCCACCACTCTGGGTACAGCATCAGATCTCGCCGGTGAGTTTACACTTGAGCAATTACCAGAAGGCACCTTTACTATCAGAGCCCAGGCACTGGGATATAAACCCATTGAAAAAGAGATCACAGTAAAAAAAGGTATAGTAACAAAACTTTCCTTTGATCTGGAAAGTGATGTGTTAGGCATTGAGCAAGTAGTAGTCACTGCCGATCGCAATAAAAAGAAACGAACAGAAGCTTCGGTGATCGTTACTACATTATCTCCAAAACTGCTTAATACCACCCAATCGGTGACGCTAAGCGACGGCCTCAATTATTGCCCGGGCTTACGCATGGAAACCAATTGCCAAAATTGTGGATTCACACAGCTACGGATGAATGGTCTGGAAGGACCCTATTCTCAAATTCTTATTAACAGCCGTTCTATTTTCAGTGGCTTAGCAGGCGTATATGGGCTGGAACTAATCCCTGCCAATATGATTGACCGCATTGAAGTGGTACGCGGCGGCGGATCAGCATTATATGGTAGTAATGCCATTGCAGGTACCGTTAACCTCATCACTAAAGATCCAATCACCAACTCTTATGAATTAAACATGCAGTATAGCTCCATTGGCGTGGGCACTGAGGACGGCGATCCGGCATCGGATTATACCATCAACATGAACACCTCACTGGTTAGCGATGATAAAAACACAGGATTAGCCCTGTTCGGTTTCTTCCGGGATAGAGAACCTTTTGATGCCAACGATGATGATTTCTCTGAAATGCCTAAAATGAAGAACCTGACATTGGGAGCCCGCCTGTTCCACCGTCCGGGATACCGGAGTAAAATCACGGCCGACTTCTTCCGGATTAACGAATCACGCCGGGGAGGTAACAAGTTTGAATACCCCAACCACGAAGCAGATATTTCAGAGGCATTGGATCACAACATAACCACCGGCGCCCTCACTTACGAACGCTTTGTGGGCACAGGCGGCCATTGGTCGATCTATGGTTCTACCCAGCATGTGGGACGAGACTCCTACTATGGTGCCGATCAATCTCTTGTCGATTATGGTTACACCGAAGACCTGACCTATACCATCGGTTCACAGTTTAAATCCGACTTTGGATTAAACACCCTGTTGGTGGGCCTTGAAACTGTAGGCGGTAACCTGACCGATAAGAAACTGGGACATCCCGATTATGAAAATATCGTTATTGAGAATAATGAGATCATAAATTTACCACACACAGAAAATAATTTAGTAGCCGACCAGGAAACTCAAACTCATGGTGCCTTCTTACAATTCGATCGTAAATTTGGAACACTGAAGGCTTCTGCCGGTCTGCGCTACGACTATTATAAAGTCAATGATAATCTGGAAAAACTGGGTGATAATGATGGCCACGTACTTAGTCCCCGCGTTAACCTTCTTTGGAGCATTATCCCATCATTACAATGGCGTGTAAGTTTCTCCCAAGGTTACCGCGCTCCTCAGCTCTTCGATGAAGATTTACACATTTCCGCTTCTGAAGGTATACGGATTATTCATCAAAATTCTCCGGATCTGGAACAGGAGACCAGTTACAGCTGGATGTCATCAATGGATTATAATACCAACATTGGAACCTGGAAAGCTGGGCTGTTGGCAGAAGCATTCTATACTCATCTGGACAATC
Organism: Marinilabiliaceae bacterium JC017; assembly: GCA_004296775.1. Lineage (GTDB taxonomy): Bacteria > Bacteroidota > Bacteroidia > Bacteroidales > Marinilabiliaceae > JC017. The sequence goes on from RHGE01000008.1 coordinate 27,179, forward strand.
CATTTGTTAATGAACTTGGAGATGCTGATGAAGATGGAACCAGAATTTATACCCGTGTTAATGCTGAAAACGGTTCTACTGTAAAAGGCATCAACCTGGAAGCAACACTTTCTCCCTACAAAGATTTATTCGTAAAAACCGGCTTCACCTTCCAAAACAGTGAATACAAAGATCCGCAAGATTTTGATGAGAAAAAATACCTCCGCACTCCGGAAAAATATGGCTTCCTGACCATCGACTGGGATGCCACTTCAAAACTTTGTTTATCATCAAGCGGTACCTATACCGGTTCAATGCTTGTTCCCTATTTCTTTTCTACAATTGATAAACCAGATGAAGGTGAACTACGCGAATCATCCGACTTTTTTGATTTAGGACTGAAAGCAGAATACAAAGTGAAAATTTCGGGATTACCATTCAAACTCTATGGTGGGGTGAAGAATATCTTTAACAGCTACCAGGATGACTTTGATAAAGGATCAAAAAGAGATCCGGGTTATATATATGGTCCTGCTGCACCTCGTACCATCTACTTTGGTATTAAAATGAGCAACTTATTTTAATTTTCAATACCACTTTTACTTTTACCTTAAGGCCGGCATCTTATTTGGGATACCGGTTTTTTTAATTGATATCTCTCGCAGAGTCCTCAAGGCTTGACATCCTAACAAAAGGTAAGATAACTCTAAATTGACGCTACCTGCACCTTTGGTCTCACTCAGATTCCCGCAGATCAAAAAAATGCAGAGAGGATGTTCTACACATCTACTAAATACTCATAATTCATTTTCTTTTCGCCCGGTCACTCCTTTCCCCTCCTAAAAGAATTAGGAGGGGTGATTTTCATTGAGTATTCAATGAAAATCAGAGTGGTTTGATTGTATCATATTCAGTGATTAAAAGAGTTATATAGTAGACGCTAAGACGCAAATAAATGCCATGCCTCGGAAAAATATCTCAATAGAGGCTACAACTCTTATAGTACAGATTACATGGCACCTATCATGTTAATCCTGTCAAATAATAATCCTGGCGAAAAATAGGACTTACAGCAACCCTTCCAAAGAAAGAAGAATAGACAAGGCCTCTTCCCGGCTGTTTCCACATACGATTTCTTCCGCTTTAAAACCACCACATACTTTGGGCCGGTCAGGAGAATCGAAAATAGCACATTTAAAATCCGCGGTCAGGTGGATACAGGGCACACCAGCTCTCTTACCCTTCTCCATTCCCGGTATGGGTGATGATATGGATGGCGCAATACAACAGGCGCCACAATTTTCACGACACTTCATAATTAACTATTCCTTATGTTTTTGTAATGGTTAGAAATATCAGATAGATCGTTAGATAATAGACATTAGACTGATTTACATTACTCTCGTTTTAGACCATTAACAACTTTATCTATAAAATAAACACAAGCTATTTTCAAGCATTTACAAAAGTTTAACGAACTATTGTAAGTGTGTTTTACTATTTATTTAACCGCGAATTATACTAATAAAACGAATTTTAAACCACTGCGTGGTTTTACGTACTTTTCAACGAAAAGCAATTTGCACAATTCGATAAATTCGCGGTTGGCAAAATACTTACAAAGCAAGCTTTATAAGCTTTAAAGACACATGAAGAATGTCTGTTAAATATAAATTAACAGACTAAATTACTACAACCCAAATTGAATGAAAAGCAGTCTAAAATCTAACATCAATGATTTAACGATCTGTTATAATTCTTAATTTTGACAATTATAGGAATTTTTCCTTTCCAATAAATACACAGAGACAATGAAATTTGATACCCCCTTAATACATGGTACGCTTATTAAGCGTTACAAGCGCTTTCTTTCAGACATTAAACTTGATGACGGTGAAATTGTAACCGCCCATTGTACCAATAGCGGCTCCATGAAAACCTGCCTGGAAGAGGGAGCCGAAGTGTATTTATCGCCGGCTAAAGATCCCAAACGCAAGACCAAATTCACCTGGGAAATGATAAAGATTAATGGCGACTGGATTGGCATCCACACTTCACACCCCAACCTGATTGCCTACGAAGGCATTAAAGACAACCAGATAGAGGGACTCACCGGCTACGAGGCCGTATCAAGAGAAGTGAAAGTTGGTAATAGCCGCCTCGACATCATGGCACAAAATGCACACGAAACCTGTTTTGTAGAAGTCAAGAATGTAACGATGAAAGAGGGACGCTTTGCCCGCTTTCCGGATGCCGTCACCACCAGGGGCAAAAAACACCTGGAAACACTTATTTCCCTGAAAAAAGAGGGCTACCGCGCGGTGATGCTTTACATCATACAACGAATGGACGTCTCTATTTTTGGTACGGCTGCCAATATTGATCCAGACTATGCCAACACCCTGAAAAAAGCCTATAGCCAGGGAGTAGAAATTATTCCTATCCAGGTGAAAGTAACCCCGGAATCCATAGACATCTTTAAGACACTGCCGTTTGAGTTGTAAGGAACAAAATAGATTATAAGATGATAGATTGCTAGATAATAGACTGGGGGACTTCATCCTTTTTTTACTCTTGACCTGGGAAAATACATAGACATAAGTATCAAGATGCATGACCGGGAGGATCATATGGTTAGAAACTCTGCACCTCAGCATCTCTGCGGTTATTGAAAAGATGAAAAATCGAAAGACGAAAATTTGAAAAGGTAAAACAAGAGAAGGAGAATTAAATTCTCTGCGCCTCAGCGTCTCTGCGGTTTATTAAATTGATCATGAGATGATAGATCGTTAGATAATAGTCAGAGATGGCCGTTGTCCATATTGACATCAAAAGCTAATAGTTTTACAAGCCTATTTGATGATATATAAGCATTAGTCTTTCAGTAATAGTTTTATTGGGACGTTGTCCCAAACCCTACTTCATTTTTGGCATTACCCCAAAAACGAAGCAAAAAACGCTTCCACCCACCTCCTTGATGAATTTTTGCTAACCCACAGTCCGGAATTCCCTCATTCATCTTCGTCGCGCCAACGCCGGCCCGCCTATTTGACGGGCTCCCACGCTTCCCAACATCACGGTTCGACCCGTCGTTTAGCTTTTTGTATGATAGTGCCGATTTATTCAGGTCGACACTGCGTTTGCCCCCGCTATCGCCGATTTGCAATCGATGCCTTGTGAATTAATAGATATCACCTATGGATAGAAAGTAAAAGATTCATGAACCGAAAGGAATCTTTCTTATCACTTTTACTGTGCCAGGAGAAGCAGAGAGGATTGTTCTACACATCAACTAAAAGGATTCAAATACTCCTAATTCATTTTCTTTTCGCACGGTCACCCTTTTCCCCTCCTGAAAGAATTAGGAGGGGTGATTTTCATTGAGTATTCAATGAAAATCGGGGTGGTTTGATTATAACATAATCAGTAAGGATTAGAAACTCTGCACCTCAGCGTCTCTGCGGTTATTGAAAAGATGAAAAATCGAAAAGACGAAAATTTGAAAAACTGAAAAGGTGAAAAGGTGAAACAAGTATAGTCATTCAAAAGAAGGAGAATTAAAAACTCCGCTCTTCTCCGGTTTATTAAATATGTTAATTTCACCCATCAATCAAGGCTTCTTTTCCCCACCCTAACCCACCATTTTTTATAATCATAACACCTCAACAACACTTCTTTTTAAAATCACTCCTTTTTTCAAAAAGCATAAAAAATACGCTTTCGTCCACCAATCATTTACCCGTTAATGTTTAGCTAAAAAGCTATTACAACCTTCATCTAAAAAAATCAGCGCTTTTAAACTTTCACACACAATAGATAGCAGACCAATTGAAGGCAATATATAAATACACAAATCGTTTAAATCAACAAAACGCTGATCATAAAACACGGGATTGTTAGTGAAAATATTACCTTTGATTTTTAATAAAATCAGCCCAAATAAAGAACCAATTCTCATATTATGAAAATATATCCTTTTTTGACGACTATCCTCGTCATGCTATTCTTTACATCCCCCATTTTCGGAGCAAAAGCTCCCGTTAAATTCGGAAAAGTTTCGCAGGAAGAGCTGGAGATGACCGTTTACGAACCGGATACTTCAGCGGCGGCAGTAGTATTATGTAATTATGGAAAATTCAATGGTTCCGACCTGAAATTCATCTCACTGCGACGCGTTAAAGTATTAAAGAAAAGCGGCACTGGCTATGCTGAATTTGTTATCTACGCCAATGAAAACACCACTTTCAGAGGCAAAACCTACAATCTGGAAAATGGCGAAGTTGTCCAGACAAAACTGAAAAGAGAATCCATCTTCAAGGAACGTGTTTTCGAAGATAATTACCGCTATCACATTGCCATGCCCAACGTAAAGGTTGGAACCGTTTTCGAGATCGAAGAATCCCGACTGGGACTACCTCGGGAATGGGCCTTTCAGGAAATGATACCTGTCAAACACAACGAATTGATCCTGGAGGAATCAACCTATATCAAATTCAGAAAAAAGATGTTGGGCTTTGAGCACCTGACTTCTTCTGACAATGACCGCTATGTGGCCATAGACATGCCCGCCTTCAAGCGTGAGGCTTACATGAGCTCACCAAATAATTACATCACGAAGTTTGAATTTGACTTACTGAATATTTCTTATCCGGGCTACTACAAATCCTTTACTACTACCTGGGAAGCGGTGAACGAGCGCCTGCTGAACAACACCTATTTTGGCGTGGTAATAAGAAACGGCTCAGGTTATTTATCGGACATAAAGAAAGAGATTGAAGCCACCTGCCAAACAGATCTTGAAAAAGCCCGGGCAGCCTTCTATGCCTTAAAAGATATCAAATGGGATGACTACACCAGCTTATACACCTCCAACACTTCCATGGGGCCCGTTTTTAAAAAAGGTGTGGGCAACTCAACTGATTTAAATGTTATGCTGCTTCAACTGCTCAAGAAACTGGATATAAAAGTCTATCCGGTAGCCATGAGTACCCGGTCCCACGGCATGCTCAACCCTTTTTACCCCAGCTTTGGAAAGCTTAATTATATGATGGTATGTGCCTTAATTGACGATAAGGAGTATTTACTGGATGCCACCGAAAAGAATATGCCCTTTGGTATGCTTCCCAAACGCTGCCTGAATCAACAGAGACGCCTGGTAAATAACAACCAGGGGAAATGGGTAAACCTGACCACCTCCAAAGAGAATAAAAAATATGTGTATCCCTATAGGTACCTAAACTCATTTTTCATGGTGACACAGGCAACTAACAACCTATCAAACAATGCATCCCCCATATATCTTCTATTAAAATTGTAACAAAATTCATTGAGATACTTTTGAAGATATTCCGGACCAATCGAATGAAAAGAGTTTAATAATAGTCGCTTGGCATTACTTATAGCAATATGAACCCATGGCAACTCTTTCTGGATCTCTTCATTTCGTATGACTTTTGCTGTGTGTTCTTCAACTATATCAGATATACCCACGTACGATGTGGAATCATCACTTTTTATACTGGCATCTTTCGAGACATTCTGCTTTACTTCATTGTCAATTGTTCCGGCTTTAAGATCATTTATGACTTTCATTTTTATGAATCCAACCCTCTTCTTTTTTTTACCTGGCTTGGGATTGTCGACTATTTCACTTTCCGTCATGACTAAAACTTTGGTTTTACGCTGAGAGCCCCGACCTCGTTTTAAAGGTTCTTCTTTTTTATCATCTGGCACGCGAGTTGTAAAAAAGCCATCATCAAGCTCCATTTCTCCAGATAGTTCATAATTGTCATCTCTATTTCCCATTGCTTCTCGTAGCTTATGCATCATGTGCCAAATTGGTTGATATCTTTTATGCCCCAGTTGTCTTTGAACTTCTTTGCTAGAGAATGATTTCTTTGTGGATGTGAGTAAATGAATTGCTATGAACCAATATCTAAAAGGAAGCTTAGACTTGCGCATTACTGTTCCGCTTTTTAGCGACATTCGAGCTTTACACTTCTTGCACTCATACTGTTCCTTATCTTTCTTCCAGTAATGCTCTGTATGTCCACACTTGCGACATTTAATCCCTTCTTGCTCTCGTATCTCTTTAAATTTCAACTTACAACTTTCCTCATCGGGAAATTTATTTACAAAATCTATCAGGTTCATTGATGCAATTCCTTTTGTGCTTGGCAAATATAGTTGATTTAGGTAGATATCGGGATAAGCATAATAAAAAAACCATCTACTATAAATTAGCGCTGGATGAATCACTGACTCTGAAAGGAAACATTGATTACACCAAATTTGACTATGCGGGCTTTTATTTCCGGGAGTACTACCAGGATTTTGCCAGTGAAGAAGATTACCTGGAAGAATTTGAAGAAAACCACACAGGGGTAATGGTTAAAGATTTCAACCTCACCAACCTGGATTCCATCGAAAAACCCATTCAGGAAAGTTACAACCTGGAGATTAAAAACAAGGTTGAAAAGGTTAATGATTTGGTATTTGTCAACCCCTTCCTGTTTGAACAGATAGAAGAGAATCCCTTTAAGATGGAAGAACGGAAATATCCGGTTGATTTTGCTTACAACAGGAACAGGTACCTCATATCACAAATCTCCTTGCCGGCGAATTTTGTCGTAGAAGAAATCCCCGCCCCCATCGTGATGCGCCTGCCCGACAAATCGGCCAGTGTGAGGATTCAACACCAGGTGAGTCATAATACTCTAACCACCATTTACAAGTTCAATATTGATAAACCCGTGTTTATGCCGGATGAATACAGCTTCCTGAAGCAATTATATGCACAAATCATAAAAAAACAAGCCGAACCCGTCATATTTAAAATAAATACCGATGCAGCAAGTTTATAAACACCTCTTGCTTTTTTTCTTCGTCCTTGCCATGCCTTGTATAACATGGGCGAAGAAAGAAGTAAAATACCCCGTTAGTGCCATTGCGCCGGAACTGCTCAAAAATGCCAATGCAGTGGTGCGCCTGGAAGAGTCCACCTACGAATTGCTCTCATTGAACCATGCGACTTACAAAGAAAAAATGGCCATTACCATCCTCAAGGAAAACGCCATTGAGGAATCTTATTTCTCAGTGATGTATGACAAACTCAGTCATGTGAGTAACATTGAAGGCACCATTTATGACGCTAAGGGCATAAAAGTTAGAAGAATAAAGCACGAAGACATCCTGGATTTCAGTGCCATAAAAGGATTCTCTTTATACGAAGACAACCGTGTAAAATACATTGATCCACGGTACATGACCGTTCCTTTCACCATCGAATACACGTACGAGAAAGATTATAAAACAACGTTCTACATCCCCGGATGGTATGCCTTTAACGGGTATAACATTTCACTGGAAAAATCCTCCTACACGGTTATCGTGCCCGAGGATTATGAATTCAGATACCGTGAAAGAAACCTAAAAACCGCTGGTACCCAATTACAAAAAGAGGGAAAAACCATTTATAAGTGGGAAATCAATAACATGAAAGCACCTGTTAATGAATCTTTCTCTCCGCCACTTGACGAGAAAGTTCCGTGCATGCTTGCAGCGCCCAGCGATTTTGAAATTGATAACTATCGTAGCAAACTGAACACATGGTCTGATTTCGGACGATTTATTGGTGCCTTAATTGAAGGCCGCGATAAACTCCCTGAGGAAACGCAACAGGAAATCCTTACAATAGCCAGCCAGGCCAGTGACACCTATGATAAGATTAGCCGGATTTACCAATATGCACAGAAAAAAAACCGGTACATCAGTGTACAAATAGGTATTGGGGGCTTTCAGCCTTTTGATGCCGAAACGGTCGATCGCCTCTCCTATGGAGACTGTAAGGCACTGACCAATTACACGAAAGCACTGCTAAATATTGCCGGAATAAAATCATTTTATACGTTGGTATATGCAGGTACATCACCAAATAAACTGGATACAGATTTTGCTGCCAACAGATTTAACCATGCCATCCTGTGTGTGCCCCTGGAGAAGGACACTATCTGGCTGGAGTGTACCAATCCTTACAGCCCCTGTGGTTACATTGGCGATTTCACCGACGACCGGTATGCCCTTGTGGTAAAAGAGAAAGAAGGTGAATTAGTGAGAACACCACAATATGGACCCAATGACAACCTGCAGACCTTGGTGGGGGAAGTAACCTTTAACGCCGACGGTTCAGCTAATGCCACAGCTAACTTCAACTACAACGGTTCCTTGTACGGCGATGAGGTGAGACTGATCCTGAAAGATCAAAAAGATCAGCGTAAAGCGATTATCAAGAGCATAGATGTGCCAGATTTCACCCTAGTGGATTATAAACTGACAGATCACAAACAACGAAAGCCCATCTTTGAAAAAACACTGACAATTGAAACACCTCATTACTTTACCCAGATGGGCAACCGCTACATGGCCAAGCTGAACATGTTTAATGCGTTTGACCAGGTGCCCCGGTACGACCGCAACAGGGAAAATGAAGTACTGATCAGACGTTATTACACCGAGCAGGATACATTAACCTTTACCCTGCCCCAGGGCATTAAAGCAGAAGGGCTGCCCGAGCCGGTGGAAATAGACACCCCCTACGGCACCTACAAAGCCTCTGCCACGGTACAGGGCAATAAGATTAAATACATCCGCTTTTTCAGAATCAACAAAGGTCGTTACCCGGCAGCTGAATTCAATGACCTAAGAGATTTCCTTGAGAAAGTATCAGTGGCCGACAATGCCAAATGTGTGTTGATGAAGGAGTCTTAACAAAAGATAACCAAGGCCCTCTAACAGAAATACAATACATTCACGCACGTTCCTTTCAGAGGGACGTGCTTTTTTATTATAACTACCAATGATCGGTTCTTTCACCTTTTCTAAAGTTTTAAACCTTAGAAAAGATCTAATTTCCTATCCCCTCGCTGGCGCAGATTTGCAATCTGTGCCCCATCATTAAACAACAAAACAACTAATATCCCCTACCTCCTCCATCATAAAGTAGGTAGGACTTGGAACAACCTCCCGATTTAAAACAACGAAAAATGATAAAGACATTGTATCATCCAGTGCTATCGGCACGACAGTATGACAGATATTAACCAGGAAATCATACAAGTACCGTAGATACGACAGAAAAACACAGAATTTACCTCACACACTACACAACCAACAAAAAGACCCAATCATGTAAATCTTGTTAATCCTGTCAAATTATATCCCCTCGCTGGCGCAGATTTACAATCTGTGCCCCATCATAAGACAATAAACAACCAATATCCTCTACCATCCTGACACAGCAAAAGTGATAAAATAGATTCCTTCAGGATTCTGAAACTTTTACTTTCTATACATAGCTGATATCTGTTTATTCATAAAGCACTGATTGCAAATCAGCGCTGGCGGGCGAGGAGATTAAAAACCACATAAAAGCATAGCGCAATAAGAGGCAACTTAATCAATCAGGTTTAGTATACAATAATGATTGCAAAATATACAATATATTTCCAGTGACAAAGATGAAACTCTATACCGCATTAACAGAACAACACCAACAATAGGGATTAATTAGTTGAAGAAAAATTATAACTATCGCACACCTAGTTCCAATCCTCCGTAAATTTCCCTTTTTGAATCCTTTCGCCTATTTTATTTCCATTTTTTTATTTTATTTGAATATTGATTATGGTATAATTTTGAGATTAATGTTTATTTTAGGAGATTGAATTTTTTGACAAAGAATGGGATGGGCATATGCGAAATGAAAAACTTAAAGATATAGATAACTTCACCGTGAAGAAACTTAATACTCAAGGACAATTAATACACAAAACACAACAGGAAAGTAACTTAATAAAAATCGACCTCTCTGATTTTAATAAGGGATTATACATTATGACTATTGATTCTCCGACAAAAATATTCAGAACTAAATTCCAAAAATTATGATAGAACACTTTAATAAATTAAAAATAATTAGCCTCTTATTTGTAGTTTTTACAGCTTTTGCAAGCTGTAAAAAAGAAGAACAATTGGAATTAACAGGTTCGGTTACTTTGCGATTTGTTAATTATTCAAGTATTGATGAGTTAAATGTTTTTAAACCCAAAATTTATGGATACGTTGAACCATTTTACGATTATCCACCAATTGTTAGCGATATTACAATTAATTCACATGCTACATCAGGTGAAATTAAGCTGAATATGGGTAACTATATTTGTGAATACAGTGAAAAAACACCGGGAACATATGATTCATATACCGGAAGAATCAAGGCTTTTCAGGTTTATCCAGGCGAACATCTTGAATTAATAATTGATTTAAAATAGAAAAAGAGGAGTTTTAATAACTATTACAAGTACAGCATACAATCGAGTAGTCCCTCTATAAAAATGATAGCAATGAAAAATTGAAACTAACAGATAGAATCAGGATATGGGGTAAAAAAAGCCCGACTCCTTGCGGTGTCGGGCGTTTTCTATACAAAATTAAGTTGTTTGCTTCGCAATGTTAGTTGAAAACTAATTATTAGTATTGGAACGCGATACAATCGCGCACCAGCGAGGGCCCTCTAACAGAAATACAATACATTCACGCGCGTTCCTTTCAAAGGGACGCGTTTTTTTATTATAACTACTAATGATCGGTTCATTCACCTTTTCTAAAGTTTTAAACTTTAGAAAAGATCTAATTTCCTATCCCGGACCTCTTTAAAAGTGATAAAATAGCTTCCTTCCGGTTCATGAAGTAAGTAGGACTTGGCACAACGTCACGATTTAAAACCCCAGCTAGCGCGGATTTGCAATCCGTGTTGTAATTTCTGCCCACCACAGAGTGATTCAAAAATGTACTTGATAGAGGATTTATTCCATCCCTTCCCGGTAAGCAGATATTCGTTTGAAGGTTTATAAGCAACATCAATGAAAATTGAGGAGGCCTGAAAAGAAAGAAACTTCCCAAACTCACGGCCTGTACCTCTTATTAGTAATTAAGGTGAGATGGGATTCAAGGGTACGCGATACAATCGCGCTCCAGGGAGGGCAATTATTTTAATTTATCGATTGTTATCGAAAAATCCAGATTATCAGGTATCTCTAATTCTTTTCTTTTTATTAAAAACATTTCTTGTGTTAGTGGCCCTATCTTATTTTCATCAGGCGAAGCATTTATCTTATCCTTAATAGATATAATGTAATAGTTTGTAATAGATTTATTTATTACACTGCCTACAAAAGGATGTTGCTTTGCTATTATGAAATCTTGGTTATAACCAACTGAAAATACTGTTGCATGAATTACACCTATCTGATATTGACCATCATTTACATATATGCACATTCCTGACATATCATCATTTGCTGACAGTTCATATCCTAAAGTTAGTTTTTCTTCATAAACAATACGACCAATGCAAGATGTCAACATTACACTAACAAATAAAATTGACACATATAGGTTATTCTTTTTTATCATTTGTTTATTCTATTAAAATTAATGGGTTCTGAAAAAATATAAGTCTGGGTTGTGCAAATTTGCAATTCGTGCCTCATCATTAGACAACAAAACAACCAACATCCCCTACCCTCCTGGCACAACAAAAGTAACAAAATAGACTCCTTCCGAATTCTGAAACATTCACTTTCTATTCATAGCTGATATCTATTGATTCACAAGGCACCAAGCCCAGGTTAGGCAATTGTTAAACCTTCAGGTTTTGAAAACCTGAAGGTTTGTAAGCACTAGCAATGAAATATTGAAACCACCAGATGGAATCATGGTAAGGGTAAAAAACGCCCGCTCCTTGCGGTGCCGGGTGTTTTGTATGCTTATTTTAGTTGTTTGCTTTGTTAGTTGAAAGTTAACTTTTAGTAATGGAACACGACACAAGCGCGCACCAGTGAGGGACTTAACCTCTACTAGGCTTTGAAGTTATAATCCCCAAAAAATCAATCTAACCATAAAAGTTTGAATGCTGTCAAGTCTATTGAATAGGTATAATCCATTAACTTTTTATTATTCAAATCATAGAATTTTAAATATGTGTGCAAATATTTATCATCAATTAATTCCTGAACAATGATCGCAATAATATTTCGATACTTATTATATACATAATCCAGTACATATTGGCTATCTCCACTTTCATACAACTGAGTATTTTCCTTCGTTGAGAGATCATAAAGCCTAAGCTCTGTACCTTCCTTATTCTTACTAATATAAAAGAGCCTGTTATCATCATTAGCAAAGGACACTTTATACCCTTGCAAATCGAATATTATATCACTTTTATCATTGATATCATAAACTGCACTATACTTTACTTTATCCGGTCCAAAGTTCGGAATATATCCTTCCAATACGGTATAAACTAACCTCTCTCCAGATGGTGAAAAACAATGCGGATAAAACTCGTATTGAGAACCTCCCTTAGTAAAATGCCACTCCCTCAATACATCACCATTAACAATGCATTTTAATTCGATTGTATGTTCTGATCCTTTACCCGAATCTAATTCATTTTTTTCATATTTATGAACTAATAAAAGACCACTATTTGAAAGAATAGCTTGTAAAAAAAAATGATTATTCTGATTTTTTAAAAAACTTCTGGAATTAATTCTTCCCTCAATATCCATTGTAACCAAATCGCTAAATTCTAATTTACAATCCCCTCTCTCTTCATTAACAACTCTATTACATATTAATGAACCTCTCTTTTCATGATAATCGAAAATACACATTCTTCCAATTTCAGTACGATAGGGCACAAAAACACTATCTATTTGAGAAACTACATGAAATCCATTATTAAAAAAATCATCAATAATCAATCGACCTGGGAAGTCTCTTTGCCCTAAAAGACAGCCATCCTTAAAAGCCAACAATACAATAACAACAAAAATCTTTTTAAGATATTTATTCATTAATTTATTTGCTATACAATAGTTCATATTCATTATAATTAGGCTTTAAATAACTTCCATTCTTTATTCTTTGATTAATCCATGTCGGAACCTGAATTAACTTTGGTATTAGCATTGTATACTTACCACCTTCCAACCCCACTTAATTGAATAAAGAGAAACAAATGATCCGTTTCTATATTGAACTGCCGTAGTTATAGCTTTCCATTCTTGATTTGAAGTTTGCCCCGCCGGCGCAAATTTACAATTCGTGACCCATCATTAAACCACAAAACAGCCAATACCTCCTGCTCTCCTGGCACAACAAAAGTGATAAAATAGATTCCTTCTGATTCATGAAACTTCTACTTTCTACTCATAGCTGATATCCATTGATTCACATGGCACCGATTGTAAATCGGCACGAGCGGGCCTTTTATTTATTCTAGTTTACCTACTTTAACTGCATTTTCTAAATCACCTAAAGTAAGGAATCTCTTATTCTTTGAAATAAAATACTTGACTAAGAAATAAAAGCTGGTTTCTTTCGTGAAATACTTACCATAATCTAAATCACGAATATCTACCTTAAACTTAACGCTGAATTTCTCAATAAATTCAACAGCATCATCACCGTATATTGTTAAATCTTCTTCAAGTCGTAAATTTCTATTCTTATCCATACCTTTAGGGAACATATGGTCAGGAATAAGATCTAATATTTGATTAAAGATATTAGTTTTCATCATAAAGTAGTTAATATATTTATTACTCCAATCCTAACATTCCTTGAAACCATCCATCATACATTCCAACGAATATCACATCTTCTCGCCAATCTTAATAAAAACCTTTCGGATCATCTCTTAATTGAACATACTCAGTATATCCATCATAAATTGTTAATACAATTGCCAGAGGTCATACTGTACTACCAGCAAATCTACCTAATTAACCCTCACTGGCGCGAATTTGCAATTCGTGCCCCATCATTAAATCACAAAACAGCCACTCCACTGCCCTCCTCACACAGCAAAAGTAACAAAATAGACTTCTTCCGGATTCCGAAACTTCTACTTTCTATTCACAGCTAATATCTATTGATTCACAAGGCACCGAGCCCAGGTTAGGTAATTATTAAACCTTCAGTTTTTCAAAACCTGAAGGTTTCGCGCACCAGCGAGGAGTTTTTTGAGCTATTATCTGTTTATTCACAACGCACCGATTGCAAATCGGCGCCAGCAGTTTTTTTATACCGCGGGACAGGAAAAATAGCCGCGGGAGCCCTTTCCAGCCCGCGGGACGGCTCCCCTCACCCGCGGTGTTTAATAATTTTTCCGCGGGATTAAACAAATAGCCGCGGGAATGGAATATTTTACCGCGGGAACAGATCCCCAATCCGCGGGATGTAATTCCCTGACTGGGATACTTACAAATTTAAGTCGCTTACTTGGTTATGTTAACTGAGAAATACTTATGAAACGCGATTCAATCGCGCACCAACGGGAATACTTCTCTTGTTCAACTGCCGATCCTAACAGGGATATTAATATTATGGTAATCATCCCTCCCAACACCACCATTCCTCTCAACTCTACCCCAGCTAGCGCGAATTTACAATCCGTGTTGTAATTTCTGCCCACCGCTGAGTGATTCAATAATGTACCTGGCAGAGAATTTAAACTGTCCATTCCCGATAAACAGATATTCGTTTGGGAGATTATTAAACCTTCAGGTTTTGAAAACCTGAAGGTTTGTAAGCACCAAAAAATAGAATCAGGATAAGGAGTAAAAAAACGCCCGGCTTCTTGCGGTACCGGGCGTTTTGTATACTTATTTAAGTTGTTTATTCGCTATGTTAGTTGGAAACTAACTTTTAATAGTGGAACGCGATACAATCGCGCACCAGCGAGGAAGACCTGTAGCACGGTCAAAGATTACCTTGTTTCTTCTTTGCCATCACTCCACGAACCCCGGGAAAATGACGGGCACTTTATTTGGTACCCGTCAGGTACTTTTATTTATGGAGGGCATCGTAATAAAGAGCTGCAGCGCCCAACACAACAATATCGGGTTGATCACTTACTTCTATCTTGAGTCTTTCAACAGTTTTTTCATAAGGAAATTTCCTTATGGTTTTCCACATACAGGCTTCGAAAAAAGAGTAAAACCTGGCAATATTACCACCTATCACAATACATTCAGGGTCATAGGCGTAGAGGATGGTTTTCATGGCATTACCAAAGTCATAGCCAAACTGTTCAAGTACTGCCAGGGCTATCTTGTCTTCCTTTCTGGCCCTCTGATAGAGGGAGTCAGATTTTAATCCATATTTACGTATAAAATAGCCAGTGGTACAGTAATACTCATAATTATGATCTTTATAGGGGATACCACCAAACTCCCCGGCACCGCAATTGGTACCGGAATACAACTTATTATCGGTGATAACGCCACATCCCAGTCCCACACCAGTAGCAACTCCCACCAGGTTGGCAAACTGTTTGCCTTTGCCAAAATACTTCTCTCCCATGGCAAAACAATTGGCATCATTGTTCACATAAACCCTAACTTTATATCGTTCTGTAAGCAGATCGGCCAAATGTACTTCACGCCACGACGGAATATGCTCCACATTATAAACAATTCCCTTATCCACATCAACCAGACTAGGCACACCAATACCGATACCCCCCACCTGGGAGGTAAACACTTTATCAATGGCATCCATCACCTCTTTCAATATTACCTCTTCCGGTTCAGTGTTATCAATCTCCAGGGCCAGTGACGTTTCCACCACATTATCCTTAACCCGCCCAACACGCAGCAACTTTCCGCCCAGGAAAACCCCTACGGCGCATTGATTTGTTAATGTCATATCTTTTATCATGCAAATATTGTTAGTTATTAGTAACCAATTCAGCGGCATCAATACACAACGCGGCAGCACCCAGGATGGCAATTTCCTGCATATCGGAAGGAAGGACCTTAATATTTTCGAGGGTGACGGAGTATGGAAAGCTTCGCAATTCCTCCCACATGGCGGCCTGGTAAAACCGAAATGATTTGGACACCGATCCGCCCAGGATAATCACCTCCGGATCCACCGCATAAAGGATCACTTTAATGGCTTTTCCCAAATGACTCCCATATTCACGGAATGCCTTCAGGGCTGTTTCATCTCCCAAAGAAGCCTGTTTGGCCATAACACCACCATCTTGGTTATAAAAATGATTGAAAAACTGACCACTGCAATAAAACTCATAGTTGTAGTCCAGGTAAGGAATCATGCCAAACTCACCGGCCCCGCAATTTTGATCGGATAGTATATGGCCGTTCTTAACAATACCTCCCCCCAGTCCGGTTCCGGTAATCAATCCTACAAAGTCCTTATACTGCCGACCCTGACCAAAAACCCGTTCTCCTATGGCAAAACAATTGGCATCATTGGTGATAAATACCGGTACCTTAAAATAAGACTGAAGCCGATCTTTCAAATATACTTTTTCCCAGGATGGAATATTTTGCACATTGTAAACAATTCCTTCTTCTGGCTTCACCAAACTGGGCACTCCAACACCAATGGCTTGTGTATCGGGTTCAAACACCTCTGAGATGGTGGCCATCAAATCATCCAACACCACCTCTGCCCTATCGGTTTTAGGAACCAAACGACTTGCTTTCTTAACAATTTCACCGTTCACTACCCGGCCTGCCCGCATATTGGTTCCTCCCAGGTCTACTCCAATTATTGCACTTTTTCTATTCATTAATATCTGATTATTCAAATGATTTCTTTTTTAGATTAAGTGGTCATTTTAATCACTAATCGGCATTATTTCTTTAGATTCCATCCTTTTACTCTGACTTCGGTTTCTTTTCCTTTTAATAGGCTTTGATGGATTTTAGCTTTTAATACTTTCTTTTCGCCAGGCAAAAGAGACACATAATTATCATTCCAGAATACCGGCACAATGGTTTCTCCATTTGATTTATCCACCACAGCCACCTCGATGAAAAAGGCCAGGTAAGGCTCAGAATTTGTCAATTCACAGGTAAACACCCGGTAATCTCCTTCAACAGATTGATTGAACTGTTTTTTAACATTCACCTCAGGCAGGGTATTGATTCCTTTCAAATTGGCAAAACTTTTCGTTGGGGTATAAACCCAACGTGTTTTTTCAAAATCAAGCACATCCTCTTTGGTAGATAACCAATAGAAATTACCAGCTACCTCATCCCCCGATGCATCGTGTAGCTTTAAATCAATAAAATAAGTTTTTGACAGAGCAGGTATTGGTGGTACCGCCATTATTTTTTGAGAACTATTTTCCCTGGCAGTAAATTGTTTGGTCTCTTTAAACAGCTCCTTTGAGTTAATGTCCAACAAACGGATGGTTATTTTTAATCCGTCCACATCCCGGTATAAATCATTTACCACGTAGATTCCATTATCCTTATAATTATAGACAGGGCTGAGTGGTTGACAAGCTTTTTGAGTGCCATAAAAAGCACCGTTGGGCATCAGGTAATAATCGTACAATTGCCAGAACATTTCAGGCCAGGCCGAATTTAACATCCACTGAATAACTCCTGTAGCATGGTCTTTATTCACCCGGAAGGCTTCAAACATGGGGCGAATGGCTTCATAATTTGACATTTGCGATTTAAAGACAAACTCCTCCACATTTGAAGCCTTTCCATACCGCGCATCAAAAGCCCGCATATACCGGTCAAGAGATCCAAATTCATGACGGCCACAATGGTAATTCCACACCTCATCGACCGGCCACAAATGTTCTTGCGGTATCATTTTACGAATGCTCTCCATTGGTGGCACCTGGGGCCCGGGTCCGGTTTCGGTATTGAAACCATAAGCACCCCCGGCAATGGTGTCGATATACCAATATACAGGCGGTACATAAGCATAGGGCCCTAACATCTTCACGCCTGTGGGGCCACTTACTTCACTGACATTGTACACCTCGGTACCAAAGTCCTGGTATTTACAACCGGCCAGGATGGACCGTCCCGGATCCAGTGCTTTTATGTAACTATTCAGCTTTCTTTCCAGGTCGGGCAACGGCAACTTATCACTGCCATACACCCACAGGAAGATGCTTGGGTGCTGTCTTAACCATTTAACCTGATCACGATAACCACTGGCTTGCAATTCCATGTCTTCAGGTGTACGAACAGACATATAATGATCTTCCGGCCTGCCGCAATAGGCTTCCCATTCCCAATGACAACTCCAGCCAATCATCAGTAACATACCATTCTCATCAGCGGCATCATACAATGTTTTATTCCTTCCCCAAAAGCCTTCCAACCGAATACAATTCAAATTCATGTGCCGTGCATATTCCACCTGGGCCCTTACCTTTTCATCACTATCGGCCAACAACATGTCATCAACCCATCCTCCTCCTTTAATCAGTATTTTTCTACCATTTACCTTATACCCTTTATGCCCCTCTTCAGTTAAATATTGCTCAATCTCCCTTATGCCAAAACGCGATTCCAATGCATCAGACAATTGCCTGTTAACAAAAGCTTTCACTGATAAATCATACAAATAAGGCTCACCCAGGTTATTGGGCCACCAAAGCTTGGGCTGTTGAAGCGCTAACTGTGGATACCCGGTGACATCAAAGATTACATTTTTCTCTTCTCCAGACTCAATAGTTACCTCCTTATTAAGTTTTATCCCTTCAAACGCCACCTCAACCGTTGCACTTTCCTTTTTGCCGGAATGATTCCTGACCAACACAGACACGCTGAGTTCGGCACTTTGCAACGAACTGCTTACTTTACTGTGAACATAGGGCGATGAAACAGAAACAGCCTTACTCTTCAGAAACTTTACTCCCCGCCAAAGTCCCATGTTATTATCAGGTGCTGCAGGATTCCAATCGACAAATCCAATGGTCAGATCTCCTCTCACCGGAGGTATTATTTCTACTGCAAGGGCATTCTCCCCTACCCTGACCATTTCGGTTACATCAAGCTCCCACATTCCAAATGCACCTTCAATGGTATTTTCATCCGCAATCAATTTCCCATTGCACCATATGTTAGCTTTATAATTTACCCCCTCAAATTTCAACCGATAGAAAGCATCCTTCTCCTTCTTCAAAAGGTTAAATGTTTTCCGGTACCACCAACTTGTTTCAAATCTTTTAGCATCAATATCCTTAAGATTTTCCCCAAAGAAGACATCTTTATATTCTTTATTTTCGATAAGTGCATTCAATACTGTTGACGGAAGTTGCACGTTATACCAATCTCCTTTGTGGCAATCAGGCGAAGACAATTCAGCTCCTCCCACTTTTATCATTTCCGACGATTGCAATTGCCAATTTGCATTCATATCAGGCAAATCAACTTCATTAACATGTGACCGGGTACAACTCAATTGAAGCACAATTACCAGGAAAATAACAACATCCAATAATAATATTCGATTTTTCATAAATACAAGAGTTAGATTACAGACACCAAAAATGCATATTTAAATTATTTAGTGCAACCGTTTGCCTTATTAAGTTGCACAACTTTTGCAAATTCATGCAACTTGCAACATTACCAATAAAAAAGCCGGGCTATCAATTAAGATTACCCGGCTCGCTGAATACACTTATTCAGTGGTTATCTAAAACTGGAATTTCTGATTAACAATTGAATTGGCTTCAGGAATATACCATCGCCATTTTGCTTTTTCTCGATGGCATCAACAAGGTGCTTTGCGGCCGCCTTTCCCATATCCAAACCGGGCATATCCACTGCAGAAAGCGAAGGTGTTATCAATTCATTACAGGGTTCATTCCCAAATGAAATAAAAGCCATATCTTCCGGTACCCGAACATTATAATTCCTGACCAGATTCAGCATCAACAAACCCGATGTGGCGCTGGCGGTAAAAATACCATCAGGGGCTTCTTTTAACCCCATCCACAATGCCATGGAATCACGCACATCTTTTTCATTTAAATCACTCGCCAATAAATGGCGCGGCAATAATGGCAAACCTGCTTTTTTCAAAGCGTCACGAAAACCTTCTGCACGCTCCTGAAACACTTTACAATTCTGTGGACCGGCCAGATGAGCCAATCGTGTACATCCCGAGGCGATTAAATGCTCCGTGGCCCTATAGGCACCTTCATAATTATCAACCACCACCTTGGGGCCTTCAATGGCATAACTAACCCGGTCGAACATTGCCACCGGTACCTTTTTCTGTATAAACACATTGAAATGCTCCACAGTGGTTGTCTCCTTACTCAAACACGCCACTACCCCATCCACACGTGTTGAATACAGCACCTTGGCCATCTCACACTCTTTAGTAAAATCCTCATTGCTCTGACAGATGATAATCTGGTACCCCGACTGCCGGGCCACTTCCTCTATTCCACTAACAGCCTGGGAAAAGAATTGACTGTTTAAACGGGGTATTATTACCCCAATCAGATTGGTTTTACTTTTGGAAAGACTTGAGGCCACCAAATTCAACTCATATCCCAACTCCACGGCCATCTCCCGCACCCGGCTTTTAGTTTTTTCACTAATCTTACTGCTATCATTCAACGAACGGGAAACTGTTGAAGCGGAAATTCCCAACGCCCGGGCTATATCGTTTATGGTAACTTCTGATTTATTTTTATCTGACATGAAATTTTGCTTTCTAATGTGTAATAATAGATCGTTAATATCTTATCAGTAATGTCTGTATATTTTTTGGCAGGTTATTGCAATGTCGGTCATGCAAATATCTTGATACCTGATACTCATATCTGGGTACTTTTCTGGCTTGTCCAGGTTAGGTTTTAGATAATAGATATTAGATCGTTTTACATTACTCTCATTTTACACCACTAACAACTTTGTCTATTGGATAAATACAAACTATTTTTCAATGACTAATGCGAATCAAGGGTTGAAAGTTATTGATTCTTTACAATTACAAATAAATTCACCCCTCTTCGGGGTTGTATTTATGGTTGTTATTTCATCCCCGAGCTCCGCACGGGGTTATTCACTTTTATATTCTTCGGACAATCCTATCCCGAAGGGATAAAATATGAATAAACGTGGGTGTAACCCGCGGTTTATTAGTATTCTAAATATAGAACCCCGAATGGGGTTCAACCATTGATTCGCATTACTTACAAAAGTTCAGCGAACCATTGGTGTAAAGTACATGAATAATACTGATTGATATAAACGGATAATACACTATAATTTTAACTTTCTCCTTGATCACCGTTTTAGGAGACCACACTTATTTACCTTTAAAACTGTATCGTTTGAAAACGATATTTAATATATTCTGAACAGCAAAGATAGAAAATAACCACAGTAACCCGGAGATCATTAACACTCTGCATGTAGAACCCCAACGAGGGGTTCAATCCTTGAATCTATTGGGAGTAAGTCAAATCATCCATTATCTAGATAATTTATTTGGGATAATACTGAAAAAAATTAAAGAAATACCGTTTTCACTGAAATATGAATACTTCCTCACAAAACATCCATGTCATTTAGAACCAAATCATCACAACTGACACAGGATGTTTATCAATAAATTCTACGTGTTTATTTAAAAAATCATGACATTCATCACATTCCAACACGCTCTATGTGTTCTTACGATCTTTATTTCCTTACCTTAGTTTCATCTTTCCTGACAGGTTGTTTTCCCCTTGCCCCGTTCCTCTCTTTCTTCCATATTGAACGGGGCATTTTTCTTTTTATCTCCTCAGCTTTCCACAGGTCATAATCAGCCATAAAAAAAGGCCACCTTAAAGGCAGCCTCCATCTATAATTTCAATAGAATAATATCTTCTACTCAATCGTTAACCGGTCATCAAGCATACGGTTATTAAATTGCTGGACTATTCCTTTACATTTCGCCTCATATTTGCTAATATCCAGCGTCCCTTTAATATCCTTTTCCAGGAAGGGATCTTCAATCCGGTTAAAGACACTCATCATCTTCTTTCCATCAAAATACATCACCAGGTCATCCACTATGAACTGATAAGAACCATTGATGTAATTGATTGCATAACCTTCCTCTTCACTGTCAAAAAGATCTTTCCCAAATGCCATATAGTCGTCCTTGTAGTTTAGGTAATCCAACACGGTTGGCATTATATCAATCTGCTGGGCAATCTTATCATCCACTCCTTTAAGGGAATCACCAGGCGCATAAAAAATAAGTGGGATTGCAAATGCATTCACACTTGTTTTATACTCCTTATAATGTGGTCGGCTACTGTGATCAGCTGTAATAACAAACAATGTATTTTTAAACCAGGGCATCTTGGATGCAGACTCGAAAAACTTCTTCAATGAATAATCGGTGTAACCTGCACATTGATGCAATGGCAAAGTACCTTTTGGAAATTTCCCTTGAAACTCTTCCGGCACTTTAAAAGGGTGATGCGATGATACCGAAAACAAGGTGGTATAAAAAGGTTCTTTCATTTTATTCAGTTCTGAGGCATAAAATTGAAAAAACTTATCATCCCAAATTCCCCAAATACCATCAAAGTCATCATCATTATTATATTCTGTCTTACCCAGATAACGATCAAACCCAGCCATATTAGCAAACGCCTGAAACCCCATGGATCCATTGTGTGCCCCATGAAAGAAGGCTGTCTGATAACCTTGTTCACCAAGAATACTGGCCGTACTGTTTATTTTATTACCCGAATATTCTGATACAATATATGGCAATACCAGTGACGGGATACTTGCAATCACCGAAGGCATGGCATCTATGGATTTACGGCCATTGGCAAAGGTATTAGGAAACACCATACTTTCGTTTACCAGGGAATCCAAAAAAGGTGTATAACCTTTATAATTACCCCCATCTATATCTTTATTGAAAGAGCCAAACAATTCTCTGTTGAAGCTTTCCAAAATGAAAACCACCACATTTTTCTTATTCATCTCTCCTGTACGGTCCTCGTTCAATCTCACAGGAGAATAAACTTTTTCCAGCTCCTGATCGGAAGAAAAGAAATTTTTGCGCTCGTAGTTTTTCTTACCCCAGGTACGTATAATGCAAAATGGCGTATTCAATACCAAAGAAATTTGCTCAGGTGTTTTCACATACTTACCGGCATTACTCATGTTAATGGGGCGGGTACTATGTCGATAACCACCACGCATACCAACAACTGAAAAACCGGAAAATATGACCAGGGCCAACAAAGAAGCCAAACCATAATACCACCTATTGGAAATTGCGATGGGACGAGGTTTTAACAGGGAATAAACGAACGCCAAAGCCACCATCATGATGATAAAGTAAACAAATACATACCAGTAGTCAGCCATGAACTGCATCCAGAGGGAGCCCATATTATCTTCATTCTCCAATATATTCAAAACATTGTAGGTGGTTCGTTTTAAAATAAATCGATAGTAGATAAAATCAATGGCATTGGCACCAAATCCAATACCATTCAAAATCATAAAGAGCCATTTCAGGAACTTTTGATAACCATTGGAAAATTTAATCGGGAAAGGCAAAGTATAAAACAGCAGGTACAAAGCATTGAGATACAGCAACGCACTTATATCGAACTTAACACCCCCCAACATAATGGTCATGAACCGCCCAGATGTTAAATTGGGGAACAAATCCGCATTAAATAAATAAAAAGAGACTCTGAAAATAGAATAAAACAAAAGCAGAGTAACAAACCGATAAACTAAAACAAGATACTCATTGGCAGTATATTGTTTTTTTAATCTTTGCAACAAGGTCATAACCATTTATTAAACTTTAAAGAACTCGCAAATATACAATTTATCTGAACCCGCTATTCTTAGTAGTTCGTTAAACTTTTGTAATTAACTGAAGAACAGTTTTTGCAAATTTTATAATCAAACCCTTTAGACGCTTTGGCAGAAACTTTTACCCCCATGTTGTTCAAATTGGAGGGAAATATATAGAGAGGATAGAAGTCAGAAGTTAGAGAGGGGAAATAGATGGAAACACTTAGAGATAAATGGAGATACATTGAAACAGATAGAAATATTTTTAAACAACCTGTACTTACCAAAGAACAATCTCTGCGTCTCAGCGCCTCAGCGCCTCCGCGGTGTATAATGAATCTTGTTAAAACAACAAACTAAAGGTAACACCCCTCGAAGAGGCTTTTTTTCAGGGTACTTCTGAAAAAACAAAGAAGCTTAAAAATGTGGTTAATATACTACGATATATTGACTATTAGATCGAATTTTAAACCACTGCGTGGTTTCATGAGCTTTTCGATGAAAAGCAATTCGTATAATTCTATTAAATCGCGTTGGCAAAATGCTTGCAGAGCAAGCTTAATAGGCTTTAAACATTTATGGGAAATGTCAGTTATGCAAAAATTGAATTAATCCCAGGCATAACAACGTCACCTATAACATCTGGCTGTTTTCCATCCTTAAGTAATTAATTAATCTCATCGGGAAAGCGGTCAAACTCATCAATAATAGAACCAAATGGTACGATAAGCACTCAGTTTCTCACCCCTCTTGGCCAATTCCTTCAGGTATTCATAGATGGGCACATCTGTGTAATTATAAGGCGGAACCGGCTTTATATTCTTTTCCCAGGGATGAAATTCATAGACCCGCGATCCATTGGCCAGAATCATTACCAGGCGATGATCCTGGGCAGCCCTCAAATGGTTCTTTCCCAGGCGTGGCACATTGAAAACAGGCTCATCGGTGCGATCTAACCCTGGTAACATGCGGGCTTCTTCTTTCAGCTCCTGCAGAATACGCGCCACTGGCACCATGTAACGCCCTGTCTCCCGTTTCCCCTTCATATTAAAGGTATAATATGGATCTACCCCAATAGACTTCAAATCACGACGCAATTTGGCCAGCTCAAAACGCCTGGAATTTTCCATGGTATAGACCGTTTGATTATACACAGACAGGCCGGCCTTTCTTATTTTCTGAACCGCCTGCATCGATTCCGGGGTTACTTCATAGGAATGCTCAAAATGCGTCACCACTGCCACCTCCAGATGAGGCGGCCGGTGATACTTCAAAAACACCTCAATGAGTTTATCGGTGATACGCATCGGCAAGACAACCGGGATGCGGCTGCCGATGCGGATTCTAAAAATCTGTTTTTTCTCTGCCAACCTCCCCATCAGGTAGTCAAGCTGATCATCTTTCATGACCAGGGGATCGCCGCCCGTAATCAATACCTCACCTATCTCCGGATGTTCATCAAACCAGTTTAAAGCCTTCTCAATACTGGCTTTAGATGCCATGGCTTTAGGTTCCAAAACACGTTCTATTTCCCAGTTGCGCTGACAATAGACACAAATTTGAGCACACGTGTTGAATGGTTTCATAATCGCAATCATCGGATAGCGACGCGTAATCAGGTTGATGGGCGAAGTATCATGTTCTCCCATAAAATCAAAAGTAACACCACGATCCCGCCGATTATTACACATTATGTCCACATAATCTTTAGGCGGTATTACCTGTGCACGAACAGCATGATCCAGGCCTGTTGTGTTTTCAAAATCCATCAAACTGAGGTAATAGGGGGTAATCCCGAAGGCTATCTTATTTTGCACGGCCAGCTCAATGGCTTCCTGCTGTTCTCTATTCAACTTAATCAGGTCATTTATTGCTTTCAAATCTTTAATAACATGCCGAATATGCCATTTATAGCTATTCCAATCATCGAGATTCCCGTTGAAATACTGCAATATTCTGGTTCTGTTTTCTAATCGCTTTTGATAGACCTTCTCATCTAATCCGGAAGAATACTTTTTTAAATAACTTTTAATGTCGGCTCCCATCTCATCCAGAATGCCCATTCTAACCACGGCTGCCTCCTTGCCTTTGAGCTTTAGAAAATCCGGCACCTCTTTATTTATCGGTTTACCTTCCACATAGATATTAGACATCCCGGTAACGCCCCGAAAAAGATTAATGAATTCCATAAAAAAGCCAGGTGTCAGCACAGATGATTCCAGGTCGATCTCCCCTTTAGCCAGTAACCACAATATTTTTAGCGCAGAAAAACCTGTCCGATATTCATTTATTGGAGCTATCACACTTCGAAAAACCCGGATACTCTCTCTCACCGTGGATTTTTCCAGGATATGCAATCCGTTTTTTAGTAAAAAGATTTTCCGTTCTACACGTTCCAGGTATTGATAGAGGCGATCACGGGCTTCTTCAAGCATTTTTGCTTCTTTCAAGAGAATATATATCTCCTGGTTTGATTCCCATAAGCGATTAATGTAGCCATCCAACCCTTCCTCAAAAAACACGGATAGTTCATTCTCCTCATCCTGCAATACATCATCTAAAATCTTCGTTCCAATCAACTTACGACGGGGATTATGAGGTTTTTCTTCTGGTTTTCTCATGATTTAGCTGTTTCCTGATTATATGCACCATTCAAGATACAATAGATTGTTAGATTTTTGATAATAGACGTTAGACTGATTTACATCCATCTCCTTTTTTGAGGCTAATGGTGCAACTTTTACCAATATATTGTTCAAATTGGATGGAAATACAGAAAAAATGGAAATAGATAGAAACAGATGGAAATAATTAGAAACAGGTTGAAACAAATGGAAATACTTGGAGACAGATGGAAACAGATAGAAACAAATAGAAATACTTGGAGACATATTGAAACAGATGGAAATACTTAGAGATAATTGGAAATACATTGAAATAGAAGGTACTTATCATTGTTAACCTCAAAGAACGATCTTAACTCCCAATTGATGAAAAACCTCTGCGTCTCAGCGCCTCCGCAGTATATATAGAATCTTGTTTGTCCTGTCAAAACGACAAACTAAAGGTAACTCCCATCGAAGAGGCTTTTTTAATGACATTTCTGAAAAAACATAAGCGCTTAGGAAGCAACTTTTACCAACATGTTGTTCAAATTGGATGGAGATACAGGTAAGTGGAAATATATAGAGAGGTTAGAGGGGGAAACAGATGAAAATACTTAGAGATAAATGGAGATACATTGAAACAGGTTGAAACAAATGGAAATACTTGGAAACAGATGGAAATATTTTGAAACAACCTGTACTTACCATTGTCAACCTCAAAGAACGATCTTAACTCCCAATTAATGAAAAGCCTCTGCGTCTCAGCGCCTCCGCGGTATATATAGAATCTTGTTTGTCCTGTCAAAACGACAAACTAAAGGTAACTCCCATCGAAGAGGCTTTTTATCAGGTCACTTCTAAAAAACACAGGTATCTTATCTGTGTTATTCGTGTTCTTCATGGAAGGATATTACAATCCCAGTCACACAAAACTTGATACCTGATATTCAAACCCGAATTCTTTATAACTAATCCGAAATAGGCTATTCCTTAAGAAGTTCCTGATAGACCTTTCGAAACTTGGCCAGCTTTGGTTTTATTACCACCCGGCAGTAAGGTTGATTGGCATTATTTTTAAAATAATCCTGATGATAATCCTCGGCCTCATAAAATACATCAAATGGGGCTACCTCGGTAACAATTGGTTTTTCAAACACACGGGCACCATTCAATTCCAGGATAACCTTTTGCGCGATTTCTTTTTGCTTTTCGCTATGATACAAAATGACCGAACGGTATTGCGTGCCCACATCGGCGCCCTGTCGGTTTAATGAGGTGGGATCATGAGTAGCGAAAAAGACTTCCAACAATTCAGTAAATCCGATGACCGATACATCGTATTCTATTTGGATAACCTCTGCATGACCGGTCTGCCCTGTGCATACTTCCCGGTAAGTGGGGTTTTCAATTTCTCCCCCACTATATCCCGAACGTACTTTATGAACCCCTTTTAATTCTGAAAAGAAGGCTTCGGTACACCAAAAGCAACCACCTCCAAATGTTGCTGTTTCCAATTGTTGTGCTGCTATTCCCATAGTAAATCCGGCTATAAGTATTAATGTTGTAATCAACCTATTCATACGTATTCTTTTTAAGCACTTGACATGAGTAACAGATCGTTAGATTCTAGATAATAGACCTTAGACTGTTTTATATCCAGCTCATTTGTATGAGCGATAAAAGTTTTGATGAGCAATTAATCCAAAACTGACTCCCGGATAATTACAAAACAAATCTCCTTCATATATCAATTATCACCGCCCTACAAACCTGCGTTTTGATCAGTCATTTCAATAAAAACAGCGGCTCCGATAAAAAGTTCTGCCTAAGAAAAGGCATTATCAAAAAACGGTAATCATGCGTGCTTCCATTCTGTTTTTGTAAATTTGGCCTACTTTAACAAGAAGGATTATGAGCGGATATGCACCACTGGCCGAACGTATGCGGCCCAAGAAGCTGGATGATTACATAGGACAGAAGCACTTAGTTGGGGAGAAAGCCGTTTTGCGACGAATGATTGATTCCGGAGCCATCTCCTCCATTATTCTATGGGGCCCCCCGGGTGTTGGCAAAACCACCTTAGCGCGTATCATTGCCAATCAACTGGAAAGGCCTTTTTATGTCCTCTCCGCCGTAAATTCGGGCGTAAAAGATGTACGCGAAGCCATCGAAAAAGCCCGCAAAACCCGCTTCTTCAACTCCGCCCCCCCGATCCTGTTCATTGATGAAATCCACCGTTTCAGTAAATCCCAGCAAGACAGCCTGCTTGGTGCCGTGGAAGAAGGCGTTGTGACCCTGATTGGTGCTACTACTGAGAATCCCTCCTTCGAAGTGATCTCTCCCCTGTTGTCGCGCTGCCAGGTGTATGTATTAAAATCACTGGAGAAAGAGGACCTGGAGGAACTCCTCAATAAAGTACTTACCAACGACATTGTACTAAAAAACAAATCCTTCCAGATAAAAGAAAACGAAGCATTACTCCGGTATTCAGGCGGTGATGCACGGAAGCTGCTCAACATACTGGAGCTGGTTTATAATGCGGAGGCCAATCAACCGGAAGTAATTATCACCAATGAAATGGTGACGGCCCACCTGCAACAAAACCCGGCTCAGTATGACAAAAATGGAGAGATGCATTACGACATCATTTCTGCCTTTATTAAATCCATTCGTGGCAGTGACCCGGATGCTGCCGTATATTGGCTGGCCCGCATGGTAGAAGGCGGTGAAGATCCTAAATTTATTGCCCGCCGGCTCATTATTTCTGCGGCAGAAGATATTGGCCTGGCCAATCCCAACGCGCTACTATTGGCAACCAACTGTTTTGAAGCCATCAGCATGGTAGGCTGGCCCGAATCCCGGATTATCCTGTCACAGGTAACCATTTACCTGGCTACAAGCGCCAAAAGCAATTCGGCTTACATGGCCATTAATGAAGCTCAGCAACTGGTTAAACAGTCGGGTAACCTGCCGGTGCCGTTACACTTGAGAAATGCCCCCACCAAACTAATGAAAGAACTGGGATATGGACAGGCGTATAAATATTCCCACAACTACCCAAATAATTTTGTGATACAGGATTTCATGCCGGAAGAAGTAAAAAACAGGACACTTTACACTCCCCAGGCAAATGCCCAGGAGGTTAAAATAAAAGACCGGCAAGACAAACTGTGGAAAAGAAAAAAATAGAGCAGGCTATTTGTTGATGTATAATTTACACTATTTCCTTAAATGAGTGTATCGAACCTAAAATTGAAATGATCATGTCAAATTACCCGAAAGAACTTATCAATAGCATCGCCCAATCAATAGATGCGGGTTTTATCTGTTTTGTTAATCCCCTTTCCAAGGAGATGGAAGAAGTCCCCCAACTTTTTATCGAAGATCCTCATGAATATGAAATGGTAACCGGTTTCACAGCTGAAACCATGAATTTAAAATACACCAATTGGGAAACCTATCTCACCATTGAACCATTAAGATCACATGACTCCTTTAAAATAATGGAAGCTTTTGCCGATGAAATGGAAGATTCCGCCTTACAACAGGAACTTTTTAATGCCTTGAATCGCCGTCGTCCATTCGCTCATTTCAAAGCAATCATCGACGACTCACCTTTCCGACAGGCATGGTTTGACTTCAAACAACAAAAACTGGAAGCGTATGTAAATGATGAACTGAATGATAGTTCATTGGATTTTTGATAATAGAATGAAGACTGATTTACGTCATTCAGTGATTAATCCCGATTAGTCATTAAATAGTTTTAACTATCAAATCAACACAATCTACCTATCAGTTATCACAAAAACTTAACGAACTATTATTCCGTGTATTTTTTGGCAGAATATTACCTTTCTGGTTGTTCAATGTTTTGATCCTTGATACTCAAATCCGAGCACTTTTCTGGCTTATCCTGGTTAGATATATCAGCCTGTTTTCCTTTTGAATTAACTTGTGTGATTACCTTCAACCAGCCCGGTATTTTTTGCGGGGCTGGTTTACGCCCGTAAAACAGATCATCCATACGCACAGCCCACCATCTGAAATTTGGAAACATTTTAATAGCCCAACGCACCATATTATGCATCAGGTTGTCGGCATGGGAATAAGGACAAACACTCATGCACCTGCCACAATCCGTTCCCACTTTGCACCAATAAGAATAGCATGCTTCAGAATCAATTTGCCAGCGCCTCACGGTATCGATCTTTGTTTGCTTTTCAAAAGGGATAGCCGACGAAGGGCAGTTTTCAGCACATTTCATACACTTCCCACAAAAATCCTCCATTGAATCATCATAAATACGCTTGTCAGGAACCAATGGCATATTCGTTGTTACGACCCCCACCCTTACACGTGGCCCCAGTTCCGGGGTCATCAGCAGCCCCATACGTCCAATCTCACCCAGATTAGCATCTCTGGCAACCAAGGGGGCGACCACCTGGTAATTACCATCAATATGCGCCCTTGCTTCATAACCCAACGAAGCAATCAATTTAGCTAATTGCACAGCTATGGTACCCGCCTGTAAGTATCGCTGAGCCGACTCCATGATAATGGAACTTCGCGGCGCTGCTTTCACCATCTCTTCATCCATTTCAACGGTGAAGGCAATGCCATACCGGTGCCGGGGCAAAACAGGTTTGCCATAACGTTCTCCCCGTCCACCAACAGTATACCAGTGATAATCCCGCATCAAGGTAATCCCAACCGACTTAACGCCGATCTTTAACAACCAATTTTTAACAAAGTCAGCTGCCTCTTCAGGTTCAATTATTTGCTTCTCTAGTGAAACAGGTGGCTCAATCCGGTCCTGTAAAGCATCAACTATGAAAAAATTGGCCTCTGCCGCCACAAAAGCAAGAGAATTATAGAAAACAGCATCCTTACTGAGTAATCCGGGTTGTTGACGGAATTGCTCATCCTTCCTGAAATGTTCAGGATGTTCCGCATAATATTTTTTGAAACGATCACTTCCCGGCTTCAGTTCTTTGCGTGAGAACATAACGGTGCGCTCATCGATACGTCCTTTAGGAAAGGCCTCCTTCTTCTTTCGAAACAAAAAGGCTGGCACAAATAGGTAGATCCCAAAAACCAGGATGGATAATCCGATAATTCCTGTTACCCATATTTTCCCGGGATAATCCCAATACCCCAACAACACCAAAACAAACGAAACAGGTAACAGCATCATTGCTTTTCTTCCAGCTGTGGGTTCTTTCTCAATATAAGAACCAATGCCCATCAAGGTAAGCAGTGCCATCACAGCTAACCCTTCCACCGTTACCAATCCTTCCGGAATATTCATGAGTTATTTGTTTAGATTAATCGACCACCAAATCATTCCCTTATTATTTTATGCAATAACTCGTTAATATTTGGA
This sequence comes from Marinilabiliaceae bacterium JC017, assembly GCA_004296775.1. Classification (GTDB taxonomy): domain Bacteria; phylum Bacteroidota; class Bacteroidia; order Bacteroidales; family Marinilabiliaceae; genus JC017. The sequence goes on from RHGE01000008.1 coordinate 58,855, forward strand.
AATGCCTGAAAACATTTAATCCCTAAATGACTGTAAAAATCCACATAAAAAACCTATGAGAACATCTTGATTTCTATATATCTACCGATCTATTATTTCTGAATTCGCCAATAAAAATGCTCGTCCCGGATATTCCGTTCTGAAGCCCTGAATACAACCTCTATCTGCCACGGTTACAAAACAGGTTTTACCATCTTCTCCACCAAAGGCAATGTTTGTTGGTTGCTGGCCCCCCATCTTTACTTCTCGCAGAAGTTCACCATCGGGAGAAAGAATCGCCACGGTTCCCTTATCAAAACGCGTTACATACAGATTCCCTGCTGCATCACACCGCATACCATCCATACCAAAATCGGGAAACTGAAAAAACAATCGTTTATTACTAATATTTGCCTGATCATCAAGATCGTAAACCCAAATATTACGCTGAACAGATTCATTGACATATAAACGCTGATCATCCGAACTAACCTCCACCCCATTGGTAGTTCCCATATCGCTCTCCAGCAACTCAAATATACCTTGTGTATTAATCCGCCATAGATTACCCGTATTATCACTCCAATTGGGATCACTGGCAAACACTATTCCTTTGGCAGTAACGGCTATATCATTGGGCTGATTCATGGTACTATCATGAGCATAAATAGCAAGTTCTTTTGTACGAACATCTACTTTCAACACATTGTGGTTAGTATAATCCGCCACCAACAGATAATGCCCTTCCACGATCCTTAATCCATTTCCCACACTGCCTTCCGGCAAATTCAGGAACAACTCGTGAAGACCATCGGGATACACAACTCCTATGGTTCCTTTTTTCTTATAGTTAACTGCATAGAGACAACCGTTCTCATCTACCACCGGGCCTTCTGCCCAAGGCATAAAAAGGCTATCGGGTGTCACATCAAAAACCTGGTACAACTTCTGCCCTTGCCGATCCCCCATACGACATGCATTAACAACCAAAAGAAGCACAAACAATGTTGTTAGAAGTAAATTTTTCATCTATTTAAATTTAGATAAGAGATTGATAGATATCAGATAATAGACCATAAACACTGAGACGCAGAATTTTTCATTTCAATCATCCTCCAGTGTGCTAATAATAGAATTTGCATGCTCGTTTCTATTTATAATTTAGTATCACGATTCAAGTACCAAAACTCAAGACTGATAAACACAGGGAGTACAAAAACTTTGAGCTTTTTAATCATTCTCTTGGGTGTTTAATGCTTAATCATGATAGTTTCATTTCTTTAAATTAAGACACCAGACTGATTTACATTGCTCATATTTTTGGGGCAATAACAGTTTTGACTATCGAATAAGCACAAACTGTTTTCAATTACTTTCAAAAGATTAATGAACTCTATTGATATTAAATAGATCGTTAGATGATAAACATCATAGCCTCTTGTTGATTAAAAAACTCATCCCTATGCCCAAGACTCTATAGATATCCACACTATAATACTTTCATATCAAAGTCAGCCCAATAATTCCTCCGCCTTTTGAAGAAACTCCTCCTTGCTGTTGAATGCACCCGCGCCACCTGCAATAGTAGTAGATAACGCCCCGGTAATAGCGCCACTTTTAAGCGCATCCGTATCAGAAAGACCATCTATTTTGGCTGCCAAAAAGCCGGCACAAAAAGCATCACCGGCTCCAATGCAGTCCACTACCTGGTTATTTAATACAGCCCCCTGCTCTTTCCTGTGTCCGGGCGTATACAAAACAGATCCCTTCACGCCACGGGTAATAACCACATGCTTAAAGACTGCTTCTAAAGATTGAATGCCCTCCCCTACTGTCTGGCTCTTTGTCAGTAATGCAAACTCCTTTTCATTGGGGAAAAAATAATCCACCTGTGGTAATAATCCTTTCAAATCCATATCCCATTTATCTTTCACATCCCATTGCGGATCAAGCGAAGTGATCATGCCACAGTCTTTAGCCCTATCAAACAACCCAAGCAGATTATTTCGCATCTGAGGTAATACAAATGGATTTGCCAAATGGAAAAAAGAAATACGCTTCATCTCCTCCCAGGGAAAATCCTCTATACAAAGTGAAGCCATGGCTCCGGCATGAGTCAGGTTAGCCCTTTCCTGGCCCTGATTCATCACAACCGTACTACCTGTGCTAAAATTTTCCCTAACCTTAACATATTGAGTCGATACATTTTTTTGCTTCAACTGATCAATAATGTATTGTCCAAACAGATCATTACCCACGACTCCAACAAAAGCTACATTCACACCCAGCGCTGCTATATTGGCGGCCATTATCCCAGCCGAACTACCCAGCGCCATATTAAAGTCACCCGCCAACACCTCTTCACCAGTTTGTGGTAAGTTGCTCAAATCATTGTACAACAAATCCACATTTAAATCACCTGCTACCAGAATATCATTTCTTTTTTTCACAACAATGAATTAAAGGTTAACAGGTGCGTAAGAACTCAACCTGTACAGATTCTATCTTTTCCAGCCGGCTCACAATAACCGGTGCATGAGTTTGCCGGGAACTAAACTCGATGGCACAACGCAGGTTAAAATCCTGCAACAATATCTCCGGGGTTTCCTCCTTCATTACGCGCATCACCTCATTCATCACCCCATAATCAAAATCAATACGGTAAACATCATTAACTGTGCGCTCAATAATCTCTGCATTCGCAAAAGCATCCATGGTGGCGGTTTTGTATGCATGAATCAAACCACTGGTTCCCAATTTCGTGCCCCCGAAATAGCGCACTACAACAACCAGTACATTCGTCAGTTCATGAGATAATATCTGCCCCAGAATTGGTTTTCCAGCTGTTCCGGAAGGTTCCCCATCGTCATTAGCCCTGAAATGTTGACCATCGAGTCCCAACTGCCAGGCAAAGCAATGATGACGGGCATCATAATACTCTTTTTTTAATACCTGCACATGGGCTTTTATCTCCTCTTCAGTATACACCGGATAAGCATAAGCAATGAATTTACTTCCTTTTTCTTTGTAGATTCCCTCTGCAGGTGCATTAATAGTCTTGTATTTATCTGATTCAGCCATTAATAATCTCGTCTTTGTAGTAATCGAAGCCCTGAAATTAAAAAAAAGGAGGGTGCGAGCCAAACGAGCTGTTACATTCGATGAGGTGTGGATTACCACTTACGGGTGTAGAATTAAAGAGGTGCCTTGATATAATAGATTGTTAGCGCTTAGATAATAGACCTTAGACTGATTTACCAACGAGCACATTAAATAATACCTTAGAAGTTAACTGTCAGATATTTCCAATCTATTACATTAGAAACAATGGATTATTACTTTTGGGCCGCACGAAGGGCGTCAATTTTGGAAGCAGGCAATCCTGTAAATGTTTCAATTTCCCGATTTGACATACCACTTTTTATCAGGTTACAGGCAACAGCTTCAATGCCCTTTACCATTCCTTTTTCCATGCCCTGTTGTAATCCCTTTACCATTCCTTCCTGAACACCTTCCTCTCTGGCTGTGTCCAGGGAATTCTTCAAGTCGCGGTAATATTTCAGACTATCTTCATAGGAGCGCAGCTGATCGGGGGTAAATCTGGCTATTTCAGCGGATTCAAAAAGCTGATCAAAGATCTTCTCCCTGAGCTTATCAGGAACCCGCTCCAGCTTATTTAAATTACGAAGGACATAAAGCCATTTGTCATAATGGGTCTCCAACTCGTCAATGGTCTTATTAAACTTAGGCATCTCCAGATAGATAAAAGTGAGCTTGTCGTAAAACACACGCTTGGTATCAATATCAGACAGTTTTATATCGTACCTATACTTCTCCTTCTGCATTTTATCCTCATCAAATACAAAATCCAGGATGGCAATCATATATACGGCCTTGAGTTCATAATTCCAATCAGCACCACGCTCTGCTTGCTCACGAATGGGAAAGGAGGAATAATAAACCGTTCGGTCCTTGAAGAAATTTTGCTTGGTCTTTTGTAATTCAACAATAAATTTTTCGCCTTTCTCATTTTCACAATACAGGTCAAAAATAGCTTTACGATCCAGCTCACCACTTCCCAGATTTTCATTTTTCAGATAGGTAAGATCAACTATTTCTCCCTGTTCTTCCCGCAACAACTCATTCAAAAAATCGATTAATATGGCCTTATTAACTTCTTCTCCAAAGAGTTTTTTAAAACCATAGTCGGTAAACGGATTGATGTATCTTTCTTTAAAGCCGGTCATTGTCAAATGATTTAATACAAAGATACTATGATTTTTCACAAGTAGCCTGGGAAAAGCCTCTACGAGGGATGTTGCCTTTTATTTGTTGTTTTAACAAGATTCATCATACACCGCAGAGGCGCTGAAACGCAGAGATTGTTCTTTGGTAAGTACAGGTTGTTTCAAAATATTTCTATCTGTTTCAATGTATCTCCATTTATCGCTAAGTGTTGTCATCTATTTCCCCCTCTAACTTCTGACCTCTATCCTCTCTATATATTTCCATCCAACTTGAACAACATGTTGGTAACATGTTGGTAACATGCTGGTAACATGTTGCTCCCTAAGCGCCTAATACAAACAAACGAAAATTTAGATGCGGGGGAAAAATATTTTAGATACGCATCTCACAACTTTTAGATGCGCATCTAAATTATTGGAGATACGCATCTCCCTGAAGCCGCACCAATAAAGGATTACAGAAGGCTATTTAAAATACTCTCTGGGGGGCAAGTTTGCCATCCCTGTTCCATCATTTCATCATAAAACCAGTCGGTAGCTCCAGCTCTTCTTACTTGGAAAAACCTTACTAGTTCACAGCCTGTGCCACTTGTCAGTAACCAAGGTGAACCGGGATTTCAAAGAAATACGATACCATAACGCAGAAGCAAAAGGATAAAACCGCACACTACTGACTACCCTGAAAATTTCAATTTCACCTATCTTTACACCAAATTGTAAAAAGAGCCTGTGAAACGGATTTTTATCACCATACTGTCAATTATTCCATTTTGTGTTTTTGCCACTAAGATTGAAAATGAGCAATCCCGACTGAAAAACTACACCATTAATGAAGGTTTGCCTAACAATACCATACTAAGTATTGTGAGGGGAAATAACGGAATATTGTGGTCGGTAAGCCCGAAAGAACTTATCCGGTTTGATGGCTATGATTTCAAATCCTTTCAACCAACTTTTAACCTGAGTGAAACTTCCTTCCGATCTATCCATAACGATGGTAATGAACTACTGGTAAATAATGGTGATCAACTCCTTTCCTATTCACCGATTCATAATCAGTGGAAAAGGAAGTTTTCACCTCCAATATCCGGAAGGATTAATTGTGTTGAAATAAAACCGAAAAAAACTATCTTCTGTAGCATTGGTAGCACATTGTGCCAACACAATGAAGTATCGGGTACAACCCAGTTTAGTCAATTTACAACTGAAATTACGAACCTGCGCCTGATAAACGATTCATCGCTTCTAGTAACAGACACCAACACTCTTTATATAATTGATGACCAAACACTAGAACTGAAACACACAAGTACTATCAACGATATACAATGTCTGACCATTAGCGACACTACTATCTACGTTGGCACTGCTCATGGAGTTGTCTGTTTGAATGCGTATTACACGTCTTCTCCTATTAAAACGCTCAATGGATTACATGTCCTGAATATGGAAAAATCGGGTCACCAACTGTGGATTAACACAAAAAAAAATGGACTAATCATCTTTGACCTGCTACACAAAGAAGTGGTACCTGCTGATTTAATAAAACAAGTAACCAATGCAAACATCAAGTGCATTCATCACGATTCACTTAATAATACCTGGATAGGTACCCAATATGGGGGATTATACCAGGTTTCTACCAGTCAAAAGCGCTTTCAACATTTGCATCCGGGAAACTTAAATGGCCTAACCGATGGCACCATCATTGGATTTAGTGAGATTGAAGATCTTGGCATTTTAATTCTGTCACCACACAATGTTTTTCTTTGGCAACGCCATACAAACAGTGCTTTCCCATTAAACATTGACCAAGGAATAAAAGATATACATTTCAAAGGAATCGTTGTTGATGGCATCTACACCTATATATACTCCTCTCATGGAATCTGGAAAGTGGATCAAACTTTGCAATTGCACCAAATTCCCTCTACTGCTTCAATGGATATCTCAGCCTTAGAACGACGCCAGAATGGCATCTGGCTTATTGGAACAGAGGCTAACGAATTTATTCAAGCAGATGCCTCATTTAATATATTAAGCCGTATCGTGCCTGGTAAAATGCGCGCTGACACATCACCCCCAATCCATATTCTTTCAATCATTGAAACTTCAGAAAAGGAAATTTACCTGGCAGCCGAAAACGGTCTGTTCCGATTCGTGGAAAATCAGCTCACCTTTCAGGCTTGTCTGCCACAAAATAAAAAAGGTCCCTCCTCTCTGGTTATTAATTGCCTGCATGAGGCCATTAACAGCCAGCTATGGTTAGGAACCAATAAAGGAGGCCTGGTTAGTTACGACATTACCAATGATCACTTCACTAACTACAATGAAGCAAAAGGTTTTAATGCCAAATCGGTGTTCGCCATTCTGGAATCACCCGAAGATGTATTCTGGCTGGGAACCGATAATGGCTTGATACGTTTCGACAAGCAAAAAAACTACTTTACTCCTTTTAATACAGCAGAAGGGATTCAGGGAAACCAATTCTCACCTAACGCCTTCACCCGGCTAACATCAGGGGAAATCTTAGCAGGGGGGACAAATGGATTTAACCTTTTTGACCCATCCCGGTTTAAAACCATTAACCACAAGATACCTGTTATTATTAGCGAGATTTCAATTAACAACGAATCTTTTCTACCTGGGGTTTCTTCCCTTATGAATCTCAACTATCAACAAAATGATATCATTGTAAGTTATGCACTACCTGACTTTTCAAATACCGGCAAAAACAGTTATGCGATCCGCTTGAAACCAATGGACAAAGAGTGGGTTATGATGAAAAACAAACACACCGTAGCATTTAATAATCTGGCGCCAGGAAATTACACGCTTGAAATCAGAGGCTGGAACAACAACAATCAGGAGGGAATCCCAACATCCCTTGCATTTGCCATTAAACCGCCATGGTGGAAAACCAGTTGGGCCTTCCTGTTTTATGCGTTGTTTATAATTGCCACTGCCGGAGCTGTTACCTGGTTTTTATTAATGCGTTTCCGATTACGAAATGAATTACGCATTGAAACTTTGAAGCGAAAACAATCAGAGGAGATGATTAATTTCAAACTGAACTTCTTTACAAATGTATCGCATGAAATACGCACACCGCTAACCTTAATCGCCAGTCCTGTGCAACAACTCAGGAAACTCATGGGACAAAATAAAGCCGCCCAAAAACAGATTGAAATCCTGGACAAGAACACCAACCGACTAATGCAACTTCTGGAACAACTTCTGGACTTCAGAAAGCTGCAAAGCAATAAAACACCCTTCAATTCACGAAACCTAGATATTGTAGGTTTTATAAATGATCTGACAACAGCATTTTCAGGCCTGACTCAATCCAAAGGTGTTACCATCACTACGGAGATACCATTTGAAAAGCTCATTACTGCTTTTGATACGGATAAGATGGAAAAAATACTCTATAACCTGTTGTCTAATGCAGTAAAACACGTTCCTCAACAAAACGGGATTATTAAAATATCCCTTGAGCGAAGAGAAGAAACAATTATCATCCGGGTGGATGACAACGGCCCAGGGGTAGATATCACGATGGAAGACAAATTATTTCAACCTTTTGAATCAAAAGGCGGTTTTGGCATCGGTTTGGCTTTAACCCAGGAATTAGTAAAACTTCATGAGGGGCAAATCAGTTATTCAAAAAGCTCATTGGGGGGTAGTTGTTTCAAAATCAACCTGCCCATAAAATCTAAAGAAACGCTTTCCTCCTTACCTGCCACAACAGTAACCAACAATACAGCTGTTGAGGGAAATAAAAAACTACCTGGTATTTTAATCGTGGAAGACAACCGGGAACTGTGTCAGCAAATTGCTGCGTTATTCGCTCCCATAGCCCAGGTGCAAATGGCCTTCAACGGGCGGGAAGCACTAATAAAACTGGAAAAATTTGATGCTCAACTGGTCATTTCAGATGTCATGATGCCCGAAATGGACGGTCTGGCTTTGTGTAGCGCCATAAAATCAAACCTTGGTACCAGTCACATTCCTGTTGTGCTACTCACTGCCTACTCCGACATTCAACACCAACTAAAAGGTGCAGAGGCAGGAGCCGATCTTTATATTCGTAAACCTTTCAATAATGATTTGCTGGTTTCAAAGGTAATGAACCAAATTTCTATCCGACAAAAACTGAGGGAAAAGTATATAACATCCGCCTCAGCCAAAACCGAGGAGATTGTCCATACCAGCCTGGATAAAAAATTTGTGGATGCACTGACCTCTTGTATTGAAACAAATCTTGATAATCCCGATCTGGGTGTGGATCTGCTGGCTGATCATGTGTCCCTAAGCCGATCGCAACTAACACGCAAGTTAACCAACATCACTGGTCTGCCTCCCGGGCAGTTTATCACCAACTTCAGACTCAAACAAGCTGCAGAACTATTAAAAAGTACTGGATTAAATATCTCAGAGATTGCTTATAAGACAGGATTCTCCGATCCAAAATATTTTTCCCGCAGCTTTAAAAAAATGTTTGGCACCTCTCCTTCTAACTACAGATAGTTGCTAACATTATACTCATTGATTACTATTATTAAGCATCCTTTCATAGGATTAAAGTTATTTTCTAAGGATATATGTAACTCGCAAATGAATTTAACCATCATCCTGTGTGAAAATTAGATAATCAAATTTACCTGGTCGTTTCATCTGTATATGGTGAAATTGTTTGGCATCTTATCCTTTTCATTTCAGACACATAATAAATACAATTAGATCGTTAGATTTTAGATGATAGACATTAGACTGATTTACATCAATCTCATTTTAAGCCCTTAATTTTTTGACCATTAAATAAGTATAAACTGCTCTTCAATTACTTACAAAAAAATAACGAACTATTAAAATAATCACGAAACCTGTATCAACAAATCGCTTAATTTTTGAACAACCGGTCATTCAATTACAAGAGTTCAGCGAACTAGAGAGTATAATTCCCGCCAAGAAATCAACTCAAAATCGTTCTAATACATAGAAAACATTAATCCAAAAAAGCTATAATAATAAAAAGTCAGGCTAATATATCCCAAAGAACCATTTTTAATCCGTATCTTTGCCCCGCATTAAAGGTAAAAAGAGGCTAGCATTTCAACGTGTGTTAAATTTCATACAGTTCAAAAACTACCTTGCATTCCATTGCCAGCGCCTTGCTTGCAGTTTTTCCGGGTAATCTTGCAGATGTTATAGCCTTTAATAATACCAATGCGAATAAACGTTTATAATATTTCAATTAACAGCAATTAATTTGCCTAAAGGATTATTAAACCAAACCTTAAGAAGGCAAAGAACATTACAGATAGTATTCCATCATAGGAATAGAAATATTGAAAACAAGTTTATTTCATTTATAAATAACTATTAATAAAGCATATTAAATTTATGGGTAGATCACAAGAAACATTCAACAAAAAGGAAGTAAGAAACAAGAAGGAAAAAAAGAGAAAAGAAAAAGAAAAAAAGAAGTTAGCCAGAAAAGAAAACGAGAGTAAGAGCAGTCTGGATGACATGATTGCATATGTCGATGAAAATGGCATGATAACTTCTACGCCTCCTGATCCAACCAAAAAGAAAGAAATCAAATTAGAAGACATTGAGATAGGAGTACCTACCCGTGATTCTTCTGAGGAAATTGACCCCATTAGAAAAGGAGTAGTATCCTTCTTTAACGAATCAAAAGGCTATGGTTTCATAAAAGATATGGAAACCAAAGAAAGCGTATTTGTACATATCAACAATGTAGTTGACGATATAAAAGAAGGTAACTTGGTTAGCTTCGAAGTTGAGATGGGGCAAAAAGGACCTACTGCAGTAAAAGTAAAGCAGGTTAAATAGCATACATCTTTGCCTACCTACTTGTAAAATCCTGGCAAATATTCTACTGCCACAATATACCGGTTGAACATGATAGTGAAAACTATATTTGTATCAATGTAGACCGGTATGCCCTTTTTTTTCACCAATAATGAAACCTGAGCTTCTTTAAAAAAATTCAAAGAGCTGAAAGATTAACATCCGTTATTCTTCCACAAATACACAATGAAGTCGCGCTACGTGCTTCCCTCCTATTCTCCATTCAATTTTTAATCCTGGATACCAGCCTCTTGAATAGTGAAAATATTGAATAAGGTAAACCAATAAACACGATACAAAAGACGAACTTATACTTGTGTCAAGTTTAGATTTAAAAATTTTACTTTTCGATTTCAATTGATCCGTATCCTTCATAAAACTAACCTTTCAAATTCTAACTATAATAGACCGAACAAATGCCTGTAGCTCTTAAAAACACTTAAATCCGATTACAGTGTTTAAACATACCGGAATATTCCTGATCGAATACTCTAATTTCTACGCCAAGCCAGGAAAAATAACTACATTAGCGCCATTTAAAATTCAAATTGTAGACAGAATTATAGCGTAATAATAAACAAAACTTCCTTAAACAAGAGTTTTGTATAAATTGATGAATCCCTTATAATCTTAGAGAACAATTTTAGACACATGAAAAACAAACTGATAATCCTTCTTTTACTGATCATAACCTCCACAACCACATTCAGTCAATATTTTAAAATCGGCCAAAAAGCCCCTGATATTATCCAGACCTCAGTTACCGGAGAAGAAATTTCCTTGTCATCCTTAAAAGGGCAGATGGTATTAATTGACTTTTGGGCCTCATGGTGCGGCCCATGCCGAAAAGAAAATCCTTATATCGTAAAAGCCTATCATAAATATGCTAATTCAGATTTCAAAAATGGTAAAGGATTTACGGTCTTTAGCGTTTCACTGGATTCCAAACAAGAGGCATGGAAAGCTGCCATTGCCAAAGATCAACTGGAATGGCCTAACCACGTAAGTGACCTGAAGGGATGGCGCAATGCCGCAGCTCAGCTGTATAAAGCAAAAAGCGTACCGGCTAACTATTTAATTGATGGAGACGGCGTAATTGTTGGAATAAACCTGAGAGGAACAGCTCTTGAAGCTAAACTTAAAAAGCTGGAGCAAAAGAATTTCTTTTCATTTATTAAAAATGATAAATGCAAAAACTGATAAAGAAATACATAGTGATACGAGCTAAAAAAAACGATCGATTAATAAAATCGATCGTTTTTTTTTAGCTCGTAAAGGCTATTACTCACACAATGAACAAACCTTTGCTTCATTCAACATTTTCATTGTATGCGCCTTCAACTTACCAATTACCGTTTGTTGAGCAGCGCTCTCTAATGGCCCGCACATTGCAATACTTAGTTGTTCCAGTCCTTCTGGTGTATCTTCATACCGTTTTTTTTGATAAACGTAATGGCAATTGCCATCAGAGTCACAGCATGATGTAGCCTGTTCAGGTGCAGTACATAACTTTTGACTATACTCTTCACATACTTCAGCCTTCTTATCATCATCCGATTCACAGCCAGTGAACACACAAGTCAGTAATCCTAACAATGCCATTGGAAGCAAAAAAATGTTCTTTTTCATCTGTTTCATTTTATTTTTTAATAGATCTTTTTGAAATACGCAATTACCTTCCTGTTGGTTATTTCAATTCCTCAATAAAAATAGATAAAATCACTCTTTCTTTAACTCTCCATTTATAATTTTATCTATTGAATTATAATCTAGATATCCCTTATACACCCTTTTACCAATAATAAAAGTAGGGGTACCAGTCAATCCCAAAACCTTAAAATCTCTCATATTACCATCCAAATAACTGTAATCATCATTATCCAGGAGACATTCGGCTATTTCTGTATTGTCACTTATATAATCATCTAATAACTGTTTGAACTCATTTGTATAAACTACCTGAGGTTCATAAATAAGTAGTTGATGGTATTTCTCAAAAGAACCAAATTTATTCACACAAATAGCCGCTTGCGTAGCTTTTTGCACAGCAGCATTATTCCCAAGCACAAGAGGTTTTACTACTAAACGCACTTTTCCACCATCAATAAAATTCGTTTTAAGTTTGGGATACACATCATTAAAAAACTTAGTACAGAAACCACAGTTGTAGCTTGAATACATATATATAGTAACAACCGCATTATCTGCTCCGAAAGCAATATCATATTCATTAGTTTTAATCTCTGCCTCTAATTCAACATATCCATGATCTGAAAAAAACAGAGTCCAAATCTTAATAGCAATTAAAACCAATAATATAACAGTAAAAGAATATGCAACCCAATACTTTTTATTCATTAAGAATTTCTTCATTACAAACATATCTTGAACTAATACTATTCTTTCACTTTATCCACGCCAGCAGTCTTCTTTTCGCTTTCCACCGATAAATCTTTAACCCCCGTTTTAAAATCAAATAATCTGGGAAAGAAAATAGATTTAAGCTTTCTTTCCTGAACAAATATGGTAGCCTGCATAATTTTCCGCAAATCCTGATTATCCAAAACATTTTTTTCCTTGCCATTAATATATTCAGCTCGTACGTATTTAGGTCGTAATTCATCTTTTTTTCCACTCTCCTCCTTCTCTTCTTGCTTCCGAATACTACGCTTACTCTTTCCAAATAGTATTTGACGAGGGAATATACCTACATGATACTGATAGTCCCCTCCAAATGACTGCTTCCCAATTACAGTCACATCAAGAGAATTACTTTTTACGTCAGTTTTGGGAACAAAAATGGCATCATTAAAAACAAAAACTTTACTATCTATTGTTTTAAATTGCATGTTATCCAGCTCCTTTACACCTGAAACACCAGACATATCAGTAGCGCGTTTATAATCAAACAACCCTCCATTTTCCAAGCGTAAATCTGCTTTCATGTTCATTTCATCAGTTACAACATCATCGCCCATCATAAGAATATAACTATCTGCATGCCCTGAAAAAACGCCACTAATTTGTTCATGGGTGATTTCCGATTGATAATCCTTAAAATCATCAAAATCCTGAAGCAATTGTGAAATATCCATCCCTTCAATGGTATTTCGCATAACAATCACTGTTTCACTTGGTGAAGCAATCTTGCAATTAACGGAGCTGTTCATCCGGCCTTTAAAACCCTCAAATTTAAATTGATCGATTACTACGGCACTATTCGTTACATTGAACAAGCTTGAAATATTTTTCACCTGAATTTTACCATAGTGGAGACCATGCAGCGTGAATTTTCCTTTAGCCTGAAATTGATAACCCACATCCGTTAAGTATTTATAAAACATAGATTCAACCGCTTTTTCATCGCCTTCGTCAGTACTTTCTTCCGGCAATACTTCTGCCTGAACCGTATCCGCATCAGCTTCCATGAAGGCATCAAACACAGCCATGTCCACATCTCCAACTCTAAATACACCCTCAATAAATAAGGGTATAGAATCTTTCTTTAGTATTGATTGATTGACATTGACTATTTTGGTCGAATCCATATTAAAATCAATTCCCATACACTGTCCCTTCATCTGATTGATGGATAGCGTATCAGATTGAAGGTTAATTTTCCCGTAAAAATCATCAAGACGCATTAATGTATCCGGCATTTCCACCGAAACATTTTTCAATTCCATATTAAATCGGCTGCTTTCAAATAACAGATCGTTCATTTGATCTTCGATAGAATCCAGGTTAAGTGTTCCTGCAGAGGAAAAGGAAGCCGTTACTTCCCCGGCTAAATGTTTCACCAAGGTATCGGGAAGCATTGTTTTAATCTCATCCAGACAAAGCTTTGCCTTACCATTCATCCGGTAACCGGGCCTCTCAAGATCCTGAACCATGCCGGATCCGGTGAACAAACAACTATCGGTTTCAAGATGGAAGGCCTTTACATCTACCCCCATGGTTTGAAGCTGAGTGACACTTCCACTCCATAGCGCATCCATGGAGGTATTTTTAATATTAACATGGTAAGCCGGAACCTCTGCTTTTACATTATTCACCTGAATTTGTCCGGGTAAATAAACCAATTGCCCGGATAGTGAATCAATGGACAAAGCTGAATCCATTTTAACATTAAGATCGCTTAAATCAATGGTGGCACGACTGGTATTCAACAGGTAATCAATAAAATCATCCCCAATAGAATCGGGCAATACGCCTTTAGTAGAAAGGGAGGCATTTATTTGCCCATTAACATTTTGAACAACCGTATCCGGGATAAATGTTTCAAATTCTTCCAGGTTAAGCTGCAAATTAGTAGTCACATCATATTTCAGCTGATCGATATCCCGCACCGAAAAGGATACATCCCCTTTGCTTTGTTCGGTTTCAAAGTGAAACTTGTCAAAAACAATGCTGGTGGTTTTATTATTACGCAAATCACCGTTTGTCATCTGCCCCCCGAATGATATGTTTTTTACCTTAGGGTATTGAGCGGTAACAACGGCTCCGTTTTTCATCGCAAAACTCACATTCACCTGGGGCATTATTGAATCGGTGACATTTCCTTTAACTAAACCATTGAAGTTCATTTTTCCGGCTATGGCCTTTATGCCATACTCTTTAAGCATCTGGCGCGGCACATATTTAAGTAATTCACCGGCATTAATTTCCGTGCCTTTAACAGAGATATCGGCAGCTATTGTATCGGTTAAATCAACCGACCCGGAAACCGCTAAACGGGCCCCATCGGTTTTAACATCAACATCATTAAAACTAACCACATTATTAGCATACACCAGGTTAAAAACCACATCTGTTTCTTTCATCAGGCACAGATTGGTTTTCTTAAAACTGCAATCGGAAAGTTTAATATTTCCACTGGTTGCCCCTTCAAAAATGCCATTGGCAAATTTACCGGAAGCTTGCAGGTTGGGAATAAAAAAATTTGCAGCCGTTGACAAAGAACTATCCATATAATGACACGATATTTCACTCAACGACAACTCCTTTAACAGCAAATTCAAATCCGATGAAGCTGTATCCGTTTGAACTGTTTGAGTAGTATCCATTAAAAAATCAAAATTACTTCTCCCCCGGGTGTCCACCATATAATTAAAGTCTGCCCCCATAACTTCAACTTTCATTACTTTAAAATCCCCGTTTATCAAAGGCATGGTTTCAACTGAGATATATACCTTATCGATGTTCACAAGGGTATCACTTACCGAAACTAACGAATCTACCGCATTAAAAACATTGGGCGAACCAAGCCTTATCCCATTAAATTCGACGGTAGCCAGTGGAAACCGTTTAAGGAAAGTAAACGATACATCTTCCACCTCTAAGGGGGCCTCAATAACCTTACTAACACGACCTAAAGCATACTTTGTAATTTTATCTTCTGTTAATTTAGCTACAACTATCAGAATGATAATCAACGAAAAAACAGTTATTAAAAAATACTCGAATAGTCTAAGGGCTTTTTTCATACGTTTATTCTATCTTTTTAATTGTCGTATGGAACTAACCATGATTAAATAATCATTCTCCTGTGTGAGTTAAAAATTCTTTAATCATGGATGTTTCATCTGTTAAAAATTAGACAAGAGACTGATAGATATGAGATAATAAATTGCGAACACAGAGACCCTGAGACGCAGAGTTTTTCTTTATTAATCATTGGCTTCGCCGATCTTTCGATTCTCCTGTGCGATTAGCCCAATTAATCATGGGCGTTTCAACTGTTTATTTTATCACTTCAATTGTCAGATGAAACTCACAAATAAATTTGATCATCTGCCGGTTAAAAAATCAGATAATCAAATTCACATGTTTGTTTCATAATATTTTAATATGAATCGATTAATAATTGCAACATCAACATTAGTACATAACAAAGATGTGAAATAATTAAAATATACCACATTCTTTTTTACTCCTTACCTGTCAATATCCTATATATAATTTCCACTAGCATACATATCCTGCCGGAAAACAGACAAATATAACAATTTAATATTGGTATCCATTCACTCCCGGGAGGGATATATTTGATCTCAAAAGAATATATTCAACATACTGTGACATAATTATTAAAACACTATCAAAACTCTATAATTACCTAACAGGCAATCAATAATAAAATACACATCACATGTGACATCAATCTATTCACTATCAATTATCCAATTCAACACACTATTGTCATCCACATTATCTATTTTTGAACCATAAAATCAAAAACCACATCATGCGCAATAAAATATTATTACTAATACTAACCATCATTCTATATACCACATTAAAACTTTTCATCCCCTTTGGCGGTCTCATCTTGTACCCTATCACCCTGTTGGTAACCTTCTTCCACGAAACAGGCCATGCCTTGTTTGCCCTCCTGACCGGTGGTTCGGTAATCGGCATTCAAATCAACGGCGATGGTTCAGGATATGCCCGTCTGGCAGGAGGCATACAACTATTGGTCCTTCCGGGTGGTTACATTGGCAGTGCTCTATGGGGAAATCTCCTGTTATACATTGCTCTTTACAAAGAAAAATATAGCCGTCCGATCATCTATTTTCTTATTGCTATTTTGACATTTAGTGCCCTCTTCTGGTTTAACTCCATAGGCACTACCATTTTATTGCTTGTTTTTGCCGCAGCCTTAGTCTGGATAAGCAAACAATCACATACAATCATCTCAAACACACTTCTGGTATTGGGCACCACATCTCTTATTTACATCATCATGGATTTCAATGGCGGCCCGTCTTCTGACCTGGCCAGATTTACCGCCATGATTCCCATATTACCAAAGTTTCTATGGGCCACTCTTTGGCTAGCGGCTGTATTGTATTTAACCTATCTCATCCAAGTGAAAAAAAAAGATAAAGAAAAGTAAACCGGTAGATTGAACCAACCACCGCATTTATAACTCTTAGACACAATCAACTATATAGCTTTTCCATTTGAACAATATCGGCACAAATAAGTGTCGATATTACAGAACGGTGATAATTTTATCTTTTTAGTGTCGTCTCATAGATACGGATCCATTCTGCAGCTTTCATTTTTCCAGCCAACTCCCCTATTAATTCATAAGGTACCTGGTTAATATTTCTGAAACGAATACAACTCTTACCTATATCCAATTTATTGCGACAATGCTTGGGGTATTCACTCAAAAACCAGTTCATTAGCTTTTTATCAGCATACAAACCCATATGATACACAGCCACAAAATTCTTATGGGAAGCAATACTAAGAAAAGGCAAAGGTAATCGCCGGTCACAATGATAACCGGCGGGATAGACTGAATGTGGCACCACATAACTAATGTTCTCACTAAAACCTTCAGGAAGATGATCCAAAATCACCTTCCTTAATTGATTCATCACCTCCTGCCTTTCAACTGGCAATTGATTGATGTATTGCTCGGGTGTATTGGCTTTTATCTGCATAATTCAATACTATTAATGACATTCAATGATGAAAAACAGACATTCTAAAATTTACCAAAGTGCATCATTGAAAGTTCCATGATCTATTGTATCAACAATTCAAACACAAAAAAGTGTAAAGACAGATAAAAATTGAAATTCCTATAGATTTAAAATCAAATATTCCCTGATAAAAAAGCACAAACATTACTGATAAGACACTTATATTTCCCGTCTGGTCAGCATCAACCTTTGTCGCGTCAGCGCTGTCCGATGACGGGTACGTATTAACCACTCACAGGGCAACGTATACCAAGGATTTGTATACGTATACACATGAAGTTTTAATGTAGAAACATGTCCGGTTAATGTTAACGAGTCCCTGGTTTGTGTTTTTTGGGCTATTTTGACGTTAACAAGAGACAAAAAAACGTTGAAATAACACCCTTTTTTGCAAATGAGCTACCGGGATACATTAACCAATGAGTGGTATACGTGTACACGAGACGGTAATACATTGAAACATGACCGGAAAAAGTTATCACGTGAACGGTATGTACCGGATTAGGGGTGAATTTGCAACTATCTTCTCCCTAACCCGGACAAAACAAAGAAGCACACAGATATGAGTATCAATACTTTTGCATGGCTTGGTTTATAATATTCTGCCGTAAAAAACACGATTATTACGGATAAGACACCTGAAAACTCTTGTCCAACCATTACTCTTAATGCAACACTTTGTTTTCTGCGTCGTGGCGCCTTTGCGAGATTAAAAACTCCTATCCATTCATTTCTAATACATTTAATATAACTTGCAACAAAAGCACCCCATAGTTGCGTTAATCGTGCACCCCATTCTTTCTGATTTAATCTTGTTTTGCAATGAAGCTAAAAAGACAGAAAAATGAGAAATAGACTATTATTTGTGATGCTCTTTGTGTGCACCCTTTCATTTGCACAAGAGTGGCAACCGGTGCAAGGCAACATCATGTCGCGCTGGGCCAATGATGTAAATCCTGACAATGCCTGGAGGCAATACCCACGTCCCCAAATGGAGCGCCAGGAATGGAAAAACCTGAACGGCTTATGGGAATACGCCATTGTACCAAAGGAAAAAGGACAACCCCAAAAATACGATGGCCAAATTCTGGTTCCTTTTCCTGTTGAATCAGCTCTTTCGGGAGTAAAAAAAATGGTCAGCAACCAGGAGAAGTTATGGTACAAAACAACCGTTACCATTCCAGACACCTGGAAAAAGCAGAATATCCTGTTGCATTTTGAGGCCAGTGACTGGCAAACAGAAGTGTGGCTCAATGGCAAAAAGCTGGGCATACACAAAGGCGGCTACACGCCATTCAGCTTTGAGATCTCTTCATATGTTCAAAAAGGGACGAATGAATTGATCGTTGGTGTGGAAGATCCTACCGATGCCGGCTGGCAACCATTGGGCAAGCAGGTATCTAATCCGGGCGGCATTTTCTATACGCCTGTAACCGGTATATGGCAAACCGTTTGGATGGAGCCGGTAGCCAAAATAGCATTTAACGACATACAGTTGGTGCCCGACATCGATAAAGAGGTTCTGAAAATAAGCACTGATGTACCTAACGCCTCCGGTAAACTCACCATCCATGCCAAGGCTTTTTTCAATGGCACATTGATAAGTGAAGCCACTGGCCGGCCCAATAGTGATTTTACCCTGCCGGTTAACAATCCGCACTTGTGGGGTCCCGGTCAACCCAACCTGTACGACCTGCAACTGGAAATCAGGAAAGGCAATAAAATAATGGATAAAGTGTCCAGTTATTTTGGAATGCGCAAAATATCCATTGGGAAAGGACCAAACGGCTTCACCCGTATGCTTTTGAACAATGAATTTATTTTCCAGAACGGCCCGCTTGATCAGGGATACTGGCCGGGTGGTATCTATACCCCTCCAACAGAAGAAGCCATGGTTTACGACCTGAAACTGGCAGAGCAGCTTGGCTTTAATATGATTCGCAAACACGTGAAAGTGGAATCACGCCGTTACTATTATTGGTGTGATAAAATGGGATTCCTGGTATGGCAGGACATGCCCAACGGCGATAAGAAGATTGGCCCCCAGGATCCGGATATTGAACGTACACCGGAATCCGCGGCCCAGTATAAATATGAACTACAGCAGATGATTGAGATGCTACATAACCATCCATCTATTGTCATGTGGGTTCCGTTCAACGAAGGCTGGGGACAGTTCAAAACCAAAGAAATTGTTAACTGGGTAAAAGAGATGGATCCTTCACGGTTGGTAAACAATGCCAGTGGCTGGACCGATCGCCAGGTAGGCGATGTCCACGATATCCATAATTACCCGGAACCGGCTTGTCCGGAACCGGAACAGCACCGCGCTGTAGTATTAGGCGAATTTGGTGGCCTGGGACTCAGCATCAAAGACCACATGTGGGAAGAGACCAACTGGGGATACCGCAATCTTGCTTCTAAAGAGGAACTGCTCACGCGTTACGAAGAGTTCTATACCGAAGTATGGAAACTGAAAGAATCCAAAGGACTTTCTGCATCAGTATACACGCAAATCACCGATGTGGAAACCGAAGCAAACGGTTTAGCAACCTATGACCGGGAAGTGATCAAAGTAGATCCACAGATCATGAAAAAGATAAACACCGGTAACTTCATTGCTGCCCCTGTCATCAATCCTTATGGGGGATTTTTCAATGTGGGTGATAAAATTGAGTTGATCGGAAAACCCGGCCTGGAAATTCGTTATACTTTAGATGGTAGTGAACCCACCCGTTCATCTGCACTCTATTCTGCACCGTTTACTCTAAAGGAAAGCGGCACCTTAAAAGCAAAAATCTTTTCAAGGAATGATAACAGCCGCACCATTACTGCCACATTTGAAGCCACCGATATCCGCCGGCCGGAATATAAATATGCTTACAGCAAGAAATACCCGGCCAGTGGTGATTTCGCCTTGTGCGATGGCATTCTGGGTAGTAACACTTTTGTGGATGGCAAATGGCAGGGATTTCATGGCGACGACATGGATGTCACCTTCGACCTTCAGACTGTAAAGGCCGTTAACACCATCTCCATGCGCTTTATTGACAATCAACCCAACTGGATTTTTCTTCCGCAGGAAGTGGCTATTTCAGTCTCAGAAGATGGGAAAATCTACGAAGTAGTTAAACAGGAATCCATTGAGATTGTGAAAAATGAAGAGGAAAAGGTTAAAACCATAGCTGTCAACCTTAAAAATAAAAAAGTGCGCTATGTAAAGGCCTTCGCAAAAAACATCGCCTTCTGTCCGGAATGGCACTCCGGTAACGGTGCAAAGGCATGGTTATTTATCGATGAAGTAGTCATTAAATAGATCATTAGCCTCCCATTAACCAATCATTTGGGTTAATTATAATGCAGACAGTTCTTGATTCAATGCATGTCTGAATGACTAATGAATCACCTGTCTGCATTTTAATGATCTAAGTTGGACAGGCTGGAAAAGGAAAAAGGGAAAAGTATCAAGATGATTTATGGCTAGCCAAAAATATTTTGCCAGAAAAACAAGATCATCACTGATAAGATACTAACCTGGAAAAGTAAAAAGTATCAAGACGAAACAACCAGAAAAGTAATCGTCTGCCTAAAACACTAACGACAGAAAGAAGGAACATAAAAGATGTCTCAGCTGCAGGATACATACCTGCGATAAATTACCATTAGCAGGACAATACTGGTTCGTTAATTTTTTACAGAGATCATGATTTAAGCTAAGTAAAAATCAGTCTATAAAACACACCTGAGACTGTTTAAGCACTTTCTGATATTTCAATTGGAAATAGAATGGATTCCAACATTTCAATCCTTAAAACACACAAAACCTACTTTTATGAATTTCATTAAACTATTATTGTTTGTATTAACAATGGGTCTCATGAACCTGTCATGTAACAGAGAAAAAGCCCCCTATCAGTTAATTCCGGAATCGAACTTTGACACCATCATTGACGGGAAGCAAGTTAAGTTATTCACCCTCGTCAATGACCATAACCTGGTAGCACAAATCACCAACCTCGGCGGACGGGTAGTCTCATTATGGGTGCCCGACAGAAACGGCACCTTTAGCGACATTGTCCTGGGCTTTGATTCACCTGAAGCATATTTACAAGCCAATGAAAAATATTTTGGTGCTACCATTGGTCGTTATGGCAATCGCATTGCCAACGGGCATTTCATTTTAGATGATAAAGAATACACCTTAGCCCGTAACAATGGCCCCAATCACCTGCATGGTGGTAAAAAAGGATTTTGCGATGTTGTTTGGTCCGTTATGGAACATTCTGACAACACACTTACTTTATCCTATAAAAGTGAAGACATGGAAGAAGGTTATCCGGGCAACCTGATGGTGAAAGTAAGGTTCGAACTCACTAACAACGATGAATTAAAGATTGAATATTGGGCTAAGACAGACAAAGCCACACCGGTGAACCTGACTCATCACTCCTTCTTTAATCTGCTTGGTGCAGGAAAAGGTTCAATCAACAACCATGAATTAATGATAAATGCTTATCACTACACGCCTGTGGATGAAACCCTGATTCCTAGCGGTGAAATAGCGTCGGTGAGCCAAACGCCTATGGATTTCACCCAGTCAACAGCTATAGGTAGCAGAATCGACCATGATTTCACTCAGCTTAAATATGGGAAAGGATATGACCATAACTGGGTTTTGAATCCTGACAGTACAAAACTCAATTTCGCTGCCAGAGTCAATGAAAAAAGTACGGGCAGAATTTTGGAGGTGTACACCAATGAGCCCGGATTACAGTTTTATGGTGGTAATTTTCTGGATGGACAAGACAAGGGTAAAAACAATCTTCCCTATGAATTCAGAACGGCCTTTTGTCTGGAGACACAACACTTCCCCGACAGTCCCAACCATGATAATTTCCCCTCTACCATTCTGGAACCGGAACAGAACTATTACTCCATTTGCATCTATCGGTTCAAAACTGATGCATTTGAAAATTGAGAAATAAACAGTAGAACAGAAAAAGGTGAAAAGTGGAAATAACTTCAACGTAAGCTTTCTCTATGCAATAGTTCGTTAAACTTTTGTCAGTAATTGA
The DNA here is from genome assembly GCA_004296775.1 of Marinilabiliaceae bacterium JC017. Lineage (GTDB taxonomy): Bacteria > Bacteroidota > Bacteroidia > Bacteroidales > Marinilabiliaceae > JC017. The sequence continues at coordinate 81,532 of RHGE01000008.1, forward strand.
AGAACAGTTTATGTTTATCCAATAGACAAAATAATTAATGGTCTAAACATGTGAGTAATATAAATCGGTCTAATGTCTATTATCTAAAATCTAACGATCTATTTGTAACCAACCAAAAACCCCCTTGGTCTGCCAGAATTGATTACAGGCAGCCCAAGAGGGTTCTTTTTATAATTATCAAATACGCTTCTTATATAACAATCCCCTCCTTTTCAAATGCCACCGGCACCCATTTCCCCTCATGAAATTCGTGTAATTGATCAATGCCCTGTTCCAGGAGCATTTCAGCTACTTCTTCAAAACCATTAATCAATTTATCAGGATGATGGCAATCACTATTAATAGTAATAGGAATGTTCAACTTTTTCAATGTATTGAAATGCTCGGGTCCGGGGAATATCAACCCATTACGTTTAAATGCTTTGGTATTAATTTCCACCACGGCTCCTTTTTCAGCAATTAGCTCCAAAGTCTTTTGCACTTCATCCACGTACCATTGAGCCTTTTCATCAAAAAGAAATTTCGTTTTATTATGCATCTTGATTTTATCCATATGCCCTACAATATCAGGACAAGCATGTTGGATCATTTCACGCTCCAGTTCAAAATAACGTTTTACTACAGCTTTAATATCACCTTTAAAAATCTCATTCAATCCTTTCTCAAACTCGGCAAAACTACCATCAATAGCCCAGTGTTGTCCATCTTCAAATTGATCAACAAAATGGATGGAACCCACCACGTAATCTAAACTGGATTCATCAATAAAAGATGCCTTAGGACTAATAGTATCCGGAATATAATCCACTTCAAGTGATCTTAACACTTCAATTTCACCTTTATATTTATCCTTAAGGAAAGCGACCTCCTGCAAGTAACCCGGAAGATTCCCTTCAGGCATGGTCCAGTTTGTTTCAAATGGCACCGGGGCATGTGAAGAAATACCTATGGTTGCCATCTTTAGTTCTATTGCCTTTATTACATAATCCTCAATTCTCCCCTTTCCATCGCAATACTCACAATGACCGTGATAATTAGTCCACCGCATAATTTTTTCCGTTTCTGTAATTAAATCAAGTTGCAAAAATGGTAATAAAATGAAAGCAAAAGGTAATTAAATATGGCACACTACAACTAAAAAAATGCTCCTTTTTATTAAAGAATTTTTAAAATCAAACGCCATTTAGGTGTTAATGTTTAACTTTGCAGCCGCAAAAAAAGAGAATATGGGTTTTATAGAAGAGATAAAACGAAGAAGGACATTTGCCATCATTAGTCACCCAGATGCAGGGAAAACAACGTTAACGGAAAAATTACTTCTTTTTGGAGGTGCCATACACGTGGCCGGCGCAGTTAAATCAAACAAGATTAAAAAAACTGCCACTTCCGACTTTATGGAGATTGAAAAACAGAGGGGTATCTCTGTGGCCACCTCGGTAATGGGTTTCGAATATGATGGTTATAAAGTCAATATTCTCGACACTCCCGGTCACCAGGATTTTGCCGAAGACACCTTCCGCACCCTAACAGCTGTTGACAGTGTAATCATTGTAGTGGATGCAGCCAAAGGGGTAGAAAGCCAAACACGCAAGCTGATGGAAGTTTGTCGTATGCGCAATACACCTGTAATGGTTTTTATCAATAAATTAGACCGCCCCAGTAAGGATCCATTTGATCTGCTGGATGAAGTAGAAGAAGAACTTAATATTAAAGTACGTCCTTTAAGCTGGCCCATCGGAAACGGACCTCAGTTTAAAGGAGTATACAATATCTACAATAAAGGGCTATACCTGTTTACACCAAACCAGCAAGTGCTTGACGAAGGCATTAACTTTTCTGATGTAAATAGTCCTGCCATTGAAGAGTATATTAGCAAAGATGCAGCTGATGTGCTTCGCGAAGAAGTCGAACTGGTAGAAGGTGTTTATCCTGAATTTAAGGTACAGGATTATCTTGATGCAAAATTAGCGCCTGTATTCTTTGGTAGTGCACTTAATAATTTTGGCGTACGTGAATTACTAGAATGTTTTCTGCAGATAGCTCCAACACCACTGCCATCACAAACAGAGAGCCGCCTGGTAAATCCTGACGAACCTAAATTCAGTGGTTTTGTTTTTAAGATTCATGCCAACATGGATCCCAACCACCGAAACCGGTTAGCCTTTGTTAAGGTTTGTTCTGGTAAGTTTGAAAGAAACACCAATTACTTGCATGTGCGCTTGGGGAAAAATATGAAATTCTCCAGCCCAACAGCCTTTATGGCTCAAAAGAAATCGATTGTTGACGAGGCTTATCCTGGAGATATTATCGGAATTCCTGATTCCGGTAACTTTAAAATAGGTGATTCACTTACTTCAGGCGAAAAAATGCAATTCAAAGGATTACCCAGCTTTTCACCGGAACTATTCCGCTACATTGAAAATGCAGATCCAATGAAATCAAAGCAGCTGTCCAAAGGAATTGATCAGCTAATGGATGAAGGCGTGGCTCAACTTTTCGTAAGTCAGTTCAACGGTCGGAAAATCATTGGTACGGTAGGGGCATTACAGTTTGAAGTAATTCAATACCGTCTATTACATGAATATGGAGCTTCCTGTCGATATGATGCCATTAACCTGTATAAAGCCTGTTGGTTGAAAACAGACAACATGGAAGAGCTACAAGACTTTAAAAAGCGAAAAAGCCAATACATGGCCAAAGATAAATCTGGAAGAGACGTATTCCTGGCAGATTCATCCTACATGTTGCAGATGGCACAAAACAACTTCAAAAACATTGAATTCCATTTTACATCGGAGTTTTAGATGATTATTTGGCGCTTTCTTTGAAAGCGCTAACTTTAATAAAAAAGGATGCTATGTTTTCTGAAATAAAAGAGGGTCTTCAAATTTCAAAGGAGAAAGTAGTAAAGAACCATGATTTAGCCAGCACCATGTGCACCGGCAAAGTGGAAGTACTGGCAACACCTGCCATGATTGCATTTATGGAACAGTGTTGTGTAGCCCTAGTAGAACCTTTGCTTCCCGAAGGTTATGATTCTGTCAGTGTGGAAATGAACGTAAAACATGTTGGAGCAGCCAAAGAAGGAGTACGGCTAAAATGCAATGTTCATTTGAAGTACAGAGATAACAACAAACTCTTTTTTGATGTAGCAATAATGGATGAAAACCATCAAAAAATCGGCATTGGAGCACACGAACGTTACATCGTAAACCACCAGGAATTTACCGATCACCTATAATATAATTCTACGATGCCTTTCAGTGAAACTATTTGGTATAGCTATGTGCTGATACCCGGATTAATATTTCTCTCCAGGGTAACTGATGTTACAATTGGGACAATCAGGATAGTTTTCGTATCAAAAGGATACAAAGCACTGGCCCCGGTACTAGGATTTTTTGAAATATTCATTTGGTTACTGGCCATGAGTAAGGTATTCCAAAATCTGGATAACTGGTTCTATTACGTTGCCTACGCTGGCGGCTTTGGAATGGGTAATTTTGTGGGACTCAAGATTGAAGAACGTCTGGCGCTCGGATATATTAACATCCGTATTATCACTCAATTATCAGGCACAAAATTAATAACATTACTTAGCAACTCAGGCTATGGGGTGACCCACATGGAGGCTCAAGGAAGCCAGGGAAAAGTAAGTGTTATATACTGCATCATTAAACGCAGTAATTTACAGGAAGTAATTAACCTCATTCATGAATACAATCCCAAAGCTTTTTATACCATTGAAGATATTCGCTTTACGAACAAAGGTGTATTCCCATTAAAAAATATGGAAAGAAGTAAATTATTTCCCTTGCGTAAAAGCAAATAAAGGTTTTCCCAGAATCCAACGCACCTTGAACCTTTTTGTCTCTCGCTAAGGTGCAAAGAATCCAAAATATTTTACCGACCTATAACCCCCTACGCAGAACCCAAAAATGTTACACAGAGACTCGCGGAGATCCGCAGAGATATCTTTGACCTTGAACCCAAAACCTTTCAGTCGCACGCTAAGACGCATAAGACGCAAAGAAGCCTTAATATTTTAACGATCTACACCCCACAACTCAGAATCTAGAACTTGTAACGCAGAGACCCAAGGAGAAAACGTGCAAAACGCAAACAATCCCAAATATTTTTCCGGCTGTATTTGCAACAAAAAATTTGTAGTAAAGAAATGCTCGGTTTGTAATAAAGAAACCTTCCATTTGTAGTAAAGAAATGAAGCATTTGTAGTAAAGAAACCAAGAAAGACTAGTAAAGAAACTTGCAACAAATGAAAGAAAAAACATTATAATCTGACTATTAGTATATTAGCAATTGGGATAATAAGACAAAACTATCTGGTGCGTTTCATTTAAATTTTCTAATTGCATCGGGATCCCGGTTCGAGGATAATACCCCTGTTCAAGCTTTGGACATGTCCTTACAAATGGTAAGGAGCCGATGATAAAAAATTAGAAATATAAAAAAACAAGTTATCAAGCGAACAACCAGCAGCTAAACCAATATGGCGAAAAAACTTTCCCACCCCAACACACACCATCTTCACCCCTTCTTTTCAATCCAAATATCCAGCGCACATTTCAATCTCAGGAGCATATATACGGCGGTTCACTACATCATGAGAACAGTAAAATACGTTTTGTAGGTAGAGAAGAAGCCATTAGGTTATACCATTAAAATATTCGCTTTACAAACAAAGGTGTATTTCTATAACATAAAAGCAAATAAATGTTTCTCCCTCGATTAGAATGGAATTATTCGTTCCAGTTGATTTCGCTTTAAATAACCGGCAATAATCTGTCGAACATCTCGATTATCTTCTTTATAAGAAATACAGCCTTTGAATTCTTCCGGCGTTGTAACAGGCTCATCACGGTACATCCAACCAAATCCAAGGTAACAACAATTTTCTACTATTACTATACTACATTCATCCTCTCGCCTCCCCTTGTCAACAATCACCATATTTTCATAACTAAAAGCTATTTTTTTCAACAGCTTATCAACTCGCTCATTATAAGTCTCTGGTACTTCTTCCTCCCGACAAGCCCCTCTACAATTTTTAATCTGATATTGAAAACAACCATTTTTTCCTTCATACAAACCACTTAACAGTTGACACAACTCATATTTTTCAACCCAATCAAATAATTGCTTCCTTGCTTCTTCCATTGAACCAAAAGTAGCGCTTGGTATTTCTATACCTTCGTTCTTTTTAAGCACTAACCTACGATAACCTTTCCGGTCATTGTAATAATATAATCCAACCTGATTTTTACTTCTTCGCTGAGCACGATTAAAAATAGGTTTTTCTGACTTAATTTCATCCGACTCCTTTAACAATGCCACAAGTTCACTACCTGTAAGCTCAAACGAAATATCAGCTGTTTTCTGCTTTAGCTCAACCCCTTTTTTTGATTTAGGATTTCCCAAATGAGTTAATATCCGTTTTTTGATATTCTTGCTTTTTCCAATATATATCAAATCACCCTTTTCGTCAGATAAATAATAAACACCGGTTGCCTCTGGAATGCTTTTGATAATATCAATACTTAATTTAGGATGCAATGAATCAATAAAAAAGTGATTATCTGAAGGATTTATTAAAGTCCCATTTTTTTGAATTAGAAGATCAAATAATTTAACAGTAGCGAGCGCATCTCCTGAAGCTCGGTGCCTGGCCTCATTCTCTATTCCTAGCTGGGGACACAAATCACCAAGGCTATAAGAGGGATATCCTGGTAATAAACGTCTGGATAATTTAACGGTACAAAGTGTTTCCCGGTGAAAATCATATCCTAACGATCTGAATTCCTTTTTAATAAAACCATAATCGAAACCGGCATTATGCGCCACAAATATAGAATTCTCAGTAATTTCAACTATCTGTTTTGCCACCTGATAAAAACATGGGGCTGATGCCACCATTTCATTGCTAATTCCTGTCAGCTGAGTAATGTATGCAGGAAAAAAACTTCCGGATTGATCAGAGAAACAAACTGATCAATGATCTTCGCCCCATCGTATTTAAAAATGGCCACTTCCGTAATTTTGCCATTATTAAAATTCCCCCACGTTGTTTCAATATCTACAATTACATACATATGCTGTCAATTCATAATTACAAAGACAATTCCGTTATTCTAAAAAATACTAGAAAAGTTTGAAGCTTTATAAGATGAGATAATACAACATTTTTAATAAATTCTTTCCCAGAACAATCGTTTTCACTGGCTTATAAAATAGCCGAATCCCTTGCAAATTCAGGGATAAAACCCTACTTTTGTTATACGATCTTTGATTAAAAAATACCGCGTCAATTTTTATTTGATTGTTAAACTCAACACTACAATCTTACTGAGTGACGCTATCGGCTTAAAGGGCGGGCCTCACCTTCGGGTTATTCTATTGAATACGGAGGATTACCGATGAGCTGATGCACTCAAATCCTGTTTACAGGAGTTTAAATAATCAAGATTGATGCGGTTCCTCATAAAAAAACCACCTAATAGGTGGTTTTTTTGTTTATATATCCTTCAACAAGCAATTTTCAGGCATCTTAGCAATAATATCATCAAATCGATTTAGTACGTTCCGTAAAATATTTAGCTCATCAGAATCTTCAAAATGAAAATCGGCAGATCCCCTGTTTTCTACCATTTGTATTACCATAGAAATACTTAACTCATTTATGTCTTTTCCTGGATGATAAGCTGTATCTTTTTCATCATCACCCTGAATCTCACATATAACACCCGCCTCGGTTAATTCATACAACACATCTTTAACCAATCGAATTGGTAATTTCAGATCAAAAGAAAGCGATTCAGCCCCAGGCGCTTTTTCACCGTTTATAAAGCGTTGTATAATAATTCTGGCAAGTAACAACGTAACTTGTCTTTTATAAGAATAACTAATATTTCTAGTATCTGATTCAAATTCAAAGTTCTTCACATTCTGAGATGCAAATGACAGTTCCGCTCCAAACAAAACAATCAACCAGGAAATTTGCAACCAGATTAAAAACAATGGAAAAGCAGCAAAACTACCATAAACAGCATTATATCTAGACATTCCGATTTGAAAATGGATGTAGGAATATTGTACAACCTGAAATAATGTCCCGGCAATAATACCTCCAATCAAGGCAGATGATAACTTAACCCGGGTATTTGGCATTATTACAATGAGAAAAGTAAAAACAATCCATATAAGAAGGTATGGTAAAATCATCCCTATAAAGGAACTGGCAAATCTATATAACTCAATATTTGTCCCCTTATTGCTAACAAAAACAACCATGCTGCTTGAAGAAACAAGAAACAAAATCCCCACTAACATAAAAGAAACATAATCACTGAATTTACGAATGAAACTCCTTGACTTTTTCACTTCCCATATTTCATTAAAAGATTGCTCAATATTACCAAGTACATTCATTACGGACCATAACAATACCGCAAATCCAATACCTGCAATCATACCACCTTTAATGGAAAGTAAATATTTATCCGCAAAATCCATTATCCAGGATACCACCTCTTCCTGCCCTGAAAATTTATTCTCAAGTTCCGTGCGCAGGTTTTTCTCAAAACCAAATCCTTTAGCAATACCAAAAGCCATAGCTGCAACCGGAACAATAGATAAGAGAGAATAATACGTCAGTGCAGACGCTTTTTGAGGACAATTATCTTTAATGAATCCACGAATAGCTAATATGACTATCCGGGCCATCTTTATCAGGAAAAATTGCCTCTTATTTGCACCATGAGAATAAATACGCCAAATGTCTTCGCGGAAAAAATGAATAAGGAAATGAACTTTATCCTTCACGAGAAATGTTTTATTGGAGGAAATTAAAAAAATAGCAAGCCTGTAAGCCGGGTCCTGTTCCCTTCACAACGGAAAGGCGCCTATCATTTGTCTTGAACTACGGTCACCCGCAATTTCCAGCGACCTACCCCTCCCGACTTTCTATATGGAAACCAGAACGAGCAGCTCTGTGTCCTTTCGGAGATCGAGATATACATGGTCTTGCAATTCACGAGATGTACAGCTGATTTAGTTGCCTAAACCACTGGTGAGCTCTTACCTCACCTTTTCACCCTTATCTTGCCAGGCAAGACGGTTATTTTCTGCTACATTACTATACTTTCACAAGTATCTTCCCGTTAAGAAGCGTGATGCCCTTTATTGCCCGGACTTTCCTCCCAAATCAACAGATATGAGCGATAGGCCGGCCTGCTATTAGATGCAAAAGTACTATTATTACTCGATTTTGAATGGTAAATACCTTTCAAATTCTACTAAAAATGCATCTTTATATCCTTTCGCTTTAATTTTGTCTAATTCCTGTTTAGCAATTGTCCCCTTATAAGATCCAATAGTATATCGAAAAATCTTATCTTTCATCCTGAACTCCATTACATTATCAATCCCTTTAAAATGGGTAAGATAAACTGGAAACCTAAATGCACTTAACTGAATTGTGTATGTTTTATTTGGATCTATTTTACCTGATCCATATCCACCGACACCATCAATTCTGAATTTACGTGAATCAACAACAAATGCCTGTTCGTATCCTAATGCTTTAATTCTGGATATATCCTTTCGTGCCTCATTGAAACTATTATATTGTCCCATACAATACCTTACATACCCATCATCACATGGATACTCACGAGCCACATCAACATTCTTAAAAAAAGATGGTTCGCCTGGAGGTAACTTAAGCGCTATAATCTGAATGGAAAAATAAGGTGCAATAGCCTTATCCATAGTAATAATACGCTTTTCAGTTCTCAAATGTGAGAGTTTATCTCTATTTGCAGCGTGTATACCGCCAAACTGCAGTACCAAAAATATAAAGAGAATGTTCTTTAAATTCATGAGTAATTCGATTAGGTCTTTTCTCAGTTTTACTTTTTTATTCTCCAAACAACTACCTCAATTCTTCTATTTTTCAAATGTTCCTGCTCATTACAATAAACGCCTCTTTTACATTTATTCAAGATATAACGTTCACCATACCCACGAGGAATCATATTTTCGTCATCAACGCCTTTCTCCATAAGTAGTTCTTCTGCCTTATCAGCAATATTTTGTGAATTATTTAAATTCGTTATCATATTTCCTTTTGCCTCAGTATGCCCATTCAATTTTACAACAATATTTGGATTACTACGTAAATAAGCTGCGAGACGATCTAGGATATCTTTTCCTTCCTTAGTTATCTCATTTCCTCTATATGGAATAACCATACCACTTATTTCATCCAACACAGAATCATTAAAGATAGGTGTCATCATCAATCCATTATTATTGACATCTTCAAGCTCCATAATATTCACAATCATTCGTTTGGAATTATAATCTTCCCCTTTAGACATCTCAATAACAAACTCTTGATTATCGTTTTTATATTTATCTGGAATTTTAATCTCAATTCCTCCACTTTTATTCGATAACGCTTGTCCGATCACTTCGCCTGTATTAGCATCGGTCATCTTCACATTAACTCCACTAATAGGTGTACCATTAAACGTGCTGGTAAATGAAGTGGTCAATGCTGCAGGATACTTAGATAAATCAACCATGGGTTTAACAGGCTCAGTAACAATTACCGGAGTAGGTTCTGGTTCTGGCAATTTATCTTTTACATGAATATTCTCCAGACCAGCAATAGGAGCACGATCAGACAAATCAACTTCTTTCTTTTTTTCATACCCACGAGGTACAACGGTAAATATCCCATCCTCTCCTTGTCCAATCCGATTGGAGGACAATAAACCCCTTCTATCATCTTTTGGATCTATGACATAATCAAAATCGTCTTTTTCACTATTAAAAGGCTTCATCATATTTTGAACATTTCCCCACTTACCATTTACAAATTCAGCCTTGAATAAATCAAGTCCCCCAAAACCAATGTGTCCATCTGACGCAAAATATAATTCATTTTCCTTACTAATAAATGGAAATACTTCATCTCCAAATGTATTCACTTTATTTCCAACATTTTTAACTGGTCCGAATGATCCATTCCTCTTTCGTTCTGCATAATAAAGATCCTTTCCACCAAAACCACCTCGCTTATTAGATACGAAATATAAGAATTTATCATCATGTGACACAGCAGGATGGGCTACATCATATTGATCGCTATTAATACTCAACTCAACTTCATCCTTCCAATTTTGACCATCAAATTCTACAGAAAATATCTTTAACACACTACGTCCACCTTTTACCCTTACAGCCTTTGTATAGTACATAGTTTTATAATCAGAAGTAAAAGATATCGCACCAATATGATATTCAAACTTTAGATTTTTTGAGAACAACCTCGCTCCTTCCTGTATTTCACCATCCTTAATTTCTGAATAATACAAATCAAGAAATTCTTTACCCTGCCGATCGACTTTCTTCCCTTCAGCCTGAGAAGCAGATGAGTATACAACCCCATCTCTATAATATTGGATTCCGAAAGACTGTCCAAATGTAAACAGTGTGGTTGGGTTAACTATGTATTCAGCCAATTGTTGATTCTCACTGGCCCATTGACATGATTTTATAAATTCATCTATCTGAACAGGATTTGCACCTTCTTTCTTAGATTTTTCATACCACTCAATAGCTCCCTCATAGAAACCAAATTTATGAATAGTGGAAGCATAATAAAAAACGTCATCCCCTGATAGCTTGTCTTCAATACTCGAATATGCATTAAACGCATTGTCAACGTCATTAAGTTCATAATAACATCTTCCTATTTTTGCCTGAATTATTACATCCAGATTTGGATCTATTGCCACGGCTTTATTGAAATATTCGAGAGCCCGAAAGTATTCACCTCTGTCAAAATAAACGTTACCCTTCTTTATTTCTGACTTTTGACCAATTGAAAGTTGGCTACCAATAAGCAAAAATAAAAGGATTAGTACGGTCCTTGATTTCATAGAATATATTTGTTTACAAACAAATTTCATTAAAAGAATTCAACACTCTTGCACAAGATAACTTTTCCTTTAACATCTAACAAATATTAGAAATATCTAATAGATCGCATTCCTGGCCTTTTGTTAAACGAAAAGTCAAACTGCAACCCAATTTCATGTGAGCCAGCCTTAGCATGCTGGTTTAATGATGATAAAGAGTAATCGAAAGAATATCTTACTGTAAATTTCTCATTAATCACATACTCTGTTAGAAATACTACTTCAGATATGCTTCGGTAGGAAAGTCCTAACCAAAGCTTCTCCACCAATAATACATTTGCGGAAACATCAAATTCTAAAGGTGCCCCATAAACAAACCGCATAAGAGCAGTTGGTTTAACTTTCACGTCACCCCATTCAAAAATATAACCTCCATACAAATAAGTATGGAGATTCTTAAAATCGATAGTATTTTTAAAAGTTTCCTGATTTAGATCAAAATTATGAGAAAAGAATTTTGGTATTGAAAAACCTGCAAAGTAATTCTCAGCAAAAAAATAACTCCCGAATCCAAAATTAAAGCCCAATTTACTTTCTTTTCCATTAAAAACAGGATCCATATATGCATCGGTCACTGCCTTAGTTGCATCATATACAAGAGAACTAACACCTAATTGTAATCCGAATGATAGAAATTTATCTTTTTCGAGCTGAAGTTTATATGAAACTGCTCCCATAAAATCCAATGTATTGGAAAATCCAATATGGTCATTCATAAGCATAACGCCTACCCCCAGATTTGTATCTTCAATAGGTCCATGTACATTTAATGCCTGATTCATTGGAGCGCCATCAATACCAATCCACTGGCTTCTATGAATCAATAACCCGCTAATTATATCACGCGTTCCATTATAGGCTGGATTTAACAGCCCTTGGTTTGCAATATAATGGCTGTATTGCGCCTGATTCTGTGAATATACAGACCCGGTTACTAAGACCAATATTAATACTGCAGTTAAATATCTCATCCTACTTATTTTTCAAGTTCAACAACTTTCTGTGGTACTTTTAACGTCTTAACTCAATGTAACCACTGTAGTTTTCTTCAACTTCCTCCTTATTGTTATCGACTTCTTTTATTACAGCTACTTTAAACACATAGAAATAAGTACCATTAGGCAAATCTTCTCCAATAGAAACCATAGAACCAGCATTAGCTTTACCATCCCAGTCATTTGCATATTTCTGCCCTTTAGATCGATAAACGATTGTTCCCCATCTGTTATAAACTTCTAAACTGGATGATGACATGTTATCAATTCCACTGATAACAAACAGGTCGTTATAACCATCTGAATTAGGAGAAAATGCATTGGGAACTAAAATCGATTTTCCATCTAATTTCTTATTCCCTACAATAACTAAAACTTTAGCAGTATCGGAAATATCTCGACAATTGATTTCATCAGATAAGTATATCCTATAAGCCAGTGAATCCTTACCAAAGAAACCAGGAAGCTTGGTATAACTCATATGCGAATCAATAATAGTAGATGTACCAATATGTTGATATTGCTCTTTTTCAGGTAATTTATCCGGATCAATAACCTCAAACTTATAACTTATTGATCCATCTTTTTCTCTTAATCCTCCATTATCTACATTATCATTCAACGATACATCAATATCACCTACCGTATAACCAGATTCAACCCGTAGAGTATCTTTTACTGCCAATGGATTAGCATACTTTCTAAGTTTAATATGACTGTTATCCCGCATAAATCTAACTGATGCACAACCCTTATTATCCACTCCAATTTTATAATAACCAAATTTACTCAATGTCCAATCCAGATTATCGGATCCTCCGATCTTTTGCGAACCAGGTACTTCATCAAAATTATTCGCATTAGAGGAGTCATAATACAGACGATAAACAAAATCCTTTTCGAAATTATTCAAACTGATTATTACATTCTCAGATAACTGGCACTTTGCAATTTCTACAGATTTAACCGGCAAATGTTCATCATCATCATACAACTTTGAATCTTCACTCTTACTTGATCCATAATATGAAGTTGCATTAAATACAGTCGGCTCTTGCCACACTGTAACTTCTTGACTTCCCAAATCTTTAGTTTGTCCTGAATTGATGTCAGTTGCACTAATTCTATACTCAAGAAGTCTATTACTTGCACCATCAAAATCAACAGGGGTCTTGTCCTTTATCAAAATCGTACCACCATTACCATTTCCTTGACCAACAACTTGCCCGGCTTCATTATATACATCGTAACGAATACCAGTTTTAGTTCCATCAATTTGTATGACCGGTTCATCATCTTCACACCAATCCGCTTTGGGCGAACTAATATCACTATCAGGAATTAAATCGGCAGATAAAACTAACTGTTCCATCCAATTTTGGCATCCATTGGTATTTGTAGCCTGGACGGTATAATTTCCAGCCTCATTCTGTACACCAAATGAAATCCTACCTCCATTGGAAACAATAGCATCTCCTACCGAAGTATCATTAAAATATAGCTGATAGGTAACCCCACTAACTGAATTTTCAATTATGACTTCATCACCAATTAGATTTCGACCACCTTCTGTGACTACTGCTAATTTGGCTGGTCCTTCCTGCTCATTGATTACTATAGGAGTAATAAAGGTGTGTTCACATCCAGATGCTAAATATGTCGATTTAATTGTATATGTCCCTGCTTCATGAGGAATACTGAAATAACTTGGTGTTGCAGAACCTGTTCCTCTTATGAAATCAACGGTTTCATCAACATTATTTACCAATTCGTAGCCAACCCCATCTTCATTGGTTTCTAAACCAATCTTCACACCTTCACTACCTTGACAATAACTTGGATTTACCGGAATAACGTTGACTTCTGTAGGAGCTGCTTTGTAATTGACATCAACAGTTCCCATGGATAATTCACAAGCTCCGGCATTAACTGCATTTACTTCATAAATAACAGTACCACTACCACTTTCAGACACATTCCAATTTACTGGACTTCCATCTCCCAATTTCTCCTCACCAGAAACTATTACATCATCACCTAATAATTGATACATAATACCATTCTCACTATTATCCAATGTCAAGACAGTACCGCTAGTACCGCATACATTATCATTATTAACTGAAAGATTATACTTCTTAGGACGATTAATCTCCGTAATACTAATACTTGCACCACCATTCATATTAACAGGACAAGCATCTCCGCCATAAGCAGCAACAACTTTATACGTATTATCTTTAAATGTTCCTAACTTAAGATTATCAGATCCATCACCTGGTATCTCAGCTACGATAACATCACTAGCATCCAATACCTGATAGACAACATCGGATTCGGAATGCTCTATTACCAAATCAGCACCTGCCTCATCATCACAGTATTCAGTTTTATCCGAATTTACTCTAAAATCAGTTGGGGCCGAAACCTGTTGTGTTTTCACAGTACCATTCATGCTTGACGTACATCCTTTTTCGGTTTTTGCGATAACTGTGTAATCTCCTAAATCTGTATACTTACCAAAAACAATAGGCTCCGCACTGGCACCGCCAACGGCTGTAGCCCAATTACGATTTCCTGCTCCATCATTAAACTGTAACGTATATTCAACTTTTTCTTCAGAACCATCAATACCTATAACAGCACCCTCTGCAGGATCACAGAAGAAACCGGAACCAGTCATTTGATATGCAACTGGTAAAGAATTAACCGTTAGTGTTACACGATTCAACATTTCAACATCACACACTCCACTATTTCCTAACACATAGTATGTTCCTTCTTCATTGGCTAAATCAAATGTTAACGTGCTTCCCGATCCTACTTGTGCATTAATAATTTTATCAACTCCAGCACCGGCACCATCAACAAGATATAATGTATACTTCACTCCATCCTCCGAGCTATCTAATCCAAACACCACACCAGGATCTCCATTACAAATATCCCCGGAACCGGTAACATTATACTTATTAATAGCTCCCGGAACATCCACATCAACAAAACCATCCAGTTGCTTTTCACATCCATTAAGATTTGCGAGCACATAATATCTGGCTGCTTTATCAACTACACTATTAAAGTCAATATCACCTCCGGTTCCTGTTACCTGGTTTCCAGTTGGTACTAAAACTCCACTACTCTTTTTAGCTAATTCATAAATAACTCCTATTTCAGAATTTCTAACTGTAATCACATCACCATCACCACAACCAGTTCCTTCATGACTTAACTCAAAAACAATTTTATGATCTGGCAGAGGTTTCTCTAGTATAGTAACTTTTCCATTCATTTCGATCGCACAGCCGGTAATACCATCCGTCTTTTCTGCGGAAACAGAATAGATACCTCCATCAGAAATTTCAAACGCCATAACTCCACCATTCCCATCAGTCCATGTTCCTACGGTACCGTCATTTCTCTCCCAACGGTAATGCACATCAGCCTCTGAACCGTCTAGCCTGATAAAGGTGCTCTTGTCCTCACAATAATCACCATCTGTGGTAACAGTATACACAGTTGGTAATGGATCCACGACAACAGTTACATTATTATTCATCATTGCCTGACATCCAACACCTGGAATAGTTACTTGAACTGAATACTCTCCAGCCTCAGTAAATGGACCGGCAAATTTCAGCGGTTCATTATCATCATCTACACTACCAGGTACAGCAGTGCCTAAAGACACTCCATCTTTATACAATTGATATAGATAGTCTTTTTGTTGTCCGGCAATCTCAATATTAACTCCCGCACCACCATCACAATAATGACCGTTTTTGTCAATCAGTAAATCATAACTCTTTGGCGTTGCAACTTTTTTCACTACAACATTTCCGTTCATGGGGAAATCACAACCAGAAGAAGATTTAACCCGAACAGTATATGTCCCTTCCTCTGTAAATTTCCCAAAAGAAATCTCTCCATTATTTCCAGGTTTTTTCACACCTGTATCAATTCCATTTCTATATAGAATATAATCTACAGTATTGTCATCAAGAGATCCTTCAAGCTTTATTTCCACTCCATCTCCCCCTTCACAATATCTTCCATCCGCGGGTACTCCACTTACATCAAATGCCACATCAGATCCATCACCCAAAATGGTGAAAGTACCTGTCATTAATTGACTACACCCTGTTGCATCCTTAACAGCGTATATTGTATAGACCCCAATCGTTAACTGCGCACTAAAAGAAAGAGCATCACCATCATTTCCTGGTAACGTTTCTGTCACCCCACCATTTAACAATAATTGATATGTAACTCCTGTTTGAGAATTATCAACACCAATCACCCATCCAGTACCACCATTACATCCAGTCTCTTCATCATTACCGTTAGGTGTAACAAGATTATACTCGATTGGTAATTCATTAACCACCACAGTTGTATTATCAACATCACTCGAACAAGTATTATCATCGGATACTTTTACTTCATACAGTCCTGCATCTACCGCAGAAGCTGAAGCTATAGTTATTTCAGGTGTAGTAAATCCAAGATCTAACCCATCTTTCTTCCATTCAAATTTATAACCAGTTCCTGAACCTCCAGTTGGTGTAGCCGTTAAGACTAACTGACTACCTTCACAAACAGGTCCATCATTAACAACTGAAACTTTTGGATTCTCGTTAACTATTACATTTGTTTTTGCTGAAGTGATTACTGAACAACCATTATCATCGGTTACCGTAACCTCGTACAATCCATTATCACCAATTGAAGCATTAGCAATAGTTATTTGAGCAGTAGTAATTCCCAAATCAACGTCATCCTTTTTCCAACTGAAAGTATAACCTGAACCAGAGCCACCGGTTGAGTTAGCTGTTAAAACAATTTGTTGGTCCACACATACAGGAGTTTTATTATCAATGGTAACTGTAGGAGCAGCATTAACAACAACTGTAATTTTTTCCTCTGCACTTCCACAACTATTTTTATCAGTTACAATCACTGAGTATTCACCACCATCAGACGGCTGAGCCTTATCAATGGTAAGGACTGAATTATTTTCTCCTGCAATTTCTACACCATTAAACTTCCATATATAAACATAATTACCAGCTCCTCCTGATGCTGTAGCCGTAATGACTAACTCATTACCTTCACAAACGGCGGGCTTATTACTTATTAAAGATTCAATTATTGGATTCTCATTAACAACAACATCGGTGGTAGCAGCATCAACACTGGAACATGTATTATCATCAGTTACAGTAACTTTGTATGTTCCTGCATCTATTATTGCAGCAGAAGCAATTGTAATATCAGAAGTAGATATTCCTAAATCCACTCCGTCTTTTTCCCAATTATAAGTATATCCAGTTCCGGAACCACCTGTCGGAGTAGCAGTTAGAACTAACTGTTTTCCAACACATACCGGACTACTGTTAACCACATTTACT
Organism: Marinilabiliaceae bacterium JC017; assembly: GCA_004296775.1. GTDB lineage: Bacteria > Bacteroidota > Bacteroidia > Bacteroidales > Marinilabiliaceae > JC017. The sequence continues at coordinate 98,944 of RHGE01000008.1, forward strand.
GTAGGATTTTCATTAACAACTACATCTGTTGTAGCTGAATATGAACAATTATTTCCATCTACAATTGTCAATGCATATGTACCTGCTTTTGCCAGAGTGATTCCGTTAATCACCGGACTCTGTATGTTACTGGTATAAGTATCCGGACCTGTCCATGAATAAGAAATCATTCCATCAGGTCCACCGTTCAATTGAAGATCAGCACCTTCACAAACAGCTCCATCATTATTAGCCACCACAATAGTAGCGGCATGAACTACAACATTAACAGAAGAGGAAGCACTTCCACATCCTATTTTGTCAGTAACGGTAACCTCATAATTACCTCCTTCAGCAGGCGTTGCTTTATTAACTGTTAATGTAGAATTACTCTCACCAGCAATTACAGTACCATCTTTCTTCCAAACATAAACATAATCACCAGCTCCTCCTGCCGTTGTAGCTTCAATAGTTATAGAACTACCTTCACAGACAGGACTATTACTTGTTAAACCTGTAATTACAGGACTACTGTTAACTTTCACTTCAGTTATTGCAGCTACCTGACTAACACATGCATTATCATCTGTTACAGTTACTTCAAAAATACCGGCATCATCAGATGTCGCATTTGCGATGGTAATCGTACCAGTGGCAATTCCCATATCTTCACCATCCTTCTTCCATGAGAATGTATAACCTGTACCGGAACCTCCAGCAGGTGTGGCAGTTATAATAACTTGATTTCCTTCACAAACCGGACTACTATTGACTACGGTTACTGTAGGATTAGGATTTACAATCACATCCGTAACTACAGAATTTTGACAAGTATTTGCATCTGTTACAGTCAGTTTATAAGCCCCGGCTTGTCCTACTGAAATATTAGTAATTAAAGGACTTTGTTCATTACTAGCATAACTATCCGGGCCTTCCCAAGAATATGCTGCAAAACCATCTGGTCCACCTATTAACTGAAGGTTGCTACCCTCACATTTTGCTCCATTGTTTGAAGCAGTTGGAGTTGGCAAAGGATGAACAGTAACATCAATTGATTTTGTAGCACTTCCACAACCTTCATCATCACTTACTTTTACTTCATAATTTCCTGAATCACTAATTTGGGCATTCGTTATTGTTAGCACAGCAGCAGTTTGTCCAGGTATTACAACACCGGCCTTCTTCCATTCATAAACATAATTACCGCTTCCTCCTGTTGCTGTAGCAGTAATGCTTAATTCACTATTCAAACAAACCGGATCATTATAAACCAATGTTGTAATTTCAGGATTATCCAAAACAACCAATTCGGTTGTTGCTGAACTAATAGCTTGACAGGCAAGTCCATCAGTAACAGTTACTTTATAAATACCTGCATCATCAACTCCTGCGGCACCAATAGTTATCTGTCCAGTACTAATTCCAAGATCGGCACCGTTTTTTTCCCACGAGAAAGTATAACCAGCGCCAGAACCTCCTGCAGGTGTTGCAGTTATGACAGCTTGCTTACCAATACACACCGGTCCGTTATTTACTGCGGATACGGTAGGAGCAGCATTAACAACAACATTGGTTGTCTGAGTTACATCACCACAACCAAGATCATCATGAACCGTTACTTTGTAACTACCAGCATCACTAATTTCTGCATTTGAAATACTGATTACATCAGACGTTTCACCTGTTAGAAGAATACCATCCTTCTCCCATTTATAAATATAATTTCCGCTGCCGCCAGCTACAGTAGCGGTAATAGTTAACTGAGTATTTTGACAAACAGGACTATTACTACTAAAATCAGTAATAGTAGGATTTTCATTAACAACAACGGAAGTAGCAGCTGCTGCAATACTTGAACAAGCATTGTCATCTTTTACTGTTACTTCATAAGTTCCGGCATCACCGATAGCAGCGGCTCCAATTGTTATTTGCTCGGTTGTAAATCCAAGATCAGCACCATCCTTTTTCCACGAGTAGGTATATCCAGTTCCGGACCCTCCGGCAGGTGTAGCAGTAATAGTTATTTGTTTCCCCTCACAAACCGGACCACTATTTGTTGCCGTCACGGTAGGATTAGCATTGACCACCACATCGGTAGTCACAGAATTCTGACAAGTATTCCCGTCAGTTACTGTTAAAGTATATGTACCAGCTTTACCTAACGTTACCCCACTAATCAAGGGCTTCTGAGAATTACTGGTAAAACTTTCAGGTCCAACCCATGAATAAGAAGTCAATCCATCAGGACCTCCGGTCAGCTCAACGTCTCCTCCCTCACAAACAGGTCCGTCATTAGTAGCCGTTGGATTTGGAAGGGCATGAACGGTTACATTTATATTTGAAGCTGAGCTCTCACAGCCAATTAAATCCTTAACAATCACCTCATAATTACCGGAATCAGCAGGCTTCGCATTAGCTATTGATAACACAGCATTGGTTTCACCCGGAATAACTACACCGTCCTTCTTCCAGATGTAAACATAATTACCGTCACCTCCTGATGCTGTAGCCGTAATACTTAATAGTGACCCATCACAAACCGGATCATTATAACTAAGATTATCTATTTGTGGATTCTCATTTACTATTAAAATGGTTTTTGCAGAAGCAACACTTGCACACCCATGACTATCAGTCACAGTCACTTCGTACTCACCAGCATCATTTATCGCAGCAGCCCCAATAGTAATTTGTGCCGTTGTAATTCCTAAATCAACGCCTCCTTTTTTCCAACTGAAAGAATAACCTGCTCCAGAACCTCCTGCCGGAACAGCAGTTATTGTAACCTGAGAACCTACACAAACCGGTCCACTATTAGAAACTGTCACTGTAGGGTTTTCATAAACAATAACATCCGTGGTTATCGAATTTTCACAAGTATTCCCATCCGTTACGGTTAAGGTATATGTCCCGGCATTGACAAGGGTTACATTATTAATTAACGGTTTTTGTTCATTGCTCGTAAAACTATCGGGACCAGACCAAGAATAGGAAGTCAATCCATCGGGACCTCCATCCAACTCCAGATTTTTTCCTTCACAAACAGGCCCACTATTGCTTGCCGTAGGATTAGGCAATGCATTAACAACTACATTGACAACTAATTCTGTACTTTCACAGCCATTACTATCAGTAACCTTCACCCCATAATTAGCAGCATCTGCTAATTGGGCATTAGCAATAGATAAAGTAGAACCAGTCTCTCCAATTATTGGATTTCCATCTTTTGTCCAGGCATACGTTACATAAGTCCCGCTTCCACCAGATGGGGCAGCAGTTAATTTAAGTGTTGATCCAACACAAACAGGATCATTATAGGTAAGGTTATCGATTTGTGGATTTTCATTTACAATAACAATAGTTTTAGCGGAAGCTACACTTGAACATGCATGACTATCCGTAACTGTCACTTCGTATTCACCAGCATCTACTACTGCAGCTGCCCCTATAGTAATTTGGGCGGTAGCAATCCCCAAATCAACACCGTCTTTTTTCCAGCTGAATGTATAACCTGTACCGGATCCCCCTGCAGGAACCGCTGTTATGGTAACTTGCGATCCAACACAAGCCGGACTACTATTGGAAACCGTTACGGTAGGATTTTCATATACTATTACATCGGTGGTTGCCGTATTCTGACAACTATTACCATCGGTTACGGTTAATATATAAGTTCCAGCCTTATCAGCTGTTATGCTACTAATTAAAGGACTCTGTTCATTGCTAGAAAAGCCATCAGGACCAGACCATGCATAAGTTGTTAACCCATCGGGGGCGGCGGTTAATTGTAAGTTTTTCCCTTCACATACTGGACCACCATTTGATGCAATTGGATTTGGTTTTGGATTAACCGTAACAGTAGCAGAACCATTCATCGCCTTCACACAAGCATTATCTGCGGAATTTTTTGCTTCCACCGTATAGGTATCCGCAGCTGAAACTGAAAAATCGATTGGACCTCCAGACCCATTCATTGGAAATCCAACCGGATTTCCCGAACTATTTAATAAGAAGTATTCTATTCCTGTTTCCGATCCCGCCAGAGTTAACGTAGCAGACTCACCTTGACAAACACCCTGATCCGATCCAAAATCAAATACCGACGGCGTCTGATAAACAATTGTATAATCATTGTTTGTAGATCCCACCGGTAAGCCGATTTCATTGAGCTGAATATAACTAAAATAAATCCTCACGCCGTAATAGGCAGGATCAACCTTATCAGGATAAAAACGAAAAACAGTAGACTGCCCGGTCCCTACATACTCACCCCATTCAGGATGCTCCACTGCCTTACCAACAAAAGTGGTGATGGTCCATTCAATAGACTTGGCTGCCGGGTCCCAGCTAGGTGGAACAAGATCTTCCGGACTACTCTCTGAACAGTATGAATCACCTAAACTAGGAATTGTTCCAGTTGCACCTGATGCACTTTTTAGAATAGGCCCCTTGGCCTTATACATTTGGTTGAAATAATTCGTAATTGTCCTTTTCTCTTTCCTAGAAATCTCTTTTTGACCATGGATTGGCTGCGCACAAAGCATCAACATACCCAAGGAAACTACTAAAAGAGTTCTGAAATATTTCATTCTGTTCATAGATGTAAGTTTATCTAGTCCCCAAAAACTATTTGGATAGATGGTTGTTCTCCAAATAGCAAAAATAATTTTATTCTTTTATCCATAATGGTCTTAGCCGATATTTCTATTAAAATGTTATCAACAGCTAGCCATTAGCGTTAGACAAAACAAGAATTTTTACTTTCACATTAACATATAAAACAAGGTTTTTTCCTTTGCTCTCCATCAGGAACGACCTCATATTGTAGCTTTTATACTACTATTTCTCAAAATTTTTTCTTTATCCCTCCTTGAATTAACTCCGTAAACCTCTCCTGTTAAGAAACGGTCTAAATTTCAATGAGTGATTAACAATATTTAACGTTTGTACGCCTCTCCACCTAATAAGTTTCACCCTTTCGTGCTCTAGACCACGGAAAACAGGTGATTCATCACAATTATTTTCTTTTAGACACTAAAACCTTATGTTCTGATCAAAAGAGTAGCACCGAAAGATGGCTTTCTCTATCCACATATCAGTTCACAAACCAGTTATCAACAAGGTCACTGAAGTCATTGTCCCTTTCTCATCAAATTAACACGCGACAATAAAGGTATTGAGCAATACCAATCGTTCATTTCCAGCACCAAATCACACAACACTATATGGCTTAATACCGAACAGACACCCCAAGCCCTTCAAGTATGGCCGGATCGTTTTCCAGGGCAATGCGCGCAATTTTTATATAATCACTGATCCAATGTTGAAAAGTGATGGTCATCTCCTTCTTTTCACGGGTTAGTTTCTTTAATTCCCCGGAAATCTTGACACACTTATCTGATAGTTCACTGAGTTTATCCAGTTCTGCTCTTAATGCAGCAATATGTGTCACCTGGACTCCATAACGACTGAAGGGTTCGAGAAACTCTTCATGGCGGGTTATGTTACGACAAAACAATGACGCCTGATAAAACCACTCTTTATAAGTCCGTGCACGGGGGCCTTCCAAAAGCAGTGATTTTTTAGCATCCTCATTATCGTCAAAGGTTATGCGGGCAATTTTCAAATACTTCATATACATTTTCCGCGCCTTTACCAACTGCTCTTGCTTAATAGAAAACCAATATACCTTCATGCGTGCTTTCATGACATGGTCATCTGATATTCGAGAAAGCTTGCTATACATCTCTTCACCTTCGGATAAACGTTGGTCGTTATATCCATAAGCTAAAAATGCCTCCCGCATTTTTTCATCTTTGCTTCGACGGATCAATCTCTTAGTCTTATCCAGAAATTCATCCTTTTTCAGCTTTGTGTAATGCATATTTTCTGTTAATATCTTAGGCTATACTATATATACATGTATCTGAAAGATAAAACATATATGCAATTTTTAATTTATTTCTTTCTTTTGCAAATTTATATTTTCTTTTTTTTATTTGTTGTAATCTGATTTTAATTTGTATTGATACTTGATAAGATAATATTAGAGCAATAAAATATTAGATAAATGAAAATTAAAAGTATATAGATTAATGTTTTAATAAGATTAATTCAATTCTTTATTAGAAAACTCATCTTATGATTTAGAATGATTATAATTAAATACCGACTGGATCTTCCTATTTTTATTTAAAATCATATCATATTTAGAAAATGATTTTACTCAAACGGAGACTATTTAATTACCTACTGTGAACAAATTGACTGTTGATCATGAATTAAAAGATTCTACGCTATAGGAGATGAATAAATGATGTAAAGAATCAAATAGACGAAACTATGCAGGCAGATTCATTATCTGTTTGTTACGTTTTTACAACACCGTATAAACAAGGAGGGACGCAAATATGGCCGACGGAAAATAGCATCTAACCTGGACAAACCACAAAAACACTATGACATTAGTATAATGTATCAAGATTATGCATGACCCGGATTACAAAAAGGAAGCGAATACTATGGATAAGATACCTATGTTTTTTCAGGAGTGACCTGAAAAAAAAGCCTCTTCGAGGGATGTTGCCTTTAACTGATTGTTTTAACAAGACAATAGATCGTTAGATAATAGACATTAGACCTACTTATATCAAATTCATTGGTAATCTCATAACAGCTTGAATTATGAAATGATTCTCATACAATTACTAATGATTAACGATCTATTGACAGCATAGACAACAATAAAATTGAACAACATGTTCCGGGTAGAGCGGCTTGTTACCTCACCGCTCCCCCACAGACCCGCACGAGCGGCTTTCCCGCATACGGTTCCTCTTAACCCGGTTTTGCTGAGTAATTACTGTGATAGATTTTTGGTTTTAATAGAGGCATCCA
>RHGE01000071.1 GCA_004296775.1 Marinilabiliaceae bacterium JC017
TGTCCAAACAATTTGCCAACCTCTTCAGCTCCTACACACAAGCCTATAATAAAACTTACCACCGCAAGGGGAGCCTGTTTATTAAAAACTTCAAGCGTAAAAAAGTCACCAATGAGCACTATTTCTTGCGGTTGGTCAACTACATCCACTTCAATTCCATGATACTTGGTTTTGCGCAGCCCGGCCAATGGAAATATTCATCATTTAACGCCATCGTAAAACAACAAAATACGCTGGTGGATTACTCCGGGGTTTTGGAGCGGTTCAATGGATTGAGCAATTTTCTTTATTGCCACCAGGGGCCTATGGATGGGTCGTTTGACTATTAAAATCTTTTCCAAAGTGCGCCCACCTTTTCCATAGCCTACATCTTTTCCAAAGTTTCAAACTTTGGAAAAGGTCAAAAAACCAATGTGCCCTGTTAAAGGGTTTGAACAAACCAACAGGATCGTTGGCTTCGCTGGCCGCAGAAGTCAAGAGTGACGATGCGTCTAATCGGGAGGCTGTGGCTGCCCGCGAATATTGGAACCGGTTATTTAACCATGGTTTTATACGTGATCGCTTTGGGGTGCCGCCCAACCAGTTTTTAAACTATGGTTACATTGTGTTGCGTGCCGCCGTAGCTCGCGCATTGACCGGGTCAGGGCTGTTGCCCACCCTGGGTATTCATCATCGTAATCGCTATAATGCTTATTGCCTGGCTGACGATATCATGGAGCCTTACCGTCCCTATGTGGACCAGGCGGTGCATCAACTCTGGGAATCGGGCAACGACGAGCTCATCCTCGCGAAAGAGACCAAAGCTTATTTATTAAATGTGCTTACCTGTGATGTCTGCATCGGGGTCGTCAAACGGCCATTAATGGTAGCGTTATCGCATACCACCGCTTCGCTGGCCCGCTGCTACAGTGGTGAAGAGAAAAAGGTGCTCTATCCTGAATTTTAATCTTGCCGGGGCAATGTACCCCCACCTTTTCCAAAGTTTCAAACTTTGGAAAAGATTAAAATCGATCTATCGATGGAACATACTCGTTTAAATGCATACTCCATTATGTGGCTATTTGTATTTTTTGATCTGCCGGTGGTCACAAAGAAACAACGCAAGTTGGCGTCTCGTTTCCGTAAAGACCTGATGAAAGATGGTTTTACCATGATGCAATTAAGTGTGTATATGCGGCACTGTGCCAGTAAACAGAGCGCAGAGGTACATGTAAACCGCATAAAAAAACTGGTGCCAGGTAAAGGGCAGGTGAGTATCCTGTGTATTACCGATAAGCAATACAGTAACATGGTGAATATTTGGGGAGCTGAGTGCCACCCACCCGATGAAACCCCCAAACAACTGGAGCTTTTTTAAAAAGACCTTTTCCAAAGTTTTAAACTTTGGAAAAGATTAATAATAGTATCTTTAACGCCCGTTCTTTGATGTGTTGATTCTGAAAAAAATGACCTTTTTTTAGGCTCATGCCGCTTCAGTACCCCATTTTTTTAATTTTTTATTGGCCCCAATGCCTTATAAACAGTGGGCTACAGCGGGCTCTGTTGTGGTTTGATTCTAAAAAGAGATGAGATATACCCAATTGAGTAATGGAATTTAATAGCAAAAGTTGTGGTTTGATTCTAAAAAGAGATGAGATATACCACCGCGTGTGTACTTCTATTATGCAGATAAGTTGTGGTTTGATTCTAAAAAGAGATGAGATATACCCAATTGAGTAATGGAATTTAATAGCAAAAGTTGTGGTTTGATTCTAAAAAGAGATGAGATATACCTGAAACAGAAGATGGTAATTAAGGAAAAGAGTTGTGGTTTGATTCTAAAAAGAGATGAGATATACCGTTTGACGGTTGTAATTATTCCTGATGCCAGTTGTGGTTTGATTCTAAAAAGAGATGAGATATACCTTTGTTTATGTCGGTAGTCGCGGCAAATCAGTTGTGGTTTGATTCTAAAAAGAGATGAGATATACCTGCTGGTTCTACCTCTGTCGGTAGAAAAGGGTTGTGGTTTGATTCTAGAAAGAGATGAGATATACCTCATGGCAGTACACACGGATGTGTTAGTTCAGGTATCAGGCATTAATCCTATTTATTGAGTAGGGTCTATCACAATCTTATACCAAGCCGATTTATTATCCCGTGAGACAGTGAACGAATTGGTTGTTACTATTGTTTTGAAAACAGATTGTTATCCCGGAAGGGGTGCACAGGGTCATTGTTTTTCAGAGATACTTACCTTTACGCAAACACGTTATTGGTAAATCAATCTATCACATCGAGATGTATGAGCAGATTATCTAAATGGTTAGCGGCGTTATTGCTGGCAGGTTTTGCCCTCTCTGGTTTCGCTCAGAAAAAGAAGGTATTGGTCTTGCACTCCTACCACCAGGGATTAAGCTGGACCGATAACATAACCCGCGGCATGCAATCCGTCTTCAGACAGGAAAAGGATATTGAGGTACATTTCGAGTACCTGGACTCCAAACGGAATATCGATTCCATCTATTTCGAAGAGCTGTACCAGCTGTATCAGACCAAACACTACGATATCCCTTTTGAAGCCATCCTGGTTTCCGATAATAATGCCCTCTATTTTGTGCGCGATCACCGCGATGAGTTCTTTAAAGATATTCCCCTGGTGTTTTGTGCCATCGACCAGTTTTCCGATTCCCTGATTGCCGGCATGGATAAGATCACCGGTGTGACTGAGCAGATAGATTTCCGGCAGACCGCAGAATTGATCCTGCAGCTTCATCCAAACATCAGGGAAGTAGTTATTATTAATGATGGCAACACCGTATCGGCCCGCATTAATGGACAATACATCCGTGATTTCTGGCCTTTGCTGAATACGCCTGTTCGTTACCGGTTTATTTCTGATGTTACCATCCCCGAGTTGATGCAACAGGTTAATCAACTCAATGATTCCAGTGTTATTCTGCTTACCAATTTCAGCCTCGACAGGGAGGGACGTTATATCTCCTACCAGGAAAATATTGAGATGATACGCTCGGTGACTACAGTGCCGGTGTATAGCGGCTGGGAGTTTTACCTGGGTAAAGGCATTGTGGGAGGCATGCTTACCAGTGGGTATGACCAGGGCCGGCTGGGAGCCAGTCTTGTATTAGACATTATCCGAGGCAGTGATCCGGACAGTCTACCCATCATTTGGCAGGGTTATAACCATTTGAAGTTCGATTATAACCAGATGGTGCGTTATGGACTGAAGCCGGAGATGTTGCCCGAAGGAAGCTTTATTATTAATCAGCCGCCCACTTTCATGCAAAAGTGGGGTATCTGGTTAATCGTGCTGGGCGTCTTCGTGGTGTTGCTGATTACCATGGTTCTGCTTAATGAGAGGCGCAACCGGCGTAAGGCGAAACGACTGCTGGCGCTGAATCGTGAATTGGACAGACGGGTAGACGAGAAAACCGCGGCGTTGAGGGCTGCCAATGAGATGCTGGAAAAGCAGAAAGAGCAGATTGTGCAGCAAAACCGGGAGCTGGATACCCACCGTCACCGGTTAATAGATTTGGTCAGGGAGCGCACGGCCGAGCTCGAAGAGGCCAACCTGTTGCTGGAAGCCGGGCGGCGGCGTTTATTGATGATGCTGGATGTGAGTTCCGATGGTGTGTGGGAGTATTCGCTTCCGGATGGGGCTTTTCGGATGAGTCATCAAACATGGGAACGCCTGGGATACTCAATAGATAAGGTGAAGGAAACCATCGATTTTGTGGATGCCCTCATTCATCCGGATGATATCGCATTGGTTCAATCCAAACGGGAAGGATACATCAAAGGGGCACTGGATAGTTATTTTATCGAATTCAGAATAAAAGATGTGCGTGGCGATTGGGTGTGGCTTTTGTCAAGAGGAAAAATACTGGAATGGGATGGTTCTGGGGCGCCGTCTCTGTTGGTGGGGACGCATAACGATATCACCAAAAGAAAGCAAGCCGAAGTCCGCCAGCGACTGGATGAAGAACGTTTGCGGGCCAGTGAGAACCGGTGGCGTTCACTTTACGAACAGGTGCGCGAGAGTATCGTTATTGCCGATCATTCGGGACATATCATTGAAGCGAATGCTGCTGCCCTTCATTCACTCCGGTATGATAACCTGGAGATTTCGCGGTTAATGATTGGTGACCTGGATACGCAACACAATAACGAAGTGCTGGTGCAGCGGTATATTAAGCCGTTGAGCCATAAAAAGAATCTGCTTTTTTTTGAATCGCAGATTAAGCGGAAGGATGGAACGGTCTTTCCCGCTGATGTGGTGTTTAACCTCATTGATTTTTCCGACGGCCAGTTTATCCTGGTGGCCATCCGGGATATCAGCCGGCGCCAGGAGGTGGAACGCCAGGTGCTGAATGCCATCATTAAAACCGAAGAGAAGGAGCGAAGCCGTTTTGCCCGCGACCTGCATGATTCCATCGGGCCATTGCTCTCCAGCCTGAAGCTCTACCTGGCAACACTGGCCAAAACCGCCTCAGAGGAACGGCGAACCAAAGTGTTTGCATTGAGCGAGGAGGCCATCAATGAAGCTATTTCCAGTATCCGTGAGATATCCAATAACCTGAGTCCGCAATCATTGACCGACTTCGGGCTGATTTCAGCCTTGCGTAATTTTGTGAGCCGGCTCAATGTTACCAATATCATTAAGGCCTCCTTTGAGGCAGAAGGCATGGAAAAACGGCTCTGCCGGCAAACGGAACTGGCGTTGTACCGGATTGTGACCGAGATGATCAATAATACCATTAAACACAGTGGTGCCTCTTCTCTGGAGATAAAGATTGAACGCAAAAAATGGTTATTGCATCTGCTGTATAGGGATAATGGACGTGGGTTGCCGCAGGAGATGCTTCAGGAAGAAGGTGGTTCAGGGATGGGTATGTTGAATATTCAAACCCGGGTGCGCAGTATTGATGGAAAGATTGTCTTTTCCTCCCAGGAGGATTGGGGCTTTGTGGCAGATCTTACCCTTAATATGAAAAAACATAGAGCCGAGTAGATGCGTAAGGGTTAATAGTTGTAATCAAAGACTCTGATTTGTGATCTTAAATCCTGATGTTTCCCATGTCTTATAAAACATTAAATTTTAAGTGCATGCAAAAAATACCATAGAAGTACTGGCCGATTATGACAATAGTTCGTTAAACTTTTGTAAGTAATTGAAAAACAACTTCAATTTATCTAATTGACTAAATTGTTAATGGTCTGAAAATGGGAATAATGTAAATCAGTCTAATGTCTATTATCTAAATTCTAACGATCTATTGTTATGAGTCAATTACAATTTACTTAACCGCGAATTCTACTAATTAAACGAATATTAAACCATGGCGTGGTTTTATGAGCTTTTCAACGAAAAGCAATTCGTATAATTCGATAAATTCGCGGTTGGCAAAATGCTTGCAAAGCAAGCTTTATAGGTTTTAAACACATATGGGAAATGTCAGTTAAATCGAATACCGATGAAGAAAACCATAGCAATAGTTGACGATCACCGTTTGTTCCGGGAAGGCCTGAAGCTGATGCTTCAGGATTTTGAAAACTATGAAATAATGGGTGAGTTCTCTAACGGGAAGGAGTTTGTGGAAGCATTGAGTGTGATCAAACCCGACCTGGTATTACTCGATATTAATATGCCGGAGATGAATGGTCTGGTAGCCGGCAGGAAAGCATTGGAGATATATCCCGACTTGAATATCCTGGTGTTGTCCATGTTGAATGAAGAAGACTATTACAATGAGTTAATCAATATAGGGGTAAAGGGCTTTTTGTTGAAGAATGCGGATCCGGATGAGTTGTTGAAAGCTATTGATAAGATACTGGAAGGGGCTGCTTACTTCTCACAGGAACTGTTGTTGCAAATGTTGCATGCCAAATCGAAAAGGGCCCAGGTGCTTGAAACCATATCGCTCACAGCCCGTGAAAAGGAGGTGCTTGCCCTCATCTGTGAAGGGATGACCAATGCGGAGATAGCTGATAAACTCTATTTAAGCCAACGCACGGTGGATCGGCATAAATCCAATCTGTTCTCCAAAACCGGCTGTAGCAATTCTGTGGGCCTGGTGATGTTCGCCATTAAAAACAAGATCATTGTGGTGTGAACTTTTCCAAAGTTTTAAACTTTGGAAAAGGTATAATGTTTACTGCTCACTACTCAGCGGATTCATTTTTCATCCTCGACCACATCTAACAATTGGTCAAATCACTTACGATTTAAATATTTTTACACCTACAAACCTTCACTTCATCAGGAGTGGCGCAAAATACCCACATCAAATGGGTGTTTTGCTCACTGTAATTGGGTAAATGTCTGTGCGGATAGGGCTTTGATTTACTATTCCTTTACAATTGTAAATCAAAATTAACAAGCTATGATTACCTTTTTTGCCTCGATTGTTGCCCTGGTGTTGGGTTACTTCATCTACGGAAAGATTGTGGAGCGGAGTTTTGGAGCAGATGGAAACAAGCCCACTCCGGCTTTGACTAAAAACGATGGTGTTGATTTTGTGCCCATGAGTTGGCCCAAGATCTTCCTTATTCAATTTCTTAATATTGCTGGTCTGGGACCTATTTTTGGTGCTATTGCAGGAGCCCTTTGGGGACCCATTGCCTTTATCTGGATTGTATTTGGTTCCATTTTTGCCGGGGCTGTACACGATTATTTCTCAGGAATGTTGTCGGTGCGTCACGGGGGAGCATCCATTCCTGAAGTGGTTGGTAAGTACCTGGGAGTCGGATTTAAGAACTTCATGCGTTTCTTCGCAGTTATTTTACTTATTCTGGTAGGTGTAGTATTTATAAAAGGACCTGCCAGCATCCTTAATAACCTGACTGGTTTAAATGTGACCATGCTTATTTCGATTATTTTTGTGTATTACCTGATAGCTACCATGGTACCTATTGACAAACTTATCGGAAAGATCTATCCTGTCTTCGGATTAACCTTACTTATTATGGCTTTCGGAATAGCAGGGGCTATGGTATTCGGCGGTTTTGAAATACCTGAATTGTCAGCAACGACATTGAGTAACCTACATGCTAATTCGGGCGATTATCCTGTATTTCCTCTGTTGTTTATTACCATTGCCTGTGGAGCCATCTCGGGATTTCACTCTACTCAGTCACCCTTGATGGCACGTTGTATCACCAACGAGAAGCAGGGGCGTAAAATATTCTACGGCACCATGATTGCCGAAGGAATAGTGGCTTTGATCTGGGCTGCTGCTGCCATGGCCTTCTTTGGAGGGGTACGCGAACTGGGCTCAACCATGGCACAGGATGGACACAATGCCGCCTGGGCAGTGAATGAAATCAGTAACGGACTGTTAGGTAAGATTGGTGGGTTCCTGGCCATTATTGGTGTGGTGGCAGCTCCTATCACGTCTGGTGATACGGCTTTCCGTAGTGCCCGATTGACCATTGCCGATTCCCTGGGATTGAAGCAGGGGAATATCAGAAAACGGTTGATGATTACCTTGCCGTTATTCCTGGTTGGCTTTATTCTTACCCAGGTAAACTTTACCATTATTTGGCGGTACTTTGGCTGGGCTAACCAGACACTGGCCACACTGGTACTTTGGACTTCCGCGGTTTATCTGATGAAACAAGGAAAATCGTTCTGGATTGCCCTGATACCCGCCATCTTTATGACAGCTGTTATTACCAGTTATATTCTTATTGCACCGGAAGGCTTCTCATTACCGCAGGTTCCTTCTTATGTAGCCGGTATTGGCGCTGCCATTGTCAGTGTGGGACTGTTCTTTATGATGCGCTATAAAGTACGCCAGGTGGCAGTAGTCCCGGTGGAAAAATAATAAAATAAATGGGGTCATGAGAGTGGTTGTTCATCGGAAGAATGAAAAGTGATGATTGTTTGGGGTTAAGGCAATCACTCTCATGTTGCTTCATTAAGAGATTAACTTATAGTCAATACAACAATAGTTCGTTAAACTTTTGTAACCAATTGAAAAATAGCTTCTATTTCTCCAATCGACAAAATTGTGAATCAGTCTAATGTCTATTATCTAAATTCTAACAATCTATTATACAAATGAATCATGTTTAAGCATTAAACACACAAAAGAATGATTAAAAAACTCAGAGCCTTTGTATCCCTGAGTTCATCAGTCTTGTGTCTTGATACTTGAATCTTGATACTAAAATTTAAACAGATGAAAAAGATAGTATTATCCATATACACACTCCTGATGATTAGTGCCATCACCGTGGGGCAGGAGAAGAAGAGTCCGGTGAGTTTGAAGTTGAAAGGTTTCGTTAATTATGAAATGATTTACGACAGTCGTCAAGTGGTGACGGCCCGGGACGGGGATGTGCTGCTTTATCCGGCGGCCGTTAGTGAAGATCCCAATGGGAAGGATCTGAATGCTGTGTCGCAGTTTAATGCCCTGGCAATCACATCCCGTCTCCAGGGCCTGATATCAGGGCCGGATGCATTGGGGGCTAAAACCTCCGGTATGATTTCAGCCGATTTCTTCGGAACAACCAATGAAAAGGTAGGTATTGTGCGTTTGCGCCAGGCCTATTTGAAGCTGAAATGGGATAAAAGTGAGTTGCTTTTGGGAAAAGCATGGCATCCGCTCTTTATCACCGAGGTGTTTCCTAAAGTATTGTCATTTGGCGCAGCCATTCCGTTTTATCCGCTTAGCCGGGCACCGCAGGTGAGCTATACGGTTAAAGGAGGACGGTTTGAATGGACAGGAGCCCTGGCAGCACAGCAGGATTTTGCTTCGGCAGGTCCCAATGGTCGCACCCCGTCGTATTTAATGAACACCGGCATGCCAGAGGTGGATAGCCGTTTGGTTTATCGTGGCGAAAAACTATTGCTGGGTGTAGGAGCCGGTTTCTGGAAGCTGAAGCCTCGTTTGGTTTCTGCCACCGGGTATCAAACTGAAGAAACAGTGAACGGAATGATGATTAATGCCTTTGGTAAGTTGAGTTTAAAAGGGGCTACCATCCGCGGCGGCTACCTCTATGGAAAGAATTTGAGTCATCTGTTCATGTTTGGCGGATACGGTGTGTCGGAGGTGTCGGATGATGAACAACAGATTGAATCTTATACGCCTACAGCGGCCTCTTCTTTATGGGCCGATATTGAAGGGGGCAAGGGAAAAGTAACCTGGGGCTTTTTTGCCGGATACACCAAAAATCTTGGTGCCGATACCGATATCACAGGACCGGTTTATGCCGTTGGCTCCACCATTGATAATTACATGCGGTTTTCACCCCGTTTAGCTTATACCACTGGAAAAGTGAAGATAGGCGTTGAAGGGATCTATCATGTAGCCGCTTACGGAACACCGGACGCACAATATAAGGTGACTGATACCTACGATGTGGATGCGTTTCGTTTTATTACATCAGTCGCTTACTTCTTTTAATGGGGAGTTTTAAAAACAATAGTTCGTTAAGCTTTTGTAAGCAATTGAAAAACAACTTCAATTTATCTAATAGACGAAATTGTTAATGGTCTGAAAATGGGAGTAATGTAAATCAGTCTAATGTCTATTATCTAAAATCTAACGATCTATTGGTCTTGATACTTGATGCTAATATTAATAGGGTTTCATTGTAAACTTGAGACGTTGGAAGACCACCTTCATGACCATTGGTTGTGAAGGTGTTTTTTTATATAACCTTTTCCAAAGTTTTAAACTTTGGAAAAGTTCTTAAATATTAACTTTGGGAAATGATATTTAAATAATCAAATGATGAGAAAAATAGTTTACGGATGGATGATTATGATGGGAATCGTTTCAAGTGTTCAGGCTCAGGAATATATTGGGCACCGTGGAGCCTCTTATCTTGCTCCGGAGAATACAGTGGCTTCTGCAAAACTGGCCTGGGAATTGGGGGCCGATGCCATTGAGATTGATGTTCATCTTTCCAGTGACCACCGGGTGATGGTTCACCATGATCATTCCACCAAACGGCAAACAGGCGTGGATCTGGAAATAAGCAAGACATCATCCGCTGAATTACGAAAACTGGATGCCGGTTCTTTTAAAGGAGAGCAGTATAAGGGTGAGAAAATTCCGTTCCTGGAGGAGGTTATCGAAACCATTCCCGAAGGAAAAACGCTGGTTGTTGAAATAAAATGCTCTAATGAAGTGCTTCCTTATCTAAAAGAAATTGTTAACGCAAGCGGTAAAAAAGATCAGATTGCCTTTATTAGTTTTGGCTGGGAAACCATATTGGCTACCAAAGAAATGTTTCCTGAAAACAAATGTTACTGGCTTTCGTCAGTGGTTTCCAAAATCAATAGCCGCATGGAAGAAGCCAAACAACATGGCCTCGACGGTCTTGACCTGAATTATGGCGCAATCAATAAAGAGCTGATGAAACGTGCCACAAAAATGGGATTTGAAGTACTCTGCTGGACCGTTGATGATCCGCAGGTGGCCACACGATTGGGTGCTATGGGTGTTAGTGGCTTTACCACCAATCGGCCAGGTTGGCTGAAGTCAGCAGTGGATGCAGAATAGTACAAAATTGTAATTTTTCAGACCGGGAATGAGGCTTTTATATCAGCTGTTGTTCCCGGTTACAAAAGCCAAGGGGAATCAAACGTCACAAAAAATTCTTATTCAGGAACTCATTAAACTGCTCTTTGTAAAGATCGCTCACCGGGATCCGTTCCTTGCCGAAAACAATCCGGTAGCGCTCCACGGTGTTGACCTTATCCAGGTTCACGATGTAGGAGCGATGCACCCGCATGAACCGCTCTTTGGGCACCTTGTTTTCAATGGCCTTCATGGTGGCATGGAATACAATGGGTGTCTCGGCCTGGGTGGTGTAGACCTTCACGTAATCCTTTAATCCTTCGAAATAAAGTATCTCATCGTAATTGATACGTTGCACCTTGTAATCGGCTTTAATAAACAGGTAATCACTGTTGGTCACCACTTCTTCAACGGGAACAGCTTGGGCTTTTTGCACCATCTCAAAGTGATTGCGGGCCCGGTTGGCCGATTTCAGGAAAGCCTCGTAGCTAATGGGCTTTAGTAAGTAATCCAGGGCCTCCAGCTGAAAACCTTCCAGGGCATACTGCTCATAGGCCGTGGAAAAAATTACCTTCACCTCCGGGCCCAGGGTGCGGGCAAATTGGGTTCCCGAAAGATCGGGCATCTGAATATCCAGAAAGATCAATTGAATCTGTTGTTCTTTTATCACTTCCAATGCATCAATGGGATTGTCATAGGCTCCCACCAACTCCAGGAAAGGTGTTTTTTCAATGTAACCGGCCATCATATCCAGGGCCAACGGTTCATCATCTATAGCTATGGTGCGAAATTTTATCATATTAGGTCAGTATTGTCCAAAATAAATTAGTATTAACCAATGTGCTCAAGCCGCACTCCCGATGCATCGGGATTACTTTTTTGCTACAGCAAAAAAAAGTAAACAAAAAACGATCCCGATTATAGCTTTGTAAGTTTTTAATGTAAAAGCAACAAAAGCTTATTCGGGACTCACAATAAATAACTAAAATTTAACTCCTTTTCACTAAAAGAAAATAACTCGCTACGCTCAAACAGATTTTCTTTCTTAACGTTCCAATCCGTTAAATTTCTACCGGGTAGCTTACGCCCCCTAAGAACCGTACGTGCCAGTTTCCCGGCATACGGCTCAAGCACTTTTAAGGCGATCCCGGCGAAGGGATACCCGGCTGTTAGTATTGGTTTCATTGGTAATAAAAGTAGTTATTTGTTTACATTTTTTTGCTAAATCATCTCTCCACAATGTTCTTTTGTAGAAGTATTTGTCATATTCCAGCAGAAATGGATTGGCATCTCCCTTAACTTTCACATGATACCGAATGGGAACATACGCTATCCGGTACAGGCGATGGTGCTCGATACCTTTTTTCGATATTCGCTGATCGGTAAAGTGATTGTCATGGAAATAACGATGGTAAATCCACCACCGGTTTTTGTTCCCGTGCTGGTATTTAGCCCATCGCTTTAGCTGCCAATAGATGAAAGTTCCCAGGCGCGCAAAGGTGCGCTTCGCACAGATACCTTTGTGATAGTTCGACCATCCCCTGATGACAGGATTTAGTTTACGTATCAAAACATGTGCAGGTATACCACGGTTCTCATGGAAAATTTTCTTGATCTTATCCTTAAAAGACTGAACAGACTCTCGCGACGGATGAATAACCAGCTTACCCTTATATTTACGGATATTCTGCGACAGAAAGTCAAAGCCATCGTTAATATGTGTGACTTTGGATTTTTCGGCGGAAAGCTGCAAGCCTCTTTCTTGTAAAAAGGTTTCTACCAATGGGATAATTCCGTCGGTAATAAGCTCTTTGCTACCCGCTGTAATCACAAAGTCATCCGCATACCGGATAAAGTTTACTTTCTGTTTCTTCCATCGGGGAAACCTAGCCATAATGGCCGTCTCCAATCCGTCTAAGACCATGTTCATGATCACCGGCGATATGGTGCCTCCCTGTGGCGTACCCTGGGAGGTTGGGAACAACTGCTTTTTTTCGATATATCCGGCTTTCAACCATTTTCTTAGGATGGTTTTGTTGATAGGGATATTTTCCAATACCCAGTCGTGCCGTATGTTATCGAAACAAGCTTTTATATCTGCCTCAAACACCCATTGTGCCGATACTTTACGTGAAAGCGACAAGAAACATTGTGCCACGGCATCATTGCACGAGCGTCGCGGCCGGAAGCCGTACGAATTGCGATCGGCCGTGGTTTCGGCAAACGGATCAAGGGCTATCTTATACAATGTTTGCATAGCCCTGTCATGCATGGTGGGAATACTCAGCGGCCGTTTCTTGCCATTTTTCTTCGGGATGTAAAGCCTGCACAATGGCTTGGGACAATAACCTCTTGTTTTGAGATTTTTGGCTGCATGAAGCTTTTCGTACGGATTGCTCCATATTACTTTATCGACTCCAGGGGTTGCTCCTCCTTTATTGGTGGTCACCCTCAGTACTGCCACTAATTTAGCATAGAATGATTTTGAAACCAGATACATCAGGGCTTTTGCTTTGCCCCATTGTCTGTTCTTAACAGCCTTGGCAATCCGTCTTTGCAGCCTGCTCACCTTTTGAATCACCTTCCGCCACAGAATGGTTTGCCAGTGATTGGTATGATGTGGGAGTGCACACGATAAATTTGCATTTTCGTTCATTTGCTTTCTTCCATTAGCTGGTTCTATAAATCCTCTTGCCATAAAGCACCAGTTGAAGGTCTGCCAGACTTTCGTCTACAGTTATGTTTCAACTGTTATCGGCACCATTACAGTACCGCATTCGCTTTGTTCAACCTCTCTGTCCGGCGTTTCCCGATGCCTTGCGGTTACGGTTTTATCCGGTTCGTTTACGCGAAACGGATTGGAGAGAGCGCCGGGCTTACACGTTCCGTATAAATAACAAATAATGTGGGTTTAGGCCCATCCTATCCACCGGCTGATCTACATCCTTGTAAGCACTGCGTTAAACGCACTTAACCTGTCAGCTCACCATTTTGGTACAGAGCGTATCATTCTCTTTTTTCGCTCCTAAAAGTCTGTCGGTGGTTACGGAATGTTCACATATATTAGCCATGCCCACTTATCCAAGCCCTTAATTGGCTTTAAGACTCCAAAGACCGTCCACCTCACAGTTTCTTGCCCCGTCATTGGCTACACGAGCCGACGATTGGTACTTTTTCCCAGGGGCTTCACCCAATAATGGCTACACCATACATCCGGTGCCCTGGTAGGATACTGCTGAAGGAACAGCAGGTTTTATCAACCGAATTTATCCGGCTGTAAAACAATTATATTATACGACATCGTGTCGCAATAACGTTATTTCTTGAAGGCGGAATACCCAATGAAGCCCCAATATTCTAAAAACATCACTAACACATTATAGTAATTACCATTATCTTTTTTAACCATTAATTATTTAGGACACTAATGATATCAGACTTGATCTAAAAAAGATTGGCGTCTCCCTGTTGGTAAGGGATTTTCAGAGAGACATTAAATATTTTCTCTTCTTCAGTGATCTCCAAGGTGGCCTTGTCGCCAAACAACAGGTTCAATCGTTTTTTTATGTTGGCCAGCCCAATGCCACTGGCCCCGTCTTTATCCTCTTTCCGTCTCTGGGGTATGCTGTTTTGGCATGTGAAAACAATAAACGGATCGGCTATGCTCAGTGAAATGGAGATGAATGATTTTTCCTTGTAGCTAATCCCATGTTTAAACGCATTTTCAATGAAGGAGATGAACAGAAGCGGCGGAATCTTTACCTCGGGGCAATGAGTGGGCATCTCCACCTGCAACTCCACCTTTTTTGAAATACGCATCTTCATCAACTCAATGTAATGCTGCATAAAAGCCACCTCCTTCTGCAGGGCAATACCCTTATCCTCCGATTCATAAATCAGGTAGCGCATCATGTTTGATAGCCGTTCAACCGCCGATTGCGCTTTGTCACCATCCACCTTTATCAAGGCATAGATATTATTGAGTGTATTAAAAAAGAAGTGGGGGCTCACCTGGTTTTTTAAAAAAGCCAGCTCCGAATCCACATGGGCTTTCTCCAGCTCTTTCTGCTTGTATTTTGTTTGCGCCCAGTGTTGCGTAATGCGTATGCCGGTGCTGAAACCCACAATCAATAAGATACCCCAGTAAGCATTGAAGAATACCGGCGTTCGCCAGAAAGTTGGTCTCATTCCTTCGCGGCGGGGCATGTGTTCTTTGGGAAAGTCGAAAGCTCCTTTAAACGGTTCCACGTTTTGATAGATGAGGTCGCGCAGATAATGGGAAAGCACTATGACCACAATGCTCAGCAGAAAAGCCAAAACAAAATACCAGGCTTTCTTCTCCCTGAACAGGAGGTAGGGGACAAGTACCAGGTAATTCACGTAAAAGGTCACGGCCATAAACAGGAGCTGGTAATAAAACCGGATGGTCCAGTCAAATGATCGTTCCGATTGTTGTTCAAACAGAAACAGGGGAAAGATGCCAATAATGAGCCAACCGATGAGGTGTGGCAGGATACTTTGGATTTTATGTTTTTGAGATGTGGTGATCATTACCTGAAATTTCTTTAAAGGTATATATTTTAAGAGTAAATGAGTGAGCCGTCATGCGTGTCGCATCAAACTCCCGGTGTTCAGTGAATAAACCAGGACCATCTGTTAATGGGTACGCTGCAATTATAACCAATGAAAGGAAGATATATCAGGGAAATTGCTTTTAAAAATAATTTTACCATCAATTACACTTAACTACTTTAATTATCCACTCAAGCCGTGGAGGCTCTTACTTTCTCCTACAGTCGAGAAAGTAAGCAAAGAGTCCGCCGACTGCAGCACTCGTTCACCCACTACTCCTAAAGTTGATGAGACAGAAAGAACTCGCTCTGCTCAAACAGCTTTCTGTCTTATCATCAACTTCAGGAAGTGGGTCCCGAACTACGTTGCTGAGGTCGGAATCAGCACAACATTGCTTTTGTACTGCAAAAAGCGATTTCTCTGGAAAAGATATATAGTAATTGACTACATATTCTCCTTTCATTAATTACAACACATTTTATATTTCTAACCTGAAGCAAGAAATCTAATAGTCTATTAAATTTACCGTCGTCGTCCTTGAGGCTTTGAAGCCTCTATAACCGCCAGAAACGCTTGGTACTCATCACCCGAAAGTACTTTTTTTACCTTATCGTTACGTTCCTTTACAATATCATCCATCTTCGAGCGGTCGGGACGTTGTCCGGACGATTTCATGCTTTTCAGATCATCGTAGAACGTTGTCAGCGTTTGTTCAATAGATGTTGCCGCATCGCTTTCCATTGTAATTTTCTCCTTCAATGTTTTCATGTTCTGCTCCACCATCTCTTCGGTTGACTTCTGCTGTTGTCTTTGAGCGCTAGCTACCGACACATTTAAACCTAAAATGGCGACAAAGGCCATAATCCATAACTTTTTCATAATTGTTTAATTTAATGGCCACCTCCAAATTTGTTGAGGTGTCCAGGTGAATATTCATTGTGTAATCTCAATTCTATTATCTGGTTCATCTTATTCTGGTAACGCAGAGATCCATGGAGTAAACACAAAGAATCGCAGGGTTTTTGTCTACAAATTTCAACAGTTAACACACATTCTTTTGTGCTCACAAGAAGAGTAGGGCATTTCCACCTATTTCTATCTGTTTCCATTTATTTCCTTATTCCCATCGATCCTCTACCTTCTATCTTCCAGCCTCTAACATCTAACCTCTATTTCCCTATTTCTATTTATTCTGGTAACGCAGAGATCCACGGAGTAAACACAAAGATCCCCAGAGTTTCTGGTCCATAAATTTTGCCAGTTAACACAAATTCTTTTGCCTGCATAAGTGGAGTGTATTTCCACCTATTTCTTTATATCCATCTATCCACCTTTATCCTCTACTATCTAACCTCCAACCTCTAATTTCTATTTCCACTTGTTTCCATCTATTTCCTTATTTCCATAGCTCCTCCTTTATCCTCTATCTTCCAGCCTCCAGAATCTAACTTATTTCCACCTATTTCTATCTGTTTCCCTGTTTCCATAGCTCCTCCTTTATCCTCTATCTCCTAACCTGGACTAGCCAGAAAAGTACTCAGATTTAAGTGGTAAAAATTGAGCATTAACCTCATTCAATTTTATACTATTTAATGATTTTTTATAATGGGACTTCGTCCCAAACCCTACTTCATTTTTGGCATTGCCCCAAAAACGAAGCAAAAAACGCTAGTCAAATAAAAGCTTCACCCCACCTCCTCGATGAATTTTTTCCAACCCACAAGCCAGAATTCCCGCATTCATTTTCGTCGCGCCCACACCGGCCCGCTTATTTGACTGGCCTGCGCGCTTCCCAACATCATGGCCAATCTCATATAATTAGTTTGGCGCAGTAATCGAATAGAGGATATTAATTAGCAAAAAATTAGAGTATCGAGACTTTTAAAAATATTCTGCCAAAAGGAACACGAATATTACAGATAAGACACTTACTTCAAACTTCTATTTCCCTGTTTCCATCTATTTCTATTTCTTTCCTTATATCCATCTATCCTCCTTTATCCTCTACTATCTAACCTCCAACCTCTAATTTCTATTTCCACTTATTTCTATATGTTTCCCTGTTTCCATTTATTTTCATCTATCCTCTACCTTCTATCTTCCAGCCTCTAACCTCCAACCTACTCATGCCGCAACGCATTGATAGGATCCAGGGCCGCCGCTTTACGGGCCGGGTACCAGCCAAAAAAGATGCCGATGAAGGAACAGAATAAGAAGGAGAGGAGGATGGAGTCGGTGGTGACAATGGTGGGCCATCCCATCACGTTCTTCACAATGCTTGAAGTCCCGATCCCCAGGGCAATACCAATCATTCCGCCGGTGATGCTCAAAAGAATCGACTCACACAGGAACTGCATCAGTATGTATTTGCTTTTACCGCCGATGGCCATCCTCAGGCCAATCTCCCGGGTACGTTCCGTCACCGATACATACATGATATTCATGATGCCGATGCCACCCACAATCAGGGAGATGGTGGCAATGGCTCCCAGTAGCACGAGCATCAGGTCAGAGACCGAACTAAAGGTGGTCACCAACTCCTGCTGTGTGCGTATGTTAAAGTCGTTCTCATCCGAATCACGCAATCGGTGCGAGATGCGGAGTGCCTCCTCAATCTCGGTAGTGGCTGTCTCCACTGCTTCCTCAGAGATAGCCGAAGCCAGGATGGTGCGAAAATACGTGGTGGCAGTGATGCGTTTCTGAACTGTGGTGTAGGGAGCCAGCAGCAGGTCATCCTGATCCTGTCCGAAGGTGTTTTGTCCTTTCTCTTCCAGTACCCCGATAATCTTAAACGGGATCTTTTTAAAGCGGATGGTTTGACCCACCGGATCGGCCCCTTCGCCAAACAGGTTATCCACCACCGTCTGTCCGATCAGGCACACCTTGGCTGCACTTTTTATTTCCTGGGTGGTAAACATATGGCCGTTTTCCACCTCTATTTTTTTAATGTAGGTGTAATTCTCGTTTCCGCCGAAAATGGTAGTCGGGCAGTTGTTGGCACCAAAAACCACCTGGCCGGCATTGTTTACTTCCGGGGAGACAGCAGAGATGGAAGGACAGTTATCCATGATGGCCTCCAGGTCTCTTCCTTCCAGTGACTGGGAAGAGGTGTTGCCCATACTTACACCGCCCCGTTTCTCCTGGCCCGGATGTATGATGACCATGTTTGTTCCCATGCTGGATATCTGTTCCCGGATACTCTCTTTGGAGCCTTGCCCGATGGACAGCATGGCAATCACTGAGGCAACCCCGATGATGACCCCCAGCATGGTGAGAAATGCCCTGAACTTATTCCGTTTCATGGCATTTAAGGCTATTTTGATGAGATTGATAATGTTCATAGCTAGTGTGTTTATCCTTCCGGATGTGTTTCAAGTGCCATGGCTTTTAAAGCTTCTCTGGCACTCATGTGATTTTGCGTTAATGAATCCTTAATAATCACCCCATCACGAAACAACACATTTCGAGAGGTGAAAGCCGCTATGTCCGGTTCATGGGTCACAAAGGCGATGGTGATGCCTTGGCTGTTCAACTCCTGAAACAGCGCCATGATCTCATAGGAGGTGTGAGAGTCCAGGTTACCGGTAGCTTCATCAGCCAGAATAATCACCGGGTCGTTGACGATTGACCGGGCAATGGCTACACGTTGCTGTTGTCCTCCCGACAGCTGGTTTGACAGGTGGTTCATCCTGTCGGCCAGGCCAACCGATTCCAGTGCTGCCTCCGCTCGTGCGCGACGTTCTTTTGCTTTAATAACCGGGTTGTAGAGGAGAGGCAGTTCCACATTCTCCAGGGCCGAGGTGCGGGGCAGCAGGTTATAGGACTGAAAGACAAAGCCCAGCTTTAGGTTACGAATTTCTGCCAGCTGGTTTTTATTCAATGACTTCACGTTGATCCCTTCCAGGATATAATCCCCTTCCGTGGGTTTATCCAGGCAACCCAGGATATTCAACATGGTGGATTTACCCGATCCGCTGGCCCCCATGATGGCGACAAAATCGCCCGGGTAAATGCTTAAATCTACTCCCCGCAAAGCATGTACTATTTCGTTACCCACCAGGTAGTCTTTCTTTAAGTGGCGTACTTCTATGATGGCGTTGTTTTGCATGGCTTTCTTTTTTGTTGGGTTACTAACTTTATTTCCGGCCCGGACGCTGTGGTATAAACGGATTGGCCGTGGTCTCACCGGATTTTGATTCCGGCTTATCTGAGATCATGGCAGTCACCACCTGCATGCCGGGTTCAAGGCCGGAGACTACCTCTACAAAGGAGCCGTCGTCAATACCTGTTTCTATGAGTAGTTGTTTTAGTATATCACCTTCCTTGAGCCAAACGCGTTTGGTGTTCTCCGGTAAGATTCCCATACCCGGCATGCCTTCGCCTTGGTCTTTGAAGCTGTCACTTGCATTGGAGCCTGCGCCGGCAGGACGTTTCCCACCCAATTTCTGACGCTGCTCTTCCGGTAGTGTTTTTAAATATTTCATCATAAGTGAGTGGTCAGGGGTGAAGCGCAGTGCTTTTCCTTCGAGGGTCAACACATTGGTGACTTCTTCAACGAAGGCAGTGATGGAGGCGGTCATGCCCGGTTTCAGTTTGAGGTGGGGGTTGGGTGCCGACACAATAACGGTGTAGGTAATGACATTGGAGACCTCGTTCGGTTGTAAGCGCACCTCTTCAATAACACCATTAAATGTTTCATCGGGGAAGGCATCAACGGAGAACTCCACCCGTTGCCCTTGTTTCACCATGCCGATGTCGGCCTCGTCCACATCGGCTTCCACCTGCATCTCCATCAGGTCGTTGGCGATGGTAAACAGCTCAGGTGTATTCATGCTGGCTGTTACGGTCTGGCCTTCTTCCACCGCGCGGTTCATCACCACGCCATCAATGGGCGAGTAGATGGTGGCATAGCCCAGGTTCTTTTTTGATTTGTCATATTTAGCCTGTGCCGCTTTTAAGGATGCTTCACTCTTTTTGTAATTATACACCACCTGGTCGTAATCTGCCCTGGCAATCAGTTCTTTGCTGTAAAGAGCCTTGTTGCGTTCGTAATTCCCTTTTTGATATTCATATTCTGCACGGGCATCATATACGGCCGCTTCCGCTTCATTCAAGCTGGCCTGCAGGATCGACTTATCCAGTTCCGCCAGCAACTGACCTTTGTGCACCTGGGAGTTGAAATCCACATAAATATTTTCAATTACTCCGGAGACCTGGGTGCCCACTATTACCGTGTTGGTGGCCTCCAGGGTGCCGGTGGCCGAAATGGTGTTACTGACTGAACCCCGTTTCACCGTAGTGGTTTCAAAATGAACTTCCGGCTCGCCATTGTAACCAATCATTACTATAACAGTGGCAGAAAGAACGATTGCTATAGCCGAAAGAAGGAAGATTTTATGTTTTTTGCCTGACGTTTTCATGGGTCTTATTTTTTTGAGTTGAAATATTGATTAAAGCATTAGAATTTCACTGGTTCGCCCCTGTAGTAATCCACTACCTTTGTTTTCAGAATGAAATCGTAGCTGGATAGGCTTAATTTAATTTCAGAGGTTGCCAGGTCGTTCTTTTGTATGATAAAGTCCAGGGTGCTGATTAAGCCTTGTCTGAACATCTCTTCAGCAACATTGTAGGACTCCCGTTGTGCATTGTTTAGTTCTTTCATTGCTTCATAAGTGGCTTTGGCCGATGCGGCATCTACGCAGGCTTGCTCAATGGCTTTGCGCAGGTTGTTTTGGGTGTCGGTGAGGAACAACCGGCTGTTATCGGCCTCTATTTGAGCGGTGGTAATTTTGGTTTTAGCCGCCTTTTTCTGGTAGATGGGGATGGAAAGTGAGAGGCCGGTAACGGGCACCATATTATGGGATATCTGTTCTGAAAATCCGGCATAATCAGCCATGGAATTATAGTTGGTTTCCACATTGGCAAAAAATGACAGCTCCGGTTTGGTGGCTGCTTTGGCAATGTCTATTCCTATCATGGCACTCTCTACCTCATATTCAGCGCTCTTAATCTCAGGGAAAAAGTTCAGGGCAGCCTGGTAAACGTCAATGGCATTGGCCGCATGGTCTTTTACCAGCAGGGAAACAACATCGGGTGTGGTAATTTCAAAATCAGCGCTGATGGGCATGTTCATGGTTTGCATCAGGTTGACCCGGGCGATCTGTACACTGCTTTCGGCCACAGTCACATTGGCCTTTTCGTTGGCGTATTGCGATTTGACCTGCAACAGGTCGGCTTCGGAGATGATGCCAATATTTTTTCGTTCAAGGGCAAAGGATAGTTCCTCCTTTGTGGTTTGAAGTTGATTCCGGTTATTCTCCAGTTGTTCGTAGGCCAGCAAAACGTTTACATAAGCATTGAGCACCTCCAGGCTGATGAGGTCCCTTTGGGTTTGAAGGGCAGATTCAGAGGCACCCAGGTTCATGTTGTTCTGCCGGATGGTATTTTTCAGTTTGGCACCATTATACAAGGTTATGTTTGAACCCAGTGATACATTGGTGCTATTGGTTGATTCACGATTCCAGCTATCTGTTTCTGATGAATAGATATTGTCATAGGCCAGACTGTGCCGGGCTGTTAGCGAAAGGTCGGGGCCCAGGTTAGCTTTGGACTGATCCAGTTGTAATTGCAAAATATCAGTTGTATTCTCTTTTTCCTGAAGTTTTACATTGTTATCCCAGGCATAGTGAATGCAATCATCTAATGTCCAGTTTTTCATCTCCGATGTATTTTGTCCGGTTACCAGTACCGGTATTAGAAGACTAAATAAGAGTATATAAAATTGATTCATGGCTTATCGGTTTTTTATCAAAAGTAGGGAGCCCGATACCCCGTTTGGAAATGAATTAGACCTTTGAGGGGATTGTTTCGACAAACCGGGCGAGTGTTTCGATTATTATCATTCACCATGTTCTGAAAATTATGTAGCGACCAATTAACCTGATGAGAGGATGGAACAGGATAACGGAGTGTTTAAGGCTCCACGGGCCTTGTACAGAAATATTAACATTCATGTTCTTCGGATAATCCTATCCCGAGGGATTAAAGTTGAATAACCGTTTTGTGATTAAGATTGAAGGTTAATACTATATAAATAGTCTCCATCGAAGCTTCGTACTAATAGAGAACAATTAATTGTTGAAGACTTGCAATAATTACATAGCAATGATTAGTAAATGATGAATTTTTTTGTGTGCCAGGAGCTTATATTGGGAATAATTGTGCTATAGGATGAATATTGCCCAAAATAATTGTACGCGAAGGCGAAACAGCACTGCGGAAGCTAAAATCACAGTGAATTGATTAGAAACACGTCAGAAGTACCCAAAATTACTGTACACGGAGGTAAAACAGCGCTGCGGAGGCCAAAATCACAGTAAATTGATTAGAAACACATCAGAAGTACCCAAAATCACTGTACGCGGAGGCAAAACAGTGCTGCGGAGGCTAAAATCACGGTAAATTGATTAGAAACACGTCAGAAGTATTCAAAATTACTGTACACGGAGGCAAAACAGTGCTGCGGAGGCTAAAATCAGGGTAATTTGATTAGAAACACATCAGAAGTACCCAAAATCACTGTACACGGAAGCAAAACAGTTTCACCACAATCGGAAATACAGTAAATGATGTGAAATCAAGCTGAAAGGGTCAAAGTTTTCTCATGTTTTATATTTAAACCGCGAATTATACGAATTATAAACCTCCTCGAGGTTTTATGAACTATTTCACGAAAAGCAATTGGTATAATTCGATGAATTTGGCGGTTGATAAAAAGTTTGCAAAGCACGCTTTACAGGTGTTTACTACATATTGGCAATAACAGATAGATATTAATTGTGAATCCCGGATAAGCTATTGTTTAAACCGCGAATTATACGAATTAAACGAATTTTAAACCTCTTCGAGGTTTTATGGGCTGTTCAATAAAAAGCAATTGGTATAATTCGATGAATTGGCGGTTGATAAAAAGCTTGCAAAGCACGCTTTACAGGTGTTTACTACATATTAGCAATGACAGATAGATATTAATTGTGAATCCCGGATAAGCTATTGTTTAAACCGCGAATTATACGAATTAAACGAATTTTAAACCTCTTTGAGGTTTTATGGGCTGTTCAATAAAAAGCAATTGGTATAATTCGATGAATTGGTGGTTGATAAAAAGCTTGCAAAGCAAGCTTTACTGGTGTTTACTACATATTGGCAATAACAGATAGATATTAATTGTGAATCCCAGATAAGCTATTGTTTAAACCGCGAATTATACGAATTAAACGAATTTTAAACCTCTTTGAGGTTTTATGGGCTGTTCAATAAAAAGAAATTGGTATAATTCGATGATTTGGCGGTTGATAAAAAGCTTGCAAAGCACGCTTTACAGGTGTTTACTACATATTGGCAATAACAGATAGATATTAATTGTGAATCCCAGATAAGCTATTGTTTAAACCGCGAATTATACGAATTAAACGAATTTTTAAACCTCTTCGAGGTTTTATGGGCTGTTCAATGAAAAGCAATTGGTATAATTCGATGAATTGGCGGTTGGTAAAAAGCTTGCAAAGCACGCTTTACAGGTGTTTACCGCATCTGAGTAATGTCAGGTAGTGATTTGTTGTGAGTCTGGAGTGAGCTATTTAATTTGGGAAATTTTGATGCGATTTTCCTTCTCAAAGTGCAGTCACCAAAGAAATAGCTATTTTTGCATTCCGATGTTAATGATAAAAGTGAATAAACATGTTTGACGTATTAGATAAGTATAGAAAACAAGACCATTTCTTTTTAATTCCCCAGGCGGAGATGCAGAAGGTGTGTAATGCGCCAAAAGAAGAAGGTGGTGTATTCGTGGTATATGCCTTAAGAGGTGGTAGTGTTAAGATAATTTGTATCGGTGCATCCGTTGAAGGTGAAAGCTTATATCAGGCGTTGGTTGAAGGCCTGCATAAGGGAAAAGAGCCTCGTGGTGAGGCCTGGAAAGCCCTGATGGATAAAAATGGAATTGAAGGTTTGGATGTCTACTGGTATGTTACGCAGCATGGGACTAAAACAGATGATCCGGCTGTTATTGAAAAGAAAATCCTGAAACTTCACAAAGAGATCTATGGTGGTTTACCCAAATGGAATAAGGGTAAATAAGGAAGATTGTTTGGTAATCAAATTTTGATGACAAATATTAATTGAACGGTTTGGTTCCCTCTGAAATCTTTGATTTTTGAGGGAACTTTCTTTTTGTTAAGTCTATTTCATTCTTGGGCGCTTAGGCCGAAACTATTACTATTATTTTATTCAAATTGGATGTTGCCATCCCGGTTATGTAAAAAATCTTGATACTTGATACTCATATCTTAATACTTTTCTGGCCTGCCCAGGTTAGGAAAGGTCCCATTTGACCTTAATAAAATTTAAGGATAACCGAATCTTTTATATTCTAAAATATCTGACGTATGTTTGTGTATCAGAGCTGATTTTGTGTTGGAGGTATTTTTTTTAACTAAAAACTTAAATAGCTATGAACTTAAAACTAAACCTATTTTCCGACACGCTTATGCTGTTTGGCCTGTGGGTGACTTTGCTTATTGCCACACCTGAATTTACAGTAAATGCACAGACGGACGTCAATCAGTTTCGTCAATTTATCACCGAGGACAGTACCCTCATACTTGGGTTAGCCGGTTATGATGCCACGCTTCGTCAGGACATCCTTATAACAGGACAGCACCCTGAGGTTCTGACTAAAATGACAGAAATGCAAGAAACATCTCAGGCTACTTTTCAAACAATTGTAGATAAGTATGATCGTGACACCCAGTTTGGCATCTACGAGTTAAGCCGTTACCCACAGTTAATAACAGAATTAACTGCAAATGGTAAAAAATCGAAGAAGGAGGTAGAGCAAATAGTGCTTACTTACCCAGAAGAAATCCATGAGTCCGCAAAAGAATATGGAAGCAAGCGATACGATGCGTTGAATGCGATCAACAATTTAAACCAAAAGTCAGATGCCGATTTTAATCAATTGATAGCGACTTATCCGGATAATTTTCAGAATAGTATTCGAAGGCTACTGGATTATCCGGAAGTGCTGGCTACGATGACTGATAATTTAGACTTTGCGCGATTAGCCGGGAGTGTATACCAGCAATATCCCCGGGAGATGGATAAGGAGTTGGAAAAAATGCACAATCGTATCAAGGCGCAAAAAGCAGCCGAACTGGCCGATTATCAGAAACAATTAGAAGAAGATCCTGAAGCTTACGAAGAGATGTTGGCCGCGGCTGAGCAATTTGCTTCTGAAGAAAATGCCGGTCAGGATATAAAGCAGCCAATAGAACAAGAAGTAGAAGTGGTTCATGTGCATCATTATTCCTATTGGTACGGCTATCCCTATTGGTATGGTTACCCTTACTGGCGTCCTTACCCATGGTATTACCACAGTGGTTTTTATTATGGTCCGGGAGGGGGTATCGTCATTATTGGTGTGCCATCCTATTGGTATGTGAGTTGGCATCACCGACATTATCCTAATCGATACCCACACCTATCTTATCACTATTGTCGCCATTCGCGTCGTCATCCCCATTCTCATTACAATTTCAATCGCACGGTGAATGTTAACATTGATAATAATGTCAATATCAACCGGGATAATCTGGCAAAAATCGACAATGGGCGAGGGAATTTCAATCTTGTGGACAAGCGACCAGCTGGCGGTGATGTTGGGAGGCCTGCAACAAGACCAGCTACGAAACCGGATGCGCGTCCTGTTACCAAGCCGGTAACGCCATCCACAAGGCCAGTTACCAAACCGGTTGCAAAGCCATCCACACGCCCGGCGACCAAACCGGTGACTATGCCTTCTGCACGACCAACTACACGTCCGGCGACAACTCCGGCCACGCGTCCCTCCATGCCGCCTGTAAATTATAATAATTACAGGTCGAATGAGCGCTTCAGACAAAATTGGAGCAGTCCAAAACCTGCCGCCAGACCAAGCCGGAGTGTTTCACCCACACGCAGAAGATAGGAAAGCAGTTGAATGAACCATTAAAATATATATCATGAGACTAACACATCTTTTTGTACTATTATTAGTGGTGTTTTCAGGCGGGTGTTCCTCCTTTAAGACAACAGTGGACTGGGATCCATCGGTTGATTTCCGTGGATTTAAGAGTTTTAACTTCAGCCAGTCGTTTGATGAGATTCGATTAAACGACCTGGATAAAAGGCGAGTTAAAGAGGCCGTAACGATTGAAATGGAAAAAAGAGGCCTCCATTTATCTGATAAGCCGGAACTGTTAGTGAATGGTTATGTCACATCGAAAGAGAAGGTGGTGGTGACCAATACCCATTATAGTGGAATGTCTCCATATGCCTGGGGGCCTTGGTACTCTACAACTGACGTAAACAGTTATAGGGAAGGAACGTTACTCATTGGTTTAATTGATGTGAAACAAACCAGACTGATATGGGAGGGAAGAGCCGTAGGAGTAGCCGATCAATCTGGTGGAAAACAAAGAACAGGATTTATTAATAAAGTGATTGAGGACATGTTTCGGGAATATCCCATTAAGTGAATTATTGCCTGGAGTGTTTTGCTGAAAAATAGAAGCGGTTGTTTATTCAATAGACGTTAGACTGATTTACATTAATCTCATTTTTAGGTTTCTGAAAATATTGATTATCAAATAGGCATAAGTTGGTCTTTAATTAATTACAAAAGTCTAACGAGCTATTGTTGTTCCGACAGCCGCTTTTTTAACGAATAAACCAATGGGGATTTAATTGATAAGAACAACTAATCTATTTGTGTTTAAGAATAAGAAAGCAAACAGGGCTACTGGTAGGAAAGTATCCATTCATATCCAAATTGTTTGCAGGATAAAAACATCCCACGTCCTAATATCTCCACATCGTACATTCTAACCTGGACAAGCCAGAAAAGCAGCGGGATTTAAGGCATGATGATAATATTCAATCGTACACACTACCTAACGTTTGTAAATCAACTATTCAACCCCCTAAGATTAGGGGGACTAAGGGGGTATGGTTGGTCATTTTATCCACTTTGTTTACCCCCTCTGTCTTGCAAGCAGGTGGGAGAAAATGTTGAATGCATAATCCTCAGTTTTGCATTTATTTATAACCGTTGTTTCCACTGTCTTAACACTGAATTTTAAGTGAATGCAAAAAGCACCAGAGTAATACAGGGTAATTAAGAGTAAACTATAATTTACTGTTGATTTAACCGCGAATTAGACGAATTTTAAACCACTGCGTGGTTTTATGAGCTTTTCATCGAAAAGCAATTCGTAAAATTCGCGGTTGACAAAAAGCTTGCAAAGCAAGCCGTATAGGCTTTAAACACATGTAGGAAATGTTAGTTTATAAGTCTATTCTCATTAAAAGTATTGAGATGTGAGTGCAGAGATAAGAGGTAATCTTTTGCCAAAAAAGCACGAATATCACTGATAAGACACTATGTTTTTTCAGCATTAGTCTGAAAAAAAGTCTCTTCGAGGGATGTTACCTCAAGCTGATTATTGTTCGAGATTGACAATGATAAGAGCTGTCTATTTCTATCTGTTTCAATGTATCTCCATTTATCTCTAAGTGTTTCCATATATTTCCATCATCTAACTTCTGACCTCTATCCTCTCTATATATTTCCATCTGTTTCAATAGATCTCCATCCAATTTGAACAACATGTTGGTAAAAGTTGCTTCCTAAGCATCTAACGTCCAACTATCGCACATTCAAACTTATTCTCTTTGGATTCGCTATGTATCTGGTTCGGGGCAGGGTCGTACCAGCTTCGGGTTTTGTACGGTATCGCTTCGGTAGCTGGTTGGTTCCTATAGAACCAATGAAATACCAAACAAACACCAAAGAAGCGTAAGCATTCGGTCAAACCCGTATTGATTACATGAAAATATGCATTACTTTCAAATTTATCCCAAAACATGCAGAGTACTTTGAAAGTCTTTAAGAGGCAACCTGCGCAGATCTGTCAGTTTGTTTTTTAAAATTATGAGGAAGAAG
>RHGE01000072.1 GCA_004296775.1 Marinilabiliaceae bacterium JC017
TAAAACTTAAACCTACACCCTCCAAAAAAGTGGTTCTCAACATGCCTTCTTTGACTTCGCAATCCCTTGCTGTGCCTGCTTTCTCGTTCGAAAAGCGGGTGCAAAATAAGCGCTTTATTTTCGTTTATCCAAACCTTTTTGAAATTAATTTTTCAGACGGTTTTTGTAAGTTTCCATACCCCCTGAATGTCATCCACAAAAGGTGTCTCAATACGTCTTTTCTTCGCTCCTTGCGTAGTGCCCTTCCCTTGAAAAGCGGATGCAAAAGAACGGACTATTTTTGGGGTTTGCTAATATTATCCGCAAGAAAAAGGAAGCAATCCATCTAATGCATTAGAACTATAATCTTAACTACACCCTTAATAGAAGAAAAGCCGATTGTCTTTGACAATCGGCTTTTCTTCTATTACTTAAAAAGTTCTTTATACTACTCGTCAGAAGCTTCCTCTCCAGCTACTTCTTCTTTTTCTTCTGCATTAGGATCCAAAAGTCCCTTCTCAATTAATAAATTGTACCATGCAAATACTTTTTTAATATCTGACACATAAACACGATCAGTATCATACTCTGGCACGATTTCTTCAAAATAAGCCTTTAATTCCGGTCCTTTGGATTTATGACTTATTGCCTGACCGCCATTTTCCTTTTCGAAAATAGACTTAAATACATCTGACAACTTCACATCTCCATTCTCAGTATATATTGATATATCCTCTAAAGCACTTATACGCGATGTCGCATAAGCAGGCATTCTTTTTCCATCAATCAATGACTCAACAATAATTGAGTTTTTAGTCTGGGAAACCATTTTAAACAGTCCTGACTGCCCAGATATTGCTAAAAATCCTTTCAACATATGTATTAAATTTATTTTGCTGCAAAAATATAATTAATCCCAACTTTCCAAACACTTCATCCTAACTTAAAACACATTCCACCCCCATTATTTTATTCCCCTCTCCTTTTTTATTCTCTCGAAAGCTTCATTAACCTTTCTGAATTTCTCATTAGCCGATCGTTGAAAATCCTCTCCTAAATGCGAAACTTTATCCGGATGATAACGCATAGCCATCTTCCTGTATGCCTTTTTTAAATCCTCATTTGACACAGACGCATCCACTTCCAACACTTTATAAGCTGCATCCGTATTTTTATGAAACAAACTATGAATAGATAAATAATCACTTTGAGATATTCCCAGCCCCTCACCTATATTTTGAATTAAATTCAATTCTACTCTAGACAAAGAGCCATCAGCCAATGCTATTCCAAATAACAGATGAAGCAATTCAAGACGAGAAGAGTAATCCAGGTTTACTCTAATTTGATGACTAACCTCCGCAATCGGAATATCGTGTTTTAAAATATCCCGAAGATGCAATAATGCTTCAGAGGCTTTCACCTCTCCCCAATTATTAACCAAGCTTCTTTTTACATAGTCAAGCTCAGAACGTAACACTTTGCCATCAGCTTTCATCACTGCAGCCACCAATACCAATAAAGCAGCTACAAATCCATCACGATTCACATTCACGCCTGAATATCCTTGACGATCGCCCCAATTTTTATCACTACTCTCTTCGGCAACATGCCCTACAATTAATCCCATTATTGCTCCAATTGGCCCTAACATCCACCATCCAACACCTACTCCAAGCAATGAACCCCAAATCCCCATTGAAACTTGTTTAAATATGATTTAAAATTTTAATAACCTGAGGTACAACAAGGTCTTTCTCGTTACACCTGATAATGCAATCAGCAAGATTTTTTTTCTTATCATCATCCCATTGATTTTTCATCCGATGCAACACTAACTCCTTTGTAACCCCATCTCTCTTCATAACTCTATTAATGCGCAAGTCCTCAGGCGCTACTACCAGAATATTTAAATCCATCGCCTTATAACCTCCGCATTCAAAAAGAATAGCAGCTTCTTTCAATACGATTGGCGTCTCTGCATGCTTATTTCTCCAATTCTCAAAGTCCTTTTCAACAACCGGATGTATAATTCCATTAAGCCTGTCTAGTAAAACTCTATCATTAAAAACACGTTCTGCCACTTTTTTCCGATCTAACTTACCTTCAAAAAACACATCTGATCCGAGCAAATCACAAATTCCGTCTCGAATACTCTTGTCATTATCGGTTAAATAACGAGCATGCAAATCTGAATAATAAACAGGTATCCCAAAAGTTTTAAACACCTCACAAATGGTCGTTTTTCCACTCCCAATACCACCAGTTATCCCAATCGTGATCATTATTTCTCTCTTTCCAATAAATACTCTATAAAAATCGGTGAATAATCCAGGTAGTATAAGCCTTCAGGATAGTATTCTAATTTCACCTTTAATCGAGACACTTTCGTAAGATCATAATCTTTCAAATTAACCACCGCATTAAAATCCTGTGGTCGTATTTGATCAGATCGACTAAAGCCAACATGATAGGTTACTTTTATTTCAGGAGGAAATGATTTAAATCGGAGGCCCGTAGGAATATTCAATGCAGTCACAGGAACCATTGCACTCAATTCTGTAAAAGGCTCAACCGGAATTATCACTTTTACTCTCTTTTTCAACATATCCACATCCGGAATACTTTCAAGAGCTATATTTCGAACAAGAGTATCTCTCAATTCATTAAATTCCATATGCTTTGTCGATACAAAATCGATCGTGTCAACTAATGTTTCAGCGCCGGAAATGGTTACCGAATCCGGCAAAAGACTAATCTCACCTGCTTGAAGATATTGTTTCTGAAAAGCAACCTCAATATTGCCTTTAACAGGGACTCTTTTAGTTTTTCGATCGATCAAACCAACAAATAATGTATCCGGATTAACCTCAAGCAATTCCATTCCTGTTGCTAATCGCCCCTTAATCTGACGATAATAATCATTGGTTAATAGAAAGGATCCCTTTTTATCAGAGCGCTTAAATTTTCGCATCTCATTAACATCAAAACTAAGTGGCATAAGAACATTGCCATATCGATAATGCAACAAGGTGAATCCACCTGCTTTCACTTTTACTGTTAGTTCTGAAGTGGACGGCCCGGCAATTAATTTATCTTTCGGAATATTCGTGAATCTTACCGGGTAAGTTAGAAGTGTAGTGTATTCTTTTCGCAAAGCATTTAGAAACCAAAAGCCCGTTGAAATAACCAAAAAAACAAAAAAGATAAGAGCATTCTTATCTTCTTTAAATTGGGCAAACCATTTTATCAGGCTTTGCCAATATTTTATTACTATTCCTCTTAATTGTAGCATAAAAAACAGGTCATCGAATTACAAATGTAGTCAATGACCTGTTAAAATAAAACTATCTTTTAGCTGCTGCATCAGACATATCCATGATAATTGCAGCTTTATCTATTTTAATCTTTACATTATCAGCAATTTCAACTACTACATGTTCATCCTTAACGTCGAAAACTTTCCCGTAGATTCCTCCTGTAGTAATAACCTTATCACCTTTCTTAAGTCCTTCCCGGTACTTTCTCAACTCTTTCTGACGCTTCATCTGCGGACGAATCATGAAAAAGTAAAAGACTACAATAATTAACACAAATGGTAAAAACTGCATCCATGCTGCCGGTGCAGCTTGTTGTGGTGGTAAGTTTAGTAACAAATTCAATAAAGTCATATCTCTATAATTTTCAACATTAATTACTGATCATTGATATCCGCCCAAAGAACAATTTCTTTTGGCTTCTCAGATGCATTGGTAAAAAATTTAAGCATTTTCACTTGTCTCCCTTGAAATCCGGATGTATCAAAAATCACCTCAATTCTTGCAGAATCACCTGCTTCAACAGGTGCGTTTTTAAATTTTACATCAAGACAGCCACAACTGGTTTTAATTTCGTGTATAACCAACGGACCATCTCCTGCATTTCTATACTTCAACTGAATCCCTACAACATCTCCGTATTTAACTTTTCCAAAAGTATACAATTCCTCATCAAACACCAAGACCGGATTTCCTCGTAAATCAGATTCCGCATTATCCTTTGTCGATATTGATGAACACGCAGCCATTTCGAGAGACAGTATAAAAACCAGATATACTACCCTAGGAATGATCATTCGCTCTGCAAGTAACTTTTATCTGGCTTCAACAACTTCTTCTCTCTAACGAGATGAGACACAATTTTATCTAGAATTCCATTAATAAAAATTCCACTTTTATTTGTAGAATAATGTTTTGCTATCTCGATATACTCATTCAGAGTAACTCTCACCGGAATATTTGGAAACTCCATTAATTCTGCAATGGCAATTTGCATTATTACAATATCCATAAATGCCACGCGATCAAAATCCCAATTTTTTGTGTATTGCTTTATCAGCTTAGAATAGTCATCATTATTCAATATCGCTTTTCGGAACAACTTCTTCACAAACTCACGATCATCTTGATCTTTAAACTCCGGCAACAACTCCTGTTCTTCCTTTTTATCCTGAACAAACGATTTTATTGTTTTAATGGTCATGCTAATTACAAATTCAGCTTCATCATTCCAATAAATACTTTGTTCTTCAATTAAGATATACAAAGGTTCATAGGGAGCAATAACTTTCTCAAAGAGCTTGACTACAAATCGTTTATCATCCTCATACCCACACAAGTCACTATTCATATATTCCTGATACAACTGTGAATCAACAACTTCATTGTATAGGTTTTTAACGATCTCGGGGTGATTTGCCCATGATAAACCAGTTTGATCCACATAACGGTTCAACTTAGCATTAGATATAAGTTGTCGTAAAAACTGATTGTCAATAAACCGTGTGTTAGGATTTAAATCTTCATGGTTGGGACGCCTTTTTTGTTTTCCAAATTCAATTCGATTCTCGGCGAAAGCATGAATCTCGGTCAAAAGCAATAACAAAAAATGGTAAAGCTCATGCGATTTTGAAATGCTGTGAAACAACTCCTTCTCAGTTTGCTGAATGGTATTTTCCCCTTTCTTATAGTAGGCATAAACCATCTGCATAATCTTTACCCTTAGCAATCTTCTACTTAACATCCTATAAAGAACTTTTTATTTTTGTGCAAAAGTAGTCCTTTTTTTAATCTGAGCAATAGCAACACGTGACATTTCATATTAGCTCAAAACAATTAAGTCACAAAGCCTATATCTTATAAAAACAAAATCAACGCCTAATTATTTTCTAAACAAGAACTCTTTTTCTCTATATTAATAGCTCAATGTTTCATTATTCATCATTTTACTGATCTACTTTTAAATACACATACATTTTTCTTTAATACATTAAAGTAAAAAAGTACCAGTACATCAACATGTTTAAAAAACACAAAAATTTTGTAAAAAACATTGTTAAAGTTTAAAATATTTCCCATTTTTGACCATCATAACAAGTTGTTTCCTAAACTAACATATTGAAAATGGAAGGATTTGACAAAAAAGATGATTTTGAAAAGAAAGAAAGAGAAGAAATCTTTTCGAAAGCTGTAAGAGCGGGAAAGAGAACATATTTTTTTGATGTAAAAGCGACCAGGAAAAACGACTTTTACCTAACCATTACAGAAAGCAAAAAGCGATTTGAACAGGACGGAAGATTCCATTTTGAAAAGCACAAAGTCTTTTTGTATAAAGAAGATTTTGAAAAATTCGCTGACGGCCTTCACGAAGTAATAAACTTTATTAAAAACAATCAACCAAACCTCATTGATCCCGAAGAATTAAGCGAGGTGGTACCAACCTCAGAATACACAAATGTAGAGTTTGAAGACTTGAACGAATAAATCAAAAACAAAAGGTTGTGTTAAAACACAACCTTTTGTTTTTCTACTCATACTTTCTCATCTTATCCATAATAGTAACTTCCCTTTCAGCACTAGACTGAATTTTAACAAAACACATTACACTTTCAGCACCATCCTTATAACATGCCAACTGAACCTTTTTTACAACGTTCATTAACTCATCATAACCACCTTCCATAACTGTTTCAAAAGGCGTAACTCTGTATTTAACACCAGATCGTTTAATTTCATCGATTGCACTATCAACTAACGAATAAGCATCTTTGGTATTTGAAACTGGCAAAACCTGCACAGCAACATTGACTTGTTTTTCCATCTTTTTTTATCAATTAAATAATTTCAATTTCGCACATTTAAAGAACCCTTCAGATTAAATACTTAACCACAACTCCTTTTTATAAAAAAATAGAATTTTCAATTAAGAAAACTCTATTAACATTTTCAACTCCAAAGAAACACACACATTCGATCAACAAACTTGAATATGTTATTCTTGATCTAAATAAGGCCTAATTCATCACGATCTCTAAGAGGTTCTTCTAAATTTTTCTTCTTTTCTTCTAAGGCTTTTCGCTGCTCTTCTTTTGTTTCTTGAATCTCTTGGTAATTCATCTTTTTAACATTTGTTACCATGAAAGATTCACTTAAAAATCCACCTAATTCATTACAACTATTTACAACAGCAGAAAGCAACTCTTGTAAATTAGCTTGAAGTGGAATTAATGCAGTAACCATAGCTGCCTCATTATTGAAAACCACTTCTTCCAAATTACCAGCACACTTTTTCAAACGATACTCAAACTCATTCTGGATTGTTCGTTCTTGCCATTCTATAAATTTATTATCAGTTTTCTCCAATAAAACAATGAAATATCTTAGCTTATGACCTTTTCCCCCTAATCC
Organism: Marinilabiliaceae bacterium JC017; assembly: GCA_004296775.1. Classification (GTDB taxonomy): domain Bacteria; phylum Bacteroidota; class Bacteroidia; order Bacteroidales; family Marinilabiliaceae; genus JC017. The sequence continues at coordinate 6,705 of RHGE01000072.1, forward strand.
TGTCGAAATAAACATAGGGGCCTTATCCACTAAGGAACTTTGAAGCAACATCTTACTTTCCTGTAATGCCAGTGTTCCCCAATCCTTTAATCCACTATCCGGATTATTAAGATATCTTTCAATTGTCCTAAAAGCAATGACCTCATTCACTGAGGCCAAACTTAACAATAATTGTTTTTTCTCTTCTTCAAGTACCTCATCTGAAAAAAGCAGATCTTTATTCTCCAATACCAGCTCCGTATCCAGGGCTTTTTTAATTTTCCGTGAAGCTTTAAAATATGTCATTTGGAGATCAACATCGATTTCCTCTTCCAAAACAGACACATTATCGGGGTTTTTATCGAGAACATCTCGAATTTTATCAAAAGTCTTAGATATATCCATTTCTCCATTTTATTTCACAAAAAACTCGCGTAAAATTATCAATCATTTTTACTTTATAGTATAACAAGTCTCTCTTTCCGCAACACTACCAAACATCTTACCCTAAAATGAACATTCACTACTACGGTAATTTCCCTTTTAAGTTTCCTTGTTCTCTTAAAATTACCCCAACAATAAATTAGAGAACTCCAATGGCATCAACGGCAATATCTCCGAATAGATTTAAATAAAATCCCTACATATGGCTATTGTAGCAATACCATGGAACCGCTATTTTTGCATGTCCACAAACGGATATTTATTTCAGGATTGATCTACTAGATGAAATTATCACAATTACAAAACGGCGAAGAAGGAGTTATTGTTAAGGTAAAGGGCCATGGCGCTTTCCGTAAACGAATCATTGAAATGGGTTTTGTGCGCGGAAAAAAAGTGACGGTTATTAAAAACGCTCCGTTACATGATCCTGTAGAGTATAAAATTCTCGACTACCAGGTTTCTTTACGAAGAAGCGAAGCTGCTTTAATAGAAGTCATAACTAAAGAAGAAGCCAAAACATTAAGACCTCCCCATTTCCAAGGCACAATCACCGATGATATCCTTAAACAATCCGCTACCGAAAAACGAAAAACCATTAATATAGCCCTGGTAGGTAATCCCAATTGCGGCAAAACCACTCTCTTCAATTTTGCAAGTGGTGCGCGTGAACATGTAGGAAATTACAGTGGCGTAACCATAGATGTAAAACACGCATCCTTTTCACACAACGGTTATAATTTTAACATTTCAGATCTCCCAGGAACCTATTCCTTAAGTGCATATTCACCAGAAGAATTATATGTAAGAGAGCACATTCTAAAGGAAACTCCTGACATTGTGATAAATGTTATGGATGCCTCAAATCTTGAGCGCAACTTATACCTTACAACTCAACTCATTGACATGGATATAAAAGTGGTAGTCGCACTAAACATGTTCGATGAATTGCAAAAACGAGGAGACATTCTTGATTATCACCATCTCGGCAAAATGCTGGGAATACCTTTTATTCCTACAATAGGCTCCAAAGGGAAAGGTGTTAATGAGTTATTTGAAAAAATAATTGACGTTTACGAAGATCAGGATCCTGTTGTCAGACATATTCACATCAACTATGGTGAGATTCTGGAAAAAAGAATCGATCAAATTGAACAAATATTTAAGAGTAATGGTGATCTTAAAATAAAGATGTCTCCCCGCTTTATTGCCATTAAGTCATTGGAGAAAGACCGAGAATTAAAACAGCATCTTGAACGCAAAAATGAATACACAAACATTCTAGAAGCTTTATCTCGAATTATCACAAAAACCGAACATCAGGTAAAAGAAGATACCGAAACGTTCATTACAGATACTAAATATGGTTTTATTGCCGGCGCCTTAAAAGAAACCTACAAAGAAAATCCCAGGGTTCGTCGTCGCAAAACCGATATAATAGATACATTTATCACCCATCGGCTTTTTGGTATTCCACTCTTTATCTTTTTCATGTGGCTAATGTTTCAATCTACCTTTACACTGGGAGAACATCCCATGAACTGGATTAAGCAAGGCGTAGAATACCTAAGCAATTCTGTACATACATGGATGCCTGAAGGCCCCCTAAAAGACCTTATTATCGATGGAATAATCGGAGGAGTTGGCGGCGTAATTGTTTTTCTTCCCAATATCCTGATTTTGTTTTTTTTCATCTCCTTTATGGAAGACACTGGCTACATGGCACGTGCTGCATTCATAATGGACAAAATCATGCATAAAATGGGATTACATGGAAAATCATTCATTCCATTAATCATGGGTTTTGGATGCAATGTTCCGGCCATTATGGCAACACGTACCATTGAAGATCGCAACAACCGAATCCTCACCATGCTGATCAATCCCTTTATGTCGTGTAGTGCACGACTTCCTGTCTATATCCTGATTATTGGTGCCTTCTTTCCGGAAAAAGCCGGAACAGTACTATTTTCAATATATGGAACGGGAATTCTATTGGCAGTACTCGTAGCAAGAGTCTTCAAAAAGCATATTTTCAAAGGCGATGAAGTACCTTTTGTGATGGAACTTCCTCCCTACCGCATTCCGACATTAAAAAGCACTATCCGGCACATGTGGCATAAGGGACAGCAATATCTTCGCAAAATGGGTGGCATCATTCTGGTTGCTTCTATAATAATATGGTTTTTAGGATATTTCCCTCGACACATAGAATACTCTCAGGATTACAAAGGACAAATAGAAACCATCACGAACCATTATTCGGAACTGGCTAAAAATGATCACAACCAGCTACAGACAGACAAATGGGAAACAGAAAAAACAAATGCGATTAATACTGTGTTACTAAAAAAAGAGAGTGAACGTCAGCAAAAATCATACATAGGACGATTAGGCAAATGGATCGAACCAGCGTTATCGCCACTGGGATTTGATTGGAAAATGGGCGTAAGCCTGGTTAGCGGCATAGCAGCCAAAGAAGTTGTTGTAAGCACCATGTCGGTACTATATCAAACCAATGATTCTAAAAATGATCACAATGCATTGATTCAACAACTGCAAAATGACACTTACGAGGACGGCTCAAAAGTGTTTTCACCCATTGTGGCACTCTCTTTTCTGGTTTTTACCCTAATCTATTTTCCATGCGTGGCTGTTATTGCTGCCATTCGCAAAGAATCCGGATCCTGGAAATGGGCACTTTTTACTATTGGTTATACCACTGCCCTGGCCTGGGGATTGTCATTCCTGGTATATCAAATTGGATCATTAATTGTATAACATGCTTCAACTAATTATTACATATCTGGCCGTAGGATGGGCATTCTTCCAAACCATTTTGTTTATATGGAAATCACTCTCTATCAACAAAGGTAATTCGGGGGAATCATGTCATTCATTTGGCTGTCCGGGATGCAGTGCAAAAAATGATCTAATAAAAGAAATAGAAAAAGGAAAATATCCGTCAATGATAAGAGATTATAAACATCAAAAATAAATAAAAAACCAGATCCGAAAGATCTGGTTTTTTTATCTCATTACTCCTTCTCAGGAATATTTTTCAAAACATCAAGGAGGTGATCCCAAAACATTTTCACCGTTTCAATATTTATCCGTTCCGCAGGCGAATGCGCCCCCCGAATCGTTGGTCCGAAAGAGATCATATCCATACCCGGGTATTTCTCCAGAAACAATCCACACTCAAGTCCAGCATGAATAGCTCTTACGATTGGTTCTTTTTTAAACAACCGCACATAAGAATCGCGGGTAACCTGCAAAATTTCAGAATCCGTATTTGGTGTCCAGCCCGGATAACCATCAGAATGTTTAACTTCAGCTCGTGCCAGAGAAAACACACTATTAACCATATTGGCCACATCCTCCTTAGCGCTCTCCACCGAACTTCTTTGACTAGTGGTTACTGTTATTTCCTCACCATTCATTTTTATGGAAGCCAGGTTCGTCGACGTCTCCACTAAACCTTCGATATCACGGCTCATTTCAATAACACCATGAGGACAGGCATAAATGGCATTTATTAACCGTTTCTGTGTGGATGCATCAATGATATAATCAGGGCTATCAACCGATTCTAATTTCATTCTTATCCCGGGTTCCGTAGCCTTCAACTCCATCTGCACATCATGGAAGAAGATATTAAAATCCGCCCTGATAGGTTCTTTATAGGTAGCTGGCACTACCGCAATTGCTTCTGCTTCCCTGGCAATAGCATTCCGCAAATTACCTCCATCAAAGGCGGCAAGCTTTAATTCATACTTATTCGCTGCCTCCCATATAAAGCGGTTCAATATTTTATTGGCATTACCTAAGCCTTTATGAATGTCATCACCCGAATGCCCTCCTTTTAACCCGGAAACTTTCATTTTAATAGCAAAGTAACCTGCCGGAACCGGTTGTTTATCGTATTTAAAGGAAGCCAGGGTATCTACTCCACCAGCACACCCAATAAACAACTCACCCTCATCTTCTGAATCAAGGTTTAACAGAATTTGACTATCAAAGAATCCTTCATTAAGATTAAACGCACCAGTCAAGCCTGTTTCTTCATCAACAGTGAACAAACACTCAATAGGTCCGTGTTCAATATCATCAGAAGTTAAAAGAGCCATCTGTGCAGCCATGCCAATCCCATCGTCGGCACCCAAAGTTGTTCCTTCAGCTTTCACCCACTCCCCATCAATAATTGGTTTTATGGGATCACGATCGAAGTTATGATTAGTATCACTGTTTTTTTCACACACCATATCAATGTGTGATTGCAGAACAACTGATTTCAGATTTTCGAATCCAGGTGTTGCCTCCTTTTTAATTAACACATTCCCGATGTCATCTTTCGCAACCTCGAGATTATGCTTTTTTGCAAAATCAACCAGGAAATGAATAATTTTCTCTTCCTTTTTAGATGGTCTGGGAACTTGGCAGATATCTTCAAAATACTCCCAAACCTTTGATGGTTCCAATAAATTCAATTTTTTCATAAAGTTTTATTTAAAGCAATCGCAACACAATTGTAAAACTTCAGATACACTGATAAGAGAGGCAAAGAAAAAGAAGATTATAATCTTAAACTGACACAGATGTCCCCTTATTTAACCTGAAGTCCATTGCAATCATTTAATAGTTATTTTTTAATGGCTTTAAAAATATCTAAAAGCGATTGAATATCCTTAGATTTTTCCTCAAGACCTATGTTTTCATAGGCAAACCTCAAATTCGTTATTAACCTTTTTATTGCTTCCTGATTCGAACAAGGCAAGAAAAAACTCTCACTGGGTTGCAACTTTTGCTGCTTAATAAAGTACTCTATCTCTCTTCTACCCAAAACAGCACCTTTATTAATCGGGTTAATATAAAAAAGCGGCGTAGCTTCCCTGGATAGATTTTCCTCATCATTATCGGTCAGGTTATCCATAAAAACAAGAATGAAGTTTTTAGGAAGATTAACCCCATACACCGGCAAGCCCAAGCGTTGACAAAGTACTGAGTAAATAATCGACAGAGTAACAGGATTTCCCTTTTGATTTTCCAGTACATCACTGATGTAATTATTCTGAGGAGCTAAAAACTGACTATTATTCCTGGTAAACTTATTCACATCAAACAATATGTGATTAATAATGCGAACTTTTTCCAATGAAGTAAGATGTTCGTTCAGCTCCATCCATATTGCTCTCTGCAATTCCGAGATCCGTTTGGTAATTGTGACATACGATAATTCCGGATATTGGTATTTAGATACAAGATAAGCCCCAAACAGCAAATCTTTTCCACCCTCAGCAACCCAACGCTCTAAAGCATTGTGGATATCCTGAAACTGAATATGGTGAATAATATTTTCGAGCCGCTCCTGAAATATGGTATTCAACGAACTCTCCCATGCCTTTTCCAATTCAGGTACTATATCAACGGGTTCCTTCAGTAATTCACCTTCAACCACAGAAAATATCTCTTCGCTTGGATCATCCAGCAAAGCAATTAACGCCTGTATTTTTTTTGTATCCATAACCACCAGATTAAGGTTATTTAATCAGTCAGTCGGGAAAGAATAGTTTGTACCAGGTTTTTCACGACTGATTTATAATCTTTACTATAAGTACCTGCCTGACGATTTGCAATAATAGCACAAACTGTAGCAGCCCGGTGTCCCAACAAGGCAGAAAGACCATAGATCGCCGAGCACTCCATTTCAAAGTTAGTGATTTTCATACCATTATGCTCGAATTTGCTGATTTTTTCATTCAACTGCGGATCAACCAGGCCTAATCGTATAACTCTGCCCTGTGGTCCATAGAAGCCGGGGGCCGAAATCGTTACCCCCTTAACAACCTGATCTCCTGCCAATTTCTTAACCAATGCATCATCAGCATTAACAACATAAGGAGACGTTAATAAGTTGTTCCAATTCACATACTGTTTGAATTGTACTTCAAACTCAAGATCGGCAATTTCATTCCTGTTGGCATAAAAATTTAACAAACCATCAAAACCAATGCATTTCTCACTAAGCAACCAGGAATCAACCGGCAAATCCATTTGCAACGAACCACTTGTTCCTATTCTAATAAAGCTAAGAGAAGTAAGCTCTTCTTTCACTGATCGCGTTTCAAAGTCAACATTCACCAAGGCGTCCAGCTCATTTAGAACAATGTCAATATTATCAGTCCCAATCCCAGTTGCTACTACCGAAATCCGCTTCCCATTCAAAGTCCCTGTTTTGGTTAAAAATTCCCGGTTAGAAGCTTCCACCTCCACGGTGTCAAAAAAAGATGCTACCATCTCCACTCGTCCGGGATCCCCCACGAGAATAATTGTATCACCTATCTCCCCTGGTTTAAGATGTAGATGAAAAATACTACCATCTTCATTTATGATTAATTCTGATTCTTCGATTCTACGCATTGCTGTATTTTTTTATCAAAGTAATAAAAAAAAACGATTCATTATTTTATGATGCAGCCTATAGTTATTGTGTGATCGAACAGTTTCGCTCCAGCAGTTTTGCAAATATGGAATTATCAATAACATGGGGATATCGAACAAACAATAGATCGTTAGAATTTAGACCTTAACCCGATTTACACCCGGTTCATTTGTAGAGGCATAAAAGTTTTTGCTAAAAAAAATTCCTTGGTGTCTTTCTAATAATTACAAAAGATTAACGAACGGTTGATTTTACAAACCTCTATCATTCCTGCATCTGCAGACCTTACACTTTCTGTTTTAATTTTACTTTCTAACACCGCCTCAATTCGCTCATTCCTTCGATAGCTGAGGAAAAAATTATAAATTCGCAGTCAACTAAAAACGGAATAGAAAACAAAATTAAATCCATAAAGAAATGTTACAACGAAAACAGACCATATATCTGCTTGTTGCCACTTTAGTAACCGGAAGCTTATTTTTCCAGAAGTTAGTGAGCTTTATCAGTTCAACAAACCTGTACATCATGAAATTCAATGGCATCTTTACGGCCAAGACCGATAATCCGGAACTGACAATGAGTACCCTTGCTTTCACCATACTCCTGGGATTAAGTGTGGCTATGGGACTGGTTACTGTTTTTCTGTTTAAAAAACGGATGATTCAAATTAGATTATGCGCCCTGAACATTGGTCTTATGCTTGGAATCACAGGTATGATCTACTACTTCGCCAAAACCGGTGCTCGTGAGCTGGCAGCAGAATACACTTTTCATTTCCCCATTGTATTGCCATTAATTGCCATCATACTGACCGTTATGGCCATTAAAGCTATAGGACGCGATGAAGCATTGATCCGCTCAATGGACAGGATACGATAATCAATCCAACGACATAAAAAACAAAACGCTGCGATAAACGCAGCGTTTTTTGTTTGTCTTCAAGCTATCCTTAAATATCCAGCACTACCTTTTCAGGATCATGACCGCCAACAATAAGTTGCAACGGATTCTCGATCATCTCTTTCACTTTCACCAGGAAACCTACTGAGTCTTTACCATCGATAATACGATGATCGTAGGAGAGTGCCACATACATCATGGGCCGGATCTCTACCTTACCATTGATCGCCACCGGACGCTCAACGATGTTATGCATTCCCAGGATGGCAGACTGTGGCGGATTGATAATGGGCGTTGACAACATAGAGCCAAACACGCCCCCATTTGTAATGGTAAAAGTCCCTCCCGTCATCTCCTCCAGCGAAATCTTTCCCTTCCTGGCCTTTCCCGCCAGTTCCTTCAGCTTTAATTCAATGGCTGCCAAACTCAGGGTTTCCACATTGCGGATGACCGGCACCATTAATCCTTTTGGCGTCTGCACAGCCACAGACAGATCAGTGTAATCGGGCATCACTATTTCATCCCCGTCAATCATGGCATTTACCATAGGGTGATGCTGCAACGCCAGGGACGCAGCTTTCAGGAAGAAAGACATGAAGCCAAGCTTCACCTGGTGCTTTTCCATGAAGGCCGCCTGGTGTTTCTTACGCAGCCCCATCACTGCCGACATATCCACCTCATTGAAGGTAGTGAGCATGGCGGTTTCATTCTTAACGGCCACTAATCGCTGACTTAATTTCTTTCGCAGCTGGGTCATTTTTTGCCTGTTTTCCTGCCGGCTGATCGCTGGTTTCTGCAGGGAAAACTGTTCTGTGTCGGTCTCCTTATCCACCGGCTGATCGAGAACCAGATTCACCTCCTTAGAAGTAATCCGTTTCAACCCTTTTATAATATCATCCACATTAAGCTGCTGCTCTTTCATTATCTCCCTGGCAATAGGTGACACCTTTACACTTCCGGGAATCTCCTCTATAATTTCTTTCTTCTCCGCTTCAGGTTCATGCCTTGTTTCCTTTGAAACCACCTTTTCAGACTTTTCTTCGGCCGGAGCTACCGAATCAATCACCTTTTCTCCGGCAAAAGAAGTATCGATGGAACAAGCCACCGCGCCTACTTTCACTGTCTCTCCCCCTTCAATATGTATTTTAATTTTTCCGGCATCGGCAGCCAAGAGCGATAACGTGGCTTTATCCGATTCAATTTCAGCCAGCTCCTGATCCTTTTCAACGATATCACCATCCGTCACCAGCCAATTGGTTAATTCCACTTCTGTTACCGATTCACCGGGTGTTGGTACTTTTATATCTACTAGCATATCTGAATAGTTTTAGATCATTATTGTCCAAAATAAATTGGTATTAACCAATGTGCTCAAGCCCAATCAATCCCCTATATTCCAAAAACATCACTAAGCAGCTGTTACAATCACCTTTATTCTTTTAACCATTAATCATTTAGGACACTAATAGTTTTAGATACTAAACCTTTGAGGTTCTGTAAAATATTTATGCTGCTTAAGGATTTCTTCACGTGTTTTTCCTTCCACACACTGCAGCCCGCAATAGATATTTTGCAGCTCACAATGACACTTTTTAAATACCTTATTCACAATTTCACCCTGACCTATTAAGTGAAGCCCATTTAATCCGGTGGCAGGGCTACCACTGGCCAGTCGGGCAACCGGAATCAATCTCAACTCAGGCAATTGATTTTGCACATAATACCAGGGCCCCATATTTTCAGGTTCTTCCTGTACCCAAAGGTGCAACAGGGCATTTTTATATCTACCGGCCGCCGCCATCACTTGCTCCTTGGGAAAGGGATGCAACTGCTCCACACGAATCAGGGCAACATCCCTGGCATCCAGTTCTTGTTTACGCGCCAGCAAGTCATAATAAACCTTCCCGGAACAGAGCACCACCCGCTTCACATTATCCACATCCACATCGATATCATCAATCGCTTCCCGGAATCCTCCTACGGTAAACTCTTTAAGCGAGGAGACGCACCGGGGATGACGCAGCAGGCTCTTGGGCGTAAAGACCACCAACGGCAGCCGGAATTCCCTGGCCAACTGGCGTCGTAGTACATGGAAAAAATTAGCCGGTGTAGTACAGTTTACGATTTGCATGTTGTTACGGGCCGACAGAGATAGAAACCGCTCGATACGTGCACTGGAATGCTCCGGACCCTGTCCTTCAAAACCATGAGGCAACAGCAACACCAGCCCGTTCATCAAGCCCCACTTCTCCTCGGCTGAACTAATATATTGATCGATAATAACCTGTGCCACATTATAGAAATCACCAAATTGCGCTTCCCAAATGGTAAGGCCATCCGGTACAACCAATGAGTAGCCATATTCAAATCCCATGACTCCGTATTCCGACAAGGGAGAATTAAAAACAGAAAAAGGCGCTTGCGAAGCACTGACATGTTGCAACGGCCGATACCGTTCATCCGAATCCTCCACCGTGAAAGCCGAATGACGGTGGGCAAAAGTACCCCGTTCCGAATCCTGACCGCTGAGCCTGACCGGATGCCCTTCATCCAGCAAAGAAGCATATGCCAGCAATTCTGCCAAAGCCCAGTCTAACCGGTCATGCTCCACCATCTTGCGGCGGTCACCAATGATCTTATGCACTTTTCTGAAAAAGGTCTTATCCTCCGGAAGGGCATTGATGCGTTCCAGTAAAAAACGCAATTTACTTTCAGCCACACCCGTTTCGGGCGACTGCCTGAAATCCCCTTTTTCAGAGAAACGGTAAGGTCCCCAATCCTCACTCAAGAAACGTTGGATATACACCTTATCAATATCACCAGATGCCGCCAGCTTCTCTTCCAAATGATCGTTGAAAGCCCGTTCCGCCAATAATAGCTCTTCCCGGGTAGCCACCTGTTCTTCTATGAGACGCTGACCATAAATATCCCGCGGATTAGGATGCCGGGCAATTTCCTTGTAGAGCAGCGGTTGCGTAAACCGGGGCTCATCCCCTTCGTTATGGCCATGCTTCCGGTAGGATAAAATATCAATAAAGACATCCGCATTGAAGCGTTGCCTGAATTCCATGGCCATCTCCAGGGCATAAACCATCGCTTCGGCATCATCGCCATTCACATGAAACACCGGGCTGCGCGTCACTTTAGCCACATCCGTGCAATAGGTGGAAGAACGCGCCTCCAGGTAGTTCGTCGTAAATCCCACCTGGTTATTGATCACAATATGAATGGTACCGCCCGTTTTATAACCGGGCAGCTGTGCCATCTGCACCACTTCATACACCACGCCCTGGGCCGCAATGGCTGCATCACCATGAATAACCACCGGCACCAGTTTATTATAATCGCCCTGGTATTTACCCTCTATTTTCGCCCGTGAAATACCTTCAATAACAGAGGACACGGCTTCCAGGTGAGAAGGATTAGGTGCCAGGTTTAAGCGCACTTTTTTCCCGTTGGTGGTCTCTATGTCATTCCCATATCCCAGGTGATACTTCACATCCCCCAGTGATATCCCCTCTTCATACTCGTCCCCCACAAACTCCTTAAAGATATTTTCATAGGGTTTCTTAAGAATATTCCCCAACACATTCAAGCGGCCACGGTGCGCCATACCCAGAATCACTTCTTCGATGCCCATATCAGCCCCTTTATCGATCATAGCATTCAGGCCCGGAACCAATACTTCCGCCCCCTCCAGGGAAAACCGCTTCTGTCCCATAAACTTCTTGTGGATAAAACTCTCCAAGCCGGCAGCTTTCTTCAGCTGGTGAAAGATGTTTCTCTTCTTGTCAGGAGCATAAACCGGCGTATTTTTCTCCCCCTCCATCTTTCCTTTCAACCAATTGATTACTTCAGGGGAACGTACATATAAAAATTCAGCCCCAATGGACTGACAATACGTTTGCTGCAAATGATTCACTATATCCTTTAACTTGGCCGGTCCGATCCCTATCTCACTGCCGGCCTGAAAAACCGTATTGAGATCACTTTCGGCCAGCCCGAAATGCTCAATATCCAGGGTTGGGTAATATTTCCGCCGCGTACGCACCGGATTGGTTTTGGTGAACAGATGCCCGCGTTGACGGTAACCATGAATCAGGTTAATGACATTGAACTCCTTATCCACCCCCATCCCTTTACCCGGCACCTTAAAATTCTGCATGGCAAAGTCAACTCCCTGAAAGAAATTTCTGAAGCTCTCATCCACCGACTCCGGGTCTTTTAAATAGTCCTGATAAAGCTGATCAATTGAGTTAATCTCACTACTACCTATAAAAGAGAATTTATCCATGTGTCTGGTTTTAGCGTGAAATATTGTTGACCGTTTTTGGCATCCGTAACACCCCTGTTGAATGGCGGGTAAACCACTCTTTTTAACAATCGAGAAATTCAAAATCACTCCCAACATCTATTTTCCTGTAAACTGGTCGTTTACCCGTCTGCCCGTTCTCTATTAATGACTCTTAACACTTACGGATTGTTTAATTCTACCTTCATTTTCGTAAGTTTAATCCCGCAAATAAAAACAGTAAACATGTCATCCAGTTTCTTACAATCAATAGCATCCTATTATTTTCAAAACTATAAAACAGATTTTGAATCCATTTGTTTCGTATTCCCCGGACGACGGGCCAGCCTCTTCTTCAGGGATCACCTCAAGGCATTCATTCAGGAACCCATGTGGGCACCCAATGCCTTAACCATTAATGAACTGTTTGAACAAAAAAGCAACTGGCTCACCGCCGACAACATCACCCTGTTGTTTTACCTGCACGATGTTTACAGAACGGTGCTGCAAAAAGATGTTTCCTTCGATGAGTTTCTGCCCTGGGGCGAGATGTTTTTAAGTGATTTTGATGACGTGGATAAATACCTGGTTTCGCCGGAGCAACTCTTCTCCAACCTGGCATCACTCAAAGAGCTGGACGATGACTTTTCATACCTGACCGAAGAGCAACTGGAAGCCATCAATAATTTCTGGGGGACCTTCAGGGTAAAAAGACTATCGGCCCACCAGCAGGAATTTCTCTCGGTATGGGAAAATGTACCGGCCATCTACAACCAATTCAGGGAAAAACTGCTGGCCGAAGGATTGGCCTACCAGGGCATGATATACCGCAAAATGGCCGAAGACATCAAGCAGGGAAAGCTCCCTTCCTTCCCCTATAAAAAGATTGTATTCATTGGTTTCAATGCCCTGACCCCGGCCGAAAAGTTATTATTCGACCACCTGAAAAATAAAAAACAAGCCGATTTCTTCTGGGACTATTCCCCATGGATCATCCCCCGGGAAGAAACCACCTCCTTAACCGATAAAATGCCGGTGAGAGGCCCCGGCTTCTTCATTAAAGACAACGTGAAAGCCTACCCGCCGCCGACAAACTGGGAATTACCACAAGCCACCACGGCACCCGACATCACCCTCACAGCAGTGGCCACGCCCACCGAACAGATCAAAGAGGTGAGTCGCTTTTTGAATAACGAATACGATGGCGAGCTGAAGACCGCCGTCATCCTGGCCGATGAAAATATGCTGGTACCGGCCCTTCATGGCATTCCCGAAGACATCACCAGCATCAACGTCACCATGGGGTACCCCCTGAAAAATACGCCGGCCTTTGGATTGATAGAGCTGCTCTATAACCTGCAGGCCCACGCCCGGCAAGGCAGCAACGGACAGGTGTGGCTCTACCATAAACACATCATGCCCATTTTACAGCACCAATACATCTCATCCATTGCTGAAACCGAGAGCCGTGAACTGCGCAAACACCTGACCGACCACAACTTTATCTTTGTCAACAGCAAAGACCTTCAGCAGCATCCACTGTTTGCACACATCTTCAGCAGGGTGGAAACAGCGTCGGACCTGGCGCTCTACCTGGGTAACATTCTGATGCAGATTTTTAAACTATTACAGAACCAGGACGAGAAGGTGCTCGAAAGGGAATTTGTCTTTTCTCTGCATGCCACCATTACCCGCATGAACGACCTGCTGAGCCGGCAGATCAACACCGATATTGAACCCACCACCTGGTTCAAACTTTTTAAGAAGCTGGCCGAATTCCAAACGGTCCCCTTCAAGGGCGAACCACTGGGCGGCCTCCAGGTCATGGGAATCCTGGAAACACGGGCCATCGACTTCGACAAGCTGGTGATCCTCGACATGAATGAAGGCACCTTCCCCCGCACCAGTGCCCCCAACACGTTTATCCCCTATGCCCTGAGAACCGGCTTTGGCCTGCCCACCATTGAATACCAGGACACCATCTTCTCCTACTATTTCTTCCGGCTTATTCACCGGGCCAAAAAAGTAACACTGCTCTACTCCACCGGTGCCCAGGGCATGCAAACCGGTGAAATGAGCCGCTACCTCTACCAGTTGAAATACCAGTTTCCGGCCCATCCCAAATTCACCACTTCGGTGGAAGAGGTGAAACTCATCACCCCCCCCGTGCTGGCAACCGACAAAAAATCAAGTGTACTGGAGCAACTCCATCGATTCACCCATGACGGTAACCGCTACCTGTCGCCCAGTGCCCTCTCCTCCTACATAGAGTGCCCCATGCGCTTTTACTACCAGAAGGTGGCCGGCATCCGGGAGCCGGAAGACATCACCGAAGAGGCCGACGCCCGTATCTTCGGCCTCATCTTCCATGAAGTAACCGAGCACCTCTTCACCCCTTACAAAGGGCAGGAAGTACCCGTTGAAACCATGAAGGAATGGCTGAAAACACCTGTCATCTTAGATGAACTAATCAAAGAAGCCTTTAAAAACAACCTGTCGGATTACGACAAAAGCCGCCAGCAGTTCACCGACCTGCACGGTAAAAACGTCATGGTGTTTGAAGTACTCAAGCGCTACCTCCGCAAATTCATTGAGCAGGAGATCAAGCAGGCCCCTGTAACCATTGTGGACCTGGAAAAAAAGGTGGAATGGAACTACAGCGTCTGTCCCGACCTGACCATCAGCCTGGGCGGTATCATCGACCGGGTGGATGAAAAAAACGGCACAATACGCATCATGGACTACAAAACCGGATCGGGCGAGGCACACTTCAAGGAGGTGGAAGACCTCTTCGACACCACCAAACACAAGAAAAACAAAGCCGTGTTCCAAACGCTCCTGTATGCCCTCATCCTGCGCCACAGCGAAAACCTCCATCGCCCCATGCAACCGGGTATCATATGGGTAAAAAACCTGTTCAAGCACGACTACAGCACCGACGTATTGCAGAAAGACCGCAAAAACAAACAACTGATCTATCTCGATACCGTGATCGACGAATTTGAGCAAAACCTCAATCAGCTGATCCGGGACATTTATAATCCCGACATCCCATTCGCCCAAACCGACGACCCCCTTAAATGTACCTATTGCCCCTACCGGCCTTTGTGTAACCGGTAGCACAACACGCCCCGGCAACAAAGCCGGGGCATCCAAACATCCACCTTTCAGTCTCTCGCCAAAGCGCATAAGACGCAAAGAATCCCGATGATTTACCGGCCTGTAACCCCCAACTCAGAACCCAGAACCTGTAAAATGTAACACAGAGACTCACAGAGGAATCACAAAGATCCGCGGAGATACAGGAAACCCACAACTGATTATTCTCTCGCCGAGCCGCTTAAGGCGCAAAAACCCAATGATTTACCAGAAATGCTGGAATCCCACAACTTTTAACTCAGAACAAAACACAACCCTACAATAACGCTAAATTACCTATAATGCATAAGGCCATGATGATCCGAAGCGCGTGAGCCCGTCATACCGATTAGTAATTAAAATGCCCACTTAATGCGCTTCGCTTTTAATTGGCCTTTAATTATCTATCGGCATTACACCAAGGTCATTCTTAAATAGGTTTGGTGTAAAATAAGCGGGCAGGCGCGACGAAAATGAATGCGGGAATTCCGGCCAGTGGGTTGGAAAAAATTCATCGAGGAGGTGGGCGGAAGCGTTTATTTGACTAGCGTTTTTTGGTTCCTTTTTGGGGCAATGCCAAAAAGGAACTAGGGTCTGGGACAACGTCCCAGTTAAAATATAAAACCACAAAAACAGTTTCATTCCAATAAAATCCACAAGACATGTCACCGTTAACCGGTGTCATGTTAACATTAACCGGTCACGCGAAAACTTTTTCCTGTCACGTGGTACCTTTTTCCGGTGATGTTTCAACGTATTAACATCACGTATATATATATATACCGTTCTTTGGGCAACATGTACCGGAGGTTCGTTTGCAAAAACGGGTGTTATTTCAGCATTTTTTTGTCCCTGGTTAACGTCAAAACAGACCCAAAAATGCAAACCGGTCATCCGTTAACGTGTACCGGCCATGTTTCAACGTTAAAACATCACGCGTACACGCATACAGCTCATTGGTATACGCTGCCCTATCAGCGGTTAATGTGTACCTGGCACCGGGCGACGCTCCCCAAACAGCTGTATACGCTGACGGGACAATGGTTGACACTGACCGTTTTGCGTTCAATGGATTAACCATCTGTAAAAGGCTGTATTCACACACCCCCGTTCAGCGAAGCGTCACGCTTCACTATCAGTTGAAGAAATATTATAACGACCACATACCAGGCTTCAAGTAACCGCAATTCGCACATTTCATATCCTTTCGCCGGATTAATTTCCTTTTACTATTTTATTTGAATAATGATTATGGTGGGGTTTTTGAGATTAATTTTTAATTTAGGGGACGGAATTTATCGACAAAGGATGGGATGGGCATATGTGGGATATAAAGTATATGCTTTATCCCTAGTTGACAGCAAGCAAAAAAATAAACATGCACTATGATAAAAGAATTGAAATCATGGCAAGAATATAAAACGTTGATTGCGGATAATGCACAACTCGAATGGATATTTCGAGGGCAATCATGTTCAGATTGGCAAATTAGAAGTTCTCTTGAAAGAAGTGGTATAATGAATAGTTTTGATAAAGGAGAAGAGAGAATGTTATATGAGTTTAAAAGAGCTTCTAGATATTACCTTAGTCAAAATGAAATACCACAAACTTTGATTGATTGGTTAGCCTTATTACAGCATCACGGAACTCCTACAAGACTAATTGACTTTACGAAATCACCATATATTGCTGCCTTTTTCGCTTTTGAAGACGACCAAGACTATGGAGATAATATCGCAATATGGATAGCAAATAAAATATACTTTTACCAAAGAGCTATTTATTATTTGCAATCGAAAAACTTCAAAGATTTTGATATTAAACATTACTCATTTAGAGATAATACTTTTCAAAAAATATTTCAAGAATCCAGAACGGGTGAATTAGATTGTGTTGTTCCTGTTGAATCTCATTTAATGAATGAGAGGTACTACATTCAACAATCAGTCTTTCTCTCTCCTACGAATCCTTATAAAGAATTTCAAGAACAATTAGATTTCTTAGACGAAGTAAAAAAATTTGGCTTAATGAAAGTCTTAATACCAAGAAAAGAAAGAAAAAAAGCTATGCGTGATTTAGATAAAATGAATATTAATCATGCAAGCTTGTTTCCAGGACTGGATGGTTTTGCTAAGTCTCTGAAAACTAAGTTTAGCACACTGGAGTCAGTTGATGAAAGTTATAAAAGCCTTGTAAAACTTAAATCGGCAGGACTAATAAAAGATAATGCTAGAGCCTAACACTACAATAAAGCATAGCTTGCCGCAGGCGCAAAACAAGCTACGCTGCATTGCACCAAACATGAGCTTAATAATTAAAATACAGACAAATATGACAGATACAGATTTTATTAAAAAGTTTGCAAACTCTAAAGAGATAGAGAAAAATAGATATTCATGCCTTATCATTGCATTACAGGACGCAAGAAAAATAACAGGACGAGATATGAAAAATGGGAATATCACAAATGACATTTTAGAAAACGACCATTCCTTTTTAGATCCCTATTCATTTATAGGAGTCGTAAATTATCTCTTGATTCTTGAGCTAATTGGCGAAATATTTCGATTAAAAAGTTTCACTACTAATAAAAAGAACAATATCTATAAGACTTTAAAACAATTCTCATATTCACTTGACGACAAAGATATTGATACAATAATTGCTTTAAGAAATTCATTAGCTCATAATTATGGCTTAATAAATATTCCACATAAGCAAAATGAGTATATAACTAAACTACATAAATTTACACTTATCAATACAAGAAATGCAAACTTGATAAAATTCCCATTACAAAATTGGAATTTAGATTATTCAGACAAATCAGATGAAACCTCGACACAGATTTCAGTTATAAAATTACAAGATTTAATTGAAACAGTATATAAAAACTTAACGACTGAGATTGACAATAATGCAGTTGAATTGGCCTTAAAGAAAGGAATAGATGAATTGAAAGCAAGATTTACTATAAGATATTAAAAAGCAACTAATCCCAATCGAGTAGCCACCCGCCAGGCCAATAGCCTAGCGAAAAAGCTCTGACACCACCGCAGGTACGCAGGCTTCGCCCCTTCCTTACGATCCAAATGGCCACCGGACATATAATTCTCAGGAATATATACGGCGGTTCCCTACACCATGGGGAATTGAAAATAGACGCAGTCAATAGCAAATTCAGATTTGAAGGTATGGATGAAGACATTTGATTGTACAGATCAACCAGAGGAGAGAAGTTGAAAAATCGAAAAATTGAGAAGACGAGACCCCAAACTCAGAACACAGAACTACTAACCAGGAACACAGAACCCCAAATTGTCAACCACCCTCCAGCCTCTAATCCCCAACCAAAAAGATGATACCCCCGCTCAGCGAAGCGTCTCGCTTCGTTGCCACCATCCAGCCCCTGGCCGCATATTAATTCTCCTAATTCATTTTGCTTTATACCTTCATCCAGTCATTTGTGATTCCAATCCTATTTCAAGTATGCAACAATGATTGCATAGTATACTATCTATTTCCAGCGCAAAAGAAGAAACTCCCTACCGCATTGATAGAACAACATCAGCTATAGGAGTTAATTAGATGATGAATTATTATAACGACCGCTCCCCTGGGTTCAAGCATCCGTAAATCTCCCATTTTGTTTCCATTCAACGTTACTGTTTCCTTGCTTTATTTATATAATGCTTATAGTGTGAATTTGAGATTATTGTTTAATTTAGGGAACGGAATTTTTCAACAAAGAATGGGATGGCATATGTGGGAGATAAAGCATGTGCTTTAAATTTCTTGTTGTGGCTCATTAGAGGAAGCGAAATACAACCAAGAATATGTTTGAACTAAATAATAATCAGAGAAAATATTTCGGGCTTGAACCAGTGAAGGATTCTTGGGATAAAGTTCAATTCAAAGGCGATACTTATCGACCTGATTCTATTTTGTATTTCGAAGGAGACACTATAAAGAAGCATGTGGTTTCAACTGACACAGAATACAAGGAAATACAATATAACGAGCAAACTGATAATAGAGAGTTAA
Organism: Marinilabiliaceae bacterium JC017; assembly: GCA_004296775.1. GTDB lineage: Bacteria > Bacteroidota > Bacteroidia > Bacteroidales > Marinilabiliaceae > JC017. The sequence continues at coordinate 25,940 of RHGE01000072.1, forward strand.
TTTTACCAAAAACTAAGAAAGGTAAGCCTAAGAAACTGTCTGCTTCTGTATTGGAATCAAGAACTGGGATTGGGGTTTATTTGTCGGTTAATACGGTTGGAGACTTATTGATTGGGAATTACACTTCACATACAACTTTCTATTCAAGAGTATGGGAATACAAACAGACTGATTCAGAAATAGAATCATTGATTGATGAGTTTATAAATAATTCTCCTTCTAATCATTTTAAACAAATAGAAGAATTTAGACAAGCAAAACGAAAAAATATAAAATACAAATCAGGTGACTTTTTTACATTTAAGTTAAACCGTAGGGAATATGGATTCGGAAGGATTCTATTTGACGTCAATAAAGCAAGAAAAAAGAAACTACTTTCTGAAAATCATGGACTTCAAATGACAATGGGGCCTACGTTGCTAATAAAGCTCTATGCTTACAAATCGAAAAATAAAAAGGTAGATATTGAGAACCTCAAAAATCAAAAGTCCTTACCCTCAGATTTTATAATGGATAATGTTGTTTTTTATGGTGAGTTTGAGATAATTGGCAATTTACCACTTGAAACAACTGAATTTGAATTTCCCATCTCATATGGAATGCGAATCGACCAATCACCGAACGTTTTCCTCCAATGGGGTTTGATTCATAAAGAATTACCGAAAGAGAAATTTAATAAATACATCATGCCTGAAAATGGTGGTTTAGGTGACCACAATCCTTATGGTTATTATGGAGTTGGATTTCGACCTAAATTTGACTCACATGATATAAACGAGACGATTGATAATAATGGTGTCTTTGATTTCACTAAGGGCGAGCATTATAAACTTGATACGGATTTAAGGAATCCTCAAAACGACAAAATAAGAAAAGAAATATTTGAAAAATTTGGACTTGACCCAGATAAGAATTATGACGAGAACTGTAAAATTACAGGCACAAAAGATATTATTGAATTAATCAAGGAGATTAAATAACGCCACACAATCGAGTAGCCAGACGCTAGGCAAATAACCTAGCTAAAAAGCTCTCACACCACCGTAGTACGCGGGCTTCGCCCCTTCCTTTCGATACCAAATGGCCACCGGACATTTCAATCTCCGGAACGTATATGGCGGCTCTCTAAATCATGGGTAATTGAAAATCGACGCAGTCAATAACGAATTCAGATTTGCAGGTAAGAATGAAGACATTTGTTTGTACATATCAGCTAAAGGAGAGAGTTGAAAAATTGAGAAGATGATATCCCAACCCGGAACACAGAACACAGAATTGTCAACCACCCTCCTGCCTCTAGCTTCCAGCTTCTATACTCTACCCTCCAGCCTCTAATCCCCAACCAAAAAGATGATACCCCCGTTCAGCGAAGCGTCTCGCTACGTTGCCTCCATCCGGCCCCTGCCGAATATTAATTCTCTTAATTCATTTTGCTTTATACCTTCATCCAGTCGTTTGCGATTCCAAACCTATTTCAAATGTCCATGGTATGT
>RHGE01000073.1 GCA_004296775.1 Marinilabiliaceae bacterium JC017
CAATGCCAAAAATGAAGTAGGGTTTGGGACAACGTCCCAATAAAACTATTCCTGAAGAACTAAAACTTATATATCAATTAACCCTCTTGTTAAGTTGTTATCTTGGCGTCAATATGGCCAATGGCCATCTCTGACTACTATATAACTCATTTAATCCTCACTGGTTGATATTACAATCAAACCTCCCCGATTTTCATTGCGTACTCAATGAAAATCACCCCTCCTAATTCTTTTAGGAGAGGAAAAGAGTGACCGGGCGAAAAGAAAATGAATTACGAGTATTTGACTCCTTTTAGTAGATTTGCAGAACAATACTCTTGGGATTTGCGGAAAATCTGCGTGAGACCTAAGGTACTGGTAGCGTCAATTTAGAGTTATCTTACCTTTTGTTAGGTTATCAAGCCTTGAAGACTCTGTGTTCATAGTCTCTTATCGATCTATTATCTAAACTCAAACCGATGAAACAACCATTCAAATTACACACAAAAAGATGATTAAAAGGAACAACCCTGTGACTCAGTGTCTCTGTGTTTGTATTCTATTATCTCACATCTATCAATCTATTATCTAAATATAAAACCGATGAACCATTTTTTATCACGAAAAGAAATCTATACCACCTGTATTCTTCTTATTTCCTTTTGGCTTACGGAAATAGTAGCAAATGAAATAGAGTATTATTTTCTATCCATACAGCATCCTGAAGTAATAGATTCTTATGTGTTTTCCATCAGGCAATTCGCCATCACCCTTTCCTATCAATTAATCCACACCCTACTGAATTTTGGCCTTTTCATTTCCCTGATGGTCTTGTTGAAGCGGCAATGGTATACCATACCCATCGCCGTGGCAGCAGTATGTGCCATCAATTGTCTCCTGTCACTCATGAATGTGAGCCATCCATATTTTAGTCTTTCAGCTAACAACATTATTTCTTTTGTGTTTTATGAAACAGCGTTGTATACCGTTTTATTCCTAACCTTTGGTAAAAGCCTCAATATATACGTTTCAATCGCCTTGTTCTATGGTATCTATTTTATGCACCGGATTGGTAACTACATAGGATTAGATGTATTATCCAGTGATACGGATATCCCTTTCCGGGATATGGAATTCCTCAGGTACATTGTGTATTCATGCTTTTTTGCACTGATCTACTTCCTGTTTACCCGAAGCATGAAGGTACGTATAGAAGGTTCAAGTCAACCCATTAAAACATCCAACCAATAATCAACTTATTGAGATAAAAGTCATAAAAAAATGGCTACCTGCAACAGGTAGCCATCCTTGACTTATTCATTTACAAAATACTGATCATTTTCAAAAATTCATCAGGCCATTGACCTCCGCCCGATACACCTCCAACCCCTTACCGGGCATATAAGTATTTCGCCACACAACTAATCACTCCTCCCGTTTATACTTATTGATGATCTACAGCAATCTCCAATACACGCTTGGTGCGATTGGTTACTTTATAACGGTCATCAAGACGATGGCCGATGATCCAGGCAATGTCGTCTCCGGTTTGTAGCAACCACGCCTGTTCTTTATCGGCAACACTGAGTTTTATATCGATGAAAAAGTCACTGAGCTTCTTAAATCCCTTCATCCCTAAAGGCATAAACACATCGCCCTGCTCCCAATGCCTGAGGTAAAGGGGAAAATCAACAACATCGGCATCGAAGTGAACCAGGTAAGAATCTCTTGAGAACTTAAAATCCGGTGTTTTATCAAAGCATCTCAAACGCATCTTCACCGGCTCTGCAAGTGTTTGACAGTCGCTATCGATAACCACCCTGGTAGCATCTACCTCCCTGGCTTGGGTTAATATCAGGTTATACCGATCACGTATCAGCCGGTAGCCCGGCGCATGAAACTGCTTTCCGGGAATACCATCCAAACTCTTAATAATATCCTGTATAACAGAAGCGTTAAACCCATAAGGCCGTAAAACTTCAAACAGAATGGACTTCTTTTGCGGATGCGTCCTAATGGAACTAACGGGTATCAACACCCGCCCGTGCTCCTCTACTACCATGGATGAGCGTGCCTTCTCCACTTCGCTTTCAAAGAGCTCTTCTACTTCATGCAACTTATCGAGATTCCCCTGCATGGTTTGAAAGAAGGAGGGGTTAATCTCTTTAAAGCGTGGCACTATTTCATGCCGTATTTTATTGCGGATGTAACGCACATCACTATTGGTGGAATCATCCCGATAGCTAATGTTATGACTCTTCACATAAGCTTCAATCTCCTTTCGTGAGAAGGAAAGAAACGGACGTATCACCCTGCCTTTTCGGGCTTTTATGCCGCTAAGCCCCCGGATACCGGTTCCTCGGCACAGGTTCAACAGAAAGGTTTCCACCATATCATCCCCATGATGCCCCGTGACGATCCAATCCAGCCCATGCCAGTCACACATCTGTTCAAACCAGCTGTAGCGCAGTTCACGTGCCGCCATCTCAATGGATATTCCTTTTTCCGAAGCAACTTCCGTTGTATTAAAATGATTGACATGCAGGGGCACATTCAAGGCATCACACTCCTTCTCCACCAACTGCTGATCACCATCTGATTCGGTGCCCCGCAGGTGGAAATTACAATGCGCCACCTCTATTTCATATCCCGCTTCCTTCAACAAATACAACAGGGCCATTGAATCGGCCCCGCCACTAACGGTAACCAATAAACGGTCATTGCTACCAATACCGCAGTTATCCATTAGGATATTTCGAATGCTTTGTACGGATAATTCCTTCATCAGATTTCGCTCTTAAGTACTTTCATAATAGCAGAAGCTTTAACCAGACACTCCTCATATTCCATCTCCGGATCGGCCTTACTGGTAATGGCCGATCCCACCATAAAGGACAGATACCTTCGCTTTTGGTTATAAATCATACTCCTGATCACCACATTGAAATCAAAATCCCCCTCCGGCGTCACATATCCCACCGCTCCTGAGTAAAGGCCTCGCTTACTGGCTTCATATTTTTCGATTAGTTCCATGGCACGTACCTTAGGCGCACCGGTCATGGAACCCATTGGAAAGGTGGCACGAATAGCATCAAGCCAAGCGTACCGCTCATCAAGGCGGGCCGAGATGGTCGAAATCATTTGATGCACCTGCTTAAAGGAATAGATTCCGCACAATTCATCCACCTTCACCGATCCGCGACGGGCAATAATAGACAAATCATTCCGCACCAGGTCGGTGATCATGATATTTTCAGAACGCTCCTTCTCGGAACTACGCAAGTATTCAATATTTGCCTTGTCCACGTAGGCATTCTCATCCCGTGGCGAGGTCCCCTTTATCGGCTGACTGATCAACAAATCACCGGTCTTCTTCAGGTAGCGCTCAGGAGAAGCACACATCAACGACTTATCGTGATACTTCACAAAAGCAGAAAAAGGTGTTGGCGATAACTGACGCAACTTATAATAAAGGCTGTAAGGATCAACATCCACATCCTGATTAAAGAACTCAATGCAATAATTCAATTCGTATATATCACCCCGGTGAATGTGCCAAAGCACCTTCTCCACCGTCTCCAGGTACTCACAACGAGACACCCTGGCATTCAGTTTGACCTCTCCGGGCAAGACAGGATCAGCGTGCATTTCATACAAATCACTTAGAAATTCCCGGCATGAATCGTCATTGTCGTATTCAGGCAAATAACCAATCTCCCACTTATCTTCCCGCTCTAATACCAGGTATTGAGGCTGAATAAAACAAACCTGTGGCATTTCAATACCATCGGAATTATCAGATTGCAGGTATTCAAATTCATTTTTTAAATCATAGGAAAAGAATCCCAACATCCAATCCTTCTTTTCCTGATGAAAGTGCTTGATGGCATCAAAATCATTAATACACTCATCTACCTTGCCGACACCAGCTATAAAATTGAGAGACGATGTCTTAAGGGATTCAATGGGCGAATCAAAATTATTGGCATCCAGCACAACGCCTGCACCATAATTCCTTATTGCCTGCACTACCTGCCAACGGAAGGTTTCACTATCCCCGGGATAAATATCTAGAAACTTACGCATGATGCAAAAATAGGGAAATATTCATTGGTTAATACAACCTGATCACACCATTATATAAAACAAAAGAGGTGCCCCGGATGGAACACCTCTTCAATATTATATCAGACAGATTAGTGACGGCCCAGGTAATCGGCAATTCCTTCCTGGGTAGCTTTTAAACCTTCTTCTCCTTTATGCCAGTCGGCGGGACAAACTTCGCCGTTCTCTTCAAAGAACTGAAGGGCATCCACAACACGAATCGCCTCCTCAACGCTACGTCCCAAAGGCATGTCATTAATAACCTGGTGACGTACTACACCTTCTTTATCGATCAAAAACAAGCCACGATAAGCCATGGGTGTTCCGTTAAAAATCATTTGTCCCTCTTCATTATAATCATATTCCCCGGCCAAAACATCAAAGTTCTCAGAGATAGTCATGCTATTGTCGGCTACCAAAGGATATTTTACACCTTTAATACCGCCATCCTTTTTCTCGGTTTGCAACCATTTCCAATGGGAAAATGCCGAATCCACGGATACACCTACAACCTCTACATTTCTACTTTCAAACTCTGCTATTTTATCCTGAAAGGCGATGATCTCCGTAGGACAAACAAAGGTAAAGTCAGCCGGATAGAAAAACAGTACGACATGCTTTTTACCGATATATTGATCCAGTGAAAAGTTTTCTATCATTTCACCACCGTTAACTACTGCGCTAGCTGAAAATGAAGGAGCTTTTTTTCCTACTAATACGGCCATAATTCTATTTTTTAATCGTTAAACTTATTTCTCTTTGACGACAACAAAATAACTAAAAGAATCCCTAATTAGCAAATTAGGTATTTAATTACCTCTATTTATTCTTCTGTGCTTTTATTATTGTTTTACTGCACCTTACAGCATGATTTAAAAAAAACACTCAGCAAATCATTATTATTTTTTAACAATCAATCCACTTAAATATTGTTGATCATACACCAAGAAGCACTAAACACATCCGACCATTTACGAATGCCTGCACATCAAACAATCAAGAAAATAAGTTGTTCAACGATCAAGACAAATTATCCTCTTTCTGCCACAAGTTTAGAAATAGCCAGGATCACCTCAACGGCCTTCTCCATGCTCTGAACAGGAACAAATTCAAATCTGCCGTGAAAGTTATGCCCGCCAGTAAAAATATTTGGCGTAGGTAATCCCATATAAGACAATCTGGCTCCATCAGTTCCCCCACGAATTGGCTTTACAATTGGTACAACATCCACATTCTCCATAGCTTTTTTAGCGATGTCCACAATATGCATAACCGGCTCGATTTTCTCCCGCATATTATAGTACTGATCTTTCAAATCCAACTCAGCGGTATTTTCACCAAACTCCGCATTTATTTTCTTCACCAGATGTTCCATCTCTTTTTTCCGGTCTTCAAACCTATCATGCTTAAAGTCACGAATAATGTATAACATTTCGGTTTTTTCCACATCGCCATTAAAGGACATTAAATGATAAAATCCTTCGTAACCTTCCGTATGTTCGGGTGTCTCATGCCGAGGTAACATGAAAATAATCTGGTTGGCTATCCGAATAGAGTTACGCATTTTACGTTTAGCATAACCCGGGTGTACATTACGGCCATGAACCGTTATTTTGGCCAAGGCAGCATTAAAATTCTCAAATTCCAACTCACCCACTTCACTACCATCCATGGTATAAGCAAAGTCAGCCCCGAATTTCTCCACATTGAAATTATCAGCTCCGGCGCCTATTTCTTCATCAGGGGTGAAACAAATTCTTATTTTACCATGCTCTACTTCAGGATGATTAACCAGGTATTCCATGGCTGTTACAATTTCGGCTACCCCAGCCTTATCATCGGCCCCCAACAAGGTTTTCCCGTCTGTTACCACCAGGTTTTTTCCTTTGTAGTTGGCTAATTCAGGGAATTCAGAAGGTTTCATCACAATGTTTTCATCACCATTTAAAACAATATCACCTCCATCATAATTTTCGACAATACGTGGATTCACGTTTTTACCGGTTAAATCGGGACTGGTATCCATATGGGCAATAAAACCAACGACAGGAGCCTTTTCTTTTCCCGATGTAGCAGGAATGGTAGCCATCACGTATCCATTCTTATCAAGATCTACCTCTTTCAATCCTATTTGTTTTAACTCCTCAGCCATTTTTTTTGCAAATGCCATCTGCCCGGGGGTAGATGGCGTTAAGCCTGTATTGCTGTCTGACTGCGTATCAACCTTCACATATCGAAGAAATCTATCTATTATACACTCCATGTTATTTTGATTTAAGTACTATTCTATATTTGGGTTATTGCACGGCTACCTGCTACCTCTTTACGCATTAAGTCATAACCATGCATTTCTTCTATTATTTAACGTCATCGGAATTATAAACAAATCCTAATCGTTTACCTGTTTGCATCCTGGAATGCATAACCTCTTCATTCATCTGCTGCAAGGATACAATTTTCATGTCATCGTAGGGAGGAACAAGCAAGTCGAATTCCAGTGAATACTGCATAGCTGTTTCCACAATTTTACGCCAGTTTTCGTGGTCAAGTATTTTCTCACCAAAATGGTTTACTCCCATTCCTTTCTGCCGCTTCCCTTCCACAAAGAAGGAGCCATCTCGATTGATAAATACACGTGCGACCAAATACCCCAAGTCATCCTGACGATTATAATAAAATGAATCATGCAGGAAATTGTAAATATTTATCACCCCACAATAGGAATTCAACAGGTTCTCCTGTGCATAAGGCAGCTTCCATACTTCATGATCACGATCAAACTCAAACGTATTGGAATGCATGTAAAAAACCAATACATCGCCGGCTATCTTCAACTGTATAACAAACTGTCCGTTATCTGTATATTTGAGATGAACTCTTTTATCCAGGTGAACAATGAGATCATTGTATTCCTGTTCAATATTCTTCAAAACCTCTTTCAGCAATTTAAATTTACCATGGGTCGAATCAAAAACATGTTGTTTCAGATTTGCTTTCTCATTCAATAATTTTAATATGCCGGCTTGTATCTTATTTTCTTCCATAACCAATTCTTTTGAACCAATCATTAATACGTATAACAATAGATCGTTAGACTTTAGATAATAGACAAATTTACATTTAGCTCATTTGTCAGATTATAAAAATTAGACCATAGAACAAACACAAATTGTCTTTCAAATCATTACAAAAATTCAGTGACCTATTATTTAAAGCCCCTAAATACATGTAAGCATAACCTCTATTTAAGGCAACAATAAAAGCTGAACACCCCATTAAATAAAGAAGACACTAACTGTTTCGGTCTGCTAAAAATAGTGATTTGAAAATAAAAAAAAAGGGAAACTCCATTCGGAGTTTCCCTTTTTTGCTTCATTTTATTATAATTTTTCTAATACGCTCTGGCGAATATAACCCGACGTTTTGATGGCTTACCGGTCACCATACATACACCTTCTTCATCTTCCCCATCAAATGGGATACAACGAATGGTTGCCTTGGTATCTTCTTTAATTTTAAGCTCGGTCTCTTCTGTTCCATCCCAGTGAGCCAAAATAAAACCACCCTGTTCATCCAACACTTTCTTAAACTCGTCATAAGAGTTTACTTTACGTGTGTTTTCTGCCCTAAAGTCAATTGCCTTTTTGTAAATGTTTGTCTGGATATCTTCCAACAGCTCTTCAATATAAACATCTACACCCTCGATGGCGACAACTTTCTTTTCCAGGGTATCACGTCTTGCGACCTCAACGGTTCCATTTTCCAAATCCCTTGGCCCAATAGCCAAACGTACCGGTACCCCTTTCAATTCGTATTCAGCAAATTTCCAACCCGGCTTTTTATTATCCTTGTCATCGAATTTCACTTCAATGCCTTTAGCCTTTAACGGTGCAGAAATTTTCTCAACCACTTGGGAAATACGGGCTAACTCTTCAGCTTTTTTATAGATAGGCACAATCACTACCTGTATTGGCGCTAATTTCGGAGGTAAAACCAATCCGTGGTCATCAGAGTGAGCCATAATAAGCGCTCCCATTAAACGGGTTGAAACGCCCCATGAAGTTGCCCACACAAAGTCCTCTTTTCCTTCGTTAGTGGTATACTTCACATCAAATGCCTTAGCAAAGTTCTGCCCCAGGAAGTGTGAAGTACCGGATTGCAATGCTTTACCATCCTGCATTAACGCTTCAATAGTATAAGTTTCCAATGCCCCGGCGAAACGCTCATTTGCTGTTTTTGCTCCTTGAATAACAGGTAACGCCATCCATTTCTCAGCAAAGTCCGCATATATATTAATCATTGTTTCTGTTTCCTCCAGCGCTTCTGCTTTGGTTTCGTGAGCAGTGTGCCCCTCTTGCCACAGAAATTCAGCAGTTCTCAGAAACAAACGCGTACGCATTTCCCAGCGAACCACGTTGGCCCACTGATTTATTTTAATTGGAAGATCACGGTAAGACTGAATCCAGTTCTTATAGGTATTCCAAATAATGGTCTCGGAGGTCGGTCGAATAATTAATTCTTCTTCCAGCTGGGCTTCCGGATCCACAACAACACCACTTCCATCCGGATTATTTTTTAATCGATAGTGCGTAACAACAGCGCACTCCTTGGCAAATCCTTCCACGTGATCAGCCTCTTTACTGAAAAATGATTTGGGAATAAATAGCGGGAAATAAGCATTTTGATGTCCGGTATCCTTGAACATTTTATCCAAAACACTTTGCATCTTTTCCCAGATAGCAAAACCGTATGGCTTAATTACCATACATCCTCTTACAGCAGAGTTTTCTGCTAAATCTGCCTTCAAAACCAAATCGTTATACCACTGAGCATAACTTTCACTCCTAGGTGTTAAAACTTTAGCCATAAAACCTTATCTAATTAATATCGACCAAAAAAGAAGGCACAAAATAACGAAATTTAGCCCACATATTTTGTGATAGAACGAAAAAATTGATGTGGAATAACTATTTTAGCCCGCTGGGAAAGGAAACCACGCTATCAGATCCTTAATTAACATTTATTTACGATTTTTTGCTTTTAATTAATGTATTGGTATAGTTTTTGCTACTATTTCAAGAGCAGATCAATCAATTCTGGAGGACAAATCATGAAAATTCACATCGCTCTTATTATCGTTGTCACCACTATCCTAAGCGCTTGTTCATCGAGCCAATGGACTAGTTCGGATGCTTATTCCGACGACATTTATTACAACCCCAAGGACAAACCCATGGTTGTAACGGAAAACTATGCCCCTGTTCTGGAAGATAAGGAGACCAGAAAGGAAGATAGAAAAGATTTTAACGCTATGAAACGCGAATATGAGCAGGCAACCGCCAATGACGATCCGCGTGATTTTTCAGAGATTCAAAAAAGCTATTCCACCATTCTGACCAATGACAGCATTGTTGAAGCTGACACCCTTCTGTATTATAATGACGAAACAGGCTATTGGGTAGATGGTTTTGATGGTTCTCAAATGGATCAGGATTATGCAGAACGATTAGTAAGGTTTCATGGCCCATTTAATGGTATCCCTTATTGGTCGCCACTTTACAATGACATGGTTTACTTCAACTCATTTGATTGGAATGTATATGTAGACGGCAACTATGCCTATGCCTTCCCAACCTGGTCGAATCCATGGTATTGGGACTACAGATATACTTACGGTCCAACTAATCCATGGCGCTCCTCCTTCTATTGGTCATCGGGCTGGTACGATCCCTGGTATTATCCATATTATGGCTATAACTGCAGCTATTGGCACGGTTACAACCATGGTTACTGGGCTGGCGGCGGTGGTTGTTACTACCCCGGACATGGCGGCGGTCACTATCCATCAGGCAGAGATAAATACTATGGGTCTCGTTATAACTCATCCTCCTCTTCCAGAAGGTATGACCACACTAAAGAATACACCCCTCGCTATTCCAATACCAATAAGTCAGTCAACACCGGCAATACCACAAGGGTATCACGAGATAACAACAATAATGTAAGGATTGAAAAGGGCGATTACTCCTACACACGTGTCTCCAGAAATAACTATACCCAGTCTGGCGGAACAGTGAAGTCCGGGTCAACCGACCGCACCAACACAACCGGCACCATGCAACCGGCTAACAACAGGACGGTAAGATCGACCAGACGAAGCTACACTCCTACATACAGTCAAACTAAAAGCACGACACGCCCGACTTATAACAGACAAACCTATACCCGACCTTCATCCGCCACAACACGCGGTACCAGGTCGCATACAACACAATCACGAGCCAGCAGCAGAAATGCCGTACAGTCTCGCACCTCTACCAACAGGAGTTACAGTCCAACCAGAAAAAGCAGTAGTTACAGAACGGGCTCATCGAGAAGCTCAAGCTATACCCCTTCAAGATCGTCCAGCTCACAGGGCAGTTATAACAACTCACGATCTTCAGGTTCTTACCGCTCTTCAGGCTCATCCACTACCAGAAGCTCTTCAAGTTCCAGCAGTAGCAGTAGCGGATCCAGCACCAGAAGCAGCGGAGGAGGCGGCGGCGGCACAACCAGATCTACGAGACGCTAACTTCGTCTAAAATTGGAAATCATCAGTTTATCACTGTAAAAAACAAGACCAATGAAAAGACTACCATTAATATCACTCATCATACTTCTATTACCGGCTGTAGCCAATGCTCAATTTATTGAAGATGCGGTGAAATTTTCCGAAACATTTCAAACCGGAACCGCCAGATCAATGGCCATGGGCAATGCCTTTGGTGCCTTGGGGGGCGACTTCTCCTCACTTTCAATTAATCCGGCTGGCATAGCGGTATACAGGAGCTCGGAATTTACCTTTACACCATCCCTTATTTTCAACCAGACGGATGCTAATTATTATTCACATAACTCATCGGATGAGAAATACAGCTTTCCGTTTAACCAAGTGGGAATGGTAGGAACGTACAAACCAATAAGAGAAGGGGATAAAGGGATTATCAGCACCCACTTTGGATTAGGCTATAACCGCATGAATACCTACAACAAAAACGCCATGATTGTAGGTGAACATGTTCCCAATTCATTGTTGGACGAATTTGTTATTAATTCCAACGGACACAACACCGATCACTTGGGTAACTTTGGTCCCGGGCTGGCATATGACACCTATTTAACCGGTACACTACCAGGTATTGACGATCACTATTTCCATGCTTATGAATATATTGACAACAACAACAATATTATCTCACGTGCCAACCAAGGTATTCATCAACGCAAAGTGCTTGAAAATTCCGGTTATAAGGGTGAATACTCCTTTACCTTTGGTGCCAACTTCAGCCACATACTAATGTTAGGCGGCTCCATAAATATTCAGAATATCTACTTTAAAGAGTCGAGTCTCTACCGTGAAACCAATGCGTATGGCTTAGCTCCCGCTGAAGGTATCGATTCAAAAGAAGACATCGATTATTACGATTATTATTCTCATCTGAAACAAACCGGTACCGGAGTTAATTTTAAACTTGGACTGATATTCAAACCCATCAGTGCCCTACGTATCGGGGCAGCCTACCACACTCCCACGTTTTATTCAATAAAAGAGGATTTTCACAATGATATGTACTCCTATTTCAAGGATGGTTTTACAGCAAAGTCATTATCTCTTGCTGCTGAAAACGAGTATAAATTTCAAACCCCCTATAAATTAATCGGTAGCGTAGGTTTGGTATTGGGCAAATCTCTTATCGTCAGTGCCGATTATGAATATTCAGATTACACATCATCAAAATTTAAAAGCAGAGAGATGTATGATGAGAACATCGCACTTGAGAACCAAATAATAGATGAAAGACTCAAGGCCACCCATAACATCAGAGGCGGGGTGGAATTTAAACTGACGCCTCAATTTGCCCTGCGCGGCGGTTTCGGTTATTATGACACGCCTTACAAGGAGGAATATGAATATGAAAAATCGTCCTTCTTTACCTATTCCGGCGGCTTTGGTTTCCGCGACAAGAGCTACTTCATTGATGTGGCCTACATGATGATTGATAAAGAAACGAATCACTTTTTATACAACTGGGAACCCTCTGAAGATATTATTTATGGAGAACCAAAACCAGCCAGATTGAATTCGATTGATCATCAGGTGGCCGTTACCCTTGGATGGAAGTTTTAAGCGTTATTAAATAACTGAAGTTTCCCATGTCTTATAAAACACTAAATTTTAAGCATCTGCAAAGAACACCAAAGAAACACTAATTGATTATGAGCAAACTACATTTACTGTTGTTTTAACCGCGAATGATACGAATTAAACGAATTTTAAACCACTGCGTGGTTTTATGAGCTTTTCATCGAAAAGCAATTCGTATAATTCGATAAATTCGCGGTTGGCAAAATGCTTGCAAAGCAAGCTTTATAGGCGTTAAACACATATGGGAAATGTCAGTTAAATAATGATATTTACGAGGTTGTCTCAACAGTGGCAACCTCTTTTTTTACTTTAAAGATTCATTCGACCACATCGTTATCTTACACTTTATTACACCAGATCACCATTTAGTGGGACCATTTAAGCGTTTGACCTTTCCTTGTTTCATTCCAGCAGGCCAGAAGTTGATTTCATAAGGCCAGATGGTAAATATGCCAGGCCAGATTACTGTTTTGCCTTGCCAGCTTATGATTTTATCACACCAGGATATCATTTAATGAGACCATTTAAGCATTTAGCCTTTCCTGCTTATATTCTATCACACCACAAGACCATTTTACCATGCCACCTTATGATTCCATCACACCACAATGATATTTTATGACACCATTTAAGTATTTAGCCTTTCCTCCTTACATTCTATTACACCACAAGATCTTTTTACCATGCCACCGTATGATTTGATCACACCACAAGACTGTATTGCCTTGCCACCTTTTAATTTACACATACCACTCTGCCAATATGCTTCACCATTTTAGCATATGATCAGGCCACCTTATAATTCCATCAGGCCACAATAGAATTTCATAAAAGTATTTTTACCATTTCAGGCACCAGATGCAAAAAAGAGAAAGGACACTTGCTATCATACCTTACCAAATGACAATAGCAAGCACTCTTTCCTCATGGAAACAATACAGATCAATGAAGAAAGCAGGTCATTTATATTTCTTACCAAATTATAGAGGAGGGTCTATAAGCGGCAGGCGGGTAAAAATAGAATATACAGCGGATTCAGGCTTCTCTATTGAGGATTTCGTTGGCCATCACCACCCCGTTAACAGAGGCCTGCATTAAGCCCCGTGTGATACCGGCCCCATCACCTCCCAGGTAGAGATTTTTAACCGACAAGGATTGAAAATCATTGCCCACCTTAATAATATTGGAGTAAAACTTGACTTCGACGCCGTACAACAAGGTTTCATCGGAAGCCAAGCCGGGGGAAACGCGGTCTAAGGCCTCAATCATTTCAATCACATCTTTCATTATCCGGTGCGGCAATACTAAACTCAAATCGCCGGGCACAGCATCTTTTAAGGTAGGAATAATGTTATTTCTAAACAGCCGTTTTTCAGTGGTTCGACGACCACGGATTAAATCACCGAATCGTTGCACCAATACTTTATTTTTTGTCAACATATTGGCCAGCCGGGCAATGTGCTTTCCGTAGTCAATGGGTGCATTAAAAGGCTCAGTGAACTTTTGAGAAACAAGCAGGGCAAAGTTGGTATTATCACTTTTCAAATCCTTAAAACTATGTCCATTGACCACCGCCAGATTGCCCTCATAATATTCTGAAGAGACAAATCCACCCGGATTGGAACAAAAGGTGCGCACTTTATCGTCGAAAGTCTTCGTATAATGAATGAGTTTAGCCTCATAGAAGTTTTTATTTATCTCCTGCATTACTTCATTTCGACATTCTACTCTCACGCCAATGTCAACGATCCCTACTTCAGTCCTAATTTTTTCCTGTTCACACTGGTGCAACAACCAATGTGAACCTTCACGCCCGACGGTAAGGATGACATATTTGGCCCCGTAAGTTGCCTTCCTGGTAACAACACCTGTCACCACTCCTTTTTCAATGATGAGCTTTTGTACCGGAGAATTAAATTCTACAATCACCCCTTTATCAATAAGGAAATCATAGAGCTCCCGATATAGTTCTTGTGTTTTTTCCGTTCCCAAATGCCTGACGGGGCAATGCACCAACTTCAAGTTCGCTTCAATGGCTTTGCGTTGAATTTCACTCATCTCAGGGGACCATTTGGCGCCATGCACTTCACTATCTGCCCCGAATTGCAGGTAAATATCATCGGTATATTTAATCAGATCAATTGTTCTCTCCACCCCTAAATAATCGGGTAGTGTACCTCCCACTTCGTGTGACAACGATAACTTTCCATCGGAATAAGCACCGGCGCCGGCCCAACCGGTTGTGATACTGCAGGGGTTACAAAACACACAATTCCCGCCATTGTAATGCTTGGGACAATTGCGTTGATATATCCCTTTACCCTTTTCAAGCATAAGGATACGCAAGTCTTTTTTTCTCTTTACTAATTCATAAGCAGCAAAAATGCCGGCAGGACCGGCACCTACAATAATTACATCAAATTTATCCATCACCAGTTGGTTTTTGAAGTAAAGTGGCTACTAAAGGTAATTATTTCGCACAAAAAAAACCGTCTTCCAAAGAAAGACGGTTTATATAATTTGCCTGTATATCTTAAACAATCATTCCGGCAGCCACTGTTTCGTTAGTAGCTTCATCAACCAGAATAAGACTTCCGGTAGTTCTATTCTTAGTATAAGAGTCGAAGAACAATGGTTTAGTGGTACGCAATGTTACCCTTCCAATATCATTCATTGATATCTCCTTATCCTCTTTATTCTTCTCCAGGGTATTGATATTCATCTTATAATTTACCTCTTTAACCATGCAGCGTGCCTCCATGGAGGTATGTCGTAAGGTATACTTCCCCTTAGGAACCATTTTCCTTTCATTGAACCAGCACAACATCACGTCAATATCCTGTCCAACCTGCGGTCCGTTTCCTTCACGCACAAGCATGTCACCACGACTAATATCGATGTCATCTTCCAATGTAATACTCACCGACTGTGGTGCAAAAGCATATTCCAGGGATTCATCGAACAAATCGATTGATTTAACCGCTGAAGCAAAACCGGAAGGCAATACCGCTACGCGGTCACCCACTTTTATATCCCCACTGGCAATACGGCCGCCGTAACCACGATAATCAGGGAAATCCTTCGATTGAGGACGGATTACATACTGTACCGGAAAGCGGAAATCATCATGATTGATATCGCTGCCAATATGAATATTCTCTAACAAATACATCAAGGTTGGTCCCTGGTACCAATCCATACGGGAAGAGCGATCCACGACGTTATCTCCTTTAAGTGCGCTGATAGGCACATAACGGATGTCCTTCACACTTAATTTTGAAGATAAGCCTTCAAGATCGGTTTTAATTTTATCGTAAACAGCCTCGTCATAATCAACCAGGTCCATCTTATTCACACACACAATAACGTGGGGAATCTGCAATAGAGATGCAATATAAGCATGACGCAAAGTCTGCTCCAGTACTCCATGACGGGCATCAACCAGGATAAGTGCCACATTTGCGGTACTGGCTCCTGTAACCATGTTACGGGTATATTGGATGTGTCCCGGGGTGTCGGCAATGATGAATTTCCGCTTAGGAGTAGCAAAATAACGATATGCCACATCAATGGTAATTCCCTGCTCCCGTTCTGCACGCAAGCCATCAGTCAGCAACGCCAAATTAACCTCTTCGCCCCCAATTCGTTCACTGGCCCGCTCAATAGCTTCCATCTGATCTTCGAAGATCGCCTTACTATCATATAGCAGACGTCCAATAAGGGTACTTTTACCGTCATCTACACTGCCCGCAGTGGTGAACCGTAAAAGCTCCATATCTAAGTATCCTGAATCTTTTCCAGACATAACTCTTTTCTCTTTTAAGAATTAGAAATAACCTTCTTTTTTACGATCCTCCATGGCCGACTCCGACCGTTTATCATCGGCTCGTCCACCACGCTCAGTCACCCTTGTTGATGCAACTTCATGGATAATATCCTCGATACTATTAGCGGTTGACAAAGTCAAACCGGTACACGTGATATCTCCAATGGTACGGCATCTCACATCAAGCTCTTGCAATTTTTCCTGTTCTTTCAGCTGCATAAAAGGGGCTTTCGCCAACCATGCACCATCCCGATTAAATACTTCGCGCTTATGTGTAAAATACAAGGAAGGTATCTCTATATTTTCCATGTAGATGTATTGCCATACATCCATTTCTGTCCAGTTACTAATTGGAAACACCCGGAAGTGCTCGCCCATGTTTTTTTTACCATTGAACAGGTTCCAAAGTTCAGGTCGCTGATTTTTGGGATCCCACTGTCCAAATTCATCCCGATGTGAAAAGAAACGCTCTTTAGCCCGTGCCTTTTCTTCATCACGACGACCACCACCCATTGCTGCATCGAACTTCAGTTCTTCAAGAGCATCTAACAAAGTGGTTGTTTGAAGTTTATTTCTACTGGCATTAACCCCCTTCTCTTCTACTACACGTCCTTCATCAATACTTTGCTGCACTAAACGCACGATACATTTAGAGCCTGTCTTTTCCATTAGCTGGTCACGATATTCCAACGTCTCGGGAAAATTGTGCCCGGTATCAATATGCATTAAAGGGAAAGGCACTTTGGCTGGCCAAAAGGCTTTTCTGGCCAAATGAAACATTACGATTGAATCTTTACCCCCGGAAAACAACATAACCGGACGCTCAAACTGTGCAGCAACTTCTCTGATCACATAGATTGATTCAGCTTCCAGTTCTCTGAGGTGATTAATTTGGTATTTATCCATGTTTTTTTATTTGTCCGTCAATTCGTACAATAAACAGCACACTATTCATTGTACCCAGATTTCGAAAACGAGGCCAAATTTAACGATTTATAAAAGATTTTGAAAATTTAAAACCGACCAGCCTAAGGGAAACAAAAAAGGCACCTTTCGGTGCCTCTCTGAACTGCTAGTATTTTGTCGAAATATCGTCCGTCTCAAAACTCTTATTGTACTGAGTCATGGCTCTTAAACTCATTCCCATACTGGAAAAACCACCATCATGGAACAGGTTTTGCATGGTCACTTTCTTCGTCAAATCAGAAAACATCGTCACACAATAGTTAGCACACTCTTCAGCATCAGCATTACCAAGGGGTGACATTCGGTCTGAAAAGTCAATCAATCCATCAATTCCCTTTACACCACTACCAGCGGTTGTAACAGTTGGCGATTGAGAAATGGTATTGACCCTTACTCTTTTTTCGCGACCATATATATATCCAAAACTACGACCTATTGATTCCAATAATGCTTTCGCATCAGCCATGTCATTATAACCATATAAAACACGTTGGGCAGCTACATAAGATAATCCTAATACCGAACCCCATTCATTCATGGCATCCTTCTTAAAGGCTACTTGCAACATTTTATGAAAAGAGATAGCAGAGATATCTAAGGTCTTAGACAGGTAGTTATAATCCAGGTCGTGATATACTCTCTTCTTCCTAACATTTAAAGACATCCCAATGGAGTGCAACACAAAATCAATTTTGCCACCCAATACCTCCATGGATTTATCAAATACATTTTCCAAATCTTCAACCTTAGTGGCATCCGCAGGAATTATTTCAGCATTATATTTTTTTCCTAATTCGACCACTTCACCCATGCGACAAGCTACCGGGGTATTGGATAATGTAAAAACCGCCCCTTCCTCAGCTGCCTTTTCTGCCACTTTCCAGGCAATAGACATATCATTAAGGGCTCCAAATATGATCCCTCTTTTTCCTTTTAAAAGATTATATCCCATATCCAATTAGTTATTTTTTGCGCGCACAAATATACGCCAAAACATGTTGTACAACACAAAGATTAAACTATTATTTTTATCAAATCTAATTTTGAACAACAGTTCTAAATCTTTGAATGTTTAATTTGGAAGTAAATTAATTTTGCAAGAGAGATCGTGCATTAGACAATGCAGCATCTGATAATTCAGAACCACTAAGCATTTTAGCCACCTCTACAATCCTCTCTTCCTCGGTCAGTTGCTTAATCTGAGAAACGGTTTGATGTGCATTATCGGTTTTAAACACTTTATAATGGTTTTTTCCTTTCACCGCGATTTGTGGCAAATGGGTAATGGTAATTACTTGAATGGTTTTGGCAATATCAGTCATAATCCGGCCCATTTTATCCGCCACTTCACCAGATACACCAGTATCAATCTCGTCAAATATTAAGGTAGGCAAACCTTTGGCTTTTGAGAGCAAAGATTTAATTGACAACATGACTCGTGACATTTCACCACCCGAAGCAACCTTATTAATCTCTGCCGGCTGACCACTTTTATTAGCAGAGAAAAGAATTGATATCTCGTCCTTACCAGAACTACTATAAGCCTGGGCATTCTCATGCTTAATTAGAATTTGTGCATGCGGCATCCCTAACTCTATTAATTGAGATTCGATGGCCTGTTTTATATTCTTAAAAACACCTATTCTTGACTTGGTCAACTCTTTTGCTGCTTTTGCAAGCTTCAGTTCCAATTGCTTTAATTGGTTATGAAGAGCCTCCAATTCTTCATCAAAATTGGTGAATTTCCGTATTTTATCTTCGAACTCTGTAGCCAGGACTATTAATTCCTCCAAGCTCCCTACCCGATGCTTTTGAATCAGACTATACAACAAATCTACCCGTGTCTGTTTTTGTTGAATCAACAGCGGGTCATATTCTATCTCTTCGGCCTTTTGATCCAAATCACCAGCCAGATCTTTCATGTCAATATAGGCAGAATCAAGTCTTGAAAGAATTGATTCCCCTTCAGGCAGAAAATCTGCTATTTTTCGTAACTGAGCCACTGCCTCATAAATGCCAAATAAAGCACCATTTTGTTCAGCGTTTAATAATTGAACTGCTCCGTTCAACCCCAACTTAATCTCCTCGGCATGCTCCAGTTGCTCCAGCTCTTTTTCTATAGCTATCAGCTCTCCCTCTTTTAACTGAGCATTATAAAGCTGTTCATACTGAAAACGAATATAATCCATATCTGTTTTCTGCTTGTCATTTTCGTCGACAAGTTGATTTATCTTGTTGCTTAGTTTTTTATAATCCCTGTACAGATCGGTATATGCGGCTTTCAACTTTGCATTATCAGCAATGGTATCCACAACCATAAGTTGGAAGCTATCATCACTCAATAAAAGATTTTGATGTTGCGAATGAACATCTATCAGTTTTGATGATACATTCTTTAAGAAAGATAAATTTACAGGTGTATCATTAACGAAAGCCCGCGATTTTCCATTGGGCAGAATTTCTCTTCGAATGATGGTATGAGGTTCATAGTCGACATCCTTTTCCTCAAAAAGGGATTCCATACCATAACTCTGAATATCAAATTCAGCTTCAACCACACACTTACTCTCCTTGTTATTCAGCGCATTCACATCACTCCTCTGCCCCAATATCAAAGCTAATGCTCCTAATAAAATTGACTTTCCTGCACCAGTTTCACCAGTTATTACTGACAATTCACTATCAAAACCAATTTCAACCCTTTCGATAAGGGCATAATTTGATATCTTCAGTGATTTAAGCATATCTCTATCGTGTTTCCCCGCTAGTTATTTTTTCATATTTTTTCGCATTGGCCGGATCTATTTCCTTCAACAAGCTCACAACCCTACCTTTTTCCATGGAAAATGACTCGGAAAAAATATTGACTATTTCATCCGCTTTGGCATTGAAAAACACTTGCATCATTATCGTACCCGGCTCCTGCCTGTGCACCTTCCTGAGCATCTCCAATGCCTTTAAAACGTCAGCTCTGGCATCTTCGATCTTATCACTCATCCGATCCAGTCCTTTCATGTGATATTCATAAAAGCACTGACGCAATGGTTTATGATAGTTATTCAAAACATTTTCAGTCATCCAGTAGCGATTACGTCTATTCTCAAATGATTTCCACCCAGACTGACTCGCCTGCTGCGCCCTGCTTACAATATTCTCGGCTTTTTGAAAATAAGGAGTACCACCATTCAGTTCAAAGGAATCGTAATCCAATCCTAAAATCATATAAGCGTAATAAGACAATACAGCAACCAAATTTGAATCAAAAGTATTTGGATTAAATATCAACGGCTCATACTCCACATAGCGAAAATGCATGTCTTCATCCTTGTGGTTTATCAATACCGTGTTATACGATGAATTAAATACCGGACGACTCGCCTGTACCTGAATCGATCCTTTGAATTCATCGTTGGAGATTACCTCCCTGATGTTTATATGAATATTACAAATGATGCGCTCTTCGGCTTGATAAATATCGGTTGTCCATGTTTGATTATTCATGAACTCCGTAATTGCTTTTTGAAGCGTTTCAAAAACCCGTTTATTTGTTCCCTGAATACCCGGCGATACAACATTAACAGAACATTGAAATTCTTGTGCGTAACTGAATGACCCGATAAAAACAAATAAAACTAAAAGTAAGTATCTCATTTTTGGAGTTTTTTAAAACATCTTTGAATAACAAGACAAAAGCCCGTAACACCTACTTCATATATTCCGCCAGATACCCCACAATGTCTTCCGCCACTTCTGTCTTTGACTTTAACGAATATTCATTAACCTTATTGTCTTTACTTACGATAGTGACTTTATTTGTATCGGTTAAAAAACCCGCTCCTTCATCTTTCAGACTATTTAAGACAATGAAATCCAGGTTTTTTTTCTTCAATTTCTTTTCTGCATTGGTCCGCTCATTCTCACTCTCAAGGGCAAATCCAACCAATACCTGATTAGTCTTTTTCATCTTGCCTAAAGAAGCAGCGATGTCTCTTGTTGGAATTAATTCGAGCTTTAGGTCATCCTCGGTTCTTTTCATTTTTTCAGCAGATCTGCTTGCTGGTGTATAGTCAGCAACAGCAGCAGCCATAATGGCAATATCCATCTCCTCAAAGCGCTCCTTACAAGTATCGTACATTTCAGAAGCACTCTCCACGTTTATCCTGGTAATTCCAGGATGATCTACATTTAGTACAGTAGGTCCGGAAACCAACAATACCTCTGCGCCTTTATCCGCCAGCTTTTCAGCAATGGCATACCCCATTTTCCCGGAAGAATAATTCCCAATGAAACGAACCGGATCCAGTTTCTCATAGGTAGGCCCGGCAGTAACCATCACTTTTTTTCCAGCCAAAGTACCAGAACTCCTCTTATCCTCAAAAAACGTTTTTAGCTGCTCTACGATCACCTCCGGCTCTTCCATACGTCCTTTACCGATCAACCCACTGGCTAATTCACCAGAAGCCGGCTCAATAAAATGATTTCCATAGGATTTAAGCACTTGCATATTCCTTATCGTAGACGGATGATTATACATATCCAAGTCCATGGCCGGAGCCACAAAGACGGGACAACGGGCCGATAAATAGGTTGTAATAAGAAGATTATCAGCAATACCATTGGCCATTTTTCCCATCGTATTAGCAGTTGCCGGCGCTACGATCATAGCATCGGCCCACAACCCCATATCCACATGACTATTCCAATCCCCATTTTCAGGATTAAAAAACTCAACCAAAATAGGCCGTTTAGATAAAGTAGCCATCGTTAAAGGAGTGATAAATTGCTTGGCCAATCCGGTCATCAGGACTTGCACTTCGGCCCCCTCTTTTACCAGCAAACGCACCAGACTTGCAGCTTTATAAGCGGCAATACTCCCGGTTATTCCTAATATAAATCTTTTACCTTTGAGCATAACTACAAATAAAAAAAGATAAAAGAAATAACACTAATCTCTTTTATCTTTCATTTTTCTATTAATATTTTCTTATTCTTTATCCTTTGCCGGATTTCTGTAGTATACTTTTCCGTCAAGAAACTCTTGTGTTGCAATTGAAACAGCTTTAGGTAAACGCTCATAGAAACGAGAAATTTCTATTTGTTCACGGTTCTCAAAAACTTCTTCAAGGTTGTCGGTATAAGATGCAAACTCCTGAAGCTTTTTGCTCAATTCATCTTTAAGCTCTGCATTTATTTGATTAGCCCTTTTTGAACAAACAACTACAGATTCATAAATATTATCTGTATCCTTTGCCAACTCATTTTTATCCCAAGTGATACTTGTACTGGGAGCATTGCTTTTTTTGTAGTCTACTGACATTTTTTCTCTATTTATTATCACCCACTTTTACTTTAGCATAGTTTCCGAAGATTGTAAAATTTTGTCGGCTCTCTTACCGTATTTACTCTCCGAAAATTCATTCACAAATGAATAGTACTCATCAATAGCATCACGAACTCTATCTTCTTTCTTCTCTTCAACACTATTGACCGCCTGAATATATTTGGATTCTAAAATTAAAAAGGACAATTCCTCTCTATATTTAGTATCCGGAAAATCTTTCAAACTATTCTGAGCAGCTATAACAGCTGACTGATAGTTATTACCCATATAGGTTCCAAGATTAAAATAGAGCTTAGCATTTAAATATGACTTATACACTAATTTATCTCTTAATTCATCCATTAATCGCGTGGCTTCGTCCACCCGTGAACTATTGGGAAACATATTAATAAACAACTGAAATTCACTGATTGCATTATCAGTATCAGTCTGATCAAGTCTAGGTTTAGGGGAACTCATGTAATAACAATAAGCACTCTTAAACTGGCACTCTTCCGCTAAATCACTGGCAGGGAAAGTTTTTACAAACTCACGATAATAATGACCCGCCAACATGTAATCCTTCAAACCAAATAAACAATTGGCGTAAGAATAATTGATGGATTCCGCTTTTTCCGAGCCTCGATAAATGGTGTGTAATTCATTAAATAAGGTGGCAGCCCTTGTAAAATCCTCTTTTTCGTAGTATTCCATTGCTTTGGTATACCACAATTCATAATCCTGAGATTTTAACAACTTTTGATATTGACTGCAACTTGATAACCATCCGGCCAATATGACAATGAGTACTAATCTTATATTCATCCTATAAGTTAATTGTTTCACAACCAGAACCATGAATATCCACAGCTCATTTTAATTAAATGCAAAAGTATACAATACTCCATTAAAATGTTTTGCAAAGATATATTTTCCCTAAAAATCACACAATATCTTTCAGTTCTAATTAGGTTTTTTACAACATTACTGATTTTCTAACACAAATTGACATGTAATTCAGCTTTTGCGCTTAACTCTTTTCTCCCCCTGCCTGTTCACCCAAATTTTCCATTCAATGTTTCAAAAAGATAGGTAAAAACATTACATTTGCCTCCTAAAATTTTAAAGCTAATAAAAGTGGACATTTTCGATAAGATAAAGGAAAGTATGGGGCCCCTTGGGCAATATGGAAAAGAGGCCCATGGTTATTTCATTTTTCCAAAACTGGAAGGCGAGATCGGTCCAAAAATGAAATTTCGCGGGAAAGAGGTACTTACATGGAGTATAAACAATTACCTCGGACTTGCCAACCATCCGGAAGTAAGAAAGACAGATGCAGAAGCAACTGCAGAATGGGGCTTAGCTTACCCGATGGGAGCCAGAGCGATGTCCGGACACACTAGCAAACACGAGGAACTGGAAGCAGCCTTAGCTGATTTTGTTGGCAAGGATGACGCATACCTACTTAACTTTGGATACCAGGGAATGGTGTCAATCATTGATACCATTGCTAGTCGAAATGATGTAATCGTTTATGACTCCGAGTCACATGCCTGTATAATGGATGGTATCTTTTTACATAAAGCCAAAGGGGGCAAAAGCTTTGTTTTCGCCCACAACGACATGGCCAAATGCGAGAAGATGTTAGAATTTGCCACTAAACGTGCCAAAGAAAACGGTGGAGGTATTCTTTTGATTACCGAAGGTGTATTCGGAATGGCCGGTGACATTGGTAAACTGGATCAAATCGTTAAGCTTAAAGAGAAATTCGATTTTCGCATTTTGGTAGACGATGCTCATGGATTCGGTACAATGGGAAAAACCGGAGCTGGCGTTCCTGAACATTTCGGCGTGATTAAAGAAATTGATCTTCATTTCGGAACATTTGCCAAATCAATGGCTGGCATTGGTGCTTTTGTTGGCGGCGATGAAAATGTAATTAATTACCTTCGATACAATCTACGTTCACAAATTTTCGCTAAGTCGCTTCCAATGCCTATGGTTATTGGAGCAATGAAGCGTCTTGAAATGTTACGTGATCAACCAGAACACAAAGAAAACCTTTGGAAGATTTCAACGGCACTTCAGACAGGTCTGAAAGCAGCCGGTTTCAACCTTGGAAAAACAGATTCACCTGTAACACCTGTATTCCTTGAAGGCGATGTACCTGAAGCTATGCAGGCAACAATGGATCTTCGTGAAAACTACAACATTTTCTGCTCAATTGTAGTTTATCCTGTTATTCCTAAGGGACAAATCATGCTAAGATTGATTCCTACAGCAGCTCACACACTTGAAGATGTAGAGTATACAATCAAAGCCTTTAATGAAGTTCACGATAAACTAAAAGCAGGCAAATATAAAAGCGACAAAATTACAAGCGTATTATAATCCTGTAATATAAATGCATAAAAGGGAGCTTTTGGCTCCCTTTTTTATTTCCCCAGACCTGAGTTTAAACTTATCACATCAGGTATTATAACTCTTTTACCCTCGGAACGGCGTATATCTCATAAACTAAAAAGAGACGATTACGTATGGTCAAGGATTATTTTCCATTCACCGTCAATTTTCTTCCAGATCAACGAAAAGTACCCTTCCAGATTTTCCTGGCGCTGAAGGTGAAACTTCCCGACAACCAGGAGGCAATCAGTGGCCAGCTGTTCAAAATGATCAAAGGTATAGGTTAATCGCCCCCTGGCGGTCTCATTCGGGTAAGCACGTTTATACATTGCCAACGTTGAATTCCAACCGTAGGTAATACTATTAAGTCCCATAAATTTTAAGGAATCCGATCGCCAGTACACATCCATATAACCTTCAAAATCCCCTTTATTCCAACAATCTTTAGATGCACCCATCAATTGTTTTATAGTATTAAGATCTGAAGTACTTACAGGATTAATAACGCTGGTACTGTGACCGCTCGCCTCACAATCCTTTTGTTCATTGGTTTTCGGACAACACCCCCATGCAATAGCTAAGACGACAAACAATAATAGATTTTTCATTGGCTAC
This sequence comes from Marinilabiliaceae bacterium JC017, assembly GCA_004296775.1. Classification (GTDB taxonomy): domain Bacteria; phylum Bacteroidota; class Bacteroidia; order Bacteroidales; family Marinilabiliaceae; genus JC017. The sequence goes on from RHGE01000073.1 coordinate 25,399, forward strand.
TTTTTAAATGATAATTTACGCCTGAAGATGGTTCTTTTTATACTGATCACCAAGCTACAAAAGGATGAGTTACATCATATCTTAATCAAATTCACCTCTAATTAAAAAGAACTGAGCAACGTGATAATTTACATACCAGTTCTATTTACATCCTAACCTGGACAAGCCAGAAAAGTACACAGATATGAGTATCAAGTATCAAGATATTTGCATGACCGACATTGCAATATCCTGACAAAAAACACACAGATATTACTGATAAGACACTAGATTTTTCTCTATAGAATCCTTAGAATTTAAGAAATACATCACCAGTACGGCATTAAAATCGTTGCCTAATTATTGTTAACTTGTTTGTACTAGTTACTTCTTAAGAACCTAACGACTTCGTTTTTACTATTGGGACGTTGTCCCAAACCCTACTTCATTTTTGGCATTGCCCCAAAAACGAAGCAAAAAAGTCTAGGCAAATAAATGCTTCCACCCACCTTCTTGATGAATTTTTTCCAACCCACTAGCCGGAATTCCCGCATTCATCTTCGTCACGCCAGCACCGGCCCGCTTATTTGCCGGGCTCACGCGCTTCCCAACATCATGGCCTGGCTCATAATCTGGTGATTTGCGTTATACATACCTTGCCAAAAAAACACAAACATTACTCATAAACACCTAGATTTTTCTCTATAGAAAAAAGCCCTTCGGGTAAAGTCACAACACTTAACCTGAACAAGCCAGAAAAGTAAAAGGTATCAAGTACAAAGTATCAAGATGATTTACTTCTTGCCTAAATATTTTGCCAATAAATACACCAATATCACCCGTAAGACACTAGATTTTTCTCTATAGAATCCTTAAAATTAAAGAAATACATCACCAATACGGCATTAAAATCGTTGCCTAATTATCGTTAACTTGTTTGTGTTAGTTACTTCTTAAGTGCCTAACGACTTCGTTTTTTACTATTGGGACGTTGTCCCAAACCCTACTTCATTTTTGGCATTGCCCCAAAAACGAAGCAAAAAAGTCTAGGCAAATAAATGCTTCCTCCCACCTTCTTGATGAATTTTTTCCAACCCACTAGCCGGAATTCCCGCATTCATCTTCGTCGCGCCAGCACCGGCACGCTTATTTGCCCGGCTCGCGCGCTTCCCAACATCATGGCCTGGCTCATAATCTGGTGATTTGCGTTATACATACCTTGCCAAAAAAACACAAACATTACTCATAAGCACCTATGTTTTTCTCTATATAAAAAAGCCCTTCGGGTAAAGTCACAACACCTAATGATATCCCATAGAATCCTTAAAATTTAAGAAATACATCACCAGTACGGCATTAAAATCGTTGCCTAATTATCGTTAACATGTTTGTTTTAGTTACTTCTTAAGTGCCTAACGACTTCGTTTTTTACTATTGGGACCTTGTCCCAAACCCTACTTCATTTTTGGCATTGCCCCAAAAACGAAGCAAAAAAGTCTAGGCAAATAAATGCTTCCTCCCACCTCCTTGATGAATTTTTTCCAACCCACTAGCCGGAATTCCCGCATTCATCTTCG
>RHGE01000074.1 GCA_004296775.1 Marinilabiliaceae bacterium JC017
TATTAACCAATTCTATGGGTCACAACCGCGAAGCTTTCGCAAATTTCATGTTATTGACCTATTGGTTATTGTGTTTTTGAAAGTGCTGGAAATTCATTAAAAAAACTGACTTTTTTGCCATTTATGGGTCCATTTTTTTCAAGTTGGGATAAGAGAAAGTTAGTCAGCTTGGCTTACATAATCTTCAAACGCTCAGGTTGTAAATCTTTCACCCATTGGTTCACCACGTATTCATTCTGCTTGATCCATTTCATTACTCCCCTTACCGGGTCATCGCTCATACGCATTTCGTACACCAGATTATTCAACTGTTTCTCGCTTAACTGCATCCGCTCAAAAAAACGTACAGCATTAGGATGCTCCTCTTCCAGTCCCTTTCTGCTGATGGTGTAGATATTTTCTTTCTCGCCAAAAATACCGTCCGGGTCCTTGAGGAAGCGCACCTTATAGCGGGCAAAGATCCAATGTGGTTCCCATCCGGTTACCACAATATCTCTTCTTCGGGCGATTGAATCCTGCAGGTGATGAACCATTTTTTCTTCGGAGAGATTTACCAATTTCAGATCCAATTCATACCATTTCATAGCAAGACGAGCCTTGTGCATAATACCAGCTCCTGAATCGATGCCAATGATTGCATGTGAATAATGGTTAAGGTCGCTTACTGTTTTTAAAGTACTGTAATCAGGCACTACAAATCCGGTACGAGCTTCCGGGTAGGTAATACCCACCAATTCAAGATCACCAGCATACTGGTCATAGTATTCCTGTTGGGTTTTGGGTAACCATGCATCCGTAAATACATCTGCCTTACCTGTGGCTAATTCATTATATGCAGAAGCCACATCTGTGAGTTTGGAAATTACTGTATAGCCCAGTTTATCTTCCAGAAGAATAGTAGAGAGATAATTAAGCGCCACGCTTTCTGTCCAGTCAGTATGAACTAAACGAATGGTGCGCTGATCTTCATCTTCTGAACTATAAAATTGACACGAACCAGTGGTCAATAAAAGCACAACAGTAATTACATGGATTAAGCAGTATCGTATCATAATAATTCGGTTTAATCAAACAATGCTTCCAGAAATCCGAGCGTCTGTTTTCGATCCTTTACTACGAGTACAGGAATATTTTTTTCTGTTCCGGCTAGCTTCTCTGAAGTACTGTCAAGAATAACATCTGCCAATTCTGATTTGATTTTAGAACCAATCATAATCATATCAGCATAAATATTAAGTGCCTGATTATACAAAATATGGGCCTCTTCATTTTCGGCATCAATGGAACAGGTACAAGGTATCTCCAAAGGATCTATATTCATCTTTCGGGCAAATTTCTTATACTCTTTTTGACTGTGTCGCTCTACATGCTCCTCAAGCTTCCTTTCATTTTCAAGTGTATGTTGGGGAAAATATTTCAGAGGGAGTTTATACACATGGTGACAGGATATTTTCGCCCCTGTCAGCTCCTGTAGGTGTAATGCCATTTTCATTGCCATGCTGGTGATTTTAGAGAAATCCATCCGCACCATTATATGTTCTATCTTAGGTTGTGTGGATTCACTAATCAGCAACACCGACGACGGTGAAAGACTTAATACTTTGCGCACTACGCTACCCCGCCCCTGATAGCCTATCTTCTTACCCATCAAAGTAAGTGTAATATTATGCTCCTGACTATATTGCACTATGGTTTCGGTGGTCACTCCTTCCCCAACGATTACAGCGGTTTCCACCTCATTTTTATGCTCAAACAACTCTGTGACTTTTTCTTGCATCTCATCCTTCAGAATATCAACCAGTGGTTCGTCCAGATCGGGAAAAGTTGCCAAGATATCCTGAGAAATATCATAGGTACGCATGACGTGCATAAATGCAATACTTTGGGGCTTGAATTTTTCAACCATGAAATTACTATACCGGATGAGGAAATCATCCATTGCTGTTAAATCGAGACAAACCAATATATGATCAAATTGATACATTACAACAAATTGAGAGGATTAACTATTCTTCTTTATTACTACGGCCTTTTCTCCAGGCACGCGCCTTTTCACGTTTGCGCAACATGTTCTTGATTGTTTCCTGGTATTCTTTACGGTCAATTTCACGCTGCGCCTCCATTAAATCTTCATGCTCTTCCTGCAGCCCTTTCCGCAGACTGAATATCAGAAAAATTAAAATAATAGCAAAAGGCAAACCAGTTAAAATAGCCGCCGTTTGCAAAGCGCCCAATCCTCCACCAACAAGTAGCACAGCAGCCACAGCTCCTTCTGTCAATGCCCAAAAAATACGTTGAGCCACTGGCGCATCCAATTTACCTCCTGCTGTGAGGCTATCTACTACTAACGATCCCGAATCGGAGGAGGTCACAAAGAAACTGGTAACCAATACTACTCCTACAAAACTGGTAATGATCGACAGCGGGAATTGCTCCAGCAAGACATACAGCGATGTGGCAACATTTTCACTAACTGCTCCTGCCACATCGGCCATGGCATTAATTTGAAGAAACATGGCACTTCCGCCAAAAGTGGACAACCACAGAAATGTCAGTAAGGTGGGAACAATGAGTACACCTAACACAAACTCTTTCAAGGTTCGACCGCGGGAAATACGGGCAATGAACATACCCACAAATGGTGACCAGCTAATCCACCAGGCCCAATAAAAAACCGTCCAGTTATTTTGCCAGTCCGATTGCTGATAGGTTTCTGTCCACGAAGACAGTTCAAAAAAATTCTGGATATACCCCCCCAGGTTCTGTACAAAGGAGTCAAAAATAAATAGTGTGGGGCCTACCACAATCATGAAAAGTAAGAAGATGGCTCCCAATACCATGTTTAATTCACTGAGCCGCTTAACCCCTGCGCTCAAACCAGCTACCACCGATCCGGTAGCAATGAGAGTAATAAAGATAATCAACAATACTTGTGTAGAAAGGTTATCGGAGACACCAAACAGATGCGCCAAACCGGCACTAACCTGTTGTACCCCCATGCCTAGCGATGATGCCAAACCAAACAGGGTAGCCACTACAGCCAATACATTAATGGTTTTACCCCAGGGACCATACACCCGTTTACCCAACAAGGGATAAAATACAGAGCTAATGGTGAGCGGGAGTTTCTTATTAAAAGTAAAAAAGGCAAGTGCCATTCCTACCAAAGCATAAATACCCCAGGCATGCAACCCCCAATGCAGAAATGTTGTTTCCATAGATCGACGTGCGGCCTCCACAGTTTCTGAATCTCCTTGCGGTGGATTCAAAAAGTGGTTCATCGGCTCACCTACACTCCAAAACAAAATACCAATGCCCATCCCAGCACTGAATAACATCGCAAACCACGCCATTAATGAAAATTCAGGTTTTGCCCGATTTCCACCCAACTTGATTTTTCCATATTTACTAAAGGCAATATACAGCACAAAGAATAGGAAAAAATTTACCGACAGAACAAAAAACCATCCCCCATAATCGGAAATACTTCCCTGGATGGCAGAAAATACTTTTTCCATTGGTTTGCCCACAATCAGCGTAATGGCAATAAAGGTGACAATTAATATAGCAGCCGGCCAAAAAACCGGACCATCTACATCAAAATATTTTTTGGTACTTTTTAAATGAGCTTCCGTGTCTTTGGGCGAGCGATTCACTTCATTCATAATCTTCGCATTAATGATTCTTACCGGGGAAGTCTTGGTTGTTTCCAGAGGCTGCGTAAATGATTAATTATTTCCAAGCATCACAAAAATTGTTTACGAATCTCTTACTGCATCCTACCTAAACAACCAATGTAAACAATCAATTGTTTTGTCTGATAAAGAATTCATTTAAGAGCCATTCATCCCCAGTCAATAACGACCAAAACCTAGAGTCGATCCTTATAACAAAATAACCTGTTCATGATAAGGAACCAAACCTTTCGCTACTTTCAATGAGCTAACGAATGAATAGTTTTTACGCCAGACGATGCACCGCAAATTATTGGAAATAAAAATACCAAATGAAATAAAAGATGACTTGTTGGCTATGTGAAAAATAAGATCGATAGATGATTAAAATGACCACTTAATGCTCAACGCTTTTAATTGGTCTTTAATCATCTATTGGCAACGGGTCATTTTGAAATGTGTTTGGTATAAGATATAGCGCGACACTATTCCGAACATTACCATCACCTGGTACTACGATAAAAGTGGGGGGTATTCAAACGGCTATTCTCTTTTTATGGATCGATTCTTACCACCATAATTCCCCAAGTAAAATATTTAGCTATTTTTGAAGACATAAGTATTCATTAAGATCAATGATAGAGAAACCATTCTCGTTATGAAACTATTCCAACGTAAGAAACAACAACTCGAAGACCTAAAAGCTTCTTTTGGCAAGATCAAAGAGGAGGATTATGATTTTGAGTCGATCAGTAAATACCACAATAGAAAAGATAACTCCGGTTATTTTCAGGTGATCTCTGAAAAGACATGCAACGACCTGGATTTTGAGCAGCTGTTCCAGTTCCTCGACCGTACCACTTCTAAGGTCGGACAACAACACCTCTACCACCGGTTACGCTGTCTATCCCGAGACAATGCCACATTGGAAACCATGGAACGGTTGGTACAACGGTTTCAGAAAGAAGAGGATTTAAGACTGGATACTCAATATCTATTAACAAAATTGACTGATCCGGAAGCCTGTTATATAGCCGACCTTTTTCAAACAGACTATAAAAAGCCACCTCAATGGTATTTTGTGATCCCCTTACTGTCACTTACTAATGTGATAAGCCTGGTGTTGTCATTTTTTATGCCGCAGTACCTTCTGATAGTCCTGGTGGTCACCATAGCTAACCTCATCATTCACTATTGGAATAAGCGAAATGTATATGAGTACATTACCTCTATTCCACAATTGTTGCGCATGTATAAGGTAGCCAAAAGTCTCCTGACAAAAATACCTGAAAGCGAACCTACCAACCTGCCCCATATACTTGCTAACATGAACAATGTTCGCAACAAGATGAGCATCTTTAAGCTGGAATCAGGAATACTGGATGACATGAAAGCCATTAGCGACACCCTGTTTGAATTGGTGAAGATCGTTTTTCTGGTTGAGCCCATCGTCCTTTTTAAAGTATTGAACCAGTTAGAAGATAAAAAGGAGGAGATTGAGGTGGTACATACATTTATTGGTACGCTGGATACGGCCATCTCCATTGCATCGCTGCGCAAGGGGCTTGACAACTTTTGCCGGCCCACGATTACCGGCCCCCAAAAGAGATTGGAAGCCATAACCTGCGTGCATCCATTGATGGAACAATGTGTCCCCAATTCCATTGCATTACATGATACTTCCATGCTGTTGACCGGCTCAAACATGTCAGGAAAAACCACCTTCATCCGCACGATAGGTATCAACGTATTAACGGCCCTGACCATCAACACCTGTTTTGCCGAGTCTTTCACGCTCCCCCGCTTACGCCTCTATTCAGCCATCCGCATCACCGATGACCTGATGAACGATCGCAGCTACTATTTCGAGGAAGTAGTAACCATTAAAGAGATGATGGCACAAGGAGGAAAGGAAGTGCAGAATCTGTTTCTCCTGGATGAGCTGTATAAAGGTACCAATACCATCGAACGTATCTCCGGTGGTAAAGCTGTTCTGTCGTATCTCAACCAGGGAAATAACATCGTGATGGTCTCCACCCACGATGTGGAATTGACCGATTTATTGAACCAGGAGTACATGCTCAGCCATTTCACCGAAAGCGTAAGCGACCGTACCATTGATTTTGATTACAAGCTGAAACCCGGCCGCCTTACTTCGCGCAATGCCATAAAAATACTGGAGATGAACGACTATCCGGCAGAAGTGATCAGAGAAGCCAGGGAATTGGCAGAGGAGATGGATGAGAAGAAGATGTTGTTAGCAAATTAAATGCGCGCCAACCCAACAGAAGCACAAACCTTAAGGTTTTAAAAACCTTAAGGTCTAAACGACCATTCAAGCCTATCTCCAAAAACAATAAAACATGACTATGGCCTGTCCCCGGTTAGACAGGATCACGGTCTAGTCGAGACACAGGCTCGGGACAGTAAAGACACAGGCATGGGACAGTCGAGACAAGGGATAATTGAAAACCAACGAAGGTCAGCTGAACCAGGTAAACTCCGAAGGAGTGCCTGTAAAAGCACAGGGTTTCAACCCTGTGTCCCCAATCACGATAATAATGAAGGCTGAAGGCCTGATATGTATTAAACCTTATACAACACAAACACCCATTCCGGGAACCACACCTCCACCCTATTAACCGCACCAGGCCAACAGAAGCAGACCTTAAGGTTTTAAAAACCTTAAGGTCTAAACGACCATTCAAGCCTATCTCCAAAAACAATAAAACATGACTAAGGCCTGTTCCCGGTTAGACAAGATCACGGTCTAGGCGAGACATAGGCTCGGTCTAGTAAAGACACAGCCTATGTCTAGTCGAGACACAGGCATGGGACAGTAAAGACACAGGCATGGGACAGTCGAGACTAGGGATAATTGAAAACCAACGAAGGTCAGCTGAACCAGGTAAACTCCGAAGGCCAACTTACAAAACTTCACGCGCCTTAATCCATGGAAACCAAACCGCCGCCCTATTAACCGCACCATTCCACAGAATCAAGACCTTAAGGTTTTAAAAACCTGAAGAGCTGTTGTACCAATCTTCCTATCTCCCACCACATCTCTTCTATATACCACTTTCCCAGCCAAAGCACTCACTTCGTTTTCTTTAAGGAGATGTAAAATAGCACCAAGCTTCCATTAACAATTCATAATGCCGACCAAGAGATAGGAATTGTTTTACCTTTTGTTCCACTGTTGAGGGGTGAAAACTTAGATATAAATACTATTTTAGATGCCATCAAAACTTAGATTCTAACCTTGTTTACCTCAAAACCATGGAACAACCACAATAATAAATTGCTCACATTGAAGAATCATAAGATCCACCAAGCCGATGGTTGACTTATGGACGTTCCACCTAACCATTTGAAAATAATTTTATCCAGATGCATAAATTTCTATTACTGATAGTTTACCTATCCCTTTTTCCTCTAATCACCACCCAGGCTCAAAAAGAAGAAATAGTTGTAACAGGCAGAATGACCGATAGCCAGGGGGAACCCATCCCCGGCGTGAATGTTTTCATCAAGGGCACGAAAACGGGTACCATAGCAGACATCGATGGTAATTACAAAATAAAAGCGCCTCTGGGAGCCACACTGGTTTTTAGCTTTATTGGTATGAAAACGCAGGAAGCCATTGTAACCCGCACCGGTCTTAATCCTAAAGGCACCCGAAAAATCATTCCATACAACCGAACGAAAGAAATAGCAAGGTATACACGGGAAGATGATTTAGCCGATAAACGCACGGCGAAGGGCTATAAGAAAAGGATGAATTTCTATCGTGAATACCTGGCAGATTCATTGGTCTTGCAACAATACGAGCGCGTTAACTCTTCCGCTACAAGAGTGTCTGACAGAAAATTTAAACGACAGAGAAACAGGTATACCAACAATACCAATGATGCGCCCTACCGGCTGGGTAAAATTGTTATCGACTCCCGCGTCTCGGTTGAACAGGTTGGTAAGTTGCCGGAACTGCAATCCACTTTTTCGCAGGGACGTCCCATCAATGGAGAATTAACATATCAGGGGCCGGAATCCGGTGAATACTTTTCATGGGGACCCAAACTGGTAAACCTTGAGTTTGATGGAACCGATTACCCATACGATAAAAACGGTAACCTCACACACCGTGGTACCGGCAATAGCACACCGGCCAATAACTACGATGCAACCAGGTTCTTTAAAACCGGTTATACAGCTAGCAATGCCATTTCCATTTATCAAACGTTTTATGATGTGAAGGTGGATTTCTCTTATCGTAATCAAACCAATAAAGGAATACTACCCGGCGAGGATTTGAATAAACACACGTTCAATTTAAAGCTGGAGGGTATTAAGGATTTTGACTTAAACCTGAATTACACGCACCAGGCAGACAACTTTCAGGATGGAGCTTTCCGTTCCCGCCTTCTGTCCATGATGTACCTGACTCCCCCTTCCTTTGATAACCAGAATGCACTGTCAGCAAAAGAGGCGCAAAAACAGGCAGGTAGTATTTACACTGCCGATGGTTCCATTCGCAGCTGCTCGCCCGGTAAGCTGGACAATCCCTATTTCCTGACACAAGAGGCCACCAATCCGCGGGAAACGGATAGCTGGCGATACAAATTAAATTACACCACTGCCTGGAATGTGGGAAATATCAATGCCTCTGCAGGTGGAAGTAATTCCTTTCAGACAGAAGAATTAACCTTTCCCGGCAGAACCGTTTCGCATCCCACAGGATTTACATCGAAACGCGAAGAAACACTAGCAAACTATTTTGTAGCATCCTGCCTGGAAAACAATATTGCCCGTTACAATTTCCGTTTTTTTGTCCCGCTTCGGGCAGAATTTTATACCCGTGCGTTGACTTCTGAGATAAATCAGAAGAATGACTTTAGAATATCACAAGACAGACAGATCGTAACGGCCAATCCGCTCCTTCAATACCAACAGGACAAAGACTTTTTCCTGGTAAAAGCAGGTAGCAATATTTATAGTTCGTCAACGGCTGATAAATCCTATTTCTACCCCAACATTAGTCTCTATCTTAAGCCCTTCAAGTTTTTTGATGATGTTTCTTACTGGTCTACATACAGGGTCATCAACAACTTCAAGCTTGCCTTCAACTACGTTACCCAGGTCAACGAATATGCCTTGAATTATCAAAAAGGAACCAGCAATTCACTTCAATACAGGGTGGATGACTTTTGGCGCTACACGGAAAGAGATGAAATAATGGTGCCTGAAAACCTGGCGCCTGAGCTGAAAACTAAATGGGATTTTTCGGTTATCCTTAATGCATTAAACAATCGCCTCAGTTCTGATTTTTCGGTGTTCAATACATCTATAGAGAACAGTATCTTTCCGCTTTACGAAAACAATTATTTGACCTATAAGAATATCGGTGAGGTGGAAACAAAAGGCTGGGAAGAAACGCTGAATTTCTGGTCAAATGGTGATTACAATAGCAGCTTACAATGGGAGTCTACGCTTGTTCTTTCACAGATCACCTCAAAAGTGAAAAAACTGGAGCAGGAAGGTCCCGTTTCGGTAGCCGGCTTTAGTGACGTACAAACAGCTTTAATTGAAGGAGAGCCGGTGGGTATTATCATGGGAAACACATTTCTGCGCAATGATCAGGGACAAATGGTGATTGGACCGGATGGCTTTCCATTAGTGGATGATAAATTATCGGTTATAGGTGATCCCACCCCCGATTTGTTGATTGGCTTTTCTAATCGTTTCCATTTAAGGGGATTTACTCTGGGCTTTTCAATAAATGCCACCATTGGCGGCGATGTTTGGAATGGCACCCAAAGCACCCTTGACTATTATGGCGCATCGGTCCATACCGAACGAGAGCGAGGAGTAACCGATTATATTTTCGATGGCGTCACATTGGATGGTACCGTAAATAATAAACTGGTGGATTTTGCCCCCAGGGAGGGACAAGTGAATGACAATAGATGGGTGAGATATGGCAAAGCCGGTGTGGCCGAAGAGTATATTGAGGACGGGACGCGTTTATTGCTCAAAGAGCTGTATCTGTCGTATCAATTTAATGAAAACGATATCAAACACCTGGGGCTCTACTCGCTTTCCCTGTCGTTCTTTGCCAATAACCTGGTTGATTTTTCAAACTATGAGGGTATCGTTCCAGAAAGTACCTTGTGGGGCCATCCCAATACCTCGGGACTGGATTACTTCAACAATCCGCTAATTCGCAGTTTCGGCTTCTCTGTTAATTTATCTCTTTAATAAGAATAGAAAGCGCTTAAACATCTATTCAGATAATACACCTGAAACGAGCCATGAGATAGATTCTCACACACGATGATAATCAACTTTGGCGAGTTCCATACGACCATTGAAAATGAATTTAAACCTATGAAAACTAATAAATACATTCCTGCCCTACTGATCTGCTGTAGCCTGCTTCTTATTTCATCATTCACGGAAACCGACAGCTTGTTTATCCGGTATCTGCGTAAAGCATTAACGGCATTTAATCTTCAGAATCCGGCGGAGAAAATATATCTCCACACCGATAAAACCTTTTATAAGCCTGGTGATGACATCTGGTTTTGTGCCTATTTGCAGGATGGCACCACGCTTAAAGCATCAGAAACAAGCAGTATTGTTTACGTTGAGCTGATCGATCCCAAAGGATCGGTAATGGAAAAACGAATGCTGGAAGCCAAAGGGGGTAAAAGTCCTGGGCAATTCCTATTGCCGGAAGAAGCACCGGGCGGCTTGTACAAACTAAAGGCCTATACAAAGTGGATGCTGAATTTCGGTGAGAAAATGATTTTTGAAAAGAAATTACAGGTCCAGAAAATTATCACTCCCAACCTACTCTCTACCCTTGATTTTGAAAGGGAAGCCTATGGCGCCGGAGATACCGTAACAGCCACCCTGGAGTTACGCGACCTGGAGAATAATCCGTTAACCAATAAGCAACTGACCTACACGGTACGCATACATGGAAAACAACACACCAAAGATATTGCCTCCACCAATACAGAAGGCCACGCCACCATACGATTTGTACTGCCAGAAAATTTGAACACAGCTGATGGCGTTTTAAATGTTGCCTTTCAGCATAAGGGGCACAATGAATCCGTTTCCAGGGCGATTCCCATTGTTTTAAATAAAATTGAGGTGCAGTTTTTTCCTGAAGGGGGCAACGCCGTAGAGACGTTTCCTTGTCTCATGGCATTTAAAGCCCTCAACGAATTCGGAAAACCAGCCGATGTGGAAGGTGAGATAATCAACAGCAAAGGTCGGGTTATCACCACCTTTAAAAGCTATCACCAGGGAATGGGTGCCTTCCGGTTTGTCCCCGTCTCCAATCAAACCTATAGGGCCCGGATCCTGAAACCCCAAGGGATTTCCAGACTCTATCCATTGACAGGAATAAAGTCTGAAGGGTCGATGCTGCATTTAAAAGAGAGAACCGATAACACTTTTTTGTTCTCCATCTACTCAAACGTATCAGAGACCATTCACATGGTTGTACAGATGCGGGGTAAGATCCTTTATGACGATACCTTCAATCTGAAAAAAGGAGAAAACAAACAGACAGTCTCAATCATTCAAGAGAACCTTTGTGGAGTAGCACAGGTTACCTTATTTGATGATTTCGAAAATCCCATTGCGGAACGTTTGTTATTCCTATTTCCGGAGAATGACCTGAAGATTGATATCTCCACCAATAAATCAAGTTATGCCCCTCGGGAGAAAGTAAAGATGGATATTGAAGTATCTGACAACAATGGTAATCCGGTTGAAGGTAATTTTTCACTGGCAGTGGTCAACGACAAAATCATCACCTTTGCCGATGACAAACAGGATAATATCCTTTCCAGCCTGTTATTATCGTCAGATGTAAAGGGAGAAATCTATGAACCTTCCTTCTATTTCGACAAAACAGAACCCAAAGCTACCCAGGCGCTGGATTATTTATTGCTGACCCAAGGCTGGCGCCGATTTGCCTGGTCGGAAGTGTTGCATCCAAAAGTAAAACAACTGGAAAATCCTGAACATCATGATAAGATATTAGGACAGGTGGTGAATTCAAGAGGCCAGGGAGTTAAAGCCAGGGTTGTAGTGATTGATGATGCCAATAAAAAGATAGCCAAACTTACAACTACCGACGGAGGCCGTTTTTCAGTAACCAACATTTCATCTTTCAGGTATTTACAGATCTATGCCAAAGCGTTGGACAGGAAAAGCAAAAAAATAAAAATCCGCCTCAACACTTATTCACAGGGTAACAAAGCGCAGGGAAATATGAGTCGACTGGACCACCGTTCCATTAAAGTAAATCCCTTGTTAGTGGAGACAAAAAAGGTTGCCAATAGCCTTTCCATGCAACCTGAAGATGAGACGAGTAACATCCCGGCTCCTGCTGTTATTGAAGAGTTGGAGATAATAGAGGATGATGAAGATTTTGAATATACTGAGATTGAGATGTCGGAAGATGATGTTGAACTGGATGAAGTGATTACTATTGCCTATGGCGTATCACAAAGAAGCCAATTAACCGGTTCTGTTACCACAGTGCAGTCCAATGATATCTTCCAAAACAATATGAATGTCAGTGATGCCCTTCAAGGCCGTGTGGCTGGTTTGATGGTTCAAAATAATACCGGACAGGCAGGTGGCAGTCCATCGGTTATGATTCGCGGTACAGCTTCCCTCTCCAACAGCAATCCATTATATATAGTGGATGGAATACCTGTAACCGATGTCAACAACATAGATCCAAACACCGTGGAGCGTATTGACGTGCTGAAAAATGCCGTCGGAACAGCTGTTTATGGCATCCGCGGGGCCAATGGGGTTATCTCAATCACTACAAAAAAGGGATACAGCTTGTATTACCGCCCCCGGAAATATTCACGCCGGGTGGCTTTTAACAAGCTATATAACAGCCGGGTGTTTTTGCCTGTAAAGGAGTTTTATATACCTCCCTATGAGCGAAAAGATACAGTGATCGCTGCCATCGATAACCGCGAAACCATTTACTGGAATCCGGAAGTGGTTACCAATAAAAAGGGAAAAGCAACGGTAGAATTTTATAACTCCGATGAAGTAACCACGTTCCGAACCATTGTTGAAGGGGTTGGGAAGAATGGACAGGTTGGACGGTCAGAGTTTTTCCATCACGTTATGAAGCCGTTGAGTGTGGAGGCCAAAATACCACCCTACCTGGTTTTTGAAGACCGGGTGAAAATACCGGTTGTCATCACCAATAATACTAAGGGTACCATTGAAGGCACTTTAAAACTGAATATTCCCCAATCCTGGGAATTAACCACGGCGCCACCAACCAACATCAAGGTATTACCCGGTGGTTACTATGAATTATTGGTTCAGGCAAAAGTGGGGGCTGCGGTTGGCCGCGATAGTGTGAAAATAAGTTTTGGTAATAATGAATACCAGGATGTATATGCCGGCCAAACAGAAGTAGTAAGTAAGGGATTCCCGGCTGAAATGTCCTTTTCATCAAGGGCATTGCACAGCAAATTTAGTTTCGATCTTTCCAATACTGTTACAAACAGTACCAAAGCAAGGATCTCTGTGTATAACGATGTACTGGCAGAAGTAATGGACGGCATTGAGTCGGTATTACGCGAACCGCATGGCTGCTTTGAGCAGGCCAGTGCTTCCACCTACCCCAATGTACTTATCCTTAAATATCTTGAGGAAAATAAAAAGGCGGATGAGGGGGTACGAAAAAAAGCATTGAAATACATTCATTCCGGCTATAAACAATTAACCGCCTTTGAAACAGAGCAGGGAGGGTTTGAATGGTTTGGCCACACACCACCACACGAAGGACTAACCGCCTTTGGATTAATGGAGTTTCATGACATGAGCAAGGTGTATAACGGGGTGGACCAGGAAATGCTGAAACGCACAAAGGATTGGCTGTTGAGTCGTAAGGATGGAAAGGGAGGTTTCCATATAAATAAAGGAAAATATGGCTTTTCCGGTGCCTCCAAAGAAGTAACCAACGCCTACCTGGTGTATGCATTCTCTGAAGTAGCGTTAAACCCGGCAGCATATCAATTGGAATATGAACAGGCCTGCCGTAAAGCAGTGAAAAGCAAAGATGCTTACCGGATTGCCTTAATGGCCAATGCCTGTCTTAATCGGAAAGACACCACCCAAGCCCGGGCATTTATTGATTTCATTGTCAAAAAAGTAAACCGGTCAGGCGTGAAGAAGCTTGAAGCCGATCACTCCATCGTGCGTTCCTATGGTAACTCCTTAACGGTTGAAGTGGCTGCCCTATCGGCTATGGCTTTGATGAAGACAGACAACGGGTATTTCGACACCGTGGTAAAACTGATGGACTACATCATTGGCGCCCGGAGATTTGGGGGCTATGGTTCGACACAGGCAACGGTCTTGTCACTGAAAGCGCTTACCCAATATGCTCAAATCATTAACCGCTTTTCTGAAGATGGCAAGTTAGTCCTGAAGATCAATAACCGGGAAGTGCTGGAAAAAGAAATCCGGAGTAAAGATAAATTAGTCGTAATCGACAGCCTGGAGCAATATCTTACCAAAGGCGTACAAACTTTTGAAGTGGATATGAAGGGATTCAATAATCCGGTTTCCTTTTCAGCAAATGTGGAATGGAAAAAGACCATCCCGGCTTCATCGCGTACCTGCAAAGTCAGAATTCAAACCAACCTGGCCAATAACAGTTGTAAAGTGGGTGAATTAGTGCGGCTTTCTACACGCCTGGTCAATATAACAAACCAGGGAATCCCAATGACCGTGGCACAAGTTGGATTACCTTCCGGATTAGCACCTCAACCCTGGCAATTGAAAAAGATGCAGGAAGAACATGAATTCGATTATTATGAGATTCATAAAAACTATGTGGTATTCTATTTCACAGAGTTGGAACCCAACGCCAGGAGAATAATTAACCTGGATTTAAAAGCTGAAGTCCCGGGAATCTATGAATCACCTGCCAGTTCTACCTATCTGTATTATACCAATGAATTAAAAGACTGGCATGCCGGCGAGCAAGTAACGATCGAACAACCATAGGAAAATGACTTAAATTGAAAAGGAACAGTGAATATTAATGAAAATATTCACTGTTTTTTTCATATAGACTCCATAACGATTGTAAAGTAATCCGCACAAAGGATTAAACCACGCTAAACTTACAGTATAACACAAACCTTAAGGTTTAATCGACCATTCAAGCCTGTCGCCAATATCAATAAAACATGACTAAGGCCTATTACACGAGTCGTGCACAACCGTTACACAAGTCGTGCACAACCGTTACACGAAGCGTGCACAACCTTTACACAAGTCGTGCACAACCGTTACACAAGTCATGCACAACCGTTACACGAGGCGTGCACAACCGTTACACGAGGCGTGCACAACCTTTATACGAAGCGTACATAACCACGATAGAATTTATGGTTGTATTACCTGGTTATTTCTATCTACCGGAGCGGATTAAATGATATAAACTTCTTATTGGGACGTTGTACGAACCCTACTTCTTTTTTGGCATCGCCCTTAATTTTTAAAGTTCTAATTTTTGATGCTTATTACGTTTTACTCCCGGTGTAAGATGTATTTGTTAATGTTCGATGCAAGGTTCGAATTCCCGAATTCATCTTCATCACGCCAACCCACCCCGCCTATTTGACCTTCCTTATAAGAATAACTTTGGAGTAATGTTGATAAAGAACAGTCCCGTAAAACGGGGATTAAAACCAACAGAAGCAAATACAGTAAAAACCTGGTAAGAAGTAGTCTTTGAGCGGATGGGTATCAATCCCGGCATTTGCCGATGCTGTGGTGGCAAAATGGAGCTTGTCGATAGTTGGCCCAATCAGTTCCGGCAACGGCAACGAGCGCCACCACCGGAAGCTGCTGCCTGAACACCAAACCTTAAATCCTATATAAACCAGCTGTCTCAAAAGGAAGAGTCATGGGAAAGGTATGTCTCATTGGCAACTTTGTGCTCAAAGAGTGACTGGGGACTCCAGCCAGAGGACCAAAATCCGGTGAAAAAAAGACCCCAAAAGCCATTTTCAAAACGGCGAGCTCTAAACTTCGACTCTAAAACCTTCAAAAGGGGATAACTCCCAAAAATCGATTCCACAGTATATAAGGTATCTGCACGGCGGGGTGCCGTTCAACAATAAGCACATATTCAGCGGAGCTGAAAACTGTGCTTAAGTGTTGGCGGTAGTTCTTTTATCTTTTCTTTATACTAATAGCATAAATTGAAATCCGAATATTACGAAAATCGAAAACAACAAGTATACCAAAAATATTCTCTTTGGATAGGACTTCTGTGTTGATACCGGAAAAGTTTTCTGGATTATTACAAGTTCACAAATCCACCCAAACGTGTATATTAGGTTTAAAAAGAATACAATTACTAAGTATATTAAAGGAATGTTCACATAGATTATTAACATACTCGTATATAGTGCAACCAAAAGAATCAGGTTATAAAGTAACCTCCTTGTCTCCCACCATATAATTACCTGTTTCCAATTCCTTTTTGTAAGATCTATGTCAAACAATCGTTGTATCATATTTTAAAATAAATAGTATATTCGATTTGCAAGGCTTGTATAGTTAAGAATGACTTTTTATTAATTTCAACACTATAATAAGCACTTTAATATGGGTTTATTACCGCCAACGGCCTGCCGTATGATGCGTAGCTTGTGTTGCGCCTGCGGCAAACTATGCATTATTACGGTTTGTTGGCAACTGGGCTTTATTATTAATCTAGTATCCATTAACCAAAGTCACGTTTGGATAAAAATTCCAATTATCAACCATCATTGTCTCATTATTTATAATCTTAACATATCCTGCTGAAATGTGATTTGGTGCATTGGGTCCACTAATTTGTTGCCATGCCTGTCCATTCCGTAAATTATATATCTTATTTGGTTCAAATCCGTCAAATTGATTGACAGTCTGACTTTCAATTACTTCGATAGGTTCAATAAATGTATAGTAGTGATTATCTAAGAATACAAGAACTAAGCGGCCTTGAATTCTAAACACCTCAATATCTGGATTAAAACCTACTGGTTGTAAAATGTGCCTATCTGACCGTATGAAGTATTCATTTGAAGATAGTTTAAATATTTCTGTGCCATTGAAATAAAACCTATCAGATATTTTACCTCTAAATAGCTTTTGACCATTTTTAAAATCATCGTACGTTAAGCCCATTTTATTTTGTATTAATTAGGTTAAATTGATTCTCTAAGGTGTTTAAAGTGAAGACAGATTTAATAAAAATCTCTTTTGCCACTTCAATATAATTTTCATCACTCAAGGCAAAATAAGCAATTGCTTTCTTACAATTTTTATCCGACTTACTAAATGTATGTGCCATTAAACCAGAGCGAAGGCTCTGCAAGTTTCTCAAAAATTCAAACATTTGGGGTATTTCTAAATCATAGATTTTAAGAAATTTCTCAAGTTTTGTTATCCCTTTATCACCTTTTTCTAATATTATTCCATTTTGTAATTGCTTTTCGTTAAGTCTATCAATTGTCAGTTTTACAATAGTTAAAACCTGTTCGCAAAAGGCTTTTACATTATTGGTTGTTGGGATATGTAAAGATGTAAAAAGGTGTTTGTCTTCATCTGCTAATGGTTTATAAAACTCCCAACCATATTTAGTCTCCCATTTTTTATTGAAATCTTCATATTTAAACTTAAAGTATAAGTCGGGAGTTTCAGGATGTTCAGCCCAATTACCCTCAATCATTGTTTTATAATAGGTTGAACTCATTCCAAAATCGTCTTGAGGAGGGATATTATATTGTTTCCAATGTAATTGTTCTTTATATGGCAAGTAGCTTAATTCCACCAGAAAAACAGGCACATACTTCTCTATGTTATTATCAATTTTTAAGGAAAAAAACTTTGAACGAACCCCAAATGAATCAACTTCATATTTTTTTGGTTCATTATAGTATTTATTTAATACTTCCTTTTTAAAATAGGTTATCTTAAAATAATTCTCATTTGATTTCTCACAGCTTTCAAAGAGCTCATCTCCTTCATCGTTGTAACCTATAATAAAGCTTTCATAATCATTAGATAAATCTTGGTGATATTTTTTCTGAGAATTTGGTTCGATAAATACTTTACCTAGAATAGCACTTTGTAAACGATTATCTATTGGCCTAATCAACCTATGATAAATATAGTGTTTCTCACTTATAACTTCATCTGTAAATTTAATATCCCAATTATCTTGAATTGATTTGGTAAATCTGTCAAAACTGAATGTTACGAGAAAATACAATTCTCTAATTGTTATGTACTCTATTAAATATTTGAGTTTTATGCGAATTTTATTAGGCTCAAATATTAGTACTTCATCTAAATTTCCTAATTCATCTACATAATAATATTTTCTACTCTGTTTACTTTCTGCTTTTTCATAAAGATTAAAGTAAAAAACAAACTCTTCCGAAACATCAAAAAAACTCTCATATCCTTCAGCCAAATTAAAACTTCTTTGAACTAAAAATGGTTCAATTCCTTCCTCCGCATTAGCTGTATAAGTATTATCTCCCCAAATACTTGGTCTACCTTCACTGCCAATATGCAAATGCCAACTATGATTCTTAAGTGCCTCTTCTCTTTTACTTTTATCAATTAAGCAACAATAAATAAGTGCGGAATCTTTGCTGTCTGAGCTACTCTCATAGATTGTCACCCAACCATTTTTTACAAACCGAGCGTCAATATCTTCTAATTTATCTTTAAAAAGAAACGATTCTTTATTCATAGAGTTTTAATTATATGCAGTGCTCTCTCTTGTTGCCAACTTATAAGTATTTTATCCTTCGTTGCAACGAAAGTAACAAAAAGCTGGTTTATTACCGTTAAATGTAGGAACTAAAATAACGATTACTCAATGAAGGATAAAATAAAGTTGGACGATGGCGCCGGGCTGCACTATGGGCTTCTTACTCAGTCTTTGGGTCTTGGGATAGAGGGATGAGTGTTTTTTATTGTTGTAGCAGGTTGACTAGCCTGTTCCCGTTTGGTATGGATGTGAACACTGGCCAGCAGACCAAAATAACGGATCTTATAAAACCCCGATGGTAGTATGTGTTGCACAAACCGGCGGGTAAATTCCAGGGCTTCCAGGTGAATCACCCTTCGGTCACCAGGTTGGCGGTAGTCTTTGTAGTAAAAGGTCACCCGGCCCTTTTCCATCTGGATTAAACGACTGTTAGTGATGGCCACCCGGTGGGTATAAGATCCCAAAGGGAGAAGACTTTCTGCGGCTGTTCTGTCAACATATCCTGCCACCGGGATTTACCCGTATCCGCCATTATGGCTTTTTGCACAGCGCCTCCAAAGTCAAATCACTGGCGTTGATCCGCAAAAGCCTGGGAGTAAAACCAACAGAAGCAAATACAGAAAAAACCTGGCAAGAAGTAGTCTTTGAGCGAATGGGCATCAATCCCGGCATTTGCCGATGCTGTGGTGGCAAAATGGAGCTTATCGATAGTTGTCCCAATCAGTTCCGACAACGAGCGCCGCCACCGAAAGTTGCTGCCTGAACACCAAGCCTTAAATCCTGTATAGACCGGCTACCTCAAAAGGAAAAGTCATGGAAAAGGTATATCTCATTGGTAACCTTGTACTCAAAGAGTGACCAGAGCCTCCAGCCAGAGTACCAAAATCCGGTGAAAATGAGAGACCAAAATCCATTTTCAAAACGACGAACCCTGAACTTCGACTCTAAAACCTTCAAAAGGGGATAACTTCCAAAAATCGATTCCACAATATATAAGGTGTCTGCACGGCGGGGTGCCGTTCAACAATAAGCACATATTCAGCGGAGCTGAAAACGATGCTTAAGTGTTGTGGCAAGTTTTTATTTTCTATAAAATAAATAATCAAGTTCAATTACAGACTTAGGTCTATCAAAATTTTTATCATCAATTTCTGAAGATAAAAGCAAATAAGGCAATACACATTTATTGTCAAATCGTTTAAAACAGGCCATATAGTTTTCCTTTATGACGAAATCTCCTTGGATTGAAGAAGCATGAATAAGACGTTTGGCTTCTATTTTAGATATTTCATTGTTTTTATTCTTCGTTACAATAATTTCTTGAAGATACTTATCTACTGCTTTATTGTTATTTGTTTTAATAGAATAAACATTTGTTGTGTCGGTGGTACTAATGAGTATAGCTGTATCAGAAGAATGAAAACAAGGCAAAGTAGTAACACCTAATATTCCTGACATTTTATTCAAATTACTTTTAATATCCATAGTAATTTCAATTCTAGGAAACTCATCTTGAATTGTACCATCAGAATTATATCTTCTAATATAGATTTTCTCAATCCTGTCGATTTGATAATACTCACTAATACATTGTTGATAATCGAAGAACTTATTATTATATAATTCTTCATCTTTGGCAATCATTTCTTCAGGTATTACTCCATATAAATCATCTGCAATAATTCCTAAAACACTATATTGAACAGTATTATACTGAATTGGTAACCTATGACGTCCAAATAAATTATAGGCAATCAATCTCTGACCAGAACTAATCATTTCTTCTATTAGTTCCATTTTGTCAAACAGTGTACCATAAAAATTTAGCTTGTCAATTTTGAGGCTTATATATTCTTGATAATCTGACGCATTGTAGTAATTTACATTTGATTGATGATTAACAATATCAAGTTCATATATTGTATTTCGAGGTAAATTTAATTTCTCAACGGTCTTTGATGGATTACCTTTTAAAATATAATGCTTTAATATCTTTTCATTTTGAGTTAATTGAAAATCAAATATTACGTTGTTAAGTAAATATTCATCCCAAATCTCTAATTGTCTAAGAGAATCAAGTTTTTCAAATTCAGGAGTTTGTTCAATTAAATTCAAATAAGGATCATAAAATACTACTTGAATAGTATAATCTTCAAGCATTATTTCATCTAAAATCTTTGTCGTTTGAGACCAAAGATGTGTTGATAATAACAATAGAATAGAAATAAGGGTTAAAAAATTTAGTCTTTTAATCATATCGCTAAATAGTATGTATTATGCTTGTTATAATTTGCCACAATCGGGATAGAATAGCGGATTACTCCACCTGTCCCCCCGCAGATCCGGACATACAGATTTCCCGTATCCGGCTCCTCAGCTAATATGTTTATTATCTGAAGCGCAAATTTAAACATTATAGTGTATTATCCTTGGCCAAGGGAAAGTAAAGTACTTTAATAGCTCCCTGTAMCCCTTCCATGTATAGCTGTTGCGCTGACTCCTCCGGTTTAACCATTTAAACCAACCATAGATGACAGCCCGGTGCATCCGCCTTAATGCAATAAAGTTACCTCTTATCCCATAATACTGATACARRCCACGWAGCTTTGAGCAAAGCAGTTKATGCTGRACTTTTAGCTTTTCGTGTCTGTTGAACCGACAAGTATCACTGAGGTTCTTTTTTACTCCTTGCATCTTTTTACGACGTGTTTTGCGCTTTACAATGGGRTTCCCCCTTTGGCTTTTKGTCCAATAATGTGTAAATCCAAGAAAATCAAATGTTGGCGACTTYCCTTCWCCATCGGGTGTAAATCTTATCAACTTACTCTTTTCAGGGTGTATGGTAAGCCCTGAACCTGTTCATCCGTTTGGGCAGGACATTGGCCACCCTTCTGGCATCTTCTGCATACTCAAATCCGATGATAAAATCATCGGCATATCGAATTACAAATATTTCACCCTTTAGCAGGGGACGGATGGTTTTGTCCATCCATGTGTCCAGTACATAATGCARATAGATATTGCACAKTAGCGGTGAAATAATATTRCCTTGRGGCGTGCCCTGCACACTGAATTGCAARCTATTTCCGTCAACCACTCCGGCTTTGAGCCATTGTTTGATCAATCGAAGGATAGCTTTGTCTTTGACCCGTTTAGATAACAACTCCATCATAACTGCATGGTCGAAATTATCAAAGCAGCCTTGTATATCCGCATCCAGCAACCAGCTAATTTTTCGTCTCATGCATTGACCCCGCAGGTAGCTCAAGGCTTGATGTGCATTGCGTTTAGACCTGAAACCATAGGAGAAATCATAAAAGTCCTGTTCGTAGATTAAGTTCAGAATATCTGCGACGGCTCTTTGCACTATCTTATCTTCGGTAGTGCTGATCCCGAGTGGACGTTGTTTACCATCTCCTTTGTCTATCCAAGCCCTACGAATGTGAGGGGCCTTGTACTTTTGACTGTATAACCGGTTGTAAAGATCCTCGATCCGTATTGACAGGTTGATTGCATACTCATGGACACTCTCTTTATCAATCCCACTTGCGGCACTCTTTCTCAGTTTACTGAAACTACTTAGCAAGTATTCATATGTCAGATGATGTGCCAGTGAGGTGAACACCTCATTTGGATTTTCCTGTGCTTTTTGTTTTATACAACTAAATTTCGTTTCCCTGTTTTTTATTTCTCTGAGTAAATCCATTGTTCCATTTAGTTGAACCATATTAACTGGTAGCAAACTCCTTCCCTACATTGGGTCGTTCAGATGGCACTTCCCCAACTACAAGCGGTACTATGAGGCTACTCTGACTTCTGCTTCCCTTCTCTTTGGCTCCGGTTGTCCCTTGTCGCAGATACCTGATACACCTTGTCGTTTTCTTAACGCCCATCAGCGTTGACAAGGTAACACTGTGAGCCCGGTGTTCAATGATAATGGTACACCTGAACCATAATTTTACCAGGAGAAATACAGATCTCCCAAGTTCCGAAGACTTCCATTTATATTCATGCCATGCGCTATGACCACGGTAGTTCTATAAGTCTGACCGTAATTTGAACTTATAATTGCTGCCTTCAGGTAACCGTACACCCTCGGCTTAACTACAAATTAATACGCATTTTCGAGGCTCAATAGCACGGCCTAAATACTTGCTCACCGACTACTTTTCTGCTATCCTCACGGAATCACCCAATCGGTTCGCTATCAACCTGCTTACGGGCTTTAGATGAGCAGGACTTACACCTGCTGGAAATCAATAGCAAATTTCAGCAGTCCGTTGACCACATTCCAATGCTTTCGACTTACGAAGAAGTTACCCTACAAATGGCCTTCTTCTCTTGGCGTACACGGTTGGCGGTATGATGCGTAGCTTGTGTTGCGCCTGCGGCAAGCTATGCATTATAACCGCGTGTTATCGCCTTTTATTTTATAATTCTGGTAATTCTTCTTTTAATTTACTTTCAGCTGTATATGGCATATTTTCGTTTAAACATTCTTGTACTTCTTCGAGCTTTGCTTGTAATCTTTCAACTTTACGTTTTTTATAATCCGGCAAACCATAGGTAGGTAAGCCTCTTACTGCTGTGAAAAAGTAATCCTTTAAATTTGTATCAAAGAAATATAATTTGTCGACAATATATTTTTCAAGCTCATATGAAGTATAAACCTTCCCATTTAATACATTCCAATATTTTAGTACCCTTACTAATGGTTTAATCTTATAATTGCAGTTGACATTTTTATTAGTTAAATCTGTTTTCATTTGTGCTGGATCTGTAGACGTCCAGTCTTGATAGTCAGAAGCTGGTGCAGGAATGTATAATGTTCCCCAACTTTTATATGCAGGAACTAATTCGAATTTAATGTGATTAAGCTTTAGAACCATTGTCGGTGAAGACTGGAAAACTTCCGATGTCGAATAATATGCATCCACAAACCGTTTGAGTCTAGATAATAGTGTCTGAGGTTTAAAGTCTCCTCCATCATTAAATATTATCATAAAGTCAATATCACTATTGGAATCTACTGAGCGAGGTAAAATCGTGCTTCTATCATATGACCCAAACACATAAGAAGAGTCAATATTATTAAAATAGTAGCCTAATCGAGTTTTTAGTGTCGATATAGATGTAGATATACTTGAATTCTCATTTGCGCTTAAGATTAGATTGCTACCTAAGCTGTCAAGGTGGGTTAAAACAGACATATTTAATTTGTTAATTCATTAATTTTCATTCGAATTGAGTTGTCAGTAAGGTATTCGTAAGAATTTTTGTAAAGTCGATACAACCAATTTGGAACCTTATTTAAATGCGTTCTTAAAGAATAAATAGCATTTTGAATTTCTCTTAAGTCGGAATAATCTGGTAGATTATTTGTCGTCTTAAAGGTATTTAATAACTCATTAATTTTGGTGATGATAGATTCTTTCTTTTTAATAATTTGATTCTGATTACTAATAAGTTGAATCTGATATTTAAGGAATGTTAGTGAGGGCAAAAAAATCAATGTAAATGATTCAAATGGGATATTTTTCATATAACCTATTGAAACTATTAATAGATAATAAATTGCAAGAATTGTATATAAGATGACTTTATACTTTTTTCTTAAATCTTTGTCCCAAAATACATTTGTCTTCTGACACAATAACACTGCAATTTCTTGATTCAAATCACTTTTAATTTCTGTTGAATACCAATTATTTAAGTCATTCTTTTTATACCTCTTTGCAAGTCTTATAATATCTTCGTTCTCAACCATGTTTTCACAAAGCAGTTTATTCCAATTCAGATGAAAGAGATTATTATCAAATTGCTCTTGAATCTTCGCTGCAACTGAGGTTCTATTTTTCATAAATCCATCAAGAAGGATTGAGATAATCATTAAAAGTCCTGAGAAAATAACAACACTACTTTGTTGATTCAAGCTTGGCTTAAATATTAAAACTATTGGGATAATCATAGAAATTGCAACAATGACATATTCGACTATTGAGCAATTTTTTGAAATTGTATAAGCAACTCTTTGTGCTTTCAATAATTGAATGTTTCCAGCATTGTTCTGCTCACTAATTATATTGTTCATTTAGTCTTGTTTTTAATTGGCGATAACGGCCACGGCTATGAAGCGTTGGCTTGTGTTGCGCCTGCGGCAAGCCTATGCTTTATGAGCCATTGTTGCCAGTATGTACTTTATTTTATTAAATCGTTCAATATTTCTTTCTTTGCCTCTCTCCACTCTTTCCAAATAGGGTCATCTCGAAGCGCATGCATCATTTTGTTTTCATCAAACGAGTTCATTCTAATTGTATGTTTGTCAAAAGCAATCATTACTTCGTCTGGATTATCATTTATATGTCCACTTAAACTATCGGCAATTTCTTGTAATATTTTCCCAATAATCAAGCGATTCTCTATTAGTGTCAAGCCTTGATTTGGGCCACCCCAAATTTCATTTGCTTGTCTTTCATCTTGTCCATCATCTTCCCAATTACATACAGAACATATTTCATATCCGCCTCGTTCTGATAATGTTGGATAGCCACATCCAGGGCAAGAATAAAGTTTAATATTGTTCTTCTTTAGATAATTATCAAATAATAGTCTTCTATTATAAAAAGCCTTTAAAATTTCCTTTTCGTTGTCAGTCAATTTTGAAGTGTCGTATATCTCTCTTTTATTCATTTTATTTGATTCTAAATCATTATCTGTAGACTTGGTTGAAGAATTATTGCCACAACTCATAACAAACAATATTCCTAATATTAATGCTGCGATTTTCATTTTTTTGGTATTACTGGCAACTACTTCGTAACAGCAATATTGCTTACAACCCCCTTATGTCGTTCGTGAATATCTTTGTCACTTTTGGGATATAATATATTTCTGTTTGAATCCAACACCAAAATCATCATCAAGTAAGCTCCCTCGGATGACTGATATCATTGCCTGATTTTTTAGATACGACATAATACTACCAAGCAACTTAATGGTGACTATCATAATTTGAATCTGGCATGCTCAAAAATAATAAATTAAAGGCAAATGGCGGGGTATGCTAAATATGATTTTTAACATCTTATTGTTTTTTTGTATACAAGCATGAAGCCACAATCTTTCCCACGCTAACACCTATTTACAATCGGTGAATTGTGAATCATCAGATATCACCAAAGTTAAATTATAAGCTTCATCAACCGGAAGGGGTCTTTTTTGTCACTTTTACCAAATCAGGATATGCAGAGGTTAATGGTTGTTTTGTGGTTAATGATGAGGCACGTATTGCAAATCCACGCCAGCGAGGGTGCATTGATGTTGAAAGGGCTTTATTAGAGTAATTACTGAACAGTATATAGCTAATTTCCAGACACTAAAAACTAGCAGCTTATACTTTATTCACAAAGAACGAAATCCCAGAAACCAATATTGCCTTTTGATCCTTTCTTGCTGTGTTAAACCATTATATGATACCGACATAACCATTACACCAATCGTTTATATCCTTTACACGTCTCGTGTATAACCTTTACACATCTCGTGCATAACCGTAATAAGGCATATTGGGGTATTACATGATTATTTGCAGAATTGGATGATATGAATTTTAATCCGGGACTAAACCCTACTTCATTTTTAGCATTGCCCAAAAACGAAGCGATGTCTCTTGCTGCAATATATATATGGTAAAACGATGACGAAGGGTTTCGTATTTTTCTGTCGTGCCTACGGCACTGGAGGATTCTTCTTCGTTATCATTTCTTGGTGGCTACGGTATCACTGTTCAAATCTTTATTGACTGAATTATAATCAAACCACCCCTCCAAAATCTTTTAGGAGGAAAAAAGGGTGACCGGGGGAAAAGAAAATGATTTATGTGTATTTGAATCCTTTTAGTAGATGTGTAGAACAATCGTCGCGGTAGTCGGTTACTCCGGTCACGGTAGTCGGTTATATTTTCTCAGTATTAGCCTGAAAAAACATAGATCTTATATATGCCAACTGTTGACTGTAGCTTGTTTTCGGCCAGCGATTGCAGTGGATACCCCACAGCGAGGTGTTGGAATAGGCGGGAAGGGATAGCGAGGAGTAGAAACGGAAAGCGCGGTGCCGAGCCCGAAGCGAGGCAGGACGCCAAAAAATAACAGTTACAACCAATTAAAAAACAACGCTGAACTATTCAACAATAGATCGTTAGATTTTAGATAATAGTCAGAGATGGCCGTTGGCCATATTGACGCCAAGATAATAGCTATACATCCTTGTTAGATGACATATAGTTTTATTGGGACGTTGTCCCAAACCCTACTTCATTTTTGGCATTGCCCCAAAAACGAAGCAAAAAACGCTAGTCAAATAAA
>RHGE01000075.1 GCA_004296775.1 Marinilabiliaceae bacterium JC017
GCAGATGAATGCGGGAATTCCGGCCAGTGGGTTAGCAAAAATTCATCAAGGAGGCGGGCGGAAGCGTTTATTTGACTAGAGTTTTTTGGTTCCTTTTTGGGGCGATGCCAAAAAGGGACTAGGGTCCGGGACAACGTCCCGATTAAAACACAGAGTCTTCAAGTCTTTACATTCTAACAAAAGGTGAGTCAGAGATGGCCGTTGCCATATTGTCGTCATGATAACATTGAAAACTTGTTGAATAGTTAAAACAAATAGGAGTCATCATCCCCTTTGGAAATAAACCAAATACCAAATGAACCAACCGCAGTGAGCTATTCCTTCTCCTTAATAGGAGAAGGTTAGGATGAGGTGTTAACAGGATGGGTAGATGCTTATTATAATCTACCTCACCCCGGCCCTCTCCTTAAAGGAGAGGGAGACTACAAACCTGATGTTTAGGCTCATAATGATTAAGTGTAGCGAAAGCTTGTTATATAATGGACATTAGACCAATTTACATTACTTTCATTTTTAGACCATTAACAACGTTATCTATTAAATGAATTAAAACTGGTTTTCAATTACTTATAAAAGTTTAACGAACTATTGGCACCCACCACTGGTGTAGATTTGCAATCCGTGTCTCTTCATTTAATCCCATTTACATCCAATAACCCATTTTACCAACACAATCATTCAACTTCCTTTTCTGTGAGGATAAATTCGGAAAAACTGCCGCCTATTCTTTCAATTGTAATCCGGCACTAGCAAAAAAAGTTACAACACGGATGGCAAATCTGCAGTAGCGAAGAGGGATCGGCTAGGGTTGAACAAGTACCTTCCAGGTACCAACAAGGGGTTTGCTTCGGATCAAACCCCTTGTTGGTACGAAGAAGCCCCATAGAAGCTTCGAACAATAACCGAAGGTTTCAATCTTCACCGCTAGCATAAATTTCCAATTCTTCCTTTTCCCGAAACACTACCTTTCTTTGCAAGCCACACCTATTTTCACTGTCGTTGCTTACAAACCTTCAGGTTTTTAAAACCTGAAGGTTTAACAACCACCCAAACCAATATCTGTTTAACGGGTATGGTTGGTACAAATCCGCGATAGCGGGGGTAGGTATGCAATGTGCTATGAAAACCTACGAGGTTTTTTAAACCTCGTAGGTTTAATGCAATAAATAAAAAACCCAACAACACCAGTTGTCAGGCCTTTATCTTCATTCATCTATTTTTTTACGCTGCATGGTTAATCTAAAATCTTTCCAAGCATCTTCTTGAATCATTCTTCGGTTAGCAGTGTTTATAGCACGGATTGCAAATTCGCGATAACGGAGGCCGGATAGTTACAACGAAGCAAGACGCTTCGCTGAACAAAAGCCTGGAATAGAGAAGCATCACCCATTTAAATGAAACGACATGATGGAAATAAATGTAAAATTCAGTATATTTGTACCAAGCCGGTACACGTTAAAGCAAGATATCATGTTAGTAATAAGTAGTAGAGAATTTAGACAAAATCAAAGAGAATACTTTGAAAGAGCTGATAAAGGCGAACAAATAATCGTTCAACGAGGGAAAGACAAAGCTTATGTATTAACTCCTATAAAAGAGGAAGATGTCTATTTTAATGCCGAAATGGTTAAAAGAATCAAACAAAGCATTAAGCAAGTCGAAGAAGGAAAAGTAAAAAAAGTTTCAACTCCTGAAGAAATACGTGATCTATTGGGATTATGAGCTATACTTTAGAATTTTCAGAAACAGCCTTATCCGATATAGAAAAGCACAAGAAGTCAGGAGATAAAGTTGTTTTAAAGAAAATAGAAAAACTACTTAACGAGCTGATGAGACACCCAACCACCGGAACGGGTCAACCGAAACAATTAAAACACAACCTTGCCGGATTATATTCTCGCAGAATTAATCAAAAGCACAGATTAGTTTATTCCATTAATGAAGACGTTGTAAAGGTTCTTGTTTTAAGCGTCTGGGCTCATTATGAAGATAAATAATAAACTCCGATTGAAAAGTTACCCACCACTGGCGCGGATTTGCAACCAATACCTCTTCATTCACCACCACAACCATTCACTTCCTTTCCGATAAGAATAAAACCGGAAAATCTGCTGCATATTCTTCAGAAGTTACAACACGGATTGCAAATCGGCGGCAGCTGGGGCTTGACATTATTTTCTCATGGTATCAGGATCTTGTCTTGAGTCGAAGATATCAGTAATGTAGATACAGTCATTTATTATTCGATAGATAATTTTATAATGACCTTCAATCACCCGGCGATGATCCAAATCTAAATGTTCCAAAAAAGGTTCTTTCTGTCCTTGATAAGGATGTTGTTGTAATGAATCCGCTTTATCGAGTATCCGATTTCGTATTTCCAACAACTTTTCATGCGACACTTTTGGAGCAATAAATGCCAATGCTTCCTGCAGACCGACAAGAGCCTGCTCTGTGTAAACCAATTTCATTCAAGACCAATATTATCAAGATTCTTTTCAAGCTCTTCCCTTGAATGCACATGCCCGTTTTGAATATCTCTTTCTGACTTTTTCGCACGACTGGAGAGTGTAGCTTTTAACCTTTCTTCTTTCCTAAGTACCTCATAAAATTGGTCAATTGTTCTTGCATCTGCTAAATGCAAATGACTGTGGATATAATCTCTTTTCTCAACAACTTTCATGATCCATTGCATTTTCTACAAAGCTACTAAATTACCAATATATTTCACTACCTGGCAGTTGAATACAGAAGACATCTAAACACGAAAGAATGATTATCCATTTAGCAAATGGAACAAATTTCAGATATCAACATCAAAACAAAAGACACATTGTCGGGTATGGATGATACAAATCCACATACATGAATGATAATAAGCCCCAAATTGGACAACTCCATGTTATTATTGCAAATGATCCTTAACCATAGAGCAACCCCTTTTAACGCGAATTTGCAATCCGTACCCCATCATTTAATTACAAAAATATCCAATATTGCCGCGGGACGGGAAAAATAGCCGCGGGAGCCGATTCCAACCCGCGGGACAACTCCCCTTATCCGCGGTGTTTAATTACTTTTCCGCGGGATTAAACAAATATCCGCTGAAATGGAATATTTTACCGCGGGAACAGATTCCCTATCCGCGGGATTCAAAGCAGAAATCTTCAGGTAAGACAAACTATCAGCTATTGACCGGGACACTTCTCTTGTTCGCCTGGCAACCCTCACAGGGATATTAAAACGATGGTAATCATCCCTACCCCTAAACAAAGCGCACGCATCCTCTTACAGGAGATAACCACGGAGAGATGAAAAAAACACCCGGCTCCTTGCGGTACCGGGCATTTTCTATACGCATTTAAGTTGTTTTGCTGTATTATATTAGCTAGAAACTTCCCAAGCTCACGACCTGTACCACTTATCAGTAACTAAGGTGAGCTGGGTTTCAATGGAACGCGATACAATCGCGCACCAGCGAGGGGGTACATTAAACCAAAAGCCCGGCCACCATTCTCAGGCACCAGGCTTTTCTATTTCATTTTAGTTACTCAACGCGATAAAATCGCGCAATAACAACTGAATTACTAGTTATTCTTGCGGCAGCGGGGGTGAACATCTCATAAACTTCACTTCATTCAATTGACACTTAGTCAACCTAATTGAATAACCTATTATATCATATCCTATTGTCAATTGTTCTTCTCCCTTATTCTTGAAGAATAATTCTATTACTTCAACATCCCCATGATCCCTATATCTCCATGTCCCTTCTGAGCCTCTTTCGAAGAATAGTTCATCATTCCAATCAACCCAAAAAGTCATATTATTCTCTAAAACTAAATAAAAGGTATCTGCCTCTAAAGAGGGATAATAATCCAACAGCTCACTACTTGGAGTAAGACGATATTTTCCAACCATCTCCTTTTCACCTTTTAAAATAGCCATCTTCGGAAATTTCTTGGGATAAAAAACTACGATCAGCAATAAAAGACACACTACAAACAATATTCTCTTTATCATATCATCGAAAATTATTTAGCAAATCGTAAAGTAAGAACATACATCCATGCTCTTACTTTTGAAACTGCAACCTTCATTTTGAAAGTTTGGCTAATATTTGAAAATGGTTGAGGATTTCCCCACCGCTGGCGCGGATTTGCAATCCGTACCCCTTAACCCTTCATATCCTTTTCTACAAAAATAAAACCGGAAAAACTGCTACATATTCTTCAATTGTAAGCCGGTACTGACAACAACCAACAAAGTAAATCAGTATGAAAGACAACGATGTAACAACTTTTATCTTTTTCATTATCATACCATCTGTATATTATATTACTTGGTTTTATTCTTCTATATCCAGGTCCTAGGCAAAAATCCCCAGCTGCCACGAATTTGAAATTCGCACCCCATCATTTAACCACAAAAACTACAAGGCTGCTACCATCATTCATTCTTTTTTACTCTGCATGGTTGATGGAAAATCCTATCAGGCATATTCTTGAATCATTCTGTAATTATAGCACGGATTGAAAATCCTCGCGCGGGGCCTCTAAGCTTAGCGCGGGAAAAATAAAATAGCTTTTAACTTATTAAGAATATTGCCTTTGTTTTTCTTAGGTAATCGATACGGCTTAGTAAAATCTAAACCACATATATCACATTTCTTTAAGACAAATTGATATGAACCACTACCAGCAACATCATTATCTTTGATCGTTTTCTTTGTTTTGCACCTTGGACATTTATGTTGCTCCGGATCATACACCTCCCCAAACCTCTCTTCTATCAACCGAACTATATCCTCTTCACTCAATCCTCTTTCGTTAATACACTTCATTAAAACATTCCTTGTAGCAGGGAGATAAGACGCAATCTTATATTTATATATGAACGCCAATTCATAATTATCATACTTCTTAAAATCATTCATACTTCTTACTATTTTTTAATTCTCCATTCTTATAGTAAAGTTTCTTACAAACTTTCTCTCATTGACGCGAATTTACAATCCGGCCCCCATCATTTAATCACAAAAACTACCAGGCCGCTACAATCATCCATTCTTTTTACCCTGCATGGTTGATTGAAGACCTTACTGAGCAGCTTCTTGGAGCATTCTAGGGTTGCCAGTTTTTTTAGCACGGATTGCAAATCCGCGCCAGTGGAAAAACTTAGGCCCCTCAACATTGTCAGCAACTATGATCACCAGAAGTGCTCCAAGATAACATTAATAAACCAATATCTTTGTTCTTCTTGGTACTCTTTAGATGCAGCAAAAAACATTTTTACCCCTGACATAATTAATCCCCATTACATCATTGTATTACGCCAGGATTTTCTCCCAACACCACCCTCCTCTCCCGCTGACGCGGCTTTTTGTAATCTGTGCCTCTTCATTAAACCATAATAACTACCAGTCCTTTATCATCATCCATCCTTTTTTCCTCTGTATGGTTGATTAAAGAGCCTACCAGTCATATTCCTGGAGCATTCTGCGGTTATAGCATGTATTGCAAAGCAGCAAGTAGAGGGAGTAGTTATAAAATATGCCATGAAAACCTACGAGGTTTTTTAAACCTCGTAGGTTCCCTTCACCTTCTATCTCCATTTATTTCAATATGTTTCTATTTATCTCCCACACTAGCAAAGAAGACCAAACAACAACCTCCAGATATACCTCTTAAACCATATACCTTTCTCCTTCTATCTCAATCTATTTCCATTTATTTCTTTTTATCCCTCCTAGCAAAGAAGACCAAGCAACAACCTCCAGACATACCCCATAAACTATACACCCTTCACCTTCTATTTCCATATATTTCTTTTTATCTTCCCATCCCTAGCAAAGAAGACCAAACAATAAACAACCACCAGTATATCCCTTAAACCATACACCTTTTATCTCCATTTATTTCAATATGTTTCCATCTGTTTCCTTTTATCTCCCACCCCTAGCACAGAAGACTAAACAGCAACCTCCAGATATACCCCTTAAACCACACACCTTTCACCATATATTTCCATCTATTCCTTTTATCTCACTAACTTACATACCCAAATAATCATGTTATGTGTGGAAGATTTGTTCAGGTCATCAGTATTGAAGCCATTGAGAAACGTTTTGAGATAGCCCTGCCCGATGGTTTTGAACCGGAAAACAGCTACAATATCGCTCCGGGAGATTATGCCTATGTTATCTCCAGCGATGCGCCCCATGAATTACAACGTTACCAATTTGGTATGACACCCAATTGGGCTAAAAAACCAATGTATCTCTTCAATGCCCGCTCTGAGGGGGATTCAAACAGGGAAAATAAAAAAAACTACCAGGGAAGTATGGGAATCATCAGTAAGCCTTCGTTTCGAAAGCCTATCCGTTCGCAGCGCTGCCTGGTTATTGCCAACGCTTTTATTGAAGGCCCCGAAAAAGAGAAGTTGAATAAACCTTATGCCATCAGTCACATCAATGATGAGTTGTTTTCCCTGGCCGGCATTTGGGATTCCTGGGTTGAACCAACCACCGGGGAAATGCATCATTCTTTTGCCATTATTACCACCGTAGGCAATGAAATAACCGATCGTATCGGGCACCACCGTTCTCCGGTTGTTCTGCTGAAAGAAGACGAGAAAAAATGGCTGAATAACCAATTACCCTTACCAGAGGTAGTGAAGCTGTTAAAGCCATATCCCGGAAAACTGCAGAAAGCGGTTCCCATCTCTGTGCAAATAAAAAATCCAAAAAACAAAAATAACGAATTGTTACTCCCGGTTGGAAAAACCATTACGGTTGAAAGTGAGGTAAAAGTCACCAAAGACATTAAACTCCAGGGAATGGGTTCCAGGAAGAAGAAGAAAGATCCGCCGGATTGGCAACGAACCTTGTTTGATTAAACAAGGTTCGTTACTATCAGGAATAAAAAACTATTTCACTTTTAAGGCTTTCAGCCGTGCCAGCAAAGGTGGGTGAGAATAATGAAAAAACACATACCAGGGATGTGGTGTAAGGTTACTAAGCGCCTTAACCGAGATTTTTTTAAGGGCCTCTCCCAATGCCCGGGCACTGCTATATTTGCCGGCAAAGGCATCAGCACCATATTCGTTTTTCCGGGATACCCAACTCATAAAAGTACCCAACACCAATGATACGGGCGTATAAAGCAGTCCAAATGCCAGCATTCCGATGAAGAAATTTGGTTGCTCCACGCCCAGGGCTTGCGACAACAAGGGAGAATCAACCACCAGGCTAAACAAAAACAATAAGAGGCCGGTTTGCAAGAGCCCCATCACGGTCCCCAAGAGGGTATGCTTAAGTTTATAATGACCAATTTCATGGGCCAATACCGCCACAATCTCTTCATTTTCCAAATCGTTGACCAAGGTATCGTACAACACTATTCGTTTCCGTTTCCCCAAACCACTAAAAAAAGCATTTGCCTTTGTGGAGCGTTTCGAGCCGTCCATCACAAAAATGTTATCCAGCTTGAATCCTACTTTGTTTGAGAAAGCCTCAATTTGTGAGCGCAACTCCCCTGCCTCAAGCGGCGTTTGCTTATTGAACAAAGGAAGAATCAGCGAAGTGTAGAACATGGTCATAAATATCATGAATCCACTGGCCAGCATCCAGGCGTAAACCCAGAACATGGGACCGGTTAAGGCATAGAACCAAACAATCAATCCAAGGATAGGAGCACCAATCAGCGCTGATAAAACAAGTGATTTTATGTGATCGAGCACAAATATTTTCGGGGTTGTTTTATTAAACCCGAATTTCTCCTCAATCACAAAGGTGCCATAAATACCAAAGGGTAAATTTATTATTTCAGACGCCAGGCCCAAGGTGCCAAAAAACAGTAACGACTGCCATATGATGCCGTCTGTTATGCCACAAACCCATTCGCTCAACCAGGCAAAGCCTCCAAAAAACAGAACTGCCAGTATCAGTACCAGGCTAAAGGTTTCACTGAGGAAATCAAACGAAAAATTGGCTTTTTTATAAAGCATGTGCTTTTCATATTCACTTTCATCATAAAGGCCATCCAACTCTTTTGGCAGCGTTGATTGCCACCTTGAGCGATTCATAAATTCCAGAAATTGCTCAAACACATATTGCCCGATTAAAATGGCAATGACCACCCAAAACATATTTTCTCCTGTCATTATTTTATCGTTTATTAAATCATAATAGTCCTCAAATAGAGAACAAAGAAAAGAGGCGTTAAAATTAACATTTTAACGCCTCTTCCATAAAGTATTTTCTTTAAACTGTTATTTCTTCAAACTTTTAAATATGAAATAGAGCCCTGCCAATACAAAGGGAATGCTCAACAACTGGCCCATATTCAAACTCATTCCTTCTTCAAAGGCCTCCTGATTTTCTTTCACAAATTCAATGAAGAACCGTGCGGTAAACACCCCGACCAGAAAGATACCAAAGAGAAGGCCACGTTTTTGCGACGCATTGGTTTTCCAGTAGGCATAAAAGATGCCGGCAAAAATAACCAGGTAACTCAGTGCTTCATACACCTGGGCCGGATGACGAGGGGTTTGGGGATCTGCCACAGAGGCTCTCAAAAATTTTATGGCCCAGGGAAGATCAGAAGCCACCCCAATAATCTCTGAATTCATCAAGTTACCCATCCGGATAAAAAAGGCTGCCAATGCTACCGGCACTACTAATCGATCCAGCACCCAAATAGGAGACCGTTTACTTACCTTTTTAGAAAAAATCAAGATTGCCACTACAATACCTATGGCGCCTCCGTGACTGGCCAGACCACCATGCCAAACCTTCAATATCTCTCCCGGATTTTGAGAATAATAGTCCCATCCATAGAAAAAGACATGGCCAAAACGCGCCCCCACTACTGTGGCAACAACAACATAAACAAATAGCTTTTCCACCCATTCAATGGGTACTTTTTCCACTTGAAACATCTTTTCTATCATCTTATATCCAAGATAGAAAGAGATGGCAAAAAAGAGCCCGTAATACCGAATAGAGAACGGGCCCAAAGCAAATATTTCCGGATCTACATTCCAGGTAATAACATTAAATAGCATAGTTGTATTTCTTTTTTAAACCGATGAAACGAACAGGTAAATTCAATTTACACACAGGAAGATGATTAAAAAAAGGACTTAAAGAATCAGCATTACTGTTTTGCAGTCTATTATCTAATATCTATCAGTCTCTTGTCTATTTTTTTGATGAAACTACCATGATTAAGCTTTAAACACACAAGAAGATGATTAATAAAGAAAAACTCTGCGTCTCAGTGTCTCTGTGTTCACAATCTATTATCTAACATCTATTAGTCTAATGTCTTTTTTTCTGATGAAAGATAAATAGAAAAAAGGTTTCAGGAAAACCTGAAACCCTTCTTTATAATATTAAGCATCCTTTCCGTGACACTGTTTATATTTCTTACCACTTCCACAAGGACAAGGATCATTTCGCCCTACCTTCTTCTCAACCCGTACCGGTTGCACTTTCTGTTTCTCTTTCTTTGGTGCACTTCCGGAGCCGGCTCCTGCTCCCGGATATTCATCCTTACGGGTCTTCATCCGGCTGTAGTCCTGACGTCGACGCTCCTGTGCTTCCTGCACCCCGCTGGAATCCCGAATAGGAATATGCCCTTTCACTAATGTGGAGACCACTGATCGATTGTTTTGCTCAATCATCGTCTTAAAGAGGTTGAAGGACTCAAACTTATAGATCAACAACGGATCCTTCTGCTCGTAGCTGGCATTCTGCACTGCCTGACGCAGGTCATCCAATTCCCGCAAGTGTTCTTTCCAGGCTTCGTCAATCGTGATAAGCATGATGGCCTTCTCGAAGGAACGCATCAACTCCTCACCGGTCGATTCATATGCCTTTCTCAGGTTAGTAGTAATATTAAACACCCGCTGACCATCACTGATAGGCACCACAATGTTTTCGTATAACTCAGCCTTGGTTTCAAACACATCTTTAATAACCGGATAAGCTTGCCGTGCGATACCCTCAACTTTACGATTGTAAGTATCCCATACTTTCTGGAACAGATTATTCGCCAAATCCTCCTGGCGGCCTTTCAGGAATTCCTCCTGGGTAAACGGTGATTCCGTGGAGAAAATACGGATAAGATCCATCTTGAAACCTTCAAAATCGGCATTATCATGATGTTCCGTGACAATGAATTCACATGTATCCATCATCATATTGGAAATATCAACCTGGATACGCTCTCCGCGTAAAGCATGACGGCGCTTGGTGTAGGTCACTTCCCGCTGGGAGTTCATCACATCATCGTACTCCAGCAAACGCTTCCGGATACCAAAGTTATTTTCTTCCACTTTCTTCTGGGCCCGCTCAATGGACTTTGTAATCATGGAGTGCTGAATCACCTCTCCTTCCTCCAGTCCTAAACGGTCCATGTATTTCACAATACGATCTGAACCGAACAGGCGCATCAAATCATCTTCCAGAGATACGAAAAACTTAGAAGAACCCGGGTCGCCCTGACGTCCGGCTCGACCACGTAACTGACGGTCTACACGACGTGATTCGTGACGCTCTGTACCAATAATGGCCAAACCGCCTGCATCCTTCACTTTTTGGGTAAGCTTAATGTCGGTACCCCTACCGGCCATGTTGGTAGCAATGGTTACAATCCCCTCACGACCTGCTTCAGCCACAATATCGGCTTCTCGCTGGTGCAACTTCGCATTAAGAACATTGTGTTTGACGCCTCGAATTTTCAACATTCGGCTTAATAATTCAGACACTTCCACACTTGTTGTACCAACCAACACAGGACGACCGGCTTTTACCAGGCCAACCACCTCGTCAATGACGGCATTATATTTTTCACGTTTGGTCTTATAGACATAATCTTCATGGTCTTTCCTGACAATCGGTCGATTGGTAGGAATCACCACTACATCCAGTTCATAGATGTCCCACAATTCACCTGCTTCTGTTTCGGCCGTACCGGTCATACCAGAAAGCTTGTTGTACATCCTGAAATAATTCTGCAAAGTGATGGTCGCATAGGTTTGTGTTGCAGCTTCAACTTTCACCCGCTCTTTTGCCTCGATGGCCTGGTGTAATCCGTCAGAGTAACGACGTCCATCCATGATACGTCCGGTCTGCTCATCAACAATCTTCACCTTATTTTCCATCACCACATACTCCACGTCCTTCTCAAATAACGTATAGGCTTTCAACAGCTGATTGATGGTATGCACCCGCTCCGATTTGATGGCATAATTCTGAAGCATTTCATCCTTCTTAGCCATTTTATCCTCTTCATTGAGTTCAGCCTTTTCCAAAGCGGCCATTTCTGAACCCACATCAGGTAAGATAAAGAAGTTAGAATCTTCAGATGAATCAGTGATCAGATCAAGCCCTTGCTCAGTCATCTCAATGGAATTATGCTTCTCGTCGATCACAAAATAAAGCGGATCGGTAACGATGTGCATATTCTTATTATTCTCCTGCATGTAAAAGTTCTCAGTCTTCAACATGCGTGCTTTGATTCCTTGCTCACTCAGAAATTTGATCAGGGCTTTATTCTTAGGCAAACCTTTATAGGACCTTAACAACAACAAAGCACCTTCTTCCTGAACCTTAGAATCAGATGATTTTAATTTTTGTTTTGCTTCGGCAAAAATCTTGGTCACTAAGGTCCGTTGAGCCTCTACCAAACGCTCAACTTTTGGTCTCAGGTTTTCAAATAACTGATCATCGCCTTTGGGTACCGGACCGGATATAATCAATGGCGTACGGGCATCATCAATCAATACCGAGTCCACCTCGTCGACAATGGAGTAATTATGCTTTCGTTGTACCAGATCATCAGGCGAAATCGCCATATTATCCCTCAGGTAGTCAAAACCAAATTCATTATTGGTTCCATAAGTAATATCGGCCTTATAAGCCTTTCTTCGTTCATTGGAATTGGGCTTGTGTTTATCTATACAATCAACGGATAGACCATGGAACTGGAATATTGGCCCCATCCACTCGGAGTCCCTTTTCGCCAGGTAATCATTTACCGTAATAACATGTACCCCTCTTCCGGCCAAAGCATTTAGAAATACAGGTAAGGTTGCAACCAACGTTTTACCTTCCCCTGTGGCCATTTCCGAAATTTTCCCCTGGTGAAGAACAATACCACCGATCAGCTGCACATCGTAATGCACCATATCCCAAGAGATCTCACTTCCCCCGGCAAGCCAGGAAGAAGAATAGACTGCATGCTCGCCTTCAATTGTCACAAAATCCTTACTAGCCGCAAGGTCTCTGTCAAAATCGGTGGCACTGACTTTTATTGAGTCATTCTCTTTGAATCGTTTTGCCGTAGCCTTTACAAGTGCAAAAGCCTCTGGCAATATTTCATTCAGCGATTCTTCAATTTTCTCTAAAATTTCCTTTTCAATCTTATCGATCTCTTTATAGATCTTTTCCCGCTCATCAACCGGAACTTTTCCCTGTTCAATTTTTGCCTTCAAAGCAGTCATCTTCTCTTCATCAGCCTGTATCGCTGCCTGAATCCGTTGCCTCAGTTCCTGGCTTTTCGCTCTTAACTCATCATTTGTGAGACCTTCAATTTGAGGGTATACCTGCTTTATTTTTTCAACTATTGGTGTAATCTCCTTAATATCTTTATCGTACTTACTACCAAATAGCTTTGTTAGAATACTTCCTACAAGTGCCATATAATATATTGATGTTATTTTCAGATAATTATTTCAATTCCCTACATCTCGTGAATGTAGATGATCCCTACTTTAAACTTGAGTAATGGGATAACAAATCAGGATAGAAAGACCGGACCAGCTCGTGTTGCCCGGGAAGAGATGAAAACTGAAAAACAGCGACGATAATCGTCTAATAATTGCATTAACGCTTCATTGCTAACAACCTGATTAGATTGTCGTAAAAAGTAACATCCAAAAATAGTTGACTTAACACTTTTGTGTACATCATCAACGGTATCATTTCTGTCACCCAGACTACCCCACCACTTGTGCGCAACAACTTGCTGTTTCCAATTATCACTATCGGAAAGTAGTGATTTGACAGTTTTTTCCGTCAAATCATTTATATCTGCTGAAATAAAATTTCCAAAACCATGTTCCGGAAATTGCTTATTATTTACTTTTCCAACGTCAAATATCTCTTTAAACAGAAATATTTCCTTTGATTGGTCAGATCGGACTTTATCCCCTTCCTGAGAAAGCCAGATGCTTTTTTCTATGAAGCCTGATTTCTGAAGCTCTTGCCAGATTTGTTCATCAAACGAACCATCTGACGCACAAGAAGCTGTGATTACCAACGTAACCCCTATTAATTTGATATAATATGCCTCTATTTCGAACTTCATTCCTGCTTTTAGTAAAATCGGCTATAAAGATGCCAAAAGATTTTTAATTACCCGTTACGATGTTTCAATTTTAATGATTCGAACACCTAATCTTCTGCTTTTCCTCCATTACTTTCAATCACGTCAGTATTCCAGTAATCATCCTCTGTTTCCTCTTCCTCTGGCCAATAGTAAACAGTTCTTTGCGGACCTTCCTTTCTGTAAACTATTGCCAACACTAAACCTGCAATACTACCCCAAAGATGGGATTCCCAGGAATAAGGAACATCCCACTTAAACGGAATAATTCCCCAGATCAAACTTCCGTATAAAAAAACGACTATTAAAGATAAGGCTATTAGCGGTATATGATTTCGAATAATGCCGCTAAAAAACAAAAATGCCCCTAAACCATATATTACACCACTGGCACCAATATGCCAGGCATCACGTGCCCCAAACCATACCCATGCCCCGGTAAGCAGGTAAATCAACAAAAAAACTCTGAACGAAACACCCCGATAGAAGTAAAACAAAGAAGTACCTAATACCATTAAGGGAATAGCATTCGCCCCCAGGTGCTCCCAATCACCATGAATTACTGGTGCTAATAAAATCCCTGGCAGGCCTTGTAATGATAAAGGCTTAATGCCCAACTCAGAAAAACTGACACCTTCCAGCGTTTCTATTAGCTTAAGGGTAAATGCAAGAAATAAAAACAAAAATGGTACAATAATACTGGCAAATAGTCTTTTCTTCTCATTTTTTCCTCTTTTCTCCAGGTGTTTCATAGCAATAGATCGTTAGATTTTAGATAATAGACATTAGACTGATTTACATTACTCTCATTTTTAGACCATTAATAGCTTTGCCTATTGAATAGATATATACTGTTTTTCAATTACTTACAAAAGCTTAACGAACTATTATCATAGCTTATCATTACTTATTTTGAGCAATAATTTCTTTAATTCTCTCAATAAAAGCATCAATATCCTCCGGCACAGTATCAAAAGAAGTCATCCACCGCACTTCATCCCTGGATTCATCCCATACATAAAAGAAGAATGATTTCTGAAGGGGTTCTATTAACCATTCCGGCACAATGGCAAATATGCCGTTCGAATCAACCTTCTGGGTAACTTCCACCTGCGGAATCGCTTTCAATCTATCTGCTAAAAGTATAGCCATTTGGTTAGCCTGACGGGCATTATCCAACCATAAACCATTACTCA
This sequence comes from Marinilabiliaceae bacterium JC017, assembly GCA_004296775.1. Lineage (GTDB taxonomy): Bacteria > Bacteroidota > Bacteroidia > Bacteroidales > Marinilabiliaceae > JC017. The sequence continues at coordinate 14,591 of RHGE01000075.1, forward strand.
GTAACGCCTTAAACTGGGCAGCAATAAACCGCATTTTAGAATGCAACTGGGCAGATTGTTTTCTGACATACTTTACATTTTCGGCTAACTGCCTATTAGCGAACACCACAGCCTCTCCAAACATCAGGCCATTCTTCGTTCCTCCAAAAGACAATACATCCACACCTGCATCAAACGTCAGTTCTTTCAAAGAACACTGAAGTGATGCGGCGGCATTAGCCAACCGGGCTCCATCCATATGCAGATATAATCCATTTTCATGTGCAAACTCCGCTATGGTCTTAATCTCTTCAATTGAATAAACGGTGCCCAATTCTGTAGCCTGTGTAATCGATATAACCTTGGGCTGTGCATGGTGTTCAAACCCAAAACCATGCATATGCTGTTTAATTAAATCAACCGTTAATTTTCCATTGGGTGAATGAACCGTTAACAATTTACACCCACTCAACTTTTCAGGTGCACCACATTCATCTACATGAATATGTGCCACATCACTACATATCACCGCATTATACGATTGAGTAAGAGCCTGCAAGGCTAACACATTGGCTCCTGTTCCATTATACACAAAAAAAACTTCTACGCTATCCCCTAAAACCTCCTTAAACAACTCAATAGCAGAGGCTGTGATCGTATCTTCTCCATACCCTACTGCATGTCCTTTATTTACACCTGAGAGTGCTTGCATAACCGCAGGATGCACTCCCGCATTATTATCACTTGCAAAACCTTTATGGTACATCATTTTTATAATTTAATTTTCTCCCAAATTTAAAATCTTAATCCATTCTAATTATTGAATGTAGTAGATAAATATCATTTTAAATTATTGACCATTCGGCAATACCTCCTCGAACTCATTAACAGACAACTTAATTAGTTCATACAACGGCAATGAGCTCCGTCCTTGGATAATTGAAACAATAACCCTTCAATAATTAAGAAACTGATGTTTTTCCATGTCTTATAAAACACTAAATTTCAAGTATAGGAAAAAAAACACCAGAGAAACACTAATTAATTATGAGTAAATTACATTTACTATTGATTTAACCGCGAATTATACTAATTAAACGAATTTTTAACCACTTCGTGGTTTTATGAGCTTTTCATAGAAAAGCAATTCGTATAATTCAAAAAATTCGCGGTTGGCAAATTGCTTGAAGAGCAAGCTTTATAGGCTTTAAACATATAGGGGAAATATCAGTTAAGAAACTGAATTCGAACCACAAATTAAATAAACACCAAATAACTGCCCGTTTAAGTTTTCCAACGGAAAACAAATTCGCTTAATTCGCGGTTAAAAGAGAGAAAAAAATGTGAACCAATTTCTATGTATCCAACGCCAATTAATATTTCAAACACACAAAGGCACCACCTCCGGATAATACTGTATGGACACTAATAGAATAACCTTAAACAGACCAGCTGTATCAAAAAAGATAGTTATGAAAAAGGTGTATCCGATCGGAAACACTTACGAGAGAGACCCAGGCTACTGATGTATGAAGACCAAAATCAATTATCAGTCCGCTTAATAGTAAAATACTTCAAAAGGGTATAATACCCGAAAATCGATTCCTCAATATATAAGGTGTCTGTGCTTATTGTTGAACGACTAGGGTTTAGTATTTTAATAATTAAAAATGATGAATATAAATAGTCAGACCATAAAAAACAGTATCAAAGCCCTCTTTTTCGTAATATATTGAAGCCTTTATATTTTTATTGAATGTATATTGAATTCCTGACCAAATAACGTTTTTAGCTTGTCGCTTCATTGATTCTTTGTTCATATCATATCGAACAAAACACATCATGCTTTTAGAAAATGAATGATTTCCAAAGGCTGAAATGCCGTATTTATTTACATCTACCCGTTTATTATTGCTGATTTTTTTTGCATATTCCACTCCCACTTTACTATTCCTTAATACCTTAGCTACAAAAAAGGAAAATGTATATTCATAAGCCGACTCCAAAGAAATACTATTAAATAATCTGAAAGTACAAAAATCCGTATTGAATGTTTGTCCCATCATTACCTGATACTTTTTTAATGATTTCTTTATTGGCGTATTGTATCCGGAAATGATGGCTATATCATACGAAAAACGACTGCTTAAATGGTGTTTCATTAATATTCCAACATTTCGATTTTCTCCATATTTGAATTTATTTTGAAATGTTTTGTCGACATATCGCAATTGCCATATTTTTCTCTGATACTTAAATTGCTCTAAAACTAACAAACCTGCCGAAAGTGATAATCTCTTATTGTGAAATTGAAAATATGCCCTTTTTAAATAAGGTGTTAAGTGGTAAGGTTTGTCATGCTTTTTTACATATGTATCACCTGCAAGACAAAATTTAAAATTTCCTGAGAGATATTGTTGATAATCAATCAATGTTCGCCTGACGTTATATTCATATTTATTGTATTTGAATGTTTTATTATTAAAACCTGTATTAGCAATTAGCTGAAGTTCTAATGAATATTTTTTCTCTTTTAAAGCGTCCTGTTGCGCACTAATACTTACCACATTTAAAAAGAAAAACAGCAGAAGAAAAATACATCTTCTGCTGTTTTCTATAGAACCTATATTCTTCGTGATATTATAAAGCATTTGCAATCATTATTACAGCAGCTATCAATTGAGTACCTGCAAACAGGTATTTCAAATTTTTTGGCTTTGATTTTAAGGCCATTTTTGCACCTGCAAAAGCACCAATAGCTCCTCCTAGTGCTAAAGGAATTGCTACACTAAAGTCGAACAACCCTGCTCCCAAATGGCCAAAAAATCCGGCAGTTGCCGAAATTGTAACCAAAGTTGTGGAGGTACCAACTGCCACATGCATGGGTACATTCATAGTCAAGAGCATTAGAGGCACTAAAAAAGAACCTCCTGAAACTCCCACCATACCTGAAATAAAACCAGTTAGCAATACTATAGGAATAGTTACCAAAAGGTTAACCTGGTATGCATTACCGTTTGACGTAAGCGTAATAACCCATTTATGATTGTTTTTAAGTTTTTGCTTAGGTTTTCGTAACATAAACAGTGCTGCCAAAAACATGAATACAGCAAAAATGACCTTCAGTGCTTTTTCATTAAAATATTGTCCGAAATAGCCACCAGCTAATGCTGATACAAAAATCAGTATCCCCAACAAAATGGTTAACTTCCAATGATTCATTTTTTGCTTACTAAACAGGATTGTAGCCATAAGTGATGAACACATTAAAACAAATTGTCCAGTTGAAGCTGAAAAATTCATACTTATACCTGACAATACAAGGGCAAGTACATAAAAATTTCCTCCTCCACGCCCCGTCATAGTCATTAAAAAAGCTATAAGCATTATAATGACTGTTAAAATCCCAATGCTCATGTTTTAGTTGTTGATTTTTTTATAAAGTTTACCGGGCATTATGGCTGCCATCAGGGGAGGATATCCACCGGTGATTATTTTTACATCATTAAATCCTTTGCTTTTCAGGTAAGAGAAAATAATTGCTGCCCTCACTCCTGCAGAACAGAAAACACCAATTAACTTATCTTTTGGTATCTCCTCAATGCGTGCAGGCACTTCATCGGTTGGTATTTCTAACACTTCACAATGATGTAACAAAGAAATTTTAACTGTTTCAGTTTCTTCCTTAGCCCTCACATCCAAAAAAACGGTATTTTCAGCTGCAAGAAATGCTTCTGCTTCCATTTTGTGCTGACCTGTTCCAAAATATTGGAAGTCCATTTCACCGATTACCTTTTCTAACGAATTCATAATTATACTTTTAATTTATCTTTACAATCCCTAGAATTATAATTTGAAAGGGATTTTATCTTTTCTTCATCATCTTATAATGAATATCCCCAAATATTTTGTGTCCCAATGATTTCTCGTGACATGTATTACAGTTCATCTTACCTGTTGTATTTCCTAGCTTACCCTGGCTCCCGTGACAAACCATACAATCATTAGCTTTTTTATTATCATGACACGTTGACACAAAAGTATTTTCGAAATAAGAATTGAGAATTTCAACGGTGTGGGCTGCCACATCTCCTGTTAAACGACGACAACGTTCTTTTCGCTGGTTACTATCTATCTATATCCGGTCTTTTTCCCCCATTTGGTAGTGGAAGCATGACACAGTACAGATTCAGAAACAGATGTGGGGGGTGTGAAATCAAAGACAGGAGTCTTAGGTTTGAATACAGGGAATGCGTTACTTTCGTACCATTGGAATAAATCAAGTGTTAGCGCATCTCTGACTTTCTTATTGTCTATCAATAAGCCAATAATTGCTGCTGCCCCGTTTAAAGTACCACAAATTGTTCCTATTCCTCCTATTCCACCGTGACCATATTTCATCATATGGATCGGGAAAGAGTTATATGGTTCTCCTATTTTTTCGGCTAGTAGCGCAATAATGCTGCTAGAAACACTATACATACAACTCCCGACTTTGTAATTATTATATGCCAGCTCAGAAGCAGATAAAGGATCTAAATGTGTATAAGTCCAATTCGTTTCTGTTTTGTCAAGTTCTATTTTTTTCGCAGGAGTCGTTGGAGGCACTCCTATTTTAAATGCATTTGTCAGTGTAACAACACCAGCTCCTCCTGCAGCTACAGCTCCAACTGCTATTTTTATTACTTTACGTCTATCCATGCTAAAGAAAATTTGTTAATTGGCAAAAAGGCCAAATAGAATTTTAAATTTTTTACTTTTTCCCAATAACTTTAATGGCACAACTCATAAAATTAAGCACACAAGGAATAGCTAAACGGTAATAAATGAAGTTTTTAACCTTTTCACCTTCAATTATTTTGTGCTTTTTTAGAATATCAAGGTGCTTAGACATTGTTGATATATCGATACCTACAATTTCAGACAGTTCTTTTACTGACATACTTTTGTCCTTTACGGCATGAATAATAAACAAGCGGGTAGGATGCGCTAAAGCTTTAAAAAGTTCAGCTTTCTCAAGGAATTCCTTTTCAATTTCTTTATTCATTGCCATAAATTGGTAATTTTAATTTTTATAAAAACATGTCCGTTTTATTGATTTTAACAAACCAATATCAATGCTATAATATGAGTGTTTTTAATATCCAATCAGTATTGTCCAAAATAAATTTGTATTAACCAATGTGCTCAAGCCGCACGGGCTTTTACTTTTTTGCTACAGCGAAAAAAAGTAAACAAAAAACGATCCCGGTTATAGCTTTGTAAGCTTTTGATGCAAAAGCAACAAAAGCTTATTCGGGACTCACAATAAATAACTAAAATTTAACTCCTTTCCACTAAAAGAAAATAACTCGCTCCGCTCAAACAGATTTTCTTTTTTAACGTTCCAATCCGTTAAATTTCTTAACGTTATTTTTTGAAGGCGGAATGCCTAATAAAGCCCCAATATTCCAAAAATATCACTAACACACTATAACAATTATCTTTATCCTTTTTAACCATTAATTATTTAAGACACTAACAATAATGAATTCAACTATTGGAACAATGGTGAATAGCTTTTCAGTATTATTTAATTCACTCCAAAAAAATCATTAAATGCAACAATAATATTTTTCCGCAAATACCCTAACACTTTCTCCATCAATAAACATCGCGTATTCTCCATATTAAACAATTATCTCCCCACAATATCTTTAGTTACTACAAACTTAACAAATCAACTATAACATACAGAATGTCGGAAGTTTACAGTCGCATGGAGTGATTATTAATATCTTTCTATTTGGCAAAATTACCAAATAGGTTTAAATATTAAACTAATTTCTGGTGTTTTTTTACACTGTTTTTCTCTTGAAAGTGTAACATGCTTTATTCTAACGAATAATAACCGAAAAGTTAACTACCGTTAATTACTGAAACAGGCTAAACAACCTGAGATTATTGTCATAATCCTGCAAAACAGTTGATAAAATGACCTACCGATTCCATGATAATCCCCCTCTCTATTTTTTTGTGGTTCAACAAACAATACCGATTAGTGATAATTGACTACTTAAAGCGCTACGTCTTTTTAATCCCCGTTTTACGGGACTGTCCTTACATTCTGCATCTATCAGCATACCATAGGCATCTTGAAATAGGTATGAAAAATAACAAACGTCTGAATGATGCTTAAGGAATATGAATTAGGAGGATTAATATACGGACAGAGGCCAGGTGGTTATAACAAAACGAGATACTTCACTGAACGACGTAGCCATCCTGCCACGCATCCGCTCCCCCGGTTTTATAACGACAGCTCTGGCTAAATGGATGAACTATTAATCTTTACACCCTTCATTTATCCTGCACACGCGGGCTAAAAGCGTATGCCCCTATCCAAAGAAAATCAACTATAAAACAGATACTAATGACTTAAAAATTGAATATGAAACCAAATTAATCCTCAATCCCCCTCATCAACAACTCGCATTTCGAAGCGCTTTTTATAAATTCAAGAAAGAAAATCCTTTGCAAAAACCATAGCGCAGTTGCCCGCGGGATATAGTCCAACCTGGCCTTCATTTGGGTACTGCGCACCGCATAAAGGCCTATTTATTGGCAGTAGTGTTTTTTCATGGATACTCAAATCCAAACCATAACTTAATAAGTTTATCTTCCTCAAAGTAATAGTTCCCAAAATATAGGCTTGAATCTGGTCTGTATAAATATAAACTAATTTGATTCTGTTCATTTATTTTGGTCGGTTGTCCCAATATTTCGATCAATTTTTGAGACTTCAGTCCAAGTTTGATGCCTTTACCTGTGCAAAACTCCTCAGATTTGAATACAATTTCAGAGTCTAGATTATTCTCATTGTATTCAACTTTAAATTGTGAGAATTGGTTAATTACGTCACCTGGCAAAAAGACCAAGCTAAGAACTTGTTTTTTGTTACTGGGTACTAATTCCGTTTCACAGTCATGCGGGTCAATAATGTTCTTCTTAGTATTTAATGCTCTTTCAATTGATTTAGCATCTCGTAATGCCATTTTATTTAATGTTGAGTCATAGCATTGCAGTTCTTTTAATCTGTCACATTCAAATCCCTGTGCATTAATCATCTGCGCAACACAAAACACTATGAACAATAACTTCTTTTCCATTATTCACTCTTTACATTACTGCCAATCGAGATAGGATGGCACAATACTCCGCCTACCCCCTCGTAGAACCGGACGTACAGATTTCCCGTATCCGGCTCCTCTGTTATTACATTTCGCTATCTGTTAGCGTAAATTTATACATTATTATGAATAATCCTTGGCCGGGGAAGTTTAAAATGCTTCAATAGTTCCGCATATCCCTTCCAGGACCGTATCAACAATGCATAACCAGAAAAAGTAACAGAGAACTCCGTCACCTTTACCTGGAAAGATTACCGGCATAATTACAAAAAACCAGTGATTACATTAAAGGGAGAAGACTTTCTGCGCCTGTTCTGTCAACACATCCTGTCACAGGGATTTATCCGTATCCGCCATTATGGCTTTTTATCCAGCGCCTCCAAAGTTAAATCACTGGTGCTAATCCGTAAAAACCTGGGAGTAACACCAACAGAAGCAAATACTGCAAAAACCTGGCAAGAAGTAGTCTTTGATCGGATGGGTATCAATCCCGGCATTTGCCGATGCTGTGGTGGTAAAATGGAGCTTGTCGATAGCTGGCCCAATAAATTCCGGCAACGACAACGAGCGTCACCTCCGGAAGCTGCTGCCTGAACACCAAACCTTAAATCCTCAGATAGTCATGGGAAAGGTACGTCTCATTGGCAACAATATCATAAAAAAGTGATCATAGACGCCCCAGAAAGAAACCCAAGCTACTGATGAAGGAAGATCAAAATCAATTATCAGGCCGCTTAATGACAAACTCCTGCTCAAAATCCTTCAAAAGGGTATAACACCCGAAAATCGATTCCACAATATACAAGGTGTCTGCGCGGTGGAGTGCCGTTCAACAATAAGCACATATTCACCGGAGCTGAAAACGATGCTTAAGTGTTGTGTGGTCGACTTTTTTTTGTTTTTGATTTCAATAGTTTACAAAATTCTGGTAATTCATCTTCGATTCGTTTATTATCCATTTGTCCGTCTTTGTCATGGTCTTCATATTCAAGTCCTGCTGTTATTAAACTTTTAATCCCGATTCCTTCATGCTTGTCAAGTTTATTAAAAAATGTAATAGTCTTATTCCCCAAGGCTGTAAATAACCCGGGCTTATTGAGACAATTCTCTTTTGTCTTTAATACAACGTACGGGATAACCGGACCGCCTAGCATAAACATTAAATAATCTGACAATAGAATTCGACATAAAGGTTGCAGTTGCACTGCCTTTATTAACTCCGGATGTACTACTCCAGTAATGAATACTATATGCAGTGCTTAGCTTATTCCTTTTGGTAATTTGCGTAGGATTGCGTAAAGGTATGGCAGAGGGTAATTTTAAGGGGGAGTTAAAAGCGTCTTGCTTATTTCTCCAACCTGACATGGCAAGTTCCCACTCATAGGAACTTGGAACATGCCAACCATCGGGGCATACATTTGTTGAATATTCCATATTGGGAGAACCATTATACCACCTTTTGGTCCAGCTAGCATCTTCGTTCCAATCAGGATTTTTATTAAAAATAAAGGCATTATGCCAAGGCTGTTTACCTGATGGCACAAGCTCTTTTGTTGTTGTAATTTCATCAACCAGTTGATGTCCGTCAGCTGCTCTACCCCATTGAAAAACATCTCCATAAGCAAGTGTATCTCTTAAAGATTCAGCTCTTTGACTTGCTCCAAGGTTACGATCCATCCAATACCTACCGTTATGTTTAACAACCCCATAAGTTACCAACTCTCCATTATACCAGAATGTCACATCATTGAGTTGGCCTAGCTCAATCATACTATTCTCAATAGCCAATAAACGCTTCGCCTGAACTTTATTTACTATTGCTTGATCGATAACATCACGTATAGTATTTGAGCATAGTGAATCTAAATTATTATTTGCCGTGTCTGTCAAAAGAATACATATTGCATTAACTCTTTTGAGTATTGGCATTGGTAATTTCTGGAAGTTAAACATGCCTTCTATTTGGTTACTTTCGTGGCTGCCTTTGTTCGTGAATTCTGTGTATAACAATTTGTTTTCTCTATCGTAAATTTTTGCGATAATCCCAAAATTCTGTTCTAGATAAAGATGAGTATCATTGAATTCATACGTATATGACTGGGCATGTAATGTTAAACAGATAAACAGTTGACATAGAGTTATTATGCTGTATACTTTCATATTTGATATTTTCCCTTTCAATCTAATTACCATTATTTCTTTTGAATTAATTAATATACTCAATCATGTTACAATATTAGTTATTTGCAGTCTGCGTATTAGTTGCCGCACGGTCCGGCTATGAAGCGTTGGCTTGTGTTGCGCCTGCGGCAAGCCCATGCTTTATAAGCCATTATTGAACTAAACCCCGCCGGAGACAGAGCAGCTTTCGAGTAGCACACCACTCATATTACCGATTAAATCTTTATAATATGAGTAAAATTACAATTTACCCCCAAGCGTGGAATCAGGCTGCCGAATTTCAGTCCATGGCTGAAGTGTTTATGAGAAAATTAGAGACGGCGCAGAAATAATCCCAAGGTACTGATGAAGGAAGACCAAAATCAATTATCAGTTTGCTTAATGACAAACTTCCTACTCAAAATTCTTCAAAAGGGTATAACAACCGAAAATCGATACCACAATATATAAGGTATCTGCGCAGCGGGGTGCCGTTCAACAATAAGCACATATTCAGCGGAGCTGAAAACTGTGCTTAAGTGTTGGGCTTTCGTACTTTATTATTCATCAAATAAATCATCTGCGCTTGGATATGTTTCTTCAGCTAAAACTGGTTCTTCAGGGGCTTCAAGCTGTTTCTTTATCATCAAACTTTCTCTATACTCCTTGGCTTCAGCTTCTTTAATAAATTCAATTTCTCCATGATTTTCGATAACAACTTTTTCTATTTCATCTAATGAAATGTCAAAATATTCTCGCCTTAAGTTCACATGATTAAGTCTATTTTTGCTAAAAGTTTTGTGCAACTGATTTTCTAGCTCAGGTGCATTCTCGGAATATATCATTGCATGAACGTCAAACTTAAATGGCACAGAAGCATCACCTAATTCATTCACCCTATCTAAAGGTTCAAGTCTTCGAGTCATTCCAATTTTAAAGACATTTTCACCAAATGAACCGATATTAGATATAACATAGACATGTCCTGATTTTGTTTGTTGAGCCATTGATAAAGCTCTTTGATTCTTGTTCTCTGCTTCTTGCAATTGAGCTTGCAATTCCGCCAATTGAGCTTCAAATTTAGCCCGCTCTTCCTCTGATGCCTTTGATATAGCCTCATTCGCCTGCTTCATTGCTTGCTGTAACATTTTTTCTTCTTTTTCAGCCTCTTTCTGTGCTTTTTCAAAGTCTCTTCTTGCTTTTTCCTCTTCACGCATCTGTTCACGAATCCGTCTTTGTTCTTCTTTTTCTTCGTACTTTTTAAGTTCAAATTCATGAGTCAACCTCAATTCTTCAACTTTTAGTTTTAAGAATCTTCTTTGAATATGGATATCTTGAGATGAATTTAGTTTATTTATCGCATCAAAAGTTTTCTCAATTCTTTTTTCATACTGTTCTATATTATTCCATTTCACCTTAGCTATCAGAGAATCACACTCACCATTAAATGCACGTAGTGTTAATTTTATAGCCTTCCTGACCATTATTTCTCCTTGTCTACGGCTATCCCCAACAGTCCAAGGAGTGTTACATACAGCTGCTGATTCATTTTTAATCAGTTTCTTTTGTTCTTCCTTATTTTGAGTGATTTTTGCTTTACACTCCGCAGAAGTATCGAAATCAAAATGGGGTTCATATACTCCAAACTCTGCAATTTCCAAAGAATCTTTCATTAAGTTATTCTGATGACTCAAGTCCTCAAAAACCTCTTTTGCTTTCAGATATTTACCTTTTAGAGTTTTTAGTTTCTCTTTCGAATCAATTATCTGTTGCTGAAAGTCTTCAACTTGATGAGTAAACTCTAAAATTCTTTTATCAATTTCCTGGTCAAGGTCTATAATAGGTTTGTATTTTACTTGGTAATCACCAATTGTCGCTTTTAATTCTTTTCGGTTCTTCGAACCTTTAATTAAGAACCAACCTAGGAGTCCAATTACTAAAAAACCACCAATGATTATTAATATCAAAACTGTCATTGTATCCATATCTTATGATTTTAGAAGTATATGCAAATAACTGACACGCACTTCGTGCATGAACGCTAACGTATAAGTATTTTATCCTTCGTTACAACGAAAGTAATAAAAAAGCTGGGTTATTACCGTTAAATACAGGAATTAAAATAACGATTGATTAATGAAGAATAAATAAAATTGGGTGATGGCGCCGGCCTGTACCATTCTCTTCCTACTCAATCTTTGGATCCTAAGAAAGAGGGATGATAATGGGACATAATGATCCTGCTAGCGCCGAATTGCAATCGGTGTATAGTGAATGAATAGATAACAGCCATGATTAAAAATATAAAATTCATAAACCAAAAAGGAATCTATTATATCACTTATATCATGCCAGGAGAGCTGGATGTTTTGTAAATGAATGATTGGGCACAGATTGCAAATCTGCGCCAGCGAGGGGAATACACCATTGCTGTGCCCAGGTGGAAAATCTACTTCAGGTATTGCATCACCATATTCATCAAACTCAAATTCATAATTGCGAGCTATCTGTTTAACTTCATCCCAGACGGATGCATATTCCAGTGTATATAATTCTTTTTGCTTTTTTTCTCCTCCTCAACAGTAACGACATCTTCTAGCATTATACCAGTTGATTTAACGGCATTTTCAACCTCTTCAGAAGTGTTTGTTTTATATAGTGTCACTAAGAAAATCACCATACAATCAATTTGACAGACAGTTAGCTATTGATAACTTATTTATATCTATTTGTGCGGTTTGTTGGTTATTTCAGATAAATAATAGAATTTCACGGCATTAAGAAAAGGAGAATTATATATTCA
>RHGE01000076.1 GCA_004296775.1 Marinilabiliaceae bacterium JC017
GAAGCTTTTATTTGACTAGCGTTTTTTGCTTCGTTTTTGGGGCAATGCCAAAAATGAAGTAGGGTTTGGGACAACGTCCCAGATAAAAACACAGAGGCACAGAGAAATGATAACAAAGAAGTATCATCCAGTGCCATCGGCCCGACAGAAAAAATCAGAATCCCTTCATCACGATTTTATTATCCATTGGATGAAGAAAAAGCCACAGAGTTTTTTAAATGGACATGACAACACAAATATCCAAGTTACCAATCAGACCTTGATGATAGGAAGCGGGAAGGAAGGTCATACCGATTAGTGATTAAAAAGGCCACTTAATGCGCTTAGCTTTTAATTGGCCTTTAATCATCTATCGGCATTACCCCAATGTCATTTCTTATAAGGAGGGGTAAAATAAACGGGCCGGCGTAGGCGCGCCGAAGATGAATGCGGGGATTTCGGCTGGTGGGTTGGAAAAAATTCATTAAATAGCATAGAAAATCGAATGAGGTTAATGTGAAACAGTCTCAGGTCTGTTCTCTAACATCTATCAATCTAATAATCTACCGATAAAAAAATCTAATGCCTGATGGTCTTTCAATACACTGACCGGGCCTCAAAAAAAACGAAAAACATGAAACTGGAGAATAAAAAACAATCATTTAGTGTGGCGGTGAATTTCGCTTTAATAATTGTGGCATTGATCATTTTGTTGGCCGTGTATTACATTACCGATCTCATTACACTGAAAGGTGTGGACTATGTATTATGGGGGCTCTTGGTAGTTGTGCTCTTACTGTATAAATTTGGGGGCTTTTATTATTTGTTGGTCGAAGAAAAGAAACAGGTGCTCGACATTAAATACTACGGATTGTTTCCCCTGGGACGATCCTTTAAACGGTTAAGTATTCCCGTTGATGCCCTGGATCGTATTGAGGTGAAAGAAGGAGTGGGTGGTATGTTTTCCCGTTTGGTATTGTACCAGAAAAGCGGGACGGGTGTGGCAAAATATCCGGCTATTGGCCTGGCTGCCATGCGTGCATCCATGCGAAGGGAGTTAAAAGCTAAGCTTACTGCTTTAAGCGGAAAGTAGTTGTTTGAAGAAAAACGGATGAATAAGGAATGGCCGCTAATCAACGATTAAGGCAATAATGAAATAAAGGCTGGTGTTTTGTTTGGATCGGAAGGCGGGAAGTAATATGGAACAGGGCACCGGTGATTGTTGATAAAACCATAACCCGGAGTTTGAATAAAACGGATAACGATAAATAGATGATGAAGAAGATTTGGCTATTGATTTTGTGTTGTGTACCTATTGTGGCATTGGGCCAATATAAAAAAGGGGAATGGTCGGTGAGTCCAAAGATATCATTTGCCAAGCATGCCGACGACCGCGACTGGAGTAGTTACAGTATTGTGAAGATGCCACCGCTTTCGGTAGCTGTTGAAAAAGGATTGACCGACTATTTTAGTGCTGGCGGTTATGTTGGGTACTATGCCGATAAATACACCAACGATACTTTGAAGACCACCGTGTATAAGTATAATACGTTTACCACCGGTGTTATGGGAACGCTTCATTGGGCCGGCTGGCTCGAAAAAACACTCAACTATAAAGTCTTTCTGGGCGATTGGGATTTCTACCTTTCAGGCGTCTTTAAAATGGTGTGGCATGAGCGCAAAGAGGAGCATGTGTGGCACGAGGAAAAACAAGCATTCCTCGACGATTCGGATAGTAAATTTTCATTGGAGGTGCGCCCCATTATGGGAGTGCGTTACTTCGTCTCCGATAATTTCTCCATGTTGGTGGAAGTAGGTACCGGAAACCTGGGAATGGTGACCTCCGGGGTGACCTGGCGCTGGTAAGTTGGATTGGACATTGTTGTTGAATCAATAGGCGCTTAGGCAGCAAGTTATACAACATGTTGTTCAAATTGGATGGAAATTTATAGAGAGGTCAGAAGTTAGAGGAGGAAATAAATAGAAATACATAGAAACAGATTGAAATAGGCCGCACTTACCAATGTCAATCTCGAACAACAATCAGCATTAAGTAACATCCTTCGAAGAGGTTTTTTTTAGACGCTTAGGTCGCAGCTTTTACCAATATGTTGTATAAGTTGCTGTCTAAGTACTTAAAATCTAACGATCTATTGTGAATGATATTAAACCTTGAGGTTTCTAAAACCTCAAGGTTTTGTTATTATCTCACGTGTCTGTGGGTCTCTCTTAAAACGACTAACCTGTTTAGTCGATAGTTTGCTTCAGTTATCAGTCTGTTCGTTCAATGGTCATCAGTAAGGGAGTGCTTTAATCAGGTACGTGTTTTTTACGCCTCTGCTTCGAGTCTGCTTCGCCTCTGCAAAGGACCTTCTTCGGATCAACTCCGCTAACAGCGGAGTTGATCCGAAGGTGTCCCGTCCATGGTATTTAGCAAATACCTTCCTAACCTGGATAAGCCAGAAAAGTAACCAGATATGAGTATCAAGATTTGCATGACCGACATTGCAATGTCCTGCCAAAAAATATCCCCTCGCTGGTGCGGCTTTGCAATCCGTGCCTGATCATTTATTTCCTGGTTCATTGTTGATCAGAGTCTGTGATTAGTTAAAAGCAGTGGGTAACTTATAATGTCATGTTTAATCCGGAACAGGTGAGCCATTGTATGTGTTGAGAAGAGTTTATACATGCTGTATCCCTACTGTCCCGTGCCTGTGTCCCTACTGTCCCGTGCCTGTGTCCTTACTGTCCCGTGCCTGTGTCTTTACTGTCCCGTGCCTGTGTCTTTACTGTCCCGTGCCTGTGTCTTTACTGTCCCGTGCCTGTGTCTTTACTGTCCCGTGCCTGTGTYTTTACTGTCCCGTGCCTGTGTYTTTACTGTCCCGTGYCTGTGTCCTTACTGTCCCGTGCCTGTGTCTTTACTGTCCCGTGCCTGTGTCTTTACTGTCCCGTGCCTGTGTCTTTACTGTCCCGTGCCTGTGTCTTTACTGTCCCGTGTCTGTGTCCTTACAGTCCCGTGCCTGTGTGTCGGTTAGACCTTAAGGTTTACAAAACCTTAAGGTCTGTGATTTATTCCTGGCAGGCCCATCCTGCATCATGCTACCCGATACTATTATCTTGCTACTTGCTATTTTCCCTCGCTGGCGCTGATTTGCAATCAGTGCCTAACATGAGAGATGAATTAACCATTAGTAACCTTGCTGTTGTCAATGTCAATTTTTAACCTTGACCGTTTCCAACCTGGCAGCGTCCGCAGGACCTGATAGCGTTCAATCACATCATCGTCTCATGCCATCTCACCACATCCAAACAACCTTGTCAGGTGCTTATTCGTAATATTCATGTCTACTGTCCAGAGGCTATGTCCTTACTGTCCCGTGTCTGTGTGTCGGTTAGACCTTAAGGTTTACAAAACCTTAAGGTCTGTGATTTAATTCAGGCAGGCCCATCCTGCATCCTGCTACCCGATACTTATATCCTGCTACCCGATACTTTTCCTGCTTGTACGGAATAATTTGTTTGAAAATAGCCTATCTTAAAAAATGTAAACTCTCCAAAGGAAAATTTGGGTAAAAAGACCCGGTGATTTATAAGTGTTTTTCCATTGTCAAAATTGCAAGTCATGTCAACAGAATTAAAATACCAGGTAGGAATCAGTCTGATAAAAGGAGTTGGGCCTGTTATGGCCCGTAATCTTATTGCCTATTTGGGCGGTGTAGAGGCTGTTTTTAAAGAGCCGGTTAAAAATCTGGTAAAAGTACCCGGGGTAGGGCTTTCGTTGGCAAAAATCATTGCTGAAGCAGATGTTTTAGATAGAGCAGAGCAGGAGATTACTTTTATGGAAAAGAACGGCGTAAATGCCGTGTTTTTTACCGATGATAATTATCCCACCCGGCTCTCCTTTTGTGATGATGCCCCCTTGATGCTCTATCAAAAAGGGCACATTAATTTCGAACAAACACATGTATTGAGTATTGTTGGTACCCGCAAGGCGACTGAGTCGGGAAAGATATTTTGCGAAACACTGGTGAAAGACCTGGCACAGCGTTATCCCGATCTGATCATTGTGAGCGGGTTGGCTTATGGCATTGATATCTGTGCCCACCGGGCCGCGTTGGCCAACGGGTTGCAGACTGCTGGCGTGTTGGCGCACGGTCTCGATCATCTCTATCCGTATCTCCACCGGGATACAGCCGAGCAGATGATGGAGCAGGGGGCATTGATGTCTGAATTTGTTAGTGGAATAAAACCCGACCGGCCCTTTTTTGTGAAACGTAACCGTATTGTGGCAGGCCTGGCCGATGCGGTGATTGTGGTGGAGTCGGGCATAAAAGGCGGGGCATTGATTACCGCACGCATTGCCTCCACCTATAACCGGGATGTGCTGGCTTGCCCGGGAGCTCCTGGTGAGACGTATAGTGCCGGTTGCAATTATTTAATCAAGAAAAACATTGCCGCGCTCATTGAAAATGTGGAGGATGTGGAATATGCCCTGGGGTGGGAGAGTCGTGTCAATAAAGCGGATGGAGTACAGCGATCGTTATTCACAGAGTTCAATACCCCCGAGGAACAAAGTCTATACAATGCACTGTTGAATAAAAAGGAACTAAGTGTGAACGAATTGAGCATCATGTGTCAAATGCCGGTTAGTAAAGTGAGTGCATTTATGCTTTCCATGGAGTTTTCCGGGATGGTGAAGGTTTTACCGGGAAATACTTATCGTTTAATGGGCTAGGAGGATTAATTTTAACGAAAAGCAACAAAAATTAGTAGCCGTTAAGCGTTTTTACCAGGAAAAACGATAGAAATAGGGGTGAAAATTGTAATCGGAAATGGTATTTGTCGTGGTGTTGAAAAAGCGTGCGTACTAGTAGAGACGCGGATTTTGTGATAAATGATTTGAGGATTAAGGGCTTTTTAATAGCCCTTTTTTTTGCTTTCTTTTAGATTGTTAAGGGAACGTCCTTTTTTGTTAAAAATCATCTTTTTGTCCAAACTTATTTGTTAGTTTTGCGTAGAAACTATAAAATTTTGTTCAAAAAAAACCTCATGTTAATCCAAAAGAACAAGACGATGGAGGACATTTACAAAGCGTTTGTCAAAAAAATACGCACGGGTGGGGAAAAATCATCTTTTCTTCTTTTTCTGTTTATTTTGGCTCTTAATGTTGGGTTTTCATTGGATAGTTGGGGACAATCTATCAATACATGTGGGAAGGCTACCTTAACCGGGTTGGAAGTATTGAAAAATGCTGTGCCGGATCCCAATACCAATGGACATATTAACAATGGAAGTTGGACAATTCTTTCCGGATTAGGAGTTGATACCAAGGGAACCAATAAGGCTGATGACGATGTTTTGTCAGGTTTTGTAGATGGCAATTCATATCTCGTTCGATGGACCCATACAAGTGGGGCCGATTATGATGTTACCATTATTGCCAATAGCACTCCAACAGCAGTAGGATTTAGTGCCAATGGAAATACCGATGTTTGTGATCCGGGAGCCGGAAATACCGCACCGGTGTCATTGGTGGTGGGACCGGTAACAGGCGGAACGCCTAACTGGAATGTGGTTGTTGATGAAGATGGCGTACCGAAAAATACGGTTACTTTAAATAGTCCGGTGGCTACCACCACATTGATGTATAACATATCGGGGACCACTACTTTTAGTGTTAGTGATGTGACTGATGGTGTTGGTTGTAAAATGGATCCGGCAAATTTTCCGGCACCAGTTACTTTTACCTTTATACCGGCTCCTACGGCATTTAATATTTCGGGAACCGATGTCTGTTTTGGTACCTCAACCAACGTATTGCTTGAAAACTCTGAAAATGGTATTGAGTATGTGTTAAGAAGAAATGGTGTGACCGATGTGGCTACCTGGACAAGCACGGGTGACGGGGTGACGCATAATTATCCGAATATAACCCAAGTAGGTACCTATACCGTAGTGGCCCTCAGTAGTTGTGGCGATGTTACCATGAATGGTGATGTGAAGGTGTTGAATGCACCAGTTGTTAATAACATGACCGGACCAGCGGGGGTGTTGTGTCAAAACGGAGGCTATGTATTTGGCATGGATGTGACGGAATTGAATGTGGATTACATTCTGAAACGGGATGGCATAGGTGTTAATACCAAGCCGGGATCGGCCGGGGGAGCTGTGAGCTTTGATCAGATGTTTGATGCTGGCGAGTATACCGTTTGGGCCGATAACGGGGGCTGTGAAGTGCAGATGAATGGTAGTTTTACCATTGTTGCTAATCCAAGTACTGCTCCTATTGTTGTAGGAGCGGATATCTGTGAGGGGGTACCCGCGTCAGGTACAACTATTCAACTATTTAATTCGGAGGCTGATGTTAATTATACCCTTTACCGTGATAATGGCGGCGTATTAACACCGGTTGGTTTTAAAAATGGGGGAGGCAATATTCTATTTGGTTCTTATAATATACCAGGTGTTTATATAGTAGAAGGGGAAAGAAACGGGTGTAAATCAACCATGTCAGGTGATGTGGTTATCCGTGCCTTACCGGCTGATCAGCCTTTTGGGTATACATCGGTATGTTTAACAGGTGCCATTACGTTACCTGCCAGTGAGCCGGATGTTCAATACCGGTTATTAAAGAATAATATAGCTACTGGTATTGCCATCAATGGAAAAGCTGATGGGAGTGGATTTTCATTCCCGGTGCAAACAGAAAAAGGGACCTATACCGTGGAAGCAATTCATCTTAGCGGTACACCTTTATGTAGTAAAGAGCTGTCTGGTTCTCTGACTATTGAAGTGCCTACTATTTATGATTTAGAGCCTGTGGGAGGTAAAACAGCCTATTGTAAGGGATTGGTTCCTACCGGTGTTTCACTGCAATTGAGTGGTTCTGAAATAGGAAATACTTATCAATTAATTCGGGATGGTGCTGATTATCGTGCGGCGCAGGGAGATGATTCCGGTGATCCCTTGGTATGGAATGATGTGGAAGCTGGTACCTATAAAGTAAAGGTCTCTACGCCGAGTGGGTGTACTGTTGAAATGGGGAATGTCACCATTTCAGAACATGACCTGCCTACCGCCACCATCTCCATTGATGCGAATAATTCGCGTTGTGCCAATGAAAATAAGGATTTTACCATTCATGTAAGTATGACTGGTACACCCCCCTATACCTTTACCATAAAGGACGATAAAACACCTGCTAATAAATGGACCATTACCAGTGATCTGGCCGATTATCCTTTCAACCGGACGCCGGCGGAAACACCTAATACCACCACTTATACCGTGGAGACCATCACTGATATTAACGGGTGTACCAATACGGGTGTCGGGGCGGCTACCATTAATGTGCATGCGGTACCGGTTGTCACCATCGATGCGCCGGATCAGATTTGTGTAAATACGCCAACTGCGTTAAGGGCTTTGCCAGATGATTTGACCTATAGCTATTTATGGGAAACAGGGCATACGACTCAAACCATAAATGTAGCTCCGGCAACACCTAATGTGACGGAAACATTCAAGGTTACGGTTACCACTGATAAAAACTGTTCAGCTACCGCTACCAAAGATATTTTTGTCAATGACTTGCCAGTTGTTTCCTTTACCGGTATTGATCCGGATGGGTATTGCGAAAATCATGGTCCTGTGGTGTTAACACCCAACCCACCGGGAGGTACTTTCTATCTCAATGGGCAACCTCTTCCAGGTAATTCATTTGACCCGATGGGGCATCTTGGAAATAATACCATTGAATATTCTTACACCAACCTGTTAACGGGTTGTTCCAATACAACTCTTCCTCAAACAGTTGTGGTTCATGAAGTAACGCAGGCGGCAATCATTAATTTACCGGCTGAAATATGTAAAGATTCGCCAGCTATAACTATTTATGGTAATGTCACCAACGGGCAACCGGGAACAGGTTTCCGTGTGGTGGATGGCGCCGGTCTTGATGCTACCATTAATGCGGATGGTACAATTACCATTAATCCAGCTGGTAGTGTAACAGGTACGCCTTACACGCTTGAGTATACCCTTGTTAATGGAAACGGGTGTGTAAGTAAGGTACAGGGTGTAACCAAAATTTTAGATTTAAATACCGGTTCATTGACTTTTACACCACTGGCCGCTTTGTATTGCCAGGAAGATAATGGCCCCTATAACCTGCAAGGGTACGTTAACGGGCTACCGGCCACTTCAGGTATTTTTTCCGGGCCGGGTGTTACCGATGGCGGTAATAATGGTACAGCTCAATTTGTGCCAAGTGATGCAGGTATTGGTATTCATACCATTACGTTTAGTTATGTGAATGCAGAAGGATGTACCGGGCAGGTAACTCAAACCACCCAGGTGGGTACCGTTCTTGCTACCAATCTGCAACCTGCCTACTGTGAAGGTGATGCTTTAGATATTATACAGGGAAATCCTGTGGGTGGTTATTTTGAGATTAAACCGCCAACCGGGGCAACCTATACCATCAATGCCGATAATTTTAGTTTGAACCCCACCGACCTGGCGGCTGCCGATCCGGGTGATTACACCATTTCCTATATTCTGAAAGATAGTCCCGTGCCGGGGTGTACCACTACAGACAGCTGGACGACGCGAATCACCAGGAAAGTAGATGCCACCTTTACCGGGTTGAAAGATAACTATTGTGTGACCGAAGGTCCATCCTTGTTAACTGCTATTCATGCGCAGGCTGGTGATATCGTTGGTTTTAAAGTAGATGGTAATGCTATTGCCCAACATTTTAATCCGCAGACAGTTGGAATTGGCCCTCATACTGTGGAATGCAACATTACCAGTGCCAATGGCTGTGTGAGTTCCTGGGAAAAGGAAACCAATGTGGAAGCACTGCCAATTGTTAATAATATTCCGGGTCTCAGCAATGAGTATTGCGACACCGATCCTGAAATTACCATCACTGCGCCCAACCCGGGTGAGGATGGAACCTATAAGTTTACATGTGCCAGTAGTATTCAGGGACAGCAACCTTTAACCCATGTTGCTGGGGATGAGTTTGCAAAATTTGATCCTTCGGCAGGACCAGGTTATTACACCGTGACTTTTACCTTTACACCGAATCCTGCCACAGGTACGGGCTGTGAGTTCAGTGTGGTACAGGGTGTTAGGGTATATCAAAACATACCGGTTGACTTTGGACCATTGGCAAATACCTATTGTCAAAATGGTGACGAAGTTGTTTTGATCGGTTCATATCCGGGAGGCACATTTGAAATCAACGAGCCTGCAGGTAAGGGAATTACTGATAACGGAAATGGTACTGCAACTTTTAAGCCTTCAGAACTGTTACCGGGATTATATCTTATCACCTATACTTATGAACATACATACAATGGCACCGGGCATACCTGCACCGACGAGGAAACCAAGCAGGTGGAGATAAAATCTTCTCCATCAACTTATACTGTTATTGATGCCAATGGCAAAGGAGGAAAATATTGTTTGGGTGGTACCGGGGTGCTTATCCGTTTGAGTGATTCTCAAGTGGGTGTTAGTTATGAGCTGTTGAGAAGTGATAAGTCTGTTGCAATACCAAAAGTGGATGGTACCGGTAATGCCATTGATTTTCAGTTGCAAACAGTAGAAGGAAAATACACTGTGCTTGCCACCGATAAAACCACAGGTTGTCAACAGGTAATGGATGGTTTTGTAAATGTGGAGATTACAGATATTGCACTGGATGTGTCAATCAAGGATGTATCCTGTAGAGAGGGCAATGATGGGGAAGTCGCTGTTATAGCCACAGGAGGAACGGTAGATTATGATTACTATTGGGAGAAGGAAACCTCACCTGGTAACTGGACTTACATTGATAATCATGCAACGGTGGGCGGGCGTAAGTCTGGAACTTTCCGGGTGAAGGTAACCGATGCCAACGGATGTGAAGATTCACAGTCAAACATTATTGTTAATCAACCTGCCACCAAGCTGGCAGCCAGTGTTACTACCACAAAAGTATCCTGTGATTGTACCGCTGGCACCGATTGTGACGGAAGTGCCACACTTAACATAGTGCCGGGAAGTGGAACACCTGATTACACCTGGACCTGGTCCACAGCAAATGCTGACAATAAAGCGGAAACAGGTCTTGCTGCAGGAAATTACAGTGTAACGGTGAGAGATTCCAAAAATTGCGAACTAACCGTTCCATTTAACATAGATACAGAAGTGGCATTGGATTTAACTTTTGACTCGAAAGTTGATAATACTTGTCACGGCAGTGCCAAAGGTGAATTCATTGTTTACGCCACCGGTGGTTCCGGGGAGTTTGAATTTTCAATTAACGATCCGACAAGTGGAAGTGCCGTTTGGTATCCTGAGAATTTGGGAGATGGTTACCACTTAACAAAACTTACTGCCGGTTCCTACAATGTGTGGGTGAGAGATGCCGGGCATCCCAGGTGTCATTTCAAATTGGCAAATCCAATTGTTATTACTGAACCGGATGAATTGGTGATAACAGAAGTTGTAAAGCCAATTGACTGTAATGGTAATGATGATGGTGAGATAACCATCACTGCTACAGGTGGTTCGGGAGTGTGTGACTATGCTTTTGAGGGTGTTTGGGTGACAGCCGCATCGGGTAACACATTCCATAAAGATAACCTGGCCCCCAAGGATTACCGTTTCCAGGTTAGGGATAATGGAGATAACTCCTGTGTTTCCAGTGAGTTACATGTTACTATAGATCCTGTTGAAGAGTTGACTTTAACGGCTGTTGTTAAGAATGCAACCTGTCCTGGTGAACCAGACGGTAAGGTGACACTTACAGCAACAGGAGGAGATGGTAATTATGTTTACAGCAAAGACGGTGGTTTAAACTGGGAGGTTGATAATGTATTTGAAAATCTAGCTGCTGGAAATCATGAGTTCCGTGTGAAAGATGGCAATGGCTGTGATAAGATTATCACTGAAACAGTAAATGAACCGGACGCTTTTAGTATATCAGAAGATTTAACAAAACATGAAGATGTTAAATGCCATGGTGAGAAAACCGGAAGCTTCACGGTTAAACCTTCCCGTGCCGGAAACTTCGAATATCAAATTGATGGTTCTGGGGTCTGGCAAACAAATCCTCAATTTTCAGGAAAAGGGGCCGGGACCTATTTTGTTGTTGTTCGAGATATGGAACAAACCGAAGGACAAATTTGTACTGCCACCGCAAAACTTGAAATTACGATCACTCAACCAGCTGCCCCAATTACTATTGACAATGCTGATGTGACACCGGTACAATGTTATGGAGAGAGTAACGGAGGAATTATGCTTACTGTTTCCGGAGGAACACCTTTTGCAGCGCCAGCTGCTGCTTATCAGTATGAATGGCGTGACGCTTCCAATAATTTGGTAGATATTACCGATAATCCAAAAACCCTAAGTAAAGGGAATTATACCGTAACAATTAGTGATCAGTATTGTGCTAAAAGTGAGGACTATACAATATCAGAACCAACCGACTGGGTTGTTGGTTATGACAAAACTGATGTGACCGTAAATGGATTAACTGATGGTTCCATTGTAATTAACTCTATTCAAGGACAATATGGTAATTACACTGTAACCTGGGATGACGGATCAACAGGCTTGACGCGTAATGATTTGGCTGCAGGCGATTATTGGTTCGAAGTGCGGTCAGATGGACATTGTGAAAAAAGATATGATGTTACCATTAACCAGCCGGATGATTTAGTTGTTAAGGTTGAGAAGAAAAAAGATGTCAATTGTCATGGTGGTAACGATGGACAAATCGATATTGAGATTACCAGTGGTACCGCACCGTTTGTGGTTGAGTTAGATGGCGTGCAGCAAGGAGCAGAACTAACAACGGCTCCACCTCATTCAATAAAACTTGATAAGGTTTCTGCAGGAACACATACAATTGAAGTGCGCGATGCTAAGGGTGATCTGTTCGAAAAGGAGATTATTGTTGATGAACCTGTTTCAGGAATTTCTGTTGATAATGTACAAATCAAAAATATTACATGTGGCAACACCAATGACGGGCAAATCACATTGGATCTTTCTGGCGGAAAATCTGACTACAAGGTTGTATGGTCTGGGCCAGATGGTTTTGGCGGTTTTGTAGAAACCGTTCCGGCACTAAGTGTGTTGAAAAATATTTCCTTTGAAGGGGAATACACAGCAACGATCACCGATCAGAATGGTTGCATTACCAAAGAAAAGATCCCGGTTGTGCGACCAGCTGTTTGGGATGTCAAATTCGATATTCATCCCGTGAGTGTGAACGGTGGTAACGACGGAGCAATCAACAATATGGTAGTTACCGGTAACAATGGTGACTATAACATAAAGTGGGATAATAATAGCACCGAATGGTCCAGGAGCAATTTGATTGCAGGTACTTATGAATTTACCATTACCGATAAGTCAGGATGTACTTATACGGATAATGTAATTATATCTCAACCAGGTCCTTTGACTGTTGAAGTAATCAAACAGGAACCCTTCATTTGTTACGGTGATTCAACCGGTAGTATTTTGGTTAACATACCGGTAGGAAATCCTCCTTATGATATTACGTTAACCGGTACTGCCTACGATGGATTATCAATCACCCAAAATAAAAGTCTGTTAACCACCGGACATGAGTTTACCGGTCTAAAAGCAGGACGTTATAATATTTCAGTGACGGATGCAGAAGGTAATTCTTTTGAAAAGAAGGATATTGAACTTATCCAGCCAGACGAATTAGTGATTACTGAAAATGTGAGAGATGACATTAGTTGTTCAAATAAATCAGATGGCGCCATCACTGTAGATATTAGTGGAGGTGATATTTCCACGAGTAAAAAATATAAAGCGGAGTGGAACGGACCAAAAGCCTATTACAATCCTGTTAAAGAAGTTGATGCGCAGTCAGCTATTTCCAACCTGGTACTTGCCGGTAATTATGTTGTGAAAGTTACTGATGATAGGGGTTGTGCCAGTACCAGAACAATTCTAATTACCAAACCGGTGGCCTGGGATATAAAAAAGGATGTTACACATATTTCTGTTTTTGGTCGTGATGAAGGTAGGGTAGACATTACCGATGTTTCCGGAAATAACACGCCACCGCATACCATTACCTGGGTAGACAATAATAGTCATGATAATCCAAGGACCAATATGGCGGCCGGTGACTATGAGCTGATAGTTGAAAACAGTACAAGTACTTGTGATACAACTATTCATATTATTGTCAGTGATGAAGATGCGTTGCGAACAACCATTGATGCAGATGATGTTAAATGTTACGGTGAGCAAACAGGGGTAATTAGTTTGAGCATAGCAAAAGGGAAGACCCCATATAAAGTTTCATGGACTGGTACTCAGTTTGATGGGATTGAGGTTAATGATGTGAATGATAATGCTCCCGGATTTTTCGCCATCAATAATTTATACGCTGGTGAGTATACGGTTACAGTAACAGGTGCTAATGGTGCCACCATTACTTTTTACCAAATTATTACTCAACCAGAGCAGTTGGTAATGTCAGGGACTATCACAAACATTAAATGCTATGATAGCGTTGATGGTAAGATTGTTGCTAATTTGAGTGGCCGTACAATCAATGTTGGTGATGGTTACACCATGACCTGGACCTATCCATCCGGTCATCAGGAGACTGGTGATGCAGCTGAGCCTACCATCTATACACAAGATAATCTTGCACTTTCGGGAAATTACAAGGTAGAAGTGGTTGATAATGTGGGATGCAGTATTTCAGATTTCTATCATCTGGGTCGTCCGGATGAAATGGAAGTGGTGGTGGACGAAAAATTACCAGTGGAATGTCATGGTGACAAGAGTGGGTTTATCAGGGTACACCTGGAAGGGCGGCCTGCCGGCACTGCCGTGCGGTATGATTGGATGAAGAAAGATACAGGTTCAGGAAATTGGATAGATTATGTTACAAATAGCGATAAGGGTGCGTTAAATGTGGAGGCCGGTACCTACCGCGTAACGTTAACCGAGTTGGGAGCCGTTGGTTGTTCTGCTGTTTCAGAAGAGATTGTAATTACAGAGCCGGAAGAACTGAATGTAAGTGTTACTCCTACCCACATCACTACTTGTAATGGTGATAATAGCGGAATGCTTTCTGTATTTGTACAGGGGGGAACACCAAAGTATACTGTTAATTATGGAGTTGGTACTGTGCATACTATTGAGCCGGTTAAGGAAATTCAAGATTTGTATGCCGGTACTTATAATGTTATTGTTACAGATAGTAAGGGATGTGCCCATGCGAATGTAGCTGCAACCATTCTTGAACCGGGTGTGTTGTCGGTTGAGAATCTTACTTATAGTATTGATTGTGAAACAGCCAACTCCGGGGAGGTGACATTTGATGTAAGTGGTGCTACCGCTTACCAGGTGAGACTTATTAGTAATGGTGTTGATTATGCATCTGGTAATCCTTATCCGGTAGGAAATATTAAAATTGAAAATTTGCCGGAAGGGGATTATGAATTAATTGTTGCTGACAATAATTCTTCTGATCCGGAAAAGTGTACGTTCAAAGAAGAGTTTAAGCTTGAGCATGTAACCATTAAACCTGTTGTTATACCTGCTACCTGTGAAGGATTGACTGATGGTTCAATAGCCATTACAGTTGAAGGAGGTTCCGGAAATTACATCGCCCATTGGACCACTAACGATGGTGGCTTAGGGCTGGTACCTGGTAACCTGAGTCAGATGCAGTTGTCAAAGGGTGAGTACGTATTGGTGTATGAAGATGTGGATCGAAAATGTACACTTGCTCCTGTTACATACCAGGTGTCGAATGAACATACCTTGCAAATTGAAGGGAATCCGCAGGCTGTCAACTGTAACGGGGAATCAAACGGGTTAATTTCCAATGTGGAAGTAAAGGATGGTTCCCATCCTGACATAACGTATACCTGGTCAGGACCGGATGTTGATAATGTTATCAACACACCGGTTGATCCGAGTATTAATGATTTAGTAGGTGGTCAATATACGTTGGCCGTTGAAGATGGAAATGGTTGTAAGGCGCAGAGAGATTTTATGGTGGTTAAACCGGATGCTATTTCATTTGATTTGATCGCTCCTCCTGTTGTTTGTGATCCGTACTCACGATCTATCCAGGTTAATAATATACAAGGGGGTACAGGGAATCTGACTAATTACACGGTTACCGTGACCGGTCCGGGTAATGAGAACCTGGTAGTTTCTGATCTATCCACCTATGTGGCAGGTACACCTTTAACCATACTCAATGGTTTAACCCAGGGTGGTTTATACACGGTTACCATTACCGATGAAAAACATTGTTCAGTTGACAAATCCATAGAGCTCAACCACATCATTTCTATCAGTGAGGATATTAATCATTTGGAGTGCAATGGCAATAACAATGGTGCCATCTTGTTGAAAGTCACCGGGGGTAGTGGCGATTATGAATACAATTGGACAACTACCGACGGAACGGGACAAGATAATGTCAATGGTGCTTCCCAGGTGGGATTAACCGCTGGTACTTATAAGGTGGAAGTAACAGATAAGATCGAGACGTGTAAATATTCTAAGAATATAACTGTTACGCAACCCGTCGGGATAGTGATCGATGGCACTTCTACCGATCTCACTTGTGCCGGCAATAACAACGGTGCCATTAATTTGAATGTTACCGGAGGAACTGGTAATTACACCTATGAGTGGTCCACTACCGATGGATCGGGTATTGATATAAATGATAAAAATCAAACCAACTTGAGTGCGGGTACCTATTCGGTGACTGTGACCGATGGTAATAAATGTAAAAAAACGAAGGAGTTTACCATTACCACACCACTGCCATTAACCTTCGATTTGGCTGTTACCGATACGGATTGTGATGATAATAATCAGATAGAGATTCAAAATACTGGTGGCGGTTCGGGTGATTATGAATTTGTGTGGGCCGGTGCCGGTATTGATGATAGTCATCAGAATAAACTGTTAGTAGATAATTTGCCAGGCGGTGAGTATACGGTTAAGATGGTTGATGTAGGTACACATGTGGGCGATAAATGTACGTTGATTAAAACTGTGACACTGACCAAACCATTGCAAATCAAGCCTGTTGTTACTCCTCAAAAATGTGCCGGAATTCAGAATGGCGCCATTGCGTTAGAAATTATTGGCGGGAAGGCTCCATTCGATTTTACCTGGACTACTGCCGTTAGTGAAAGTGGTTTGGATGAAAAATCACAGAACCAGGGAGGATTAAAAGCAGGTAAGTATAATCTGCATGTGGAAGATGCCAGGGGGTGTCATCTGGATGTCAATGATATTGAAGTTGGAATGACACATACAATATCTGTGTGGCCAACTATCCAGGATGTTAAGTGTTTAGGAGATAACACCGGGGCTATTGATATCACCGTTGCCGGAGGTAGCGGGCCTGCTAATTATGAATATGACTGGAGCGGCCCCAATTCTTATACAGCCGATACAAAAGATATTAAGGATATTTTGGCAGGCAATTACCTGTTAACCCTTACAGATAAAGTTACATCATGTGAAGTGTCGGTTGGTCTCGAAGTTAAGGAACCACAGGATAAGATAACCATTACGGTTGCCAACAAGGTGGATGTAAAATGTAAAGGCGCCGCAACCGGTGAAATTGATATTGACGTA
Organism: Marinilabiliaceae bacterium JC017; assembly: GCA_004296775.1. Taxonomy (GTDB): domain Bacteria; phylum Bacteroidota; class Bacteroidia; order Bacteroidales; family Marinilabiliaceae; genus JC017. The sequence goes on from RHGE01000076.1 coordinate 16,657, forward strand.
ACGGGCGGAACAGGTAGTTACACCTATTTCTGGGAAGGACCGGGTAACCTGAAGAATGGCGTTCAGGATCAAACGGAACTTATTGCCGGGGATTACTATGTGACCGTTAAAGATGAGAATGATTGTTATTCAAAAAAGCATGGTCCGATTACAATATTGGAACCAGAAAAAGAACTGGTTATTTCACTGAAGAGTAAAAGTGATGTAACAACCGCAGGGGGAAGTGATGGCGTCATTGAAGTTGAATATTCTGGTGGTACCGGTAATGTGACCTATACATGGGAAAAAATTGATGAGGATGGAACTGTATTGGCATCTATTGCGGGGAATGAGAGCCGTAAGGATAATCTCCAGGCTGGCTATTACCGGGTAACGGCTACCGATCAGACCGGTTGTACCAGTGTGTTGGATAAAGTGGTTATCTGGCAGCCCGACCAGGATCTTACCATAATTACATTGAATAAAAAGGATGTAAGGCCTTGTAATGGAAACAATAATGGTGAGATTCATGTGCAGGTAAAAGGTGGTACGCCGTATATGACAACAGGTACTGCTCAGTATACCATCAAGTGGTTCGTTGGTGGTATTGAAGATACAGAGGCAAAAGTTGAAGGAACACTGTTTTCGAAAGCAGGTTTATCTGCCGGTGAGTATAAGATTACGGCAACGGATAACGCCGGACTTACCAAAGAATTACCAATATCTATTATTGAGCACCCGGTGCTTGAGGTGACTGCTGAAGTTACGGAATCAGTAACCTGTTATGAGGGGGCTGATGGTGTTATTAGCGTGAATGTTACCGGTGGTAAACCACGAGCGGATGGAAGGTACCAGGTAACACTTACCGGTTCTGATGTGACTAAAACAGAAGAAATAACAGCTGATGTTGATTTTATAAACTTACCCAAAGGAACGGATGGTACATATACCATTACCGTGGTGGATGATGCCAACGGTGATGATAAGTTTAGTACCGTAGCAGGTGATGAAGGTGATTGTGAGGCTACCACAGTTATAAGTATTTCTCAACCTGAAGCGCACGTTGTATTAAGTGCTTTGCCTGGCAATGAGACATTGTGTGAAGGAACCAAACCACAATTACAATTGATGGTGGATAACTGGCCGCTGAGTGCTGCTCCTTTGTGGGTGACTTTAAATGATGGTACAGAAGTATTGGTTAATAAATCACCAATGGAAGTTTCACCTACCGACATGCCAGGTGTGGGTATTTCGAAGTATGAAATAATAAGTGTTGTATTAGAAGCTGATAAAAGTTGTGCTAAAGGATTTGGAACAGGTGAAGTGGAAGTAACCGTGCATCCGTTGCCAAGGGCCACTGTTTCCGGCTCGTCACAAATATGTGTCGGCGAAGAGGCAGAAATAGCGGTTGACCTGAGTGGTACAGGACCGTGGGACATATGGATACAGGATGATTTTCATCACACCGAAAAAGTCACTTCTGAAAATGGACGTCTAATGCATAAAGTGACACCGGGGACGACAACTTCTTACAGTGTACTAAAAGTTTCTGATGAGCATTGTGAAAATAGTGGGGAAGGAGAAGCAACAATCACTGTTAAAGAGCGTGCTGCAGTTGAAATTAGCGGGGATGCAGATATTTGTGAGGGTGCGTCAACCAACCTGACCTTTACCTTCAATAAGGGTGATACACCATGGACTGTTACCTATGAGGAAGTAGTGGTCGATGATAAAGGTGAAGAAGTAAAGACGCCACGTACGCTTGGACCAATCACTGAAAATTCATTTGACTTATCAGTTACGCCTGCTGTTACCACCGTCTACCGGTTAGTAAGTGTAACAGATGATAACGGTTGTGACCAGGAAGTTACCGGGGAAGCCCGTGTTACCATCCGTCAGAAACCAGATATGCCGGGTGAGATTACCCGTACGGATGATCCTGATCCTGATATGCTTGATATCATCTGTCAGGGTGCAACAGCAACGTATTCTATCCCGGAAATTGTCCATGCTGACCGGTATATTTGGGAATTACCTAACGGAGCTACCATTGTACCAGGAACGGATAAAGGCAATGAAATAACCGTACAATATGCAACAGATGCAAAGTCCGGGTACCTGAGCGTAAAAGGACAAAATGGCTGTGGTGAGGGTCCGGTCAGATCGTTACGGATTTATGTGGATGCTCTTCCGGGTTCCATTGGTAACATCATTGGTCCAGATAAAATATGCCAGGGAGCAACCAGTGTTACTTATAGTATTGATAATCCTACTGCTGCTAATTACCGTTGGAGTTACCCACCTGAATTTATTCCTCAGGGAGTTGATAATGCCTCTGTGATTACATTCAATCTTGATCCAATGTTGGATGCATTGGATGCCACCATTACGGCTATTCCTAAGAATCAGTGTGGTGAGGGTACCTCTGGTGCTACAAAGGATGTTACGGTAACACCGTTACCGGTGGCCTATGCCGGTCATGACCAGGATGTGTGTGGAACTGAAACTACCCTTGAAGCTACTATGCCAGGTGGATCAAATCTAACAGGTGAATGGATCGTGGTTAGCGGTTCGGCCACGGTTGTTTCTCCAAAAAATCCAACATCAGAGATTACCAATTTGAGTCGGGGAGATGTGGTGCTAAATTGGATTATTAAAAATACAGTTACCGATTGTGAAGCTACTGATGAAGTAACTATTCGTAACAACCAATTGGCCGTTTCGGCAACTGCCGATGCCACCATGGTTTGTGAAGGAACTGCCACCATTCATGGTACACCTCTTCCGAAAAATGGTTATGAAGTTGAAGGGCATTGGGAAGTGGTTGAACCTGCCGGATGGCCGGTTGTATTTGAGGATAATACTAAACCAACTACAAAAGTGGCAAACCTGGCCCCGGGCAGGAATGTCTTACGTTGGGTTATTACTCAGAACAAGAGCTGTTCCAGTTCTGGAGATATTGAAATCATCAACAACCAGCCAAGTGAAGCACTTATCGATGGTGAGGAGATAATTGAACTTTGTGATAATAAAGTTACCTTGTCTGCCAATGATCCTGTTCAGGGAGAAGGCAAATGGACGTTCGTACAAGGTGGGGGTACCATTGATAATGATGCTAACCACAATATATCTGTAACTGATCTTTCTCAGGGTGATAACCTGCTTCGCTGGACCATTACCAAAGGAAGTTGTTCCCGCCATGATGTGGTTACCCTTCGCAACAATAAACGCGATGTGGATGCCGGTGCGGACCTTACTATCTGCGATGATTTCACCACTTTAGAGGGAACAGCGGTTCCGGAGGGATTTACCGGCCAGTGGAATATAGTTGGGGATGCCAGTGGAGTGGCTAAAATTATAGATGGCGATAGTCCGAAAACCGAAGTTAACAACCTTATAAAAGGAGAAAATAAATTTAAATGGGTTGTTCAAAGAAATGGTTGTATTAATGATGCAGATGTAACCATAACCTGTAATAAAGCTCTTGTTGCTTCCGTAGAGAGTAATAAGAACGTTTGCGGTACTGCAACCACTTTAAAGGCCGGTTCAATTACTTATGGTAGTGGTCAGTGGAGTGTTATTCAGGGTTCGGGACGCTTTGAAAGTGTAGGAAGTAATGAGACCAAAGTGACAGGTTTGGATCTTGGAGAGAATATTTTCCGTTGGAATACTTTTAGTGATGAAGGATGTTCAGATTACAGTGATGTAACTGTAACCAACCTTCAGGTCCCTGTATTTGCCGGTAAAGACACCGCTGTTTGTGACCGGTTAATGCACTTAAATGGAAATGTGCCGGCTGAAGGAAATGGAAGATGGACAGTCGTTTCCGGTAAGATTGAAATTTTACCTGACGAGGCTGTTAAACCTGATGCTTTTGTGAAATTAGATCATGGTTCAAATAGCTTGGCCTGGACTATTACTAATAATGGTTGTACTTCCAGTGATGTTGTAAATATAGAGATGAATGGTCCAAATCCTGCGATGGTGGATGCCGGGCTAAGTACAACAATAAACGACGGATCTAGCCAAACACATTTGGGTGCTACCAAAGATTCTAGAGGAATTGGTAAATGGGAAATCCTTTCCGGCGGAGGTAATATAATTGATCCTACTGATCCAAAAACATTGGTGACTGATTTGAGAAAAGGACCCAATACCTTCTTATGGACCGTTACCATTGGTACGTGTTCATTATCCGATGAAGTAACCATTACCAACGGTGAGGTAACTAAAGCCAATGCAGGTCTTGATCAGGTAGTCTGTGCCAGTGAAACGGAAATGCATGCTAATTATCCTGAGGTTGGAATTGGTGAGTGGTCTTTAGTGAAGGGAGAGGGTAAATTTGTAAATAAATATAAGCACGATACAAGAGTTTATGATCTGGGTACCGAAGGGGATAATGTTTTCCGGTGGACCATTAAATTTGGGGATGAAAGTGCTACTTCTCATGATGATGTGACGATTATTAATAATTCTCCTGATTTGGCGAATGCTGGTGCTGAAAAAGTGGAAATATGTGCAGATAGTTATACTTTAAAAGGTAATCCGCCTACTAATGGTATGGGAGTACCATTCTGGAAATTACTATCCGGTAGCGGTGTATTCAATAATCCTGATATTCCTGAACCAACGGTGAGTGGACTATCAAAAGGAGAAAATGTATTGGTTTATTCAATAACAAAAGGTGATGCGAATAAAACATGTGTTTCTACTGACACAATTCGGGTGATTAACGGGTTGCCATCCGATGCATTTGCAGGTAACAATGTCGTTACGTGTAAGGATAGTATTCTATTAAATCCTAATTCGCCCAGTCATGGTGTTGGTGAATGGAAGGTAATTGAAGGACATGCTGTTATTGATGGTAACTGGGCCAAAGAGCTGGGGCCAGGCGATAATAAATTGACCTGGGTGATAAGTACTGAATATTGTTCCGATAGTCAGGAAATTACCGTTACCAGTCATAAACCTTCTACTTCATATGCCGGAACCAATCGTGATATATGTACCGATAAGGTGCAATTGTCAGCCAATGACCCCGAATATGGAACTGGAAAATGGGAATTGGTTTCGGGTTCCGGAGAGATCGCTGAAGAAGGATTTCATGAGTCTATGGTGACTAACCTTGGTAAGGGAAGCAACCGCTTCCGGTGGATCATCGACAATAATGGTTGTACTTCCTCTTCTGAGGTTGAGATAAGCAATAATTTGATTGAGGCCCAGGCCGGGTTTGATCAGGTGCTTTGTGTTGATACGGTTCGTTTGCAGGCCAACAATGCATTGCCGGGTATTGGAACCTGGGGCGTAAAGGGAGGTTCGGGCTCAGCTCGATTCGATGAACCCAATAATCCCTATAGTGTTGTAAGGGATCTGGATCAGGGTAAAAATGTGCTTACCTGGACCATCCTCAATAAAGGATGTACCCATGTAAGTGAAGTGAATGTTACCAACAACCAGCCAACTGAGGCACTGGCCGGAGATAAGCAGGCGTTGTGTGAAACTAATTCTACAGTCTTAGCGGCTAATAGGATTGGTAATAATGAAACCGGTACCTGGACCATATTAAGTGGAGCAGCCGATTTTGTGGATATTCATAACCCGGATACCAACATTGATAACCTGGCATTTGGTAGAAATATTTTCCGGTGGACCATCCGGAAAGAGGATTGTGTTTCTTCTTCGGATGTGGAGATTGATTATAACCGCATTGAAGCCCGGGTAGGGGCTGATGAAGCCATCTGTTCCGCCGATCATATTATGGAAGCAAATAATGCGGCACCGGGTATTGGTAACTGGAGCATTGTGGGAGGAACCAGTCAGGCTGTGTTTGAAAACCAGAATAATCCTAAAACACCGGTTTATAACCTGGCACAGGGCAAGAATGTGTTACGCTGGACTATCAGTTATAATAACTGTACCACATCAGCGGATATGACCATTACCAATAATCTGCCTGATGCCGCTTATGCCGGCAGTGACCAGGAAAATTGTCAGTCGTCAACAACTTTGGATGCCAAATCGGTGGAGATAGGTAAAGTGCGTTGGGAAGTATTGATGGGTTCTGGAACCATTGTTTCTTCAACGAATCCAAAGACCGAGGTGACTGGTCTGTCCAAAGGGGATAATGTATTCAATTGGGTGGTGGAAAATGAAGGATGTGTTCTGGATGATGTGGTCCGAATCACCAATAATCAGCCATCAGCACCATATGCCGGGCGAGACGTGGAAATATGTCGTCCGGAGATCACCCTTAAGGCCACTCCTCCTGAAGTAGGATCGGGTTTGTGGACCATTGTTAAAGGAGGAGGTAATTTCGATGATCCTTCCAGGTCAAATGCCAAAATTCAAAATATGAATCCGGGTGAGAACATTCTTGAATGGACGTTAACCCAAGGCCAATGTAAGGAGCAGGATCGTATCACAGTTATTAATAATACGGCTACGGTGGCCAATGCCGGACCCGATATTGAGGATTGTAAAGACTGGAGCATTTTGGATGCTAATACCGCCACGTTTGGTGATGGTGCCTGGTCGATGGTTTCCGGTAAGGGTGATTTTGACAATGTAGTCAAGCCAAAAACCACCATTCGTAACCTTGGATTCGGCAAGAATGTGTTGTTGTGGACCATTCAAAACGGGGCTTGTTTCTCTACCGATTCGGTGATTGTATTTAACCAGGTACCTGATAAGTCCTATGCCGGCTCCGACAGGGAGGTATGTGAGGATTATCTGGTACTGAATGCGAATAATCCGGTATCCGGTCATGGAAAATGGACGGTAGTCAGTGGGGCCGGAACCTTCGAAGATGCCACCATGTATAATTCCAAAGTGACCGATATTAATTTCGGGGAAAATGTGTATAAATGGATCATCTCCTATGGTGAATGTACTACGGAGGATGTGGTGACTGTTAGAAGTAATAAAACGGTGCCATATGCCGGTGAGAATGATGTTACCTATGAGCCGGAATATGAACTGCAGGGTGCTAATCCTGGGAAGCAGGAAGGTACCTGGACGGTGATAGCCGGAAACGGAGAATTTGAAGATGCCTCCTTCTTTAATACAAAAGTGACAAAACTGAATGCAGGAAAGAATACTTTCCGTTGGACCATGGACGTGAACGGTTGTGTGGCCTACAGTGATGTTACCATTAATTACAAGGAGGTGCCGGATGCAGGCTTTACCATTGATGTGGACAAGGGGTGTTATCCGTTGAGAGTGAAGTTTACCAACTATTCTGTTGGAGGTACCAGTTTCCATTGGGATTTTGGCGATGGCGACAGTTCAGGCGACAGGCATTTGGTACACACGTATGATGAACCGGGTGAATATGTGGTTTCTCTTACCGCTCCGGGACCGGATGGAAAAGATGATGTCTTTACAAAAACCATTACGGTGTATGATCATCCGGTGGCTGATTTTGATGTGACGCCAACATTGGTGTATGTGCCGGGAGAAAAGATCCGTTGCTATGACTTATCCAGGGATGCGGATAAATATCTTTGGGAATTTGGCGATGGTAATACTTCTGAAGAACCCAATCCGTCATATGAATACCAGGAGGCCGGACAATATTCTATGATTTTAACCGTGCATAATGAGTATGGTTGTGAAGATGTCTTGCATAAAGAGAATCTAATTACCGTGAAGATGGCCGGCTTTATTGCCTTCCCGAATGCTTTTGCACCGCGTCCGGAGAGCAATGATTTAGCCGGACAGGCTGAAGTAAATACGATCTTCAAGCCGGTGTACCGGGATGTGGATGAATACCACTTGCAGATTTATAACCGCTGGGGGCAGCTCATTTATGAAAGTAACGATGTGAATGAGGGCTGGAACGGTTTTTACATGGATAAATTAGCGCCTAGAGCAGTTTATGTATGGAAAGCTTCCGGAAGGTTTATAAGTGGTAAAGAATTCCGGGAAACAGGCAGTGTGCTGTTGATCCGTTAATAAGGAATTACTTTAATTATGAGGAAAAGTTTAAGCGTAATATTGTCTGTTTGTGCCCTTATCCTGGTTGTTTCAACCAGGATGAACGGCCAGGATGTATCTTTTTCGCAAATGTATGCGTCTCCTCTTTATCTGAGTCCGTCGTTTACCGGTCTCACTAATGGAACACGGCTGGCGCTTAACTACCGGGATCAATGGCCGGGTATTCCTAATACTTATAGTACGGTGGCCTTCTCTGCCGATCATTTTTTTGAAGATTACAGCAGTGGGGTAGGTGTATTGTTTTTGCGCGATAACCAGGGAAGCGGTCAATTGGTACGTCAGGATATTGGCGTTTCTTATGCCTATGAAATTGAAGTGGTCAGGGATATTTTTGTACGTCCCGGTATTCTGTTTAAGTATGCTGAGCAGAAAATTGATCCCTCACGCATTGAATTGCCTGATCAAATAGGACCCGATGGAAATTTGTTGCCAGGTGCTATCACCACCTATGTGAAGGAGAATTATAATAAGTTCGATGCGGCTGCCTCTGCGATGATTTACAGTGATTTTTTCTGGTTTGGTGTAGCGGTGGATCACTTGATAAAGAATGATATCGGTTTTACGGATGTGGAGACCAGTGATCCCATTAAAACATCGGTGTATGCCGGATATAAATACCGGTATAAAGAGAGCCGGCGAAGCAGTGATGAGCAGAGTGTCACTTTAGCTATGAACTACCGGATGCAGCAGGACTATAACCAACTTGATATTGGTACTTATTGGTATATTAATCCCCTGGAGGTGGGTTTATGGTATCGTGGTATTCCAGGCGTGTCCACAGCCGGGTTAGTAAATAATGATGCATTAATAATGATTTTGGGGGTACATCTCGGACCGGTCCGGTTCTCTTATAGCTATGATTTAACCATGTCTGAATTGGCCGGTTATAGTAATGGGGCCAATGAGTTTTCAATCTTGTATCGTTTCGGGCAGTCTTCTAAGAAAAAATCATACCGGGGTGCCATGCCATGTAGCGAGCCAGGTGTCAGTGGCGCGTATTCCGGCTCCCGACATCGTCGTCATCGTTCCCGGAAAATTTTCTAGTTTAGTTACACCTACGGTTATTCATATCAAATCCCTTCGGGATAGGATTGTCCGAAGGATAAAAATGTTAATAATCCCGTGCGGAGCTCGCGGGTGGTATTAACCTACTCTTGATTCCGCTTAATGCCTTATGTTCCCATCTTGATACTAAAATCTAGATACTTGATATTCGTTACTTGATTCTAACATCTTACTACTTCTCTCGCTCGTCCCGGTTAGGGTCTTCAGTAATGTTTGTGTATTTTTTGGCAGGATATTGCAATTCCGGTCATGCAAAATCTTGATACTCATATCTGAATACTTATCTGGTTTATCCTGGTTAGGAATTTAAAAGGAGATGGATGCCAATTGGTCTAATGTCTATCATATAACAAGCTTGCAAAGTGTCTTACTGCCAGAGATTAGTGCTTTTGTCTTGGATGCGGATTGTTCAAGGTGTATTAGTTTGTTCTTAACCCAACTTGAAAAAAATGAACCCATAAATGGCAAAAAAGTCAGTTTTTTTAATGAATTTCCAGCACTTTCAAAAACACAATAACCAATAGGTCAATAACATGAAATTTGCGAAAGCTTCGCGGTTGTGACCCATAGAATTGGTT
>RHGE01000077.1 GCA_004296775.1 Marinilabiliaceae bacterium JC017
TACGAAGATAATGACCAAAATAACATCAATAATAGCCTTTGGCTAGCTGCATCCTGAGAACATGATAATTAGACGCGAATCAACAGCCTATTGTGAAATTTAACACCCTTAATTATAGGGCATATTAAGCGTGGGAAACTTTAGTTAACAAATAAAAAGCCGTCGTAATTGACGGCTTTGCTCTATTGATTCATCCAATCCTTAAAATGCGAGGCTTTGACCCGGCTTACAATGATTTTATCATTCAGGTTATTGATTAGCTTAACCACTAACTTACCACTAAAATACACTTCAAAACGATCAATGGCCTCTATATTTACTATCGTTTGCCGATTGGTTCTGAAAAAGCACTTCGGATCCAATTCCTGCTCTATCTTATCCAACGACTGATTAAGAACATGTTGTTTATTGTCGAAGGTAACCGCATAGGTAATACGGTTCTCAAAATTAAAATAAGCAATATCGTCAACCGGAAGTTTAAAAAACGACTCTCTTTTGGAAATAATAAATCGCTGACGATATTCTCCTTGAGAGGACCGAATAGTATTCACTAATTGACGGTAATCAATGGATGGTTTGACACTATTTTCAAAATGAGACATGGCCTTCTCAAACTTGTCAATAGCCTGTAGCAACTCTGCTTCCTTTATAGGCTTTAATAGGTAATCAATACTATTCAGCTTAAAAGCCTTAAGTGCAAATTCATTGTAGGCGGTGGTAAAGATAATCCCACTCTCCACATAAACCTGCTCAAATATTGAAAAACAATTACCATCAGCCAGCTCTATATCCAAAAAAATAACATGAGGGATTTCATTATTTTTCAACCAGTGTACCGTTTCACTTACGGATTGCAACAAAGCCTTAATATTCCACTGGGGACGAATCCTGGCAACCATATTTTTTAACATCTCCCCGCTATGCACCTCATCTTCTACAATAATCACATTCACTTCCATATCAATTTCTTATTAATGGCAACTCTACGGTAAATTCTTTATCATTCTTCTCAATAATCAATAGCTCTTGGGTTAAAAACCGATATCTTTTCTTTAGATTTTTCAACCCGGTATTATTGGAATAAGTCGTTGTTTTAGGATTTAAATTATTCCGCACGACCAACTTATCATTTTTACTATATAAAGAAATTGAAAGAGGCGTAATCCGAGTGGCTACATTGTGCTTTATGGCGTTCTCCACTAAAAACTGAAGACTCAGCGGCGGTAGGTGACTGGTTAATAATGCTTCCTCAATGTCTATCTTAACCTGCAGCCCCTTCCCTAACCTTTCCTGGTGCAATGCCAGGTAGGCTTTAATAAAAGTCAGTTCATCTTCGAGCTTTATTGAAGTATTATCCTTACTCTGGAGCACATACCGGTATACATCAGAGAAGTTCTCTGCAAACCGGATAGCTGTAGACTGATCCTGCCGAATGATAGCAATGAGGGTACTCAAATTATTAAAGAGAAAATGGGGATTAATCTGATCCTGCAGTATCCGGTAGTCCAGTCGAAGCTTATCCTGCTTCAACCGCTCATTCTCCACAAGAAAAAAACTTAAACTCTGATGGTAATTGTAAGTAATCAGCAACACCACATAGATACATACAAAAAGGATGGAAAGAATAATTGTTGCATAATAGATTTCCGGAGCAATGGGTTCACCCTGATCAAGAAAAGGCTTTAAAAGATGGGTCAAAAACCCTGAAAAGCAGAACCAAAAACAAGAGAAAATCACCAATAGAATAACTCGCCGCCGTGTTTTCAGATGCCAGGGGTATTTATAAGAAATAAGCCGGTTAAAAATAAAGATACCCTCACTGATATGAACAAAAAGACAAACAGTAAATACTACCCCCTGCAATGTAACAGGCCTATCTTTATATAAGGTAAGCATTAACACCATATTAAAAATGCACCCTTGCAATACTTCAAAGAGTATCCTGGTCTTAAAATTTAAAAATACGATTGGTCGCTCTTGCATACTCATGGTATTTAAACGGCTAAAGATAGTGACCCAGTTAATAAAACAAAACCGGCCACTATCTCTAATCAAAACAAAGAATCATTAACTTTTAAAATATCACATTTGATCCACCATCAACTGCCCTATCCCCTTATAATAGGCCGTTTTTGCTATTTCGAAAGTAGCCAGCGACTTCAACAGACTAGCATGAGCATTCTGCCAGGCCGCCTGAGCATTTAGCACATCTGTTGTGGTATTCAGGCCGGCTTCAAAACTGGCATTTACCTCCTCCAGACTCTCTTCGGCTTCCAATTGACTTTTACGGGCCAGCAAAATGGCCTCATATGCTTCATTTACCTGCACCATGTATTGCTGCACCTCCAATTGCACAAACTCTTTGGTCTCTTCCAGTTTCAACTCAGCCTGTTGTTTCTGCAATCGGGCGGCATCCACTTTATGTTTTTTCTCCCGCCAGTGAATAAGCGGAATAGAAAGCTGTGCCGAAGCAATAGTATTCCAGTCGCCATCCATTACATCGGGTATCTCATTATAACCATAGCTAACCTGTGCGCCCAGACTTGGCATATAGGAGCCTGTAATACTTTTCTTCCGATAATTAGCAATATCCACTTGTCCATCCAACATTTTCAATTCGTTGCGGTTACTCAATGCCATATTTATCCCATCGGCCATAACGGGCATTTCCGGTTCCGGGTTTAACTGACCAGTCACATCTATTTGAGTATTCAAAGCAATGCCAATGATCTGACACAGATTCATTTTTAATATCTTAAACCCATTCTCCGCCCTCAAAAGATTCAACATGGCCTCATTCTTTTGAACCGTCACTTTCAGCTGCTCACTCTTAGGCGTTAAGCCCAATTCATACATATCCTTAAGCTGCTGTTCCAGCGACTCCAGCATTTCAACATATTTGCGAGCTACAATCAAATTCTCTTTCAACGCCACCAACTGCCAGTAAACCTGGTCGGTATTATATATAACCTGATCGGTCTGCAATTGATAAGCGTACCCGGCAATCTCCACCCCTTTGTCAGCCATTTTGTTGGCATATCTGATTTGCCCTCCTGAGTAGATAGGTATTTGCATGGCAACCTGAGCCTGATAAACCTTCAGTTCTTCCGTCTCAAGATTCATCCCGGGGAAATATACATCACTGGTCCCGTTAATTTCCCCACCCGGTGACGCAGTAGGGAGAAAGAATCCGGGCACGTTTATATTGTCCATTTGCGGCATATAGGTCACTGTTCCTGTTCCGTCAACATTGGGCAGGTAAGCCGTACGTGCTTCTTTCTTATTCGACCTGGCTTCCTGCCATTTCAGGTCGGCTGTTTTTAATGACTTGTTATAATCCAATGCCATCTCTCTGCACTGTTCCAGGGTTAAAAGCTGTTGGGCTTTCAATCCACAGGATAGAAACAGGCAAACTATTAATATATGGTATTTCATGGGTATCAATTTTAGTTTTTAGATTATGAGACAATAGAAGTTAAGACTATGGTATTCTCGAAAGAGTAGTTTTCTCTGCTTAATAAATCCCTTTCCTGATTTTCGACATTCAGTAAATCACAAAAGGGAAAGGAGCACCAGCCGGCTACTCGGGAAAAACATCATTAAATAGAACATTTACCACCGGCTGGTGCAAAACCTAACCTAATCTAACCATGTAAGAACAACCTATCATCTTCATTTTCCTTATGTATTATTTTTCTACTGCTCTCATCTCCTCTGAATCACGATAATCATGCAGAGAACGGGTATTAACCCTGTAAAAGATGGTATACAATACCGGCACCACAACCAAAGTAATCACTGTTCCCACCAACAAACCAAACATAATGGCTACAGCCATGCTTTTAAAGATATCATCAAACAACAGGGGGAACATTCCCAGGATAGTCGTTAAAGACGCCATCATTACCGGTCTTACCCTGGACACAGTGGAATCGATCACAGCCATGAGCACATCCTTTCCACTTTTTATTTCCAGGTTTATTTCATCCAACAGCACCACTGAGTTCTTTATCATCATTCCCATAAGTCCCAGGGTACCCACAATGGAGAGGAAGCCAAAATATGAACGGGTTACCAGGAAGCCCAGGATCACCCCAATAAAAGCCAATGGCATTAGCATGAAGATAATAAAGGATTGTTTGAAGTTATTGAACAAACCGATTATAATAATGATCATCATCAACACTGCCAATGGCAAATTCTCAGCCAATCCCTCGTTTGCTTCGTTACTATTTTTCAATTCTCCTAACCAGGTTAAGCTATACCCTTCCGGCAACGGAATTGCTTCTATCTTGTCTTTTATCAGGGGAATTAATTCACTGCCTGTACAACCATAAACAGGATCACACTGTGCCTGTATAGCCCTTTGCCCGTCATACCTCCTGATTATACTCCATGCCCAACGCACATCGATAGAATCAACCAACTGACTCAAAGCTACACTGGATGGTAATCCCGACCAAACCGGAATAGAAGGTAACTGATTGACATCTTCTTCTATGGTTTGATTAAGCTTTAACATGACAGGCAATTGGTATTCCCCGTCATAATAAGCCCCTACCGGGTATCCCTTGGATGCGATAGCCAATGCCGTGGCCACATCTTTACGACTAACCATTAATTCACGTGCTTGCTCCTGGGAATAGACCGGTGTCAACACCTTTACCGCATTTTTCCAGTCATCGGTAACAAAAGCCGCCTTGGGCTCCTGTCGCATAATTACTTTAGCCTGACCAGCCAACTGCTTAAGCACTTCTGCATCCGGTCCTGAAAACTTAACCGCAACTTTAAAGTCCCCGCCAACAGCTATATATTGTCTTACCCGCGCTAAAGCCTGGGGATAATTCTTGGAAACATATTGCTGTAAGCGTTTTATAAATTCCTGTGCTTTATATTTATCTTTGACAGAAATAATTAATTCACCATAGCTCAAACTTAATCCATTCATGGGACGCATCAGGGTATATCGAACAGGTGTACACCCCAGGGATGTCACCACGTAATTCCTATTATCCCAGCCCATGATTTCTTGTTGTATTTCTTCCAGATCTTTTTCAACCCGGGTGATATCCGTTCCTTCCGGCAAGCGGTATTCCAAAATAAATTGATCGGTTACCGGAGCCGGGAAAAAGTCCTGCTTGACAAATTGAAATGCCCAAAAAGAAATTACCACTACCACTACCGTGGAAATAGTAACCAACGACTTGTGTAATAAGGCAAACCGAATGAAACGTCCGAACCACTTATAGAATTTCCCCTGGTAAGGCGCCTCATTACCATCTGATTTCCTTCTCCCCTTAGGATAAAAGTACTGTGCCATAAAAGGCGTTTGAATCATCGCCAACAGCCAACTGATAAACAATGAAATCGCCAACACATAAAACATTGGTTTCAGGAATTCACCAACACCTGTAGAGTTAAAGGCTAATGGCATAAAAGCCAGGATAGCCACCAGGGTAGCCCCCAGAAGCGGAAAAGCCGATTTTTTAGCTGTATTGACAAAGGCCTTTTTCCTTTTCATCCCCCGCTCCAGATCAATGAGGATTCCATCGGCTACCACAATGGCATTATCTACCAACATACCCATGGCGATAATAATGGCCGCCAATGAAACACGGTGCAGCTCAATATCCACACCTCTCATCATAATGAACGTTCCTAAAATAGTAAATACCAAACCGCTGGCAATCAATAAACCAGCCTTCAATCCCATTGCCAACAATAAAACAGCAATCACAATAAGTACCGACTCAATTAGATTAACCGTAAAATTATCAATGGACTCGGCTACATTCTTATGCTGAAAATAAACAGGGTGACATTCAATACCCACAGGCAGGTAATTTTGCAATTCGGCCAACCGTTTTTCCACTGCTTCCCCGAGCACCAGCACATTGCCCCCTTTTTCCATTGACAGGGCCAAACCGATGGCTTCACGTCCGTTATACTTCATTTTCTGCATCACCGGCTTATTAAACTCACGGGTTAGCGTAGCTATTTGACCTAACCGGTAACGCCCCCCGTTGGGAAGCTTAACTTCGAAATTCTTTATCTCATCCAGATCCCTGAATTTATTTCCTATATCGATGCGGATACGTTCACTTCCGGACAAAAAATCACCGGCATCAACGGTTTGTCCCTGATCATTGAACGCCTGGAAGATCATCATGGGATTAATCCCCAGTGATGCAAAATATTCACTGTCAAATTTGATATTAATTACTTCCGTTTGCTTCCCGAAGTCTTCTATTCGCTTCACTCCGGATACCAACAAAAGCTCTTGTTTCACAAAATCTACATATTCCTGAAATTCATAATAGCCATATCCATCGTTGGAGATCGCCAGGAAGATTCCCGACACATCCCCGAAATCATCATTGACAATAGGATCATAAGCCCCCCGTGGTAATTTTCCTTTGGCATCATTAACTTTCCGGCGCAAATGATCCCACAACTGTGGCAAGTCCTTGGTATTAACACTGGACTCTATAGTAATAGTGATCTCTGACATACCGGCAATGGACCGGGATTCAATACGATCAATATTCTCCAACCGTTGAATCGCCTTCTCCAACACATCCGTCACCTCCGTTTCCACCTCTTCGGCCGAAGCCCCCGGGTAAGGGGTGATAACCACCGCTGCTTTCACCGGAATTTCAGGATCTTCTAATTTCCCCAATGAAGAGAATGAAAGCACCCCGCCCAGGATCAGCGCAAAAAATACAAAGCTTAAAAAAGCTTTTTGAGATAATATCTTATCAAGCATTGTTTACTAGGGATTAAAGATTTTTGTCTTTGAGAATTTTAACCGGCTGATTTTCTGACAAGCTGTAAACACCAGCTGTTACTACCATTTCATCACGCTTTAATCCTTTGGATACACCTACAAATCCATGCTGTCCCAAGCGATCAACTATCACTTGCCGGCTCATAACCGATGAATCACCGGGATTATAGATCCACACAAAAGCCTTTTTCTCTTTGTAGAAAACAGATTCCACCGGCACCCGAATGTTAGTATGACTTACCTGCGGCATTTTAGCCTTTACTTTGACGGACATACCTGGTTTCAAACTATTTTGCTGATTATTTTCAATGATTAAACGCACATCGAACATGTCATTCCCATTGGATTTTTCATTGACCGATAACACCTTGGCCGGCACATCATGTACTTTTGCATTAAGCACATCACAAGTGATCTTTTCAAACTGACTGGCCATTCCTACCTGGCTTTCGGAGAGACTGAAATACACTTCCAGGTGGCTAACATCGATAAGAGCCACAATAGACTGACCCGGTCCGACGTTCTCGAACTTATCAATGTTTTTCCGGTAGATATACCCGGCAAAGGGGGCTTTCAACTCAGTGTCCTGTAAAGCATTTTGGGCCGCTTCATAAGCGCTCTCGGCCGATAAATAACCCGCCTCCAGCTTTTCCAGGGTATTAACCGGTAATTTTTTCTTTTCATATAACTGCTTGTAACGCTCATACTCCCCCTTCATTTGCTGGTATTGCGCTTTAGCCGCCTGCAAATGAATCTTATAATCCCGGGGATCAATAATAGCAATCACATCCC
This sequence comes from Marinilabiliaceae bacterium JC017, assembly GCA_004296775.1. Taxonomy (GTDB): domain Bacteria; phylum Bacteroidota; class Bacteroidia; order Bacteroidales; family Marinilabiliaceae; genus JC017. The sequence goes on from RHGE01000077.1 coordinate 7,580, forward strand.
CTGCTTTAACATAGTCGCCCTCATCAACCCGAATATCTAACACCTGTCCGCCTACCTTAAAGGCCACATTAACTTCCTTCTTTTCTCTTAACTGCCCGTTAAAAACACATTCTTCACCAGTTGCCGCTGGTGTCAGCTGCATCACTTTCACATAGCGCCGTTGCACTTCTGTCGCGGTCTCTTTACTACTACACCCGTAGAAACTGAAACCTATTATTGTCAGCATCAAAAGTGATACTGCCTGAATCGCTTGTCTTTTCATTTTTTGAGTCTGTTTGTATATAACTAATGATTACTATTTGCATACATAATCAGTGATCAAAATTACAGGTGTACCAGGCGTTATACTTTATAAGAGTTGTGGAAACGGCTAAATTGAAACATGAAAGTGCGTAACAGCTGTTTAAAAAACAGGGTATATTCCGGCCTTAATGACAAGGCAAAGCATCAATCAATTACTCCGTACAGAAAAAAAGACATCAATCGTTAATCAAATATCCCTTACACCACCTTTGCATACATTAGCTATCCGGGAAAAAATTCAAATCGGATAGTCTTTGGGGATATCAACCTCTTCGCAGGCATCGAAACACATATCACCTGTCACTAAGGAAATATAAATAACAGCACGTAATCCCTTTTTCACTTTTGAGAGCCAACAGGAGATTAAATCATATATCAAGTATTATTTTTCAGGGCTCTATTACCTGAAAAACACCAAACAAAAACCCTTCATTGGATAATAGAAGTATCAAAAAGTGTTCAATTTTCCTTATCATTGATCTCAACAAACATTTCAGGAATAATATTGATGACTTATGAAAATAAATCCATCCGTTTTTATAACTGCATTTCTTCTATCCATCTGTCTATCTTGTACTCAAACCGAAAAAAACACCTGTTCCTTTGGCGCCTACAACCAGGAAGAGGAAATAATCCCCATTACCCGACAAGAGGAAACAACACCGCCCCCTCCGCCCCTGCCGGAAGCATCCTCTCAACCTGTTATTAAGAAAAAAATCATCAAGGATGGTAACCTGGGACTTAGCGTAAAACAATTAACGCCTGCCAAACAACACGTAGACTCGTTGATGAAGCGTTATAGTGGCTACTACGGCAATGAAAACCTGCAAAAATCAGACTATGAATTGACCTATGAACTCACAATCCGTATACCGGCGGTCTATTTTGAAACGTTTATAAGTAAGCTGGAAGTTGGTGTGGGTGAAATACAATATAAAAACATTGAAGCCCGGGATGTAACTACTGAATTCATAGATCTGGAAACCAGGCTTGCCAATAAACGCAGTTATCTCACCCGGTATAAAACATTATTAAAAAAAGCCAATAGCGTTAAAGATATTCTGGCTATTGAGGAGGAGATCAGGTCTATTGAGGAAGAGATTGACAGTACCGAAGGACGACTAAAATACCTGGGCGATCAGGTTAATTACAGCACCCTTCACCTAAACCTGTCACAAGAACGTGAATATATCTATACACCAACTAAACGCGATCGTTTCATCGAACGTTTCAAACAATCCCTCTCGGGCGGCTGGCATACTTTCGTGAGTTTTGTGCTGTTTATGATTCGTCTGTGGCCATTCATTATACTCATTATCCTGGCTTTTTTATTACGCTTACAGTGGCGAAAAAAACGCAAAAAAGCTGGCACTCATCAATCACTCACAAACAACTAAAATAACCTGGTAAGGATATTTTTTGAGTACCATTTTTTACTGTAACTGAAAACTCAGATATTATTTCAATGAAAAAACAACTGTTAAAAGACCTTCCGGAGCTGGAACAAGAGGCAGTAATCACCGCTGATGTGGCAGAAGCCATCCGCTCCTACTATGCCCGAAAGGAATCTCACTCAAACAACCGCCTGTTAACCATCTTTGGTGTATTGGGCGCCTGTCTGGTAGGTTTGGGTATCATCCTTATCATTGCTCACAATTGGGATAGCCTCCCCCGCTTAGTCAAAACCACTCTGGCCTTTTTGCCTTTGTTGACCGGCCAGGGCATCGGCTTGTTTGCATTGCTTAAAAAAAATGATCAGGCACCCTGGCGGGAAAGCTCCGCTACCTTCTTGTTTTTTTCAATAGGGGCCTGCATTTCATTGGTCAGCCAGATTTATAATATCCCCGGCAACCTGGGTAGCTTTCTGCTCACCTGGACACTCTTAAGCCTTCCTATTATTTACCTGTTACGCTCCTCCATGGTGTCGCTCTTATATATTATTGGCATCACCTGGTTGGTGGGCGAAACCGATTATTGGTCACACAGTGCAGTTTCGGTTCATCTTTACTGGCCCCTGCTGGCCGCCATTATCCCCCATTACCTGGGACTAATGCGGCAACGACCCGAAGGAAACTTTACCAATTTCCACCACTGGTTCATCATCCTATCCATAATTTTTTCACTGCGTTCTATCGCCAGCCACATCAATGATTGGCTATTCCCGGCATACATGAGTTTGTTCGGCACCATTTACCTGTTGGGTCAACTACCCTCTTTTTCTTCCGTTAAAAGAAGAAACAATGCCTACCTGGTCTTAGGCTCATTCGGCACCATAGTTTTATTATTAACCCTAAGTTTCGATTGGATATGGAAAGATATTGCCGATCAGTCCCACTCCTTAGGTTTGTTAATCCGCACCCCTGATTTTTTCATTTCCCTATTATTGACTGCCATAGGCACAAGCCTGTATATTTTTAAAATGCAACGAAACCGGGAACAGAAATTAAACCCGTTGGAGCTCATTTTCATGGCATTTATGCTCTTATTTATAATCGGCCACTATTCACCTGTTATTCCCCAGGTAATGATCAACCTGCTGGTACTGGTTATTGGCTTGTTCTATATCCGTTATGGTACCAACAACAATCATTTGGGAATATTGAATTATGGTTTACTCACCATTACCACCCTGGTAATTTGCCGCTTCTTCGATACCAATATCAGCTTTGTTATGCGAGGCTTATTATTCATAGTGGTTGGAACCGGCTTCTTTTTTGCCAATTATAAAATGCTACAAAAACGAAAAACCAATGCGTAAGAAACATATAATACCTGCCCTTTTTATCGTGGCAGCCCTCATTCAGTTAGCCATACCTGCTCAGATGGTCTGGAATCATGAAGATATTTTAGAATCGGGCCGGGTATACCGTTTTAAAACCGCTCCCATTGATCCCTCCGATCCCTTCCGGGGTAAATACATTACCTTAAGCTTCGAAGCCGATGGCTGGATTACGGTACCAACGCACGATTGGGATAATGGCGATGCAGTATTTGTACAACTCACCAATGATTCTGCCGGGTTTGCTCAAATAGCCGGCATCAGTAAAGATCAGCCAAATACAACCAATAACTATTTTGAAACAAAAATACAATACACTAATTATGAGAACGATACCACTCAAGTCTTCATTGAATTTCCCTTTGATCGCTACTACATGACAGAAACAAAAGCTTACACGGCTGAAACGGCAGTAAGAAAAGCTACCGCCGACAGTACCCAGGTGACTTATGCATTGGTAAGTATAAAAGATGGAACAGCTGTTTTGAAAGATGTGATGGTTAATGATACTCCCATTAAAACCTGGGTGGAACAAATCATGCGTGAGGAAAATCAAAGCAAGGACTTACCCTGATAAAAACAATCCTTATCAAACTAATACACTTCTCTCTCTTTAATTGTGAGCGGGAAGTGTTTTTTGTTTTTAAAATATCAATCCATCAGAAACTTGCCAACACCACCCCTGAGGATTTAGCTGCCCTCTTCCGCTTACTTTTTTCATACAAACCAGTCCAAGGAACATTTAAACTAACTTTCTTGCCCCACTCCGTCTTGCTTTGAAAGAATAAAATAGAGAAATAAAAACAACTCATTATGCTTTCATGGCCAAAGATGAATCATCCGCAAGTGATAAATTCCATAGCCCCCACGCTATTACATTCCGCAACCATTGCCTCATCTCTGGAATATAGACCTCATTAAGGCATCTAATATTTATATCTGCTTAGGAAACATTCCCGGGATGTTAGGAAGCGTTCCCAACTCGTTAGGACACATTTCCTGCCCGTTAGGATACCTTTCCGGGTCGTTAGGACGTTCTCCCCACTCGTTAGGAAGCATTTTCCAGGCATTAGGAAACTCTCCCGACTCGTTAGGACACATTTCTGACTCGTTAGGACACTTTTCCGTGTCGTTAGGATGCTCTTTCGGGATATTTTTGACGTTTTTCGAGTCCCCTGCTATTTAGAAAATTACTTTCTCTGTAGCATCAAAATTCAGGTTATCTTTTTTTACTTACTTCCTTCTTTTCTTTTTGATTTATCACCTTAAATATAGGGTCTTCTTTGATCTTTATCCAGAACCCCCATTCATTTACCCAATAATACCACTAAAACAATAGACTACCCCACCATAAAGAGATAATAACATTTGCTTAAAAACGTTAAAATCAGCCTGGTTCGATATGAAAATCTTTTTAAAAAGTCAATATAAAATATTAATCAATAGTTTTTTAGCTTTAAATAAAAGTTATTCACCGTATCTGATCCCCGGGAGCCTGCAGCTCATCGCCTCTTCAATTTTAAATGCAGTAAACTTATTTATTCATTAATACCATTCTATATGACAAAAAACTCAAATTTTAATTTTTCACTGTCGGAACTAGCCCAAAGGGGAGATAAAACCACAAGGGCCCTGATACGAGATGCTGAAAGATTCCTGGAATATGGTTATAATGACACAATGCGTGACAAAATAATAGCCATCATCATATTGGTTAAAGAGTTTCCTACCGATGATTACTTCGAAGGGATGCAAAAAATGAAAACCAATATTAAAAATATGGTTCGCGAAAAGTTGGAAAACGACATTAATGACCTTCGTAATCGCGCCCGCTTAGTATTTGGTCATAAATCAATTGAATACAGTCTATTCCGCTTTACCAGCATGACTGAGATGACTGATAGTGAAATGGTGAGGTATGCCCTACACGTGATAAAGGTCGCCGAACCACGTCTTGAACTGTTAGCCAAGCGACAAGTGACTCAAGAGAACCTGGATTCTATCCGTACTCATCGCTCAAACCTGGATGAAGCGATTGATGAGCAATCCTCCGCCATTTCGCTTCGGAAAGAGAAGTCACTGGAACGCAATAAGCTGGCCAATGACCTGTATAAATTGATCAGTGAAATATGCGAGGCCGGTAAAATGATGTGGAAAGGTGTAAATGAAGCCTATTATACCGACTATGTTATTTACGGTTCTTCCAAATCAATGGCCGAACAAGTAGAAGAAGAGATTACTGATGAGCAATAAATAGCTTGCATTCTTTGGGTGATTAAAATGTGGTGAATAAATGCCCCCGTTATTTTTTTAATAGCGGGGGCTTTATGTGGTAATAACCACCAGAATAGTGTATGCTTTTGGTAATTTTAGGGAGGAGATATAGTATTTAATCCAAAAGAAAATCAACGATTAAATTTTCACTGATTAAGGAGTAAAGCAAAAATAATCCCCCAAAAAACACCGTAAAACCAATCGGTAAAACCTTATCTTAGAACTTTCCAATTAATAAAAACTATGGCAACAGCACCAAAAACAGTATCGCTCGTCTTGGGAAGTGGCGGCGCCCGGGGACTAGCACACATCGGGGTAATCAAGTGGCTGGAAGAGCATAACTATCAAATAAAATCACTGGTTGGTTGTTCCATTGGTTCACTCATCGGCGGCGTTTATGCCGCCGGGAAGTTACCGGAACTGGAAAAATGGATGTGTTCATTGACCAAGACAGATATCTTCATGATGATGGATCTGTCCTGGGAAAAAGGAGGCTTTATCAAAGGCGATAAAGTAATTGATCAACTAAAATCATTGATTGGTGACATTGACATTTCTTCTCTTAACATTCCCTACACAGCTGTAGCTGCTGATATAAAGAGTGAAAAAGAAGTATGGATTAACTCCGGTCCCCTCTTTGATGCCATACGGGCCTCCATTTCCTTACCACTGTTATTAACGCCATTCGAATTAAATAACACGAAGCTCATTGATGGCGGCATCTTAAACCCAGTACCCATTGCTCCGGCCTTTAGCGACAATACCGATATGATTATTGCCGTAAACCTGGGCGGAGAACCTGTACCAGCCTCCCAGACAGAGCAACAGATTAACCACACTAATGAGAAAACACACTTTTTCCAGGATAAAATAGATGCCTTTATTGAGAAAATGAAAAAGAAGGCTGTTACCAAAGAGAAAAAGGAATGGGACATGTACTTTATAGCCGATAAAGCCTTCGATGCCATGCAAAGTACCATTGCCCGGCTCAAAGTAGCGGCTTACCCACCTGATTACCTCATTGAATTACCAAGGAATTTATGTGGCACCCTGGAGTTTGACAGGGCGCGTGAAATGATTAATCATGGGTATGAAGCAACATCAAAAATACTCCCAATAGAATAGTTTAAATATCTTCACTACAAAAGATTTCTCTTACCGCTATCACTATTTCAAAGGTGAAAACTATCTATTTATCTTATACCAGCCAAAACTTGTGGTGTCCAAAACAGTTTGAAAATATCAAATACATTTAAGTCACCAGTGCTTTTCCTTTTTTACTATTACAGAAAATCAAAAACACGAAACACCTTCACCTACAAAACAGTACCAGCCACCTGTTCCCATCCCCAAAATAACACTAAGTATCTGAATCACTCAAATTTATTGCTAACAAACGCTAATTATTCAGGACATAAATAGTTATCACATAATAACAAATGCAATTCTAACCTCAAACTCCCTCGTCAAAACCTGCTATAAATCATGTTTTTAGCAACAACACTATAGTTTAAAATTTATAATTTAGCTTTATTCATAATAACACATAAGCTTAATGTAAATCACATCTACCCTTAAAAATATTGAACCCACTCATTCTGTTTTAATTAGCAATAAGATCTAAACATTAAACCTCAATCCCTCCTATTGACAATAACCCATTCATTTTAGGAACAAATAACCAAACAAAAACAAAGAATCATGAAAAAAATTTCACTTTTAATACTTCTGACATTTAGTCTAATTGAATTCATTTATGCTCAAGATCAAGGTAAAATCATCTTAGGAGGCAACATCTGTTATTATTATAACAAAGACCAAAATCCTGATTATGAAAGCAAGTACAAATCCACATCATTTACCTTTGCCCCAGTTGCAGGCTTTATGGTATCATCCAAAGTAGCCATTGGTTTTAAGCTGAAATACAAACAACGAAATACCGAATCTACGAGTGAATACAATAGTTACACGGAAAAGACACTCACCTTCTCCCCATTTTTAAGAATTCATAAGAACATCTCGGATAAACTTAAATTTTACATTGAACCCTATGTGGGAAAAATATTTATATTGGAAGGCAAAGATGACCGAGACCAAAATTACTATGCCGGAAGTGATTTTGGTTTACTATATTTTATTTCTTCAAAATTAAGCATGGAACTAATCCTGGCCGAAATCTATTACTCTCATAAAAAAGAAACAGACACTGATAATAAGTCTTCTACATTTTCAATGGACTACAACCTGACTTATCCTAACCTTGGATTAAAGTATTACTTCTAATCAAGAGCTCTTATCAAAGCACCTTACCTCCACCATACCACTCCTAGGTGGAGGTTATCGAATGCGTTATATCAAAAACCCATCTCCATTTAGACTCCCCATCTACAAAACATCCTTAAACTCCTGAATCCTCAAAATTTATAGAGTCAAAAATTTTAAATTAAAACAACAAAACACAATATCCACCACCAATATTTGCTTATAATTACAAATTGGCTGAATTGAAGAAAACCGGATAAAATCAGCATGCCTCTTCCTTATAAAAAGAACAATCTGATGAAGTCTTAAATAGTTGTAAAAAAAGCAGACAAACCTCCCATCTATTATTATAAGGATTAAAATCAAAAGAAAAAAGGAATGTTCGACTAAAAAAGTATTATATTCGGGACTCTAGAATTAAAGAACATGCAAACTAATCTTACAGCCCTGGTCCTGGAAGGGGGTGGCTTTCGCGGCATGTATACTTCCGGTGTGCTGGATACCTTTTTAAAACACAAAATACACTTTCCCTACTGCATAGGCGTGTCGGCAGGGGCAGCTTATGGCGCCTCCTATGCATCGGAACAGTTTGAACGCAACCGGGAAGTTAACCTCAAATACACGGCCGATCCCCGATACATGAGTTTCCGCAATTTAATTACTAAAGGCAACCTGTTTGATTGGGATTTTGTATACAATGAAATTCCTAACAAACTTATCCCCTTTGATTACGACACCCTGCATCAATCGCCCACCGAATTTAAAATCGGCATCACCAGTGTTGAGACAGGTGACATCCGTTTTGTCTCAGGCAACGAACTAAGCAATGCAGATTTGATGCAGGCCATTACAGCTTCCTCCAGTCTGCCCTTTGTATCACACCTTGTTCCTTTTCAGGATGAATTGTATATGGATGGCGGCATTGCGGATTCCATCCCGGTACAGCAAGCAATCACTGATGGTTATCCCAAAGCAGTCGTTATACTTACCCGCAATAAAGGCTATCGGAAAGAACCAATTAAACAGACCCGCCTGGTGAGATGGCGGTACAGGAAATACCCTCAACTAGCAGAGGCGATCTTAAGCCGGTCGGAGCGCTACAATCAAACCCTTGACCAATTATCCCAGCTGGAGGTCGAAGGAAAGGTTTTCATCATTCAGCCACAAGGCACCATGAATGTTTCACGCATTGAAAACAAACCGGATAAACTGGATCACCTCTATAAGATGGGTATAAAAGAGGCGGAGCAATTATTACCACAGCTAACCAGGTGGCTGGAGCAATAGGAGAATTGCAACAAACTGTTTAAGGGCTTCTGTTTTTTACTAAGGTGATTGAAAAAGGCAGCTATCATCTCATCGTAACATGTTTCCAAACAAACAAATGGCCTGTTTGAGCTTACCAATCCTCCTAGTGATTGATTTATTCTCCGGTTCAGAAGGCTTTAGAGCTGATATTACAGAAAGAAATCATTCTACGATATACCGAACCCTAAAAACAGACAGGCTGTCTTTCGAAAAAGAAAGACAGCCTGTTATCTAAAGAATAAACAATTCAATAACTACTCATTTAATCCTTATTACGCACTTTCAACAGGTGGTTATTCATCCCCCCCACAATACCTGCACCATTATTTACGTTGGAGAAAACACGAACGGGTTCAGAAAAAGGTCTGTCTTCATAATAATGAAACGCATCCACTGTTTTATAATAGAAATGAAGATCCTCGGTAATCTCCTGCAGATCGATACAAAAGTCATCATACGAAAACTCGTTGGAGGAATAATAAATCATGTCGAAAGAAAGGTAATAGCTCTTCCCATCAAACAGCTCATCATTAAATACGGCATATTGATTGGAGGGATATCCCTCTATTCCTTCCTCATTTCGAACCTTGTTACCATTCAAGGCAGCATCATCCGATTCAATTTTCACAAAAAAATAGACAGGAGGTTCGACAGGCTTGTATTCAGTGCCGTTTTCACCATAGCTCCAGTCATATTTACGGGATAAAGCTCTTAGTCTGTAGAAATTCCGGCCTGGTTTATCATCTACCCGCAGGGTAATCTTTAGTTTTCCCTCATTGGGCAGATATCTAAAGGCAACCACCTCCCCGGCAGCTAGTTCAGGAATTGAGGTTTTGGCTTTTACCTCAGGATAATCTTTATAACTGGCCCTGATCTCATACTGTTTCCCCACAGCAGGTTTAAAACCATCTAAAATATAATTACCCCCTGGTTCCTTTTGCTGCAGATCACCCACCATTTTTCCATCTTCCAATAAGGTTGCCTTTACATCAGCAGGCACCTGGATGTCGTGGTTTTCCAGAATGGTTTCACTGACAGAAATATGGCATGCCACCACTGAATCAGGCGACAAGGCAGCATTTAAAACAAGGAAATTATCAATTTCTCCGCCCTTATAACTGATCTCTTTTTCACAAGCCAGTAAAAAAGGCAGGGGTATCAAGAAAATATACTTAAGAATATTAAATCGTTTCATAGTGGTTAAAATTTATAGGTGTAGGAAACAGATGGCAGAATTGGGAACAACGATACTTGCTTCAATACTTTTACATCATCCTTCTCTCCCACATATAAAAAGAAGGGATTTTTCCGGTTATAAGCGTTGTAGACACTGATATTCCAGGTGCGTACCCCATGTTTTTTCACCTTGTGAAAATTAATCCCCACATCCAGGCGGTGATAATCAGGCATGCGGTAATTATTTCGTTGGTCAAAGTATTGCACGGTATTCCCTTCATAGCTTCCATAGTCGCTATGGTTTATTTCCAGGGTTGCAATGGTATTGGAAGGTAAAGTGATGGCATTACCCGTTCCATATACCCAGGAAATACCCAGGTCTATTTTATCTGAGAATTTATGGGTCACAGCTACACTCACATCATGTCGTCGATCATAACGGGCAGGGAAGTATTTCCCAAAGTTGATGTTGTCAAACTTCCGGTCGGTCTTTGACAACGTGTATCCGATCCATCCGGTGGTTTTACCCGTCTCTTTCTTAAGCAGTAGTTCAGCTCCATAAGAACGACCCTCACCCATCTCTACTTTCTCTTCCCATCCCTGAGAAGACCCAAAGAACGAAGCCCCTTCTTTGTATTCAATCAAGTTATCCATCTCTTTATAATAACCTTCCAACGAGATGCTATAACCTTTCCTGGGACTGTAAACGGTTCCCAGCGCCATTTGATGAGAAACCATGGGCTTAATTTTTTTAGTCACCGGCACCCATAAATCGGTGGGTAAACCAATGGTGGAATTGGATAACAGGTGTATATATTGCTGCATCCTGGCATAGGCCATTTTAAAGGTCAGCTTATCAGTGGCCAGGTAACGTAAGCTGGCACGAGGCTCAAAGGAGGAATAAAAAGTGTTTTCCACATTAAACCCGGAAACATGTAAACCAACATTGGCTTTCAACCGACTAGTGATCTTCATATTATCTTCGATATAACCAGTCACCTCATGCGCATAAATATCCTGATCACCGAAAACAGTATTAACCGGTTGCTCTTCTATATTGTTTGCCTTTAATACCTCAACTCCCGGTTTAAAAGTATGATAGGTATAGTTAGCTCCAAACTTCACATCGTGGGCAGGCGTGGGATACCAATCAAAATCAATTTTGTAACTCACATCATTAATCCCCGACTTGTAGTTATAATAGGTATCCTCAGTCGTCTGTTTATGCTCCAGGGTTTCCTGGGTACTGTTTACCCGAAACTGATACTGGCTATAGGTCACGGTTGTATTACTAAACAGTTTATTAGTGAAAATATAGTTCCACCGCAGGGCAGTAGTCAGGTTACCCCAATACAACTTACTCTTGTCCTTATAAGTGTTATTCTTACCGTCCCAGCTATCGGTCTCGTCATACTCCGAATAGGCTTTATCCCGCCCGGTATAGGCACTGATATACAAACGACTTTTATCAGAAAACTTGTGATTGACTTTGGCATTTAAGTCATAGAAAAAATAACCGCCAGTTTCTTCGTTATGCATAAAGGGCCGGGCCAACAAATCAATATATGTACGTCGGCCGGAAATGTGAAAAGCCGTTTTATCTTCCTTAATAGGTCCCTCCACAAAGAATTTAGAGGCGATTAAACCCACCTGCATCCCGCCGTGAAACTCCTTTTCATTCCCTTCCTTCATTTTAATGTCGACCACCGAAGATAACCGGCCGCCGAAACGCGCGGGAAACCCACCTTTATAAAGCGTCACATTCTTGATGGCATCGGCATTAAAAACAGAAAAGAAACCAAACAGGTGGTTGGCATTGTAAACGGGTGTACCATCTAATAAAATAAGGTTTTGATCCGGTCCGCCGCCCCGGACATACAAGCCACTGGACGACTCACTCCCCGACTGCACCCCGGGAAGTAATTGAAGGGTCTTCATCACATCGGCTTCGCCCATGAAAGAAGGTAAATTCTTCACGGTCTCCATGGAAACAACCTCGGTACTCATTTGAGTATCGGTTAGCTTAGATTCCCGTGCTTTTCCAACTACTGTTACTTCTTCCAGTTTCCCGTTAGGCGCCAAATCAACATTCAGAGTAAGATCGGCCTGCAAATCAATCTCCTTCTGAATCGTTTTATAACCCACGTAAGAAAATACAACGGTATGTTTTCCTTTGGGTAATGTTAAACTGTAAAAGCCATAGGTATTGCTAATAGTACCGGTTAGATTTTCGGCTTCATAAACGTTGGCATTAAGCAGTTTTTCCCCGGTTTCTACATCCGACACATACCCACTAATCGTAAACTGGTTCTTTTGGGCATGCAAAACTACTTCTCCCCATATAAACAGGGATAAAAAAATCAGGTAATACTTCATTCTTTTCCTAAAAAATTAAATGTTCCTTCATGATTACCTTCTAACGACAATCAAAACAGGTCACGCACCTATACCGGATAAAAAAAATGTATACTTTTTAACTTTTATTAATGAATTTGTCAAAAATTAAGCCTACCAAGAGAAGGCAACATATATTGTTTCAATAATCCCACGCACAACAAAATCATTTATTTTAAACTTAATAAACAAACCACGCCTCATTGTATTCCTTCTTACAAATTCCTCTTTTTCTACCATTAATAAATACAAAAAGAACTTCAATAAACACCCTCTACAATACAATAAATCAACTCCTGATCGCATTAAATACAGTCGACCTTCCATCATATATATTCGAAAAGTCTTTATTGTTAATATTCTCGCATGAAACCTATATTTTTCGTTCATTTGTACGTTTAAAAAGAGAATATTTAGTTACATGAAGAGGTTTTTAAGTTATTTAGCAACCCCCATTTTTCACCTTTACTTTGGGTCGCTACTCCTTTTATTCCATCCGATTATGGCAATCGGACTCAAATTGTTTGGAGATTCATTCCGAAAAAAAATAGTAGACATCCTAAACCTGCTCCTGACAAAAGGGTTGGCCATTATGGGTGCTAAAGTCAGGTATAATGGTTTGGAAAAGATACCTGAAAACCGCCCCCTAATCATTATCGCCAATCATCAGAGCACTTATGACATCCCGCCGATCGTGTGGGCATTCAGGAAGCACTATCCCAGATTCATCTCTAAGATAGAGTTGGCGAAAAACATCCCCAGCATTTCCCATAACCTCAAGCATGGCAAATCAGCTTTAATCGATCGCAAGAAAGGGGCCCAATCGGTCAAAGAAATATTCAAACTGGGAAAACTAATAGAAGCCAATAACCAGGCAGCTTGTATCTTCCCTGAAGGGACAAGGACAAAAACCGGGAAAGTAAAGAAATTCATGACGGGCGGCGTTCATACGCTATTAAGAGCGGCACCCTCAGCCATTATCGTACCCTTCGCCATTGAAGGCCATTATGAATTAACAAAGAATAAGCGCTTCCCCTATTCATTCGGACAACAGATCACTTACACCATCCTGGACCCCATCGATCCAAAGGATTATGATGTGGAAGAAGTGATTCTCAAAGCTGAAACAGAAATAAAAAAAACACTGGGCCAATATCAACCTAAAGCCGTTGATGTTGGTTATACAAAATAGAAGTAACAGGATTTATATAAATACAACTGGCGGATTGTCAGAAGAACAATAAAACCATATTTACTAATGAATTTGTTTGACAAACACTCATTCCACATTCCGGTATTGGGAATTGGATACACCCTCGACACTCCGGTGAAGGTGGCTCCCTATGGAATATCCTCTGTTATATCGCTGGTGGATGATGGCCTGATAGAGCAAATGAGGGAGTTTTACAGCAAGAAATTTGATTTACCTTTTAAGGCCATTACCGAGAAAGTAGACGATTATAGAGCGAAAAGAATTACCTCTTACCTCAACCTGGTAGATGAATTAATCAAAGAGAAATATGCTGAGATTAAGAAGTCGGCCATTGAAACAGGGGGCGAGCTTGAAAAGTACATGTCACTGTTGCCGGATTTATCGTCCATCAAAGAAAAATTCAACCTGGCTCAAAAGAGTCAGCAGTTAAAGAAGGAGTTTTCTCAATGGATACAGGATCATTTACCGGTGGGAAGTATCGACGTGAACATCATGACCAAGCTGGACAAGACGAACTATAAGGATAATGAAGCGCTGCCATCGGAATACAATGATGCCCACGCGGCTTTACGAGGATTTGCCAACAGCAACCTCAGTTCTTCCATTGTTCTGTCGGCCGGCATGAATCCGCGTCTTTTCTCCTATTTCGAGAAGTTCAAAGATTTCTTTCCCAACAGCCAAGGTGAATTAAAGAAGAAGATCATCCTGAAGGTAAGCGATTACCGCTCGGCATTAATACAAGGAAAAATATTGGCTGGTAAAGGCCTCTGGGTTTCTGAATACCGGGTGGAATCAGGTGTCAATTGTGGGGGGCATGCGTTCCCAACCAATGGCTTCCTCATGGGACCCATCCTGGAGGAATTCCGGAAAAATCGTGAAACTCTCCTGGAGACTTGCCGGAAAGCCTACACCGATGCATTGGCTAAAAAAGAGATAATACCTCCTACAGAGTTGCCGACCATAAAAATTACGGCACAAGGAGGCGTTGGTACTTCGGAAGAGCATCAATTCCTATTGAATACTTATGGTGTTGATTCGGTTGGCTGGGGCACACCTTTCTTGCTGGTTCCTGAGGCGGTAAGTATTGATCCTTCCACACTGCAACTGCTTAGTGATGGCAAAGAAGAGGATTTCTACCTGAGTGGTATTTCTCCTCTTGGCGTGCCCTTTAATAATATTAAGGGTGCTTCCATGGGACAGCACAAAAAAGAAAATGCCAGAAACGGAAAAGAAGGCATGCCTTGTACTAAGAGATACCTAAGGTTCAACACCGAGTATACTGACAGACCGATCTGTACTGCTTCACGTCAGTTTCAGTCTAAGAAAATTGAAGAACTTAAGGCGAAACAGTTACCGGATGCGGAATACCAAAAGGCGTATGATAAAATCATTGAGAAAGAGTGCATCTGTGTCGGATTAGGCATATCTACCCTTCAATCGAAAGGGATACCTACTTCAGCCACGGATAAAGTAACTGTTTGTCCCGGTCCTAACATGGCTTACTTCTCTAAAAAGGCTTCCCTGAAAGAGATGGTCGACCATATTTATGGCAGAATTGATTTGATGGGTGACATCAAACGTCCGCACATGTTTATTAAAGAGCTGAAGATGTACCTGGATGTTTTCAAAGAAAGGCAGGAAGAAGCGGCCATTTCAGATAACAACAAAAAGAAGAAGCAACTGATCGCTTTTCAGAAAAACCTGGTGGATGGTATTGACTATTACAAGGATCTTTTCGAACAAAAAAAGCAGGAAGCATTCGACGACCTGAAGAAATTGGTTAATGAACATCCCGTGCTTGGGATAAAGCTATAATGAATACAATCAGAAAAAAATCCCGGCCATGCGGTCGGGATTTTTTTATGTGATAATGGAAGTAAATAGCTCCCTGGTTTGAAAAAGTATTCTAAAAGTATTGCCTCAAAATACCTTCATCCGGACAACTATTATCATAATTAACCAATTCTAAAGAAAAACATTCAACTCTTCACTCCCCACAAGTCGAAAAAACAAAACCTGCAACTGCATCATTGGCCTAATCTTACCACTTCATTCCATTAACCCATTATTATACATCCTAATACATCGGGATTTTTAATTATAAAACCTGCAAAACCTGTCATGCGGAAAAACTAATTCTACAGAAAACCGAATAGAGCCCCGCTGCTTTTCCGGTACCATAATTGTAAATTGTTTAGCCATCATTTAACTTTAGTTACAAAATTTTTTCCCAATGAAATATCTACCAAACCTTTTTATTCTCTGCACAACGATTCTAATAACCGGTTGTTCTTTACTAAAATTTCAAATAGAAACAGATGTGGAACCACTCCCCCAAAAGGAATTAAACACACGCCTGGCGGTACGTTCCTTTTACAATGATTTTGTCAATACCGTAATGACGGCTTCTGATTCAATCGTAAAAACATCCCCCGATACCGATCACCAGATTAATGCCATCCGCTGGAAGATCAATTCCACCGCCGCCTGCTCCAGGGCAGCCTTCCAATCCATTCCCGAAGCCTCCCTGGTGGACACCTGGGTGCTGTGCCTGCAAATGGAACAGTTGCTGCAAACCGATTCTATGAACCGATTATTGGGGGAATACACCCCTGTGGCTCTCCGGGCCACACAAACCTTGTCCCAATCCATTGACAAGCTGGCCAAAAACCTTAACAAACAAGATCATTACAAGGAATTAATAGCTTTCACCCAACAATATGCACGGAAACACCCCCTCACAGGACTGAAATTTTCCAGGAAAAGCCTGGTAGCCGACCTGACTGAATTCCTGGAAATACCGGACACTGCATATGTTACCACCATCGGTTCCGGGGCTGAGGTGATGAATGATCTCACCGAACGCATTGGCATCTACAACGACCAAATAAAATATCAGCTGGAATGGCAAAAGGATCTGCTGACCATTAAATGGGACCGTGACAGTATTGATGAACGCTTTCTGGCCCGGGCAGACAGCCTCTCCCTCATGCTCGACCGCCTGGCTAATGTGGCAGAAGAATCACCCGAGATATTGGGCTCCATAGCCGTGCGACTGCGCCAGGAATTGTCCCCGATGATTTATGACCTGAACCACCAGCTAAGCAATTCCATCGGGCAAATATCCCGGGAACGGGAAGAACTGCAAAAATACCTCGATACACAGCGCGCCATCATCACTGAAGACATCAACCAGACAGGTCAACAGATGATAGAAACAGCAACAGAGAACCTCATCAAACTGATTCGTAAAATCATCGTCTATGTGATTCTCCTCATTGTGGTATTATTTGGTATCCCCTTTGGATTAGGCTTTGCCCTGGGAAGGATACAACTAAAAAAACGCAGCAAAGAATAAGAACAATGGCTCAGCGACAATAAAAGTAGAGATTTGAAACTGTCAGCCATCCGATAGGCCTCTAAACACAAAACATACAATCAAAAAAACACCCATAAAAAAGGGAGCCTGACCAGCTCCCTTTTTTATATCTTAAAACCAGATAATGACGATCTCTAATTCAGAAACAAAAAGAATAACTACCCAGTACTGGTGAATATTTACATCACGGAAAGGATTAATGGCGTCACGAAAAAAAGATTTCCCTGTCACAGCAGCTGTCAGCCACAAGGTAAAGCAATCACTTCTTACCTTTTTCTTTCCGGAATTGCACACGATACTCCTTGGTCATCTTCTCGGTGGCATACTGAAAGATAAGACGAGCCGCATCATTTTTCCATTTATGCAGAAAAACTTCTACCGGCGCCGGTTGTTTCTTCCAGGCCTCCCGTAAAAACCAACCTAACCCTTGGTGCACTACCCTTTCAGGATCCATCATCAGGGGATCAATGAAATCAAGCAATGGGGCCAGCTCCCTTCCCTTCTTAAAGGGTTTGATGAAAGTAACAGGCACCGATCGGCGCTGAAAACGGTTATCAGCTACCCGCCAACTCTCAAAGGCAGATAAAGACACAAGACCCTGATCAAGAAAAAGCGGTAACAATTCCCCGCAAATCATGTCGGTATGGGCCCAATTAGTAATACCCAACTGGTACCAGTGCTCTATTTCCCGAAAAACATCCATGTTAAATTGCTTTTTAAAGCCTTGAGTCAAACCTAAACCAAAACTAACCTCTTCATACTTCTTTTGAGGAATAAGTAAACGGGCAGTTTCCAGCACTAACTCCAGGGTCATCTCCGGACGTCCCAACAACTCCTTCAACTTAGCCTGGAAGAGTTCAGCAGACACACCATAGGCATCATACTCATCCTTAAAATAACGTGAATATTTCCGGACAATGGCTTCGTCACTATTACATTGGCAATAGTGCCTGACTTCATTAAATAAATCGGTTGCTGTCATGATGGATTAGATAATAGATAGAAGTTGTTTAAAGTCCTAAAATTCAACTAATTAAATTGCTTAAATAATTGATATTCAGATAGATATTTAGTATTTTTAATAAATATCTATCAAGTGTTAAGTACTCAAATAATTAAAAAAAACATAAGCCCATATTTAGCTTTTGGC
>RHGE01000078.1 GCA_004296775.1 Marinilabiliaceae bacterium JC017
CAGGCGCGACGCAGATGAATGCGGGAATTCCGGCCAGTGGGTTAGCAAAAATTCATCAAGGAGGCGGGCGGAAGCGTTTATTTGACTAGAGTTTTTTGGTTCCTTTTTGGGGCGATGCCAAAAAGGAACTAGGGTCCGGGACAACGTCTCGGTTAAAATACAGAGTCTCGAGTTTTAACATCCTAACAAAAGGTGAGTCAGAGATGGCCGTTGCCCATATTGACGACTGTATAACCGGATCCTACCGTTACCTTCAAATCAGAAAAGATAGAGATGCTTCTCTCTACCTGGAAAAATATACCCTTGAATATCTTAACAACAAACTAATATACCATGAACAATCCATATCCAAAACAAAAACACTAATCACTGAATATGTGACACTTTGCTAACTTGTTATATGATAGGGTGTGAATAACGCAGTCATTGAAAAATCTAATGAAACCAATTAGTGATTAAAATGACCACTTAATGCGCTCTGCTTCTAATTGGTCTTTAATCATCTATCGGCATCTTACCAAGGTTATTTAAAAATAGGTATGATATGAGACATAGATTTTTAATTTACCCAATGACTATCAATGGGATTTCCAATCCAAAATAAAATAACAAAAAGAAACCTTAACATGGTGGGAAACTAGGCTTTAATATGCATAATTCTTCAGAATAAATTAGGTGGTAATTAGGATAAATCCCTGATGAAAACACAAAAATTGTCACAACCAGGAATAGGGCCTGATTTATAAACTAATACAAATAAACAAAATATCTGTGATTATTTTAACCATTAGCGTTCAACCTAAATAGCAACAGGTTATAAGTCGTTTAAAATAACATTGGCCTTATTAACTGCTTCAGTTAGTCCACGACTACTTATTGTCGCACCACTAATGACTTCTACTTCCTCGTTGAATTGAAACTGATGTCTGGATTCATAATCACAGAACTGTTTTAACCATGACCGAGTACAAATTTCATAACCATAACCTGATCTGTATTCTAAAATCTTTATGGCTTTAATATGCTTTGTCTCATCATAGATAATGATAAAATCGAATGTCTCAAATCGACCTTTTCCTTGTGTAATGCAAAAATAGCCTAAGGGTGTGTTGACATGTTTGACCAGATAGAAGGCAGTAGATATCTCGCCTTCAGGATCTTCAATAAATGTAAGCAGTTCCCATGTCTCAGGAATAATCATAAATGTATTCTGAAGTTCCTTCTTTATTTTTTTTTCATACTTAGGACTAATATCAAAGGAGGTTAAAGCCATTCCAAGCACAAAAACCAAAACTATTTGAACCAATCTACTCATTGATATAAAACTATTGATTAGGGCAGGAACACTATCTCTTTTCCTGCCCTTTTTAGATTTATAATTAAAACCAAAATCCTATTCCCATATTCAAGGTCGTAGCAAATTTATCCTCAGACGCCGGTTTCCTGAACTGCATATCAGCTTTGAATACTACACCATCAGCAACTTTGTAACCCAGACCCGCCACAATTTCCGATACTTTATATTTATCGTTGGCAACTATCCCATCGGTATTTTGATGGGTATCATAATACTCGTATCGCACAAAAGGAGTTAGCTCATTCTTAACAGAGGTGTTGTTTCTGAAAAGATCGTAAGCTACTTCCACATAAGCTCCCAACATTTCTGCTCCTAAATCTTTTCCCGTAAACTGATTGTACTGATTCGTATTTGTCAAACTATTGTAGATCAACTGTCCTCTTGAATGAAAAGCTCCATTTTTGTAACGGTAGTCCAATCCAATCATTCTGACGCCAACTACAGAAGAATCAGCCTCTGCTCTGGCAACTTTATCTGATTTATCCAGGTTATGGAATAACTCCGACTGGGTTTTTCCAAAATAGCCTGAAAGCCCTACTTGCAAACCAGGTATGCCATAGTAATCGACCCGGGCTGAAACATTAGGGCTACTGATATATGATTCTGCACCTTTTTGACGACCGCTTCTTAATCCCTTTGATCCACCAAGTGTGCCTTTGTCATCGCTATAACCATTAAACCCATTCACAACATACAATTTGTAATTAAGTGATGCGCCTGGAATATTACCATTAAATCCCGCACCAATCTCTCGCCATGTGGTAGGAACAATATAACTGTCAACGTTAGGTCGTTCCACGCCATTATATGTTGTAGGCTCATGATATTCGTTAATAATACCCATTGGAATAAGCATTAAACCACCATTAAAATTAAGCCCTGATACAATTTTATAATTTATAAAAGCCTGTTCTATATATACTTCCTTAACATGCTCATATTCCACCTCTGTCACAAGCTGTGTGCGTTCGTTGAATTGGTAACCAAAAAGTAATACTAACCTGTGCACATCAAGTTTTCCATTTTGACTGGTACCGCTTTTCAAAGGCTGATTATAATCAATCTGACCATATCCACCAATTACCAATTTTTTATCACTTAGGCTGTTCAATATTTTTTCAGCTCCATTCTCCTCCTTATTTTCCTGGCCATAGGCAAAGCTAAGCATGCACAAAAGACCAGTCAGAAAAATCCCTCTTTTCATCTCTTTCACAATTTTGAGTTTAGATATTATTTTCAAACGCAAAACTATTGACAGACTGAAAATTGTACAATCACCACGAATGGGTAAAATTGTTACCAAAAAAATATCATAGAAGTTATTAACAGGCTAATTCCTGATGGAGCAAGTCTCTAACTCTTGTTTATTCTTATATCGTAATTGTAAATGTGCCTTTATAAAATAAATAGACCATCACGAAGCTATAGAACTTTGGTTAACAAGAAAAAAACAACAAACATTCAACTCTACACCGTAAGATAATATCTAACAAAGCAGCTAATAACTTAAACAAACCTATCCTAAAGATTATAGCACAAGTCTCCTATTTAAAGTTAGCTTTATAACTAACTCAGATTTTGAACAGGAATTTAGATCACTACTTTTGGCTAGTTTTTTAAAATGAGTAATACCGATTAGTAATTAAATACCCACTTAATGCACTAAGTTTTTAATTGGTCTTTAATCATCTATCGGCATATACCATGACCATTTTGAATTGAAAATAAGCGAAGTTAAATAGATTCGGTATAAGGACTAACAAAGGCTCATCAAAACTTACAAGCATTGATTAACACCATCGGCTTAATCCATGTCATTGCCAATTGTTAATATCTCACCATAGCAACCTCATCGTTTTCTTTAATCCTATTGATCTCCCCCAGAATTCATTACCTCGTGCATTTCATTAATTCTTTTAATACCTTTAATCACAAACCTAATCATACTGAACATGAAATCACCTGCCCAACTCCTCTTATTTATTTTTCTCAGCACAATCTATTCAACAGGCTTACTTGCACAACCAACCCAAATAAACGGCATTGTAACAGATTCCCGTACCAAAGAACCATTAATTGGGGTACATGTAACCATTAAAGACAACATTTACGGCACCATCACCGGTTACAAAGGAGATTTCACATTCACCACTGAAACCCCGCCACCTTTTGTACTACAATTTTCTTTTGTGGGTTACTCCATTGTGGAAAAAGAGATAACCAAAGCAGATGAATACCTCGAAATTAAAATGGAAGAACAATTATTTCTGGGAGAAGAGATTGTTGTCTCTGCCAGCCGGGTGGAGGAGAGTATCCTGCGTTCCCCGGTCTCCATTGAAAAGATGAACCTCCGAGATATTCAACAAATACCCACACCAAACTTTTATGATGGCCTTTATCAACTCAAAGGCGTTGACATGAATGTCCATGGCCTGACCTTTAGACTGCCCAATACAAGAGGCTTTAACGCCTACACTAATTTCCGCATGAACCAGATTGTGGATGGTGTCGAAAATATAGCACCGGGCTTAAGTTTTGCAGCAGGTAATATATTCGGTCTTTCACAAATCGACATTGAAAGTCTGGAAATGGTAATTGGTGCATCATCCGCGCTGTATGGTCCCGGAGGCATGAATGGCACCTTACTGATGAATAGCAAAGACCCGTACCGCTATCAAGGACTAACCGTCTCTGCACAGACGGGGACTATGCATCACAATGCCTCCTACCTCAACAGTGTCCATCCCTACTATGATGTTAATTTCAGGTACGCCAATGCTTTCAGTAACCGGATGGCCTTCAAGATAACCGGTTCCTTCCTCACGGCCACCGACTGGCATGCATCAGATTTCAGAGACCGCACCAATCTGAATGATCCCTCCCTCAACCGAATAACCAACCCTGGCTACGATGGTGATAATGTGTACGGCGATGAATCATTGGTATCGGTCAACATGGAAGATATCGGTCCTACGGTAATCGATGGCATAGCAGAAAACCTGGACATTGAAAAAGGAACACCCGAATACGATGCTTTATACAATAAGGCCATACCTTTCTTCCCAAGCCAGTTAGTCTCCCGCACCGGTTGGACAGAAAAAGACCTGGTAGATTACGGCACCAATAACATTCGCCTCGGCGGGGCGTTGCATTATGCCATTACCGATAACCTGGAAGGCATCTTCCAAACCAATTTTGCACAAGGCACCAGTATCTACACGGCGCAAAATCGCTTCTCAGCCCGTCAATTCAACATTATCTCCGGCAAAATGGAAATACGCAATCCCAACTTCTTTGTCCGCCTGTGGGGAGCAGCTGAAGATGCCGGTGACTCATACGATACCGGCGCCACGGCATTACAGATCAATGAAAGGTGGAAACCCAGCGAACAATGGTTTCAGGACTATATCGCTGCCTATTCACAAAATGCGCTCATATACGGCAACATGGAAGGCGCCCACCTATTTGCCCGCACTGTGGCGGATAACCGCGACCCTATTTCCGGATCAATCTACGATGTAACGAAACCTGCCTGGCCACAACCCGGCTCAAAAGAGTTTAAGGATTTTAAAAAAGAAATCACCTCTAAGTCCATCAAAGAGGGCGGAAGCCGCGTTATTGATCACAGTAAGATGTATCACGTGGAAGGCATGTACAATTTCACCCATCTGTTAAAGCTACTTGAGATGCAGGTTGGAATCTCCCACAGACTTTACTCCATTAACAGCGACGGCACCATCTTTGCAGACCAACCCGGAGAACCTATTACCATTAATCAATTCGGGGCCTATGTGCAGCTGCGTAAAAACCTGTTTAACGACCACCTCCGCGTAACAGGCGCCGGCAGGTACGACAAAAATGAGTATTTCAAATCCCAGTTTACCCCGCGTATCTCCCTGGTCTATTTCGTGGATCCAGCCAAAGATCATAACCTGCGGGCCACCTTTCAAACAGCCTATCGCTTCCCGGCCATTTCCGATCAATGGTCCGATATCTTTGTAGGTGCCTTTCAGGTAGTAGGCGGCTTACCGGAAGTTCAGGAGAAATACAATTTCCATACCGATCCGGTATATCCGCTATCGGGAAGAGATCCCATAAAAGACAAGCCGGTCATCGAAAACGGGCCATTTGAAATCCCGGAATTCGGCCCGGAAAAGGTGCTATCCACAGAGATTGGATACAAAGGTCTGTTCTTAAACAAACGCCTCTTCTTCGACTGCTACCTCTTCCATAATAAATACAAAGGATTTATTGCCACCCAACTCCTAGCACAATACCCCTATACCCCTCAGGAAAAACGCTATCAAACATACATCACTACCGATAAGCCGGTCTCCTCCTTTGGCTGGGCTCTTGGTGCCGATTATATGCTGCCAAACGGTTTGCTCTTCAGAAGCAATGTGGCCTATAACAAACTCATTGAAGGAATTGATGATCCCGGTGTGGAATCCCGGTTCAACACCCCGGATTACCGGGCCAACATCTCGGTGGGTCATCATGCCATATTACCCCGGCTGGGTTTTAGTGTGAATTATCACTGGCAAAATGAATTTTTATGGGAATCAAGCTTTGGCGTGGCCCAAATGTCTGCCTTCTCAACTGTAGATGCACATGTATCTTATAAAATACCCAAAATTATGACTACCATTAAAGCGGGCGGATCGAATATTCTAAACCACTATTATACTACCAGCTTTGGGAGCTCACAAATTGGTGCCCTCTATTACATCAGCCTCACCTACGAAAACCTGCTGCGAAGGTAATAATACCAATGAGTGATTAAATTGACTACCTAATGCGTTAGGCTTTTAACGAGTCGTTAATCATCTATCGGCATTATACCTTTGTCATTTTGAAATATATTTGGTGTAAGAATAAAAAACAAAAGACATCTGCATCAATGTGAACGATGCAGATGTCTTTCCTTTTAAAAGCTCTAAAAATGTCAAACAAAGTTACAACTTAGTAAACTCTATTGAAAAGGTAACTAAAAAAACATCTGGTGCATCTCCTGGTATTTCAACGCCAGGAGGCAATAAACTCCCGATCAGCTCTTTTGACATTGGCATATCGATAATTTTTCCCGATAACGTATCCCCACTCACTGATACCTCATGAACAACAAGGCTAACTCCATCAGGTGGTACGACTTGAGGGTTCAAATTCAAGGTTAATGTTTGTTCTTCGATGTCTTCAGTCCAGGTACCGGCTTGTAAGGTTTTATCCTCACCCATACACGACACATAAAGCGATTTATCTTCCCGCAATTCTATAACAGTATTGTCGGGATCATTACACTGAATAGTACTAAACAAGGCCTGTTCAATCAATTCAGTAATATCGGTGTTTGCCGGGATCACGATGCCCCCACCCAGGTCGATTTCCGATGTGAGCATGGCTTTTTTCAACTTATAATTCCCTGCCCAACTCTCAACTTTTTCATCGTCGTCATCATCCGAACAACCGGTTGAGAAAAGTAACCCGACTATTGCAAAAGCAAATAGCGAACGGTGGAATAATCCTTTCATCCAAAATGATTTTTTCATGACTTTTTTAGTTTAAAGTGAATAAGCTCACAGCAACTTAAGGAAAAAATAATTACTTTTCAACCTTGCCAAATCAATATAATCACATCTGACATTGGAAGTTAAAACCAATGCGCCCCAATCCAATCATCCTGCTTCCGGCCCTGCATATGACTTCGCGATTCCCGCCAGGAATAGAAAAAACCTGGCATTTATACATGATAAATACCAGGTTCAAGACAAACAGTAAGGCCAAAACAGATCTGAAACAACAGTTTCAGCTTATCTAAAATCCATATTTACACCTAATTTACAGGTTGGCAACAGTCGTTTCAAATGCGTCGAACTTCTGATTAAGTAGTTTCAACTGAATTTCTTTCTCTTCATCTGTCATAAAAGAGTAGTTGATGCTGTTATACACAAACGCCTTAATTTCAGAATAACTAAAGTCATACCGACTGGCCAGTTTCTTATATTCGGTGGTCAGACTGTTACGCGAAACGCCGGCATCATCAGTGGAAATAACCAACGGCACACCGGCATCATGATAGATATTAACAGGATGCTTATTGCCTTCTATCCCCAGAATAAATTCATTACTCGTGAGGTTTATTTCCACCGGAATTTCATGCTCCATCATCCACTGAAGCGTTTTTACCGAAGCCGATTCATAAGGTATATCAACCCCATGACCAATTCGGTTGGCGTTGGCAATAAAAATGGCATCATGCACATGGTATTTTAAGTTCTCAGGTTTCACCATACCCATACGCAGTTCTCCGGCATGCATAGAAGTTTGTACGTGAGGAAATTTCGCTTTCAAATACCTGAACATTTGCATATGCAGCCAATAATCATTCATTGAGGTCCGCCCATTCTCCGGTCCTACAATATTAACCCCCACCAATAACCTGGATCGATCACGTGCGGTGGCATCAAAGCAAAAATGCAACCTGGCAAAAACTTTAGCAGGATTGGAATTACGCGACACATAGGTCTGAAAACGCATTATAAAAGAAGAATCATCAATTCCCTGATGGTAACTGTGTAAACTATCAATATAAGCCTGCACGGCAGGATCATAAGCTTCAGCTTGGACTATTTCATCACTCATACCATCAAAAAGAGCGTATAGTTTACTGGTATCTTCCCCTTGTTTACTCTGTTGAATAGACAGGTTGTAATCCTTTTCATATACCATTGAAAATCCCGGGGAATTAAGCATACTTTCGAGGTACTGTATATTCTCCTTCTTAGCTCTTTCCTTAAGAATACGGAGCCCTTTTGGGTAAAATGCACCACTTATGGAGCCAAAATAGCCGAAGGTGCTGAAAAAATGTTGATCCGGCGGCACCTGGCTATGATAATGGTCGCCATAATCCAGGTCGGACCAAGTAGCCACCACTCTTCGGAATAATTTATCATTGCGCTTCAAGGAATCAATGGAAATACACCCGTTACATGGTGTTTCGTTCAATTTTAAGGTATGGGTATCCACCAGATAAAACGTATGGGTATCCAGGTAAAGCGTATCCGTTTCCTGCGCCCAATCCAGATATGTTTCAGCAAACAACGCCCCTGAATAGTGATGATGAATATCTCCTCCTTTTGGCATCTGGGACATAAACATGGTTAATTTAGCAACATCGTTGTTCTTCTGGAAAGATTCAAAGTAAGCACCTGTTTTACTTTCATCATTTTTTAAAAAAACATTACAATGACACATTACAAATCCAATAATAACCAGGAAAACGCCATTCATTAGTTGTTTCATGATAATAAATTTAAGTTAATAGATAAAAATACTACTCTATTTCTCAAAACAAACACCCTCCTCTATCCAATATATAAATATTTATCGAGACAACCATGTTTTGTTAGAACTTTGATTTAATACTTTTTACAATCCTTATAAAATATATCTATTTAACCTATCTTCATAAAAAACACAAAACAAAACCCCTTCATTAACATGAAGGGGCTTGATTACGGGGCTTACATCAATTCTAAAAATGCAAATCAATTAATAGAATCTAAATCATCACAAAACCAATATTCATTAAAACTTTACAATCCTTCTGATATTGTCTTATCAATCTATTAATAGAATAACACCATACACCACCCTCGTCAATTTCAATCCCTTAGCCTGTTAATAACTATTTCTACAAGCTCTTATTACCTATCCTTTTTAGGTAATTATCAACTACACAAACCTAACCTGGACAAGCCAGAAAAGTAAAAAGTATCAAGTACAAAGTATCAAGATGATTTACTGCTCGCCAATATATTTTGCCAATAAATACACCAATATTACCCGTAAAGCACCTTTTTCCAGTGTATACTGTTTATAATCAACTTCGAAAATCCCTCTTAAGAATATATCAAATCAGTCTATAAGTTCTGTATTAAAAATCATTTTTTCTCCTGTTGATAACTCTCAATGGGTTGAAAATAACGGCTAACACTTAGCTTGATTCTCTACTTTCCTGTTACCCGAATATTGATATTCATTAAATGACTTCTCAGACTGATTACCTCCTGATATAACCTATCATCCACCCTTTCTTTTATCTAAGATGACCAATAAATTTCCTGTACAATAATAGTAAGTAACAATAGTTCAGACAACTCCTCTTATAGGTGGTTTTTTACAGCCTAAGCCCTTAAAAATACCGCCACAAGACTGATTATTTTAGTTGTTAATAAACACTTTTTATTCAAGTTATCAATCAATTAATAAATCACTTACATCATTTACTCAACCTCATTGAATTGTTGAAAGAAAGTAATAATCCGGAAAATGCTTAACCGGCTGTTTGGTCACAATTTGATAGATAAGACTGGCACAAGCACCGGCATTATAGGAAGATGCAGGAGCCAGTTGCGGAGGCGGAAGCGTTCTTTCTTCCTTCCCATAGGCTGTTAACACCTCTCTTAACCAACTAACATTTTGTTTTTTACTCTGTTCTTTAATAACATGGTCAACTAATATCAATTCTGCCTGTTGATAATCGGTCACCATTTCAGATATCCGCATACTATCCTTTGTTACTACAAAAATACATCCGGCCCACCCCATGTTAAATGGATGTAAGATGGGAATATTATACTGCAGGCATTTGTCATCAAATGCAAAAGGGGAATCGGAGGTAAAATCAATGGTATTTATGGCAATATCACAGTCTTGAAGATAAATATCGAAATTGTCCGGCGACAAAAACACATTGTGACACTGTATATTTGCCTGTGGATTAATGGCTGACAGCCGTTCGTGTATAGCCTTGGACTTCAACTCTCCAATTTGCGCATTGGTATAGTTCTGCCGGTTTAAGTTGGAGTGTTCTACTTGGTCAAAATCACAAATAGTCAGGTGCTCAAACCCTAATCGTAAGGCGCATTCGGCAATACTACTCCCTAAACCGGCCCCGGCAATTAAAATGCGTGTTTCTTTAATCTGCGCTTGTTGTTCGTCTGAAATATAAATCCTGTTTCTTTTATACATAGCTATAGTTTCTGTGACTTTCAAAGAATTTTTTGATGCCTTTGCCGGTATTAAACATGGGAACAGTTTCCGATCCCAGGTAAAAGATTGACTTACCAATTACTTCACAATCAATTTTTAAAACCCGAAGGGTTTGATGTAACTTTTTATCACATTCGGCCAGAAAAATATTTCTTGGATTCGGGTAAACGTGATTTAAAGCACACATAAGGAGTGTTTTTAAAATAGAGATACGTTTATGCATCAAATTTTCATCACTTAATATCTTCTTTTGGTCTATTGCAAAACACCCAATGTGCCATATCTCATTAGTAACAAAAGGCAGATTGGCAGCAAAGGCCTTAACATCAATATCAAACATCTTTTCGATGGGCAATGGAGCTTGATGGTCCCATTTTTGCGATTTAATGGTACCAATATATTCCCCATTATTATCTTTTAAGATATAAAAGTACGACGATTCATGATTTTCATAAATATGACGGTAGTTATCTTCTATTTCATCTTTCGGAAATATTAACGCTCCCATGTGAAACTCATAATTTGTCCGGATGATGAAATTACTTATCTCTCTTAAGCTTGTTCGATCAGCTAGCCAGAGAGAGTAATCATTAAATTTTGTTAATAGTTTATCCATTCAGTGTATATTTATAGGCAACTTCAAAAAAGGTGGACAAATTATATAATTAATTTTCATAATTTTACCTCCCAAAAAGTATAGTTTTTATAGGTATGAAAACAACTCTGTCATCATTCTTTGATCCCATTATGGATTTATCTAAATGTGATAAAATATCCCAGGACATCAATGCTTACTTATCTACCTTACAAGCTGTATCAAAGCTGATAGGTTTAGGCTTTTATGTGATTGACTATCATTCCAGGAAGTTTATCTATGTTTCGGATGATCCCTTGTTTTTATGTGGCTATACCAAAGAAGAGGTGAAAGAGATGGGCTATTCCTTTTACTTTAAAGTGGTACCAAAAGAGGATCTCAGAATGCTGAATGAAATGAATGCGGCAGGCTTCTCTTTTTTCTATGAACTAAACATTGAAGAAAGAAACAAAGTCCATATTTCATATGACTTCAACATATGCCATAAAAATGGCAGTATAATTTTAATCAATCACAAACTAACTCCCCTTGCCCTCACCGAAGATGGCAATATAAGACTTGCACTTTGCTTATTTTCTCTCTCATCCGCCAGAAAATCAGGCAATGTGCACATAACCATTGACAATGATCCCACAAAATACCGCTACAACTTCAAGCGAAAACAGTTTGAAAAGATTGTTTATAAAGGTTTGACCCAACAGGAAAAACGGGTACTGGCCTTAACCGCTCAAGGAAAGAAGACAAAAGATATTGCAGAACTTCTATTTATCACAGATGAGACGGTGAAATTTCACAAAAGTAATATCATCAAAAAATTAAAGGTAAAAAACAGTGCAGAAGCCGTGTACTTTGGAATACTCAACAAGATGTTGTAACCACTTACAGCTACTACTTTTCGAAGTAAGGAATAAATCTGAGCAATAACGAATTGGTATTTCTATAATTGTTGTCACAACGTAATATTTGCTGCATATTATCAAGTATTCATCTATAATACAGGTTTATCTTCCGTCAACATCTTGTTAGTTACTGATATTGACTCAATCTTTCCCAAGGTTTTCTTACAGTCATGATATCAATTCCCTGTTTTTGCACAAGGTTATTAACCTGTATGTCTTTCAAACAATCCCTTCAACAGGAATTAAATTAAACATCATCCTAACTAAATTGAAATTCAGCTTTACCAAAGCTGTAACTAAACAGGTATAAATCTAAAATCCGAAGCAGGGAGTTTTCCACGATAATTATATCATCTATCAGTCACCACATCTAATCATTGCTGAAACACATTATCTATTTAATCAATTAAAAAAAAGCCAACTCCGGAGAGTTGGCTTTCTTCTTCTAAATTCCTTTCTATTGTTCTTTAAATTGAAGGTCCGTTGATTCAACGGTTTCTCTTTGTTCTGCCTGTTGTGGTTCCTGCACCGGCTCTTTTTGAATTGATTGCGGCGTAGAAGCAGGAGCAGGAGGTGTCGTTTCAGTATGTTTCACTTCTTTAGGCTTATTCCCTGACCTCACCTTTTTAACCAAGGTGGACAACATGTAGTCTTTCTTCTTCCTTGGGTCTTTATAATTAAACAGAACCCGTCCGGTGCGACTTATTTTTTGCATCATCACCCACAGTTCATCTAACTCCCTCAAATTATTACTAACTAACTGCTTCCGCTCTTCCATTTTCTGGTTTTGTAACTGATTAGCAGCCTGAATTTCCTGAATAATTGATTGCAGTTTTTCACCCAACTCATCTTTAAAGCCTTTGGCACTCAACACATCCTGGTTATTGGTAATATTTTGCAATATCACATGCACCCATTTGGCTAATCCTTCCACATTTTTATGCCTTGACTCTTTTAAAGCTTGTTGACAACCAAAATCTTTGTACTCAATCTTTAAATCTTTACTGGCCATTTGTGCATAAAGCTGTACCTGGCTAATAACAGGACGTATCACATACATGTTGGCAGTCATATCTTCCGTCACCTTTTTAAGTTCAGAGGTCAACGTAATTGGATTGACTAAATTATCAACATGCGCAATTTTATTTAGGTACCGGGTGGCAAATCCCTCATCAAATTCGTTTGAAAAATCACGAAAAACAATGATATCCCGATAATAATATTGGTATAAAAACTTTGCTACGGTAGGTAATTCTTCCTGGCGAAACTTATAATATGCACTCATACAAAAAAGGTTAAAAGGTTAATACTAAAAATGATTCACGTATTGATAATTCTCTACTAAAATCCCTTCTTAACAACCACGCCCTCTTTCACTGAATCCATCATCCACTATTCTCTGCTATATCACCAATTAAGTCGGTTAATTGCGCCATTCCCTCAGACCTTTTCGTTCTTCCCCTGGACCTTTTTGCTCTTCTCCCGGACCTTTTCATTCTTCCCCCAGGCCTTTTTGCTCTTCCCCCGGACCTTTTCGCTATTCCCCCAGAACTATTCGCTCTTCCCCCGGAACTAGTCGCTCTTCCCCCGGAATCCTGCGCCTTTCCCTTTTGAAACTTAACTGATTGGTCAAATAAAATTAACGAACACTATTCACTATATCAATTTTTTTATGATGTTTTTTTTGATTCTGTTAATTTCTTCTCCATATAAATCGTCTATATTTCTTTTATATAAAGGCTTTTTGGGAGTTTTATTCACATATCAACAAAACATCTTAATTCAATACTATTTAAATGTTACACCTTAATAATTCCACTCAATACTATCTTACTACACATCCCCCTCCACCGTTATCTATTAAGAAGTGTTCCAAATACTATCAGATATGGGTGGACAGGTTACTGAACCCTATGTTATAAAACAAAGAACATCTTAGCAACCGGAAAATTGAAAGCTGAAAAAATCAAAACTTGTAACACAACTACAAGTAAGTAATAACAAGGATCGTTCCATATTAAAGAACGAAAACATAAAAGGAAGGAGCTATCGCTTTCTCACCTTTAAGAAGAAGAATCTTATTCAAAATTAAAAAGGCCCCGCTCCAAGTTCAGCTATAAAAGGTTTTCAACCCTAAAAAAATACCATATGCGGACAGCCAGGGCCACTTTATGTCTTTAAGTGCTCACAAGACAAACGGAATAATGAGCCAACAACCAGAATTTTGGCGGACTCCCGATCTCGATTAGATAACAAAACATCCTTCTTACTCCCGACCTATAAATCAATAAGATAAAGAAATGACCAACAGGCCAAAATTAATGACGAATTACTCTTTATTAATGTCAAAAAATCAGTTGACGCCATTCAGTTAGCATGGTATTTTAATGGTTACTAACAGACACAACACATTATATACCCAGGAGAGACAAATAACCAGGAAGGCATTATTGCCTTCGCCAGGCCTAAAGCTACCTCACACAGTTCGTTCGTTTAGCGAACGGTAAAGTTGTTGATACTGACTTTAAAAATATTAATCAACTTAGTTATGAGGAAAGATATCTTTAGAAACCTGGGACATTCAGGTATAAGTGTGAGCCCCATGGGAATGGGATGCTGGGCTATCGGTGGCCCGTTTAAAATAGGCCATTGGAAGGAAGAAATTCCCTTCCCCAATGCCACGAAAGCACCGGTGGGTTGGGGTAAAGTACGCGATCACATATCAATCAATGCGATTCATGCTGCTATTTACCACGGCATTAATTTCTTTGACACGGCAGATGTATATGGTGCCGGACATGCCGAAATTATTTTGGGAAAAGCCATTAAGGACCGCCGCCAGGAACTGGTTATTGCAACAAAATTTGGCTTTGAATTCGATGAAAAAAACAGAGAATGGACAGGTATAAACGGTTCAACGCAATACATTCGGGAAGCGATTGAAGGCAGTCTTCGTCGTTTGCAAACCGATTACATTGATTTGTATCAATTACATATCCCTGAATATCCCCTGGAGGAAGCTTTACAAATCAGAGACGCTCTTGACTGGTTGGTAGCGGAAGGTAAGATAAAAGCCTACGCATGGAGTACTGACAATACGGAATGTGCCCGGTTGTTTTCACAAAATCGTAACTGCGCAGCGATTCAACAGGCACTCAATGTGTTTTCCGGCAACATGGATATTCTGGATCTCTGTGAAGACAAAGGACTCGCCAGCATAAACCGGTCACCGCTGGCCATGGGCTTGTTAACCGGCAAATTCACCACTAAATCGAAGTTCCCAAAAAACGATGTACGGCAAAATGTCATGGGCCTTTTTGAATGGTTTACCACCAATGGTCATCCCAAAAAAGAATTCATTGACAAATTGGATCAAATGCGCGATGTACTTACCAGTAATGGCAGAACCCTTAGCCAGGGAGCCATTAGTTTCTTATGGGGATTGAGTCCGGTTACCATTCCAATCCCTGGATTTAAAACGGTGAAGCAAGTAGAAGAGAATTGCAAGGCCATGATCTTTGGACCACTAACTCCCAACGAGGTGATGGAACTTGAAATGTTGGCAGGGCATAAACATCATGAAATACATCATCACCAATCACCCTGACTCGCTTCTATTAAACATTGATTTACAAAGCGCCACGCCATATTTGCATGGCGCTTTGCCTTTTCCCCTTTTGAAACAAATTGGTTTGTCCGGGTATTGATACACTACGCACCTTTCCAACGGCATTAATACTGTTCAACAATCATATGCCAACTGACTTTTCCTGGCTTCCCCTCAATAACGAAGACCTACACCACTTTCCATTCAAAGATGACCAAAATAAAAAAGGATGATCTCTCTGGAGATCATCCTTTACCTTATATAATTTCTTAGTTACTATTTCAACCAACCAATAATGGTTTGTTTACCTTTTACTTTCTGATCCAGTTTAACATCTACACGGGATCCCAAGGGCATAAATATATCCACCCTCGATCCAAATTTAATGAATCCCATTTGCGAGGCCTGTTCGGCTACCTTTCCTTCCTCCGCATAACAAACGATGCGCCGTGCCATGGCACCTGCCACCTGACGAACGAGAATTTGAGTACCGTCTTCACGTTCTAACACAACAGTTGTGCGTTCATTTTCACTGGATGACTTTGGTAGGTAAGCAGCCATAAAGCGGCCGTTATGATGACGGAAATATTTTACTATCCCGCGAATAGGAAACCAATTGATATGCACATTAAACACTGACATAAAGATAGAAACCTGCAAACATTTGGTCTTTAGGTATTCTGTTTCTTCTGTTTCCTCAATCGCCACAATTTTCCCGTCGGCAGGCGCAATTATAGCACCATCATTTTTATACCCGTCACGTCGCGGGCTTCGAAAAAAGTTAACCACCAGGAAAAAAACGACAAACGCAAGCGCTGCTGTCCATTTCAATACTTCCACACTCTGTCCCGAAAGAAAATAAATTCCTGTAGACAGGGCACTTAATACCACAAAAGCAACAAGGATAGACCCAAAGCCTTCTTTATGTATAGTCATGTCAATGTTTCGTTAAAAATTAGCAAACAAATAAAAAAGTAAACATACTAAAGGTGCTGTAAACAGAACACCATCAAAACGATCAAGTATCCCACCATGTCCTGGCAAGACCGATCCGGAATCTTTTATATTCACATTACGTTTTAGCATTGATTCTACTAAATCGCCAACGGTGCCAAACACCGCAATTACCGCTCCCACAACTCCCCACAAGAAGACACTCCCGATTTGTACCCATTGTTGTAAAAAAACTGCCGCAACAATGGTAAAAAAGATGCCTCCAATAAAACCTTCCCACGACTTTTTAGGAGAAATACGTTCAAACAACCGACGCTTACCGAAATTTACTCCCACCAAATAGGCGCCTGAATCATTTATCCATACCATCACAAAAAAAGCAATCAACAATCGTGGATCATACGTATTATTGATGAATGCCATAAAGTGTAGAAAAGCAAAAGGGATAGCTGCATATAAAGGAATTAACAATTGCATCCCAATAACTCTGAATGGATATTCCTTTTTTGAAAAAAGAGTAAGTACAAACGGCAACCATACCAACGGAATTAAAAGTAGCATCCATTTAGTTGCCATGTGATAATATTGTTGAAAGAAAATAAGCAAATAGGTGGTGGTTCCCAACAGTAATGAAGGTAACATTGACAATTTTCCATTGTTTTGCTCCAGCATTGTTTTCAATTCTTTCATAGCTAAACCAGCGACCAACAGAAAGACGGCAGCATATGCCAAAGGATGTACCCAAATTGAACCAATAATGATTATCACGAATAATAATCCGGTGATAACTCTTTGTAAAAAATTACTCATCTATTTGAATTAGCCCTGCAAAGTTAACATATCCCGGCAAATTTTAAAATCAGGCTTCTACATCAATCATAACAATCAGTTCTTTAGAACTATGTACCCCCATCACCAACGTCTTTTCAATGTCAGCCGTTCAACGGGGACCAGTAAATAGTGATAGCTGGCACGGTAACGCTTCCTCATAACATACTTTTATCCCTTCTAACGCATCTTCAATGAAAGCAACCAATTGCAACTGTCGGGCCCGGACAATATGCATGGGAGGATACACCTTTAACCGTCTGCCAGAGCCCTGTTCTGAACTAATCATTACAGATCCGGAGCATGCCATCAGGAACTCACTACGAATTAATGCGGCTTGCAGAATAAAAAAGTTATCCGACTCAGAATTAACAGGTACTTTCCCTCTTGTCTTACTTTTCAACCCCTCATCTATACAATAGAGCCCTCCTATTTCTTTCTCCTCCAGGAAGGGATTAAGGTAATCAATGCCACTCTCTGTCCCGTGACATAAAATAACGTGTCCATACACCGCTTCCATCTCCTTTTTAAAGGTTTCAAGCAGGTATCCAGGTGTAGGGAAAACAGAAGAATCCCGATCAGAAGGCTCTTCTAATCGGGATTGTATATATCCTGTTGCTTTTTACAATTTATCAAGAAATACTTCTCTGGCTTTCGCCGTTAAATCATCAGGAAGCTTTGTTTTCTTCTCCTTCTTTTTTCTCATCAGAAGATGCTTCACCCTGATTATCCTCTTTTGCGTCTGACTCAGTACTATTTACTGAATTATTATTCTCATCTTCCTGAATAACATGGTCTGACACCTGACGTTTACCAAAAATCTTTTCCAGATCTTCACTAAAAATCACCTCTCGATCCAACAATAACTCAGCCAACTGAGAATGTTTCTCATTATTTTCTTTCAAGATGGTTTTAGCACGTTCATATTGCTCGGTCACCATACGGTTTACTTCCTCATCAATCAATTCGGCAGTCTTCTCGCTATATGGTTTATTGAAGGAATATTCACTTTGCCCGCTGGAATCGAAAAAGCTGATATTACCCACCTTTTTACTCATTCCGTAAAAGGATACCATGGCATAAGCCTGCTTAGTCACCTTCTCCAGGTCATTTAATGCCCCGGTACTAATACGCCCAAACACAAGCTCTTCAGCAGCACGTCCCCCCAAAGCGGAACACATCTCATCAAGAATCTGTTCTGTGGTGGTCAATTGGCGCTCTTCAGGCAGATACCAGGCAGCACCTAATGCTTTACCGCGCGGTACAATGGTCACTTTCACCAATGGGTGAGCATATTCAAGCAACCAGCTAATGGCTGCGTGACCCGCTTCGTGATAAGCCACTGCTTTGCGTTCATCTTTGGAAATGATTTTATTCTTTTTTTCCAATCCACCAACGATCCGGTCCACGGCGTCAAGGAAATCTTCCTTCTCTACGATTTTCTTTTCTTTACGGGCGGCAATCAAAGCAGCTTCGTTACACACATTGGCAATATCAGCACCGGAAAAACCAGGTGTCTGCTTTGCCAGAAAAGAACTCTTCACATCTTCACTTAAACGTAACGGACGAAGGTGTACTTCAAAGATAGCTTTACGTTCTTTGAGGTCAGGCAACTCTACCTGAATCTGACGGTCGAATCGGCCGGCACGCATTAATGCCCGATCCAGAATGTCAGCCCGGTTGGTAGCTGCCAAAATAATCACGCCACTATTGGATGCAAATCCATCCATTTCAGTTAACAACTGATTGAGCGTATTCTCGCGCTCATCGTTAGCACCCATATTAGGACTCTTACCCCTGGCACGTCCGATGGCATCAATTTCATCAATAAATATGATACATGGCGCTTTCTCTTTCGCCTTTTTAAACAAGTCTCGCACCCGACTGGCTCCAACACCAACAAACATCTCTACAAAGTCGGAACCTGACATACTAAAGAAAGGTACATTGGCTTCCCCTGCAACGGCTTTTGCCAGTAAGGTTTTACCGGTTCCCGGAGGGCCTACTAACAGTGCGCCTTTGGGAATCTTACCGCCCAGTTCGGTGTATTTTTCAGGCTTTTTCAAGAACTGAACAATTTCTTCCAGTTCTATTTTAGCTTCCTCAAGTCCGGCGACATCGGTAAAGTTCACATTAATGTTTGCTTCTTTGTCAAACATCTTAGCCTTGGATTTCCCTACATTAAATATATTCCCGGCAGCTCCTCCGCCACCTTGAGAACCCATCCTTCGGAAGATAAAAATCCAAACCACTACTAATAACAATAATGGCCACATCAGACTAAAGAAGTCCCCAATGATGTTTGGACGCGTTTCATAGTCCACCGCAATGTCTTGCGTGAGCACTTTTTCAGCATCTTTCCTGGCCTCCTCAAACTTGTCAATAGACGGAATATTTACGGCGAAATGAGGTCCCGATTTCTGAGGCCCTGAGAAAGAGTCTTCAAAAAGATCTTTGTATTTATCCAGTGCCTCTTCATTAATCGTGATTTCAGCCACTCCTTCATTACGGATGACCACAATTTTTTCCACATCCCCTCCTAACAGCAAGCGTTTTTCAAACACACTGTAAGGGACATTGTGAGGGCCTTGCCCCCAATTAAAAGTGCTCACCACGATCAGAGCAATGGCAATAAGTCCGTAGGCCCAATACAGATTAAATTTGGGAAATTTAGGCTTATCCTTATCGTTGCTCCCCTGATTTAATGGTTTTTCGTTTGCCATTGGTTGTTTTCAAATTTTAAAATAGATTTTCGATATCAGTCCGTTTTGCATCTGCCCATAATCCTTCCAAGTTATAAAACGACCTCATCGATCGCTGAAATACGTGCACCACCACATCCACATAATCCAACAAAATCCATTCGGCATTTTCAAATCCTTCAGAGTGATAAGGACGTTCTGTTGTCTTTTTTCTAACAATGTCTTCAACAGAACCAGCTACCGCGTCTACATGTGTATTACTGTCTCCATCACAAATAATAAAATACTCACAAACGGAGTTATCTAATTCAGTTAAATCTAAAACTGCAATATTTGTGCCCTTTTTCTCTTGTATCCCTTCAACAACTGCATCTACAAGTCGTTTGGCAGAATAACTTTCTTCTTTACTCATAGGCTTCTGATAAGCTAATAGTTTTGATTATTAATAAATAAGCGTGTTTCTTATTAATTTTGCCCAAAGATACGACTTTTGAACAGATATAAACATCTATTTTTGTTGCATAGAAAAGCCACCCCTTTTCATGACAAAATTTCTCAGAAAACTGCAAATATGACATCATTAAAATCAGAACCGCAATATTTCTATTTCAATCAACTTCCTTCAACCAACTCCAAACTCAAGGAACTAGTCCAGGAAAAAGACCTCCCGGAGTTCTCAATCGTACTAACGCCGGATCAAACAGCCGGACGGGGACAAATAGGTAATTCGTGGGAAAGCCAAAAAGACATGAACCTTACTTTCAGCCTGCTTTTACGACCAGTATTTCTGGAACCACAAAACCAATTTTACATTTCCAAGATTATCTCACTTGCCATTATAGATACTTTAAAACCCATAATTTCTGAGACCTGTATAAAATGGCCTAACGACATCTATATAAATGATCAAAAACTGGCAGGTATCCTGATAGAAAATAGCCTCATGGGAGCTTCCATTAATTATTCCATTGCAGGTATTGGTCTCAATGTCAATCAGGAACATTTTATTTCAGAGGCAAAGAACCCGGTCTCCATAAAAAACATAACCGGAGAACCACATAACCTGAAGAAGTTATTGCAGACCTTCATCCAAAATCTCCAGAAATGGTACTATCGCCTGCAAAATGAACAGATAAGTCAGATTGATCAAACCTATATAAATCACCTATACAGATCAAAAGGATATCATTCCTTCATTGACCAATCAGGACAATTTAAAGCCAAATTCAAAGGCATACTTCCAACGGGAAATCTTATTCTGGAAGATGAACAAGCAGCATTACGCACTTATGCCTTTAAAGAAGTAGAATTTGTTATTTAATTCAATATTTATGTGCTGCCATTCCGTCAGCCAGCATTTCCAGGAACTTTTTTATGGGGCCTGCGGCAACCATTTTCAACATTGGATTCAAATCTGCCTTAATCGTTAGCTTTAATCGACTATCAGATTCCGCCACCTCTTTTAACTGCACCCAAAGGAAAAAATTAAAAGGCGTTTTTCCTTCTGCCGTATACTTTATTGTCTTATGGAGTTCCTTCTCAACGATTCGCAACCCAACTTCTCCAATTCCATCAACAGTAAATCGGCATGAATCACCCTGAGATGACCAGTTTGATATTTTATCCTTTGGAACGAGGTCGCCAAAATGATCAAAATCAGCTAAAAAGCTGAATATTCTTTCCTGTGGATAAGGAATCGCTTTTATTGAACTTTCAAATTTTGCATTCATCCTACTACCAAATAAAAAAGCAAGCCATGTACTGGCTTGCTTACACATTTATATCTATCAACAATTATTTCTTATTCCAGTTTCCCGGATCTTTACGCCACTCCTCCAGTGTTTGTATTTCCTTTTCAGAAATATAACCGGTATTGGCAGCAACCTCAATCAATTTTTGGTAATTGCTTAAAGTTGTAAGCTCAACATTGGCCTTTTTAAAGTTGTCTTCCGCCACTTGAAATC
The DNA here is from genome assembly GCA_004296775.1 of Marinilabiliaceae bacterium JC017. Classification (GTDB taxonomy): domain Bacteria; phylum Bacteroidota; class Bacteroidia; order Bacteroidales; family Marinilabiliaceae; genus JC017. Next base: position 21,958 of record RHGE01000078.1, read on the forward strand.
CATATGAGAAGATGGCCATCATACCTAACACCTCACAACCATTGTTACGAATTGCTTCGACTGCCTTAAGGCTACTTCCTCCCGTAGAAATCAAATCTTCTATTACAACTACTTTTTGTCCTGGTTTTAAATCACCTTCGATCAGATTCTCTAACCCATGCCCCTTCGGTGAAGACCTTACATAAATAAAAGGCTTACCTAAAGCATCAGCAACCATAGCTCCCTGAGCAATAGCCCCGGTTGCTACTCCCGCAACAACATCCACATCGGGATATTTTTCGAGGATCAATCGTGCAAATTCCAACTTAATAAAATTACGCACATCAGCATAAGACAATGTTTTTCGGTTGTCACAATAGATAGGGGAAATCCACCCCGACGCCCATGTAAAGGGGTTTGCAGGTTGCAATTTAATTGCTTTAATTTGCAACAGCTGTCCGGCTACTATTTCTGCTAATTTTTCCATGCTGCAAATGTATAAAGTTTTTTTTAAGGATAGAACTCTTTTTTTAACTGACCAAATAGAGCAAGACTTAAGGCCTCCGGTTCATGCAATCCACAAGTACACATCGATTAACCAACTCAAAGAATTCATATATAATTTTGAAAAAAAAACACATCTTCAACAAGGATATATCTATTCTCACAACCTGGAAGAACTCTTTAATGCATTCAAAACATGTTTTAAATTAATTGATGCGGCAGGAGGCCTTGTATTCAATTCTAAAAACGAATTCCTCTGCATTTATAGACGAGGTGTTTATGATCTTCCCAAAGGAAAAGCAGAGCCTGGCGAAACAATAGAAGAAACAGCCATCCGGGAAGTCATGGAAGAGTGCGGCCTTGACAAGGTTAATCTAAAGGACAAACTACTATGTACCTATCACACTTACTGGTTAAAAGAGGAGCTGGTACTAAAAACAACTCACTGGTACCAGATGCAATATGAAGGAAATTCACCACTCATCCCGCAAGCTCAAGAATCAATCACCGAAGCCAAGTGGTGCTCGAAAGATTTTATATCTTCATTTGTTCAAAACACCTATCCTTCGATTGTTGAAGTACTAAAAAAACAAGGATTATTCTAGTATAACGAACGATTGTTTTTAAACATCGATACAAAACAATTCTGATTAAGAAAGTTTTTCCCATAGGGAAGAAAAAAGATAATTTAGAGATTTCCGGTATGCCATTTTTCTGCTAATTTAGTAGCACCTAACCTGGACAAGCCAGAAAAGTACACAGATATGAGTATCAAGTATCAAGATATTTGCATGACCGACATTGCAATATCCTGCCAAAAACTACACAGACATTACTGATTAGACACTAAAAGACCTGTAGATGACAACCTCAGAAAAAGAATTTTTAGAATGGAAGGTTCAAATGCGCAAAAGCGCTATGGAAAAAGAAGTTGAGCGTCTAAGAAACACCACAAAAAAACAGTCATACAAAATAAACACGCTTCGAAAAATATTATATTTTCTGACCTTCTTCTTTCTTGTACTTTTTATCATCCTTACTCTTAAAGGTTATATTCTTTTTCCCTCACAAGAAAATGTACCCCTTTCCCAATCTTCTTTGGTAGATGAAAAGAAAAAAGAAACCAAAGATCTGGCACAACATATTAATTCGAACAACGACCTACCCCCCACACCCCAAAAAGGTATTTCTGCAGGGGTCAATTATAGTGTTCAGATTGGCGCATACACGGGCATTGATCTTGAAAAATACAAAGATAATTTAGTCCTCCTGAATCAGGACTCTTTTGATGGGATCAACCAGTTCACACTAGCTCACTTCAATGACTACAAACAAGCTACCGATTTCCTGGAGATAATTAAACAAATGGGTTTTAAAGATGCCTTCATCATGTCCTTCATCGATGGAAAAAGAAGCAACATTCAGGACGCAATTGCAATCTCTCAAAAAGAGCAGACATCTAAAACACAGGCTCCAACAACATCAAGAGAAAGAATACAATTTTAAAATCAAAATACATATTACCGATGCAATTCTTCGGTAACATACACTATTATTCGCCAACGACCAGCCGAAATAATCTGACAATCAAACACCCCCATAACACCTTAACCCACATGAATCACATGGAATATGTCCCCGCCAGGATTACGCCCAATCTTTTGTGTTAATAGTTTAACATTCCTGAATTACTGCATGATCTGACTTATTTCAACAGATCGTTATATTTTGGATAACAAACATTAGGCTGATATACATTACTCTCGTTTTTAAACCATTAACAACTTTGTCGATTAGCTGAACACAAGGTGTTTTTCAAGTACTTACAAAAGTATAACAATCTATTATCATTTGTAACTTTTACTTTTTAACCGACTTAATATTAAAAAATTACAAACATATAATGCCCCTTTTCATGCCATACACAAACTTAACCTACCTGGTTTCTGACGATTGCCCTCTCCGAAATGTTACTTAATTACAATAACTGACATTTCCCTTATATGTTTATTGCCTGTAAAGCTAGCCTTGCAGCATTTTGCCAACCACTAATTTATCGAATTATACGAATTGCTTTTCAATGAAAAGCTCATAAAACCACGCAGTGGTTTAAAATTCGTTTAATTCGCGGTTAAACCAACAGTAAATGTAATTTACGCATAATCAATTAGTGTTTCTCCAGCATTCTTTGCAGCTCCTTAAAATTAGTGTTTTATAATACATGAGGAACTTCAGTTACATTAATCCTACCGTATAATTAATACTCAAATATTAATGCTACTTCTGGCCTCAGGAAGGTTTGAAAGCAGGCAAATAACAGTCTTCTATACCATTTACCCGGAATCAAAACAGAGTCTATACAGAATATTGTCAGGGTAAAGTCAGATTAATTTATGAATAGTCTGTATTAATTATGCACTATGTGTGAGTTTAATCTGTATTTACACCGCTTAAGACTGTTTGTTGACCCGGTTCATACTCGGTGTAACCATAAAACAACCCCATTTAACTATTAATGATAAAATAGAAGCCCTCCTAAAGCTGTAATCGTACAAGTAGAATGAAAAACTTAAGTCTTTTATCAAAAGAAAAGACTTT
>RHGE01000079.1 GCA_004296775.1 Marinilabiliaceae bacterium JC017
CGGCCAGTGGGTTAGCAAAAATTCATCAAGGAGGCGGGCGGAAGCGTTTATTTGACTAGAGTTTTTTGGTTCCTTTTTGGGGCGATGCCAAAAAGGAACTAGGGTCCGGGACAACGTCCCGATTAAAATACAGAATCTTCAAGTCTTGACATTCTAACAAAAGGTGAGTCAGAGATGGCCGTTGCCCATATTGACGGCTGTATAACCGGATCCTACCGTTACCTTCAAATCAGAAAAGAAAGAGATGCTTCTCACTATCTGGAAAAATACACTCTTGAATATCTTAAGAACAAACTAATACACCTTGAACAAGCCGTATCCAAGATAAAAGTACTAATCTCTGGAAATGGGACACTTTGCAAGCTTGTTATATGATAGACACTAGACTAATTTACATCACTCTAATTTTTAGAACATTAATAACTTTGTCTATTAGATAAATACAAGCTGCTTTTCAAGTACTTACAAAAGCTTAACGAACTATTATCATTATTATCCAAAATAAATTAGTATTAACCAATGTGCTCAAGCCATACAGGCTTTTACTTTTATGCTACAACGAAAAAAAACGATCCCAATTATAGCTTTGTAAGCTTTTGATGCAAAAGCAACAACACTAAATTTTAAGTGTATGCAAAAAACTCAAGAGAGGTACTGTTTGACTATGTGTAAATTACGTCTTACTATTGATTTAACCGCGAATTATACTAATTAAAAGAATTTTAAACCACTGCGTGGGTTTATGAGCTTGTCATCGGAAACCAATTCGATAAATTCGCGGTTGGAAAAATGCTTACAAAGCAAGCTTTATAGGCGTTAAACAAATATGTAAAATGTCAATCAATACAATTAAACGCATCGTATATATAGCTTTCTTTGCCTTGGGAAAAATGGATATTACAGATTAAGAGAAACTGTCAAGATACTTTAGTATAGTATAAATAGGTCATCAACTCTTAGTTTTCCACCCTGAATTATTTTTTGCTTTTCATCGAACGTTAGATTTTCATTCTATATTTTTCAGGAGTACCCAACTAACACTTGATTGGGCCGTCTGATTTTGCTGGGTAGACAATCTAACGCTTGATTGGGACATCTCATTTTTCCTGGTAGACAATCTAACGCTTGATTGGGACATCTCATTTTTCCTGGTAGACAATCTAACGCTTGATTGGGACATCTCATTTTTCCTGGTTGATAATCTAACGCTTGATTTGGAACCTCTGAAAAACGGAAGCTGTAAATCGAACACTTGTTTTTGATTCTATGAAAAACGGAAGTTGTAAATCTAACTCTTGATTTTGATCCTCTGAAAAACGGAAGTTATCAATCGTATACTTGATTTATATCCTAACGAAACTTAGGTAGCTCATTAAATGTTTAATATCCAGTCTGAAAATTTTCTGGTTGGTTATCGAAACCTACATTGGGAGGATATTTTTTTACCCCTAAAAATCTAATGCCTGATTTCCATCGAATAGTGAACATTTAGTTCTCCAATGGTCTTTAACCAGATTGCCGCTATAATGCCTTCTTTATATTATTTCACTTAAATCAACAGAATACACAAAAAAAGCCCGACATAAAGCCGGGCCTCCCCAAAGAACCACATCTTGATTTATATTATACCTGTTAGTGATAATGACCCCATAAAACGCAATGTTTTAACTGGTCTATAATCACCTATCGGTATCACACCAAGGTCTTAATGAAATAGGTTTGGTATTACTCCTTTAATTAACTCATTAAACATGTCCAGATCTAACGCTAATCTACAATATATTTGCCCCCTCAAACTTGATTACAAAGCACCAGCTGTGGCTGTTATCTTTTTTAATGTTTGTGAATTGCTGACAACAGCCACAGGTGCCTTTGATTCAGTGAACAATCTCCTTATGAAAGATCATTGTTCGGAGGTACAATTAATTATTAAAACACGAAGCTTTTGCTACATAAAACCGACATACAGATCTGAATGACTATTTTTTAATGGTTTTGATTATAACAAATCAACTTGAATATCTTACTATTTATCATGGCCTGCTTCTTCCATTTGCCCGTTTTTATTGAAAGCATTATTTTCTCTTTTGGAGTTAGGAGGGTTAATTGCGGACAATTTTGCTGTAAAAATAAATCCTTCAAATCATTAAATAAAAGTTTGGTAGAGTATCTATAATGCCATTTAGACTTTTTATTATCAACAAATATGCGTTTTGCTGAATTTGTAATCTTCTTGTCAGCAATAACAAACTCAAGACCAGTTATAGTTCTTTCCTGTTCATCGAAATAGGAAAAATTCAAGGTCACACTATCCTTTTCAGACAAGTAAGTCATATCATACTCAAATTCACTGCCGAGTTGATGATTTCGAAATCCGTCATGTGGAAATATGAAGTATAAGACATTATCTTTCTGCAATAAAGAAGAATAAGCCTTTGAAATATTTTGGGCCTGCATAATAATGGCACCAAACCCTAAAATTAATAACGTTAATGTGTATCTCATAGGTTGAATAACGGGTGCCCCGAAAGACACCCTTTTGTTTTTACTATTCTCCGTATACAACTACAGAATACTCGGAAACAATACCAAGAACACTTGTAGAATGATAATCAACATTGTGAATTTTAGTAATACCGGCAGATTTAGCAGCTGCTTCCACACTGGCATCACCTGTGGCCACTAATCCAAGAATACCTTTAGCAGTTGCTGTTCCCACTTTTGAAGAACCGGTATTTGAAGTAACAGCCAATGGCGCTTTCACATCAGTATAAGCTAATCCCATCAAAGGAGTTTGCACAGAAGCACAACTTGTTAACATGCAAGCGGCAAAAGCTGCTGCACCAATAAAATTTCTAATTTTCATGTAATTTACTTTTTCAATCTTTCCTACTCGTATGGTTTTTCAGATTCCACCCCGGCATTATTTCCGCTACCGGTAACGGTTATTAACTGTTCAAATATTTTTAAGCCTCAACACCAGATAGTATTGCTTTCAATTGACCGTCAGAATGATCTGTCTGAGTAAAAAAAACAAATCCTAATCCTTATTAATGGCCGAGATAAACAAACGTCCGTTATGCATTGTCAGGATAAGCATACCCCCGGCAAACCCCAAGGTTCCTTCTCTTTCATACACCTGGGAATACTTGGCATTAAGAATTTTTTTTACCGTAACAGCATCGAAAATGGCAGTAAAACGCTCTAAGAGTGTTGTTTTATTATCAACAATAACACTGGGTGCCGCCGGGGCATTAACACGCAGGGGATAATGAAAAAAACTGACGCATTCCCTATTCTCCTGGTTCATCAATGTAAATTTCACCAGATCAAGAAATTTATATAACCTTTCTTTCTTAACCGGCACCTGTGTATATGATTGTTTGGCATCGGCAGGATGAGGTGGTAAAGGAGATTGATTTTTCCTGTTAGCCATCCCTTTATATGTTTTTTCTGCTTGCCCGGCCACTTTTAAAGTAAGCACTGCCTGGTAGGGATACACCTGCCGTGATAAGGGACAAATCCCATGTTCTTTAATAATTTCCAACGAGAGAGTCACATCTTCCGAGGTAGATTTAATAAGCCAGCCATTAGGCGTGGTTTGTATCTCCTGGTAAGCAAACTTATTAACACTGATTTGTGGCATCCCCAAATCCAATCCATCAGCTGAGAGTCCAATCCGCCAAAAAGGGATGTAGCCAATGGCAGAAATACCATTCAATTCGCTGATCTTTTTTTTAAGTGTATCGTCAGTCTCATGCATTGTTTCAGTCGAAACCAGTCTTTCGGCACTGGCTACCTGTCCGGAAAACCAAATACTTAAAACCAGCAGCACTCCTGCTATTAATGTTCGACCCACTTTATGCATAAACGATTACACAGTTTGCTACTTAGCAATTAGTAGTATAGGAACCGGTTCATAAAACCGGTTCCTGTTGATATATTCTTATCTGTTGACCTTTTTAGCTGGTACAAAACGTTTGTGTGCCTGTGGCAATGATGCCGACTTTAAACGAGCTTGATACCTTTTAGCTTCTGCTTGAAGAATACCCTCTTTCTTTTGAAAGTTGATCAATCCGGCTATCTCCTCTGGTGAATAAGCATTGGGGTGTGCCTGCTTTAATTCATTTATATTAGCAGAAACCGGCCCTGCACCTTTCAAACCTTCTGCCTGAATAACACCATTTTTAATGGTAATTGGCTCCCTATCCTGAGCAGTGAAGAACATGAAATTATTTTGCTCATGTTTCTCATTCAGATTATTAAAGCCATCAGCAAACATCACCAAATAGTATTGTCCATTTAATGTAGCAGGTATTTGATAATCCATCACCATATCCGACTCCTGGTTGGCATCCAAAGCTCTACCAACGGAATAACCAGCCGGAACATCCACATAGTTATACCAATTCCACTGGCCATAAGTAGCCATATTAATATCTAAATCTTTGATATCCCCGTTGCTTCCTTTACTTTTCACCTCTTTCACATCATCGGTATAATAATCGTAGAAAATAATACCGAAATCATTTTCAGGATCAAAGGCATTATAATAGTAGTAAAGAATATTCCAGTCATCACTGGCAGAAACGGTTTGGTTACCTTTATTAAAAACATTGTATTGTACAGAACGATCACGAGGTCCCGGATTTGGCTTATATTTGGTTACCTCTCCCGGACGGTCTTCCAGGCAAATGGTGATCAAGTCTTTTCCGTCAACACGAATAGACGGATCAATCACATTATTATCTACCAATGGCTTCGTGCCTTTATCGGCTTCAATCACATAACCGTAATTACAGAAAACACCGGCGGTAAAGAAATCGTAGTCAACCCACAAAAAGCCATTATCACCCCAATTTTTTCCCCATGAATTGGCCAGACAAAAAGCGCCATTGGGTCCTTTGTTATTGTCAAATCCAACCACACACATGGCATGGTAAGCATGTTGTCCCACTAAATCACAATCGGCATAATCCAGGTCTTCAATCACCCCATCCCGATAACTCATGAAGCCATCAGCCAATTTACAACCCACTGCAATGGGACAACCTTTTTGCAGGTAGGATTTTAAATCTTCTACATTTTTCACCTCCACCCTACGGTAGTGTTCAATCTTACCCGGAGTGTATTCCGACGATGAGGCATGACTACGTTGAGAACAGTCACCCAAGTTCTCATATGGGACATCTGCCATCTTGGCAATTCCCCGTTCTTGCATGGTTTTAAAAGCTTCGCCAATACTTGATCCGCCACATTTAGCCCCGTGTGAAATAGATAAATAAATATCCAACGGACTAAAAACATTTTGGTTGTTTTGCAGATCAGCTGTTGTCAAATCATTTTCCCGGGCATGCATAATGGTACGGGTATAATAACCGGTCGCCCAGGATGTACAGGTACCAAATTGTCCCTGATCACCAATAGGTGGCATGAAATCACGTAAATTAGCTGCCTGTCCGGGGTTCACATCATTACCACTCAAGGTAACAACGGATAATTCTTTAGGAATAGTACTATAGATTTTATCCTCTCGCTCTTCATCCAAACCATTAGATTTCCCATCATCAACAACGGTTTCGTCCTCTGGATCTTCTACAACTTCAAGATCACAACTGGCCATACTTATGAGGAGCGCCAGCATCCAAAATATATTTATGTACTTCATGTTTATTCTTTTTTTCATAGGTTAGAAACAATAATAGATCGTTAGATTTTAGACAATAAACCAGATAGACATCTATCTCATTTATGAGCTTATAGACTTTTAACGACCTATTAAAACATTAGAGTATAATTCAAAACAATTCAATTAAATCCATTATCCGGATCTATTTACTCCTTTAATTCCGGGTGATTAACAAGTTCTGCAGGGGCTTCCATTAAAAAAGCAGTTTGTTCAGTATCACATTTCCCATTAAACTGAGTCCCTGCAAAATAGGTATGTGCCAGAAAGAGTGCCTTATTAAAGGTGACATCACCTTCAAACCGGGCATCTGAAAATCCCGCACTATTAACGAAAAGCGTATTCATGAAATTTGCTTTACCCTGGAAGACAGACTTATCAAGGGTGGCTCCATTATTAAAGGCAACTTCACTAAATCCAACGTATTTCATATAAGTAACGCCCCCCAATAAAGCATTGCCTTTGAAAACACTTTTGTTGAAAGAAACATTTTGAGCAAACTCTACATTCATGAAATTCGACTTATTCTCGAAAATAACATTGGTAAGTTTTACCTTCTGAAAGAAATGTGATGATGCAAAGGTGGCACTGCGCCCCTTAAACCAAACATTACTGAAAACTGCCTTCCCGGCAAATTCACTTTCCAAACAAGAAAAATCCTGATACATGGTAGCGTATGACAAATCAACATCACCATTGAAAGCACAATGGTTAAAAATTAAATCTTTATGAAAATGCACCTGGTAGAAATACTCGCCATCATATTTGCTGGCTTTAAAACTTTTAAACATGCAATTATTAAACACCACATTAGAGTATACATTAGCCACCTTCACGCCGGGCTTTACCACTTTAAAATCTAAAATTTCGGTCAGGTCAATATCTTCATCATAAGTAGTCCCATCAATCCAGATCTCTTTCCCGTTTTTAAACAACTTCTCTACATCACCGGCATAAGCACAACTCTGGCAGGCAAAGATCACCATTATTACCAAAGTGAAAGTTTTATACAAATGGCCCCACTCTGATTTATTCCTCATAACGCTGACCCGTTTTTACCGAAATTAATTCCCACAACTGATTATTCCCTTTGTGGATATCCCACTGACTCACCGAACAACCATTATCATGAATACGATGAGAATCTGCATCCAAAGCTTTTCCGGAATACCTGTTAACAATGATAAATTGTCCTTTCCTAATTTGTTGCAATCCCCATTGACCAACTTTATTGCGATCGAAAGCCCAGATTTGAATGGGTGCGCCTTTGGCATTTTTATAGTGATTGCAAAACCATTTATCCGGCCAGCAGCCTTCCACATCTAAACGGCTATTACAGTGTTGGCACTTGATGAAATAAAAGCCATCTCCGGCCGATACCAGTTTAAATTTACGATCGGCTCCATCATCCAAATCCCACAGCTGCACATTAGAGCCATTACCTTTTTGGGCATTAGGTCCATAGCCGGGTAAATCCAGGTATTTCCCGGCGGCTACATTACGGATATAAAAAGTAGTCTCCGTTAAAGAGATTTTCTTTCTAACTGTTCGTTTCTGCGCGGTAACAAAACCTGTTGTCATCACCACCAGAATTGAAATAATAAATAGTTGTTTCATTGTTATTGTTTTATTACCGACAAAATAAACAGGACCGTTATAACTACCATTTGAACAGGAACAGATATTCATTCATTTATCAGAACAAAGGTCTATTCTTCATAACGCTGACCGGTCTTTGTATCTATTAGTTCCCATAACTGAATATCCTCATAGGTTATCTTCCACTGAATCACCGGACAACCATTGTCGTATACCGGCTTGGTTTTAGCATCAATGGCCATTCCCGAATATTTGTTAATAATGAGAAACTGTCCGTTATTCACCTGTTCCAAACGCCATCGGCCCACTTTATTAGTATCGAAGCTCCAGATTTGAATAGGCGATCCCTTCTCATCTTTGTAATAATGACAAAACGGTCGGCCAGGCCAGCAGCCTTCCACATCCAGGCGAACATTGGCATGCTGTGGTTTGATGTAATAATAACCACCACCAGCCGGTTCAAATTTAAACTTCCGGTCAGCACCATCGTCCAAATCCCATAGTTGCACATTCCGGCCATTACTGGTACTGGCATCCCGACCATACCCCGGCACATCCAGGTATTTCCCGGATCTAACATTCCGTATACGGAAAGTGGTCCCGGTAAGGGATATGCTCTTTTTAACTGTTCGTTTTTGTGCTGAGGAATAACCTGTTGTCATTAGCAGCAACAGTGATATTGTGAAAAGTTGTTTCATATTCATTGTTTATATAATAAGAGAAGAAGTCAAAGAAATCCTCGCTTCTAAGTGCGTTCTGGTAATCCGGATAGATAGATCGAAAGAAAAAAAAACAGGCAAAGTGTGGACAAAATCCACAGTTTGCCTGCAAATAATAGGTTTTATTCTTTTGATTCGCCTGTTATAGTAACGATTGATATATTGTTATCCCCTTTTTCAACAGTTCCTTTTTTAATATGAATAAGAAAATAAGCCTCTTCTTTTTGAGTAGCCAAAACAGTATCATAATCCCCATTTCTATCTGCAAATGCGTCAACCCATTTATCAACACCTGTTGCCTCATCAACAGCTGCTTTCAACGCTTCTTTAGTTGTAATGGATTCCCAATCTTCAGCTTTCAAAACAACCAACTTATCAGCACCCTTTTTAATAATAGCATGATATTTGTCATCATCAAGCTTCAAATTACTGGTCCAGGATAATCCATAAACATCAAGACCGGTTGCATCTTTAGAGCCTTCACGTTTCCATTCGAAAGCTTTAGCCTCTGCCAATGGCGTTGCAACAGCTTCCACAGTAATTTTAACGTCTTTGCGGGTTTGTTTTCCATCTTTATCGGTAGCAATGAAAACTAAAGTGAATTCACCGGCTTTATCAAAGATTTTAGTCAACTCATCTTCATAATCATCTCGACCAAATTTTTCTTTTGGAAATCCGTCCAAATCGGCATTGTCCATACGAATGGTAAACGATGCCAACTTGGCTGAAGTAGCTTTTACCTCCCAGCTGAATTTCACCTCTTCATTTACTTTAACAGTAGCATCGCCGGTTTTATAACCATCTACAGCTTTGAAAGTAATTTGTGGTCCCGGGTTTAATAAATCTTCCACTTCTTCTGTACATGAAGTAAAAAATGCAACACTAGCCATCAACATGGCTGAAACAAAGAATTTTGTCATTTTCATAATTGTACCTTTTTAATAAAAATTTGTCTGTTTTTTATTCACTAACATTAACAATGCAAATAAAGGGGGAACATGGCCGCGAAAAAACACGTGATTCCGTGAAAATGATAGCTACCGTTGAATATTATGCCATTGATAAAAGCCTCAAACGGCCCATAAAAAGAAGAGGTGTCCTCCGTAGAAGCCACCTCTTAAAAACAAATCTCAATCAAAAAACATCTTTATTAATAAAAACAACCGTATTACCAATTAATCACATGCCTATCAATTAAAACTAAACAGTCTATTGACTATCGGACTCGTCACGATACATCTCCTGCACTTCTTTTAATATCTCATAGACGGTTTCCATATTTCCTTCATGACGCCGGCGCATCCAAAAAGAAAGATGTTCAGTGAAAGGAAAACTGTCACCCGTATCCTCAACATTAAGATGCCGTAGTAAATAGGTATTCAAATCGTATACGGAAAAACCATAACAATTATCATGAGGCTTAAACACTTCTTTCCCATCAACATATTCAATAGTTCCACTGAGGGTATCCACTACCGCATAAGTTTGATCTAATGATGCTTGATAACCTTCTATTTTAACTAGCTCATCATAGCAATTTATCATCCCGTTAACATCATCTCCCAATCCGGAATAATTGTAACTTTCCGGAGACATTAGATTTTTTAGCATCGGCCTGACATAATCAAAAAGTGCTTTCACATTCTCAGCACTTCGATCTAACCGATAGATACTGTAGGCCAACAATTTTTCTTTTGCACTTTGCTCGTTCTGATCTTCGTAATAGCCATGGTGTCTTTCATGGGTATCTACAAAATCAGGTAAGGCATTATATATGTACCAAAAATACGCTGCCTGAACGCGAATACCATAGGGAGAACCAAACGGACAACCTTTACCCCTTAATGCTTTCCGGGCATAAGTTTGCATCACCGATAAGTTTTCGGTTTTAAGCATTTTATTATTCTCAGTCTGCAACAATGCATTAAGAATTTCTGTTTTTTCACCCGGCAAGTCAAAATAATTGGTTTTGAACACCTTGTTATCACGGCATCCACACCCTGTCCATTTATTATTCTGGTTATCTTTAACTACCGCTGAATACTCATAGGTTTTATCTGACATACCATCATTACATGGCTCCTTCGTAATTTGAATAAGGTAAGTATCCTTGCCATAGTTGGCATTAATTATTATGCGGTTTCCATCACCTTCCACCTTTTTATAAGTGAGTAACTTTATTTCTTCCCCGATATTAGGAGAAAATTCCATTTGATGCTCCTTACAATTGATCGACCAAAAAGGCTCTGTACCCATAAGGTGCAAATTGGTTAAATCCGGCTTTTGGGATTCTACTTCCAATGGTGCACTACTCATCTCTGGTTCCGGCTGTGATATACTGGCTTCTTCAGAAACTACAATCTCCTTACTTTCTTTAGGTGATGAAGAGGCACTGTCACTTTTTTTCTTTTGATGACTACCACTGCAGCTTGCAAAAGATAAGATTGCAACTACAACTGTTGGACATACAATTTTTTTCATTTTTCTGTTCTTTCTTGGTTATACTATGAATTGACCGTATAAATCATTCATTCTCTTACACCAATTATCTTTTAATAAATCAATTTGGATAATGCACTATTAAGCCAAAGACCAATAGTAATGATAAAAACAATTAACGTTTGAGTACTTAATACGTTATGAATTAAGAAATCTCATTAACCACCCGTTGGATTACTGAAAACTATCAGGGAATGTATTATAGGGATCTTCCTGACAACGTTTCCATATTTGTTTAGCATGGACTAAAAAACCTTTAGGTGCGCTATTAAAGTCTGCACTGATTTTTGTCTCACCGCCCCATGGTTCTTCATAGGCTGTCACCAAAAGGGTACCGGTTATATCGTATTCTTTTTCTTTATCCAACATTATCAATTTGATAAAATTGGGGGAAGCTTCGCTGGTACACCCAAGTATATACCCAAAGGTTATCTCAGCAAAACCATCCTGATTGACATCCGTAACAGAGATAGCATTTGTTGAAAAACCGGCGTTATTTTCAAACATACAATCCCTCTGTGCGTCACTGATACTTTGGATGAGCTTCCAATCACCCTCTTTCTTTAAGTAATGAGATGCAATTATTTCCAAAGAAACAGAGCAGGGCCCCTCTTCCATTTCTTCCACATCACATTTTAGAGAGAAAATCATTACATTCTCGCCGCTTTTGTCTTTCCAGGATAAGCTTTTAATAATGTCACCAGTAACATCAAACTGTTTACACTGATCTTTATTTAATTCCTGGGTGGGATAGGGATTTACCAATGAATTTTCATCTGCATTATTCCATTCAGCCAGATGTTCAGGATCCAATCCGGTTACACCCACCGAAACCACTTCAATCGCATCGATTACACCGGCCTCCAAATCGGCAGAACTAAATAGTTTGTCACCTAACAGTTTCCCGTTAAAACTTTCATCAGTAATATTTAGAACCAGTTTTAATCCATCATCTTTTATATCACCATTACCCAGCTTAACCGTACCACCATAATCCCAACCAAATCCATAAAATTCAATAGGGGCATTATTCATTTTCACAAGTTCAGCCAACGAAGTGCCGGGCTTAATCCCTCTTGCCTGCCACCGCCCCGATTTACTCGAAGTTTCAACAATTGGCCCTTCTGTATCCCAGGTAATAGTCACCTCATCATCTGTACCGCCATAAAGAGTTGAAAACTCTTTTTTTACTGTTCCTTCTTCAAACCAGGCCACCTTTGTTGACACATTATCTGTTCCTATTTCATCAATTAATACCTCTTTATTAGCAAACCTAAGAAACGAAGCAAGTTCGGTCTCACCAGTTAATTCAATATTCCTGTTTTTTTCTTGTTGGGGCATTGCCTCAACAACTGATCCTTTTTTCTCTTCAATCTTACCGGCATCTGCTTTTTTATCCTCTCTATTCTTTTGACCAGTACATTGTATCAACATCATTGGCAGCAATAACGTCAGAAAATTTGTTAATACTATTCGGCTAGTCATATTAGAAATTCGCAGGACATACCCGAAAGTTTTGAGATTTGGAAATTTCATAGGTTTAAATTTATTTTAAGTTATCACATGAGACTCGCCAACTTGCTCTTTCTTCTTTATGAGAAAATATCTCTCCTGGCTCGTTTCATCTGTTTAAGATTTGTTTTCCCTTTATTTTTTTCCAGAAATATCTTTAATCATTTGAATTCAGGAGGTTTATTTATTGGTTCCACCACCTCCCAGAAACCTGATTCCCTTTAAAATGCAGACCTTTTACACTTCCATTTTCATAACTGATACAAAATCAGGACTAAAAACACATTTATTCAACCCTACAAATAAATAATGATCATCCATTGAAAAAAACACGTGATTCCGTGAAAAAAAGCTACTACCTGCCTTCTTTTATAAGAAACATTCCGCTATTTTTTAAAATCATGATCTAATTCAGGAATTGATTCCACCCAACAGCTTTCAACTATCTGCAGGCTTATAATTGCTTTATCAAAGGGAGATTATACTAGCTTCTGATCCTAAAAAATAAACAGGCTTCATAACACCAGCATCAAGTAAAAGCAAGCCCAATGCTCTTTCATTACATTGCACTGATTACCAAAAGAAAAAAAATTTTAGCCCCTTAGGGAAAAAGTGTACTTTTGCGCCTGAATTTAAACAATTCGATTGTTGCGTAGTATCATTAAAAGGAAAACACTTTAAAATTTAAACAATCAACTTAAGTTATTTGTGTAATGAACAATCAGATTTCGAAGCGGGCAGCAGACAACATCCGTATTTTATCAGCCGCAATGGTGGAGAAAGCAAAATCAGGACACCCTGGAGGAGCTATGGGAGGTGCTGATTTTATCCATGTGCTTTATTCAGAATTTATGAATTTTGATCCTGCAGATCGCACCTGGTTCAACCGTGACCGCTTCTTTCTAGATCCCGGCCACATGTCACCAATGCTTTACTCAGAATTAGCATTGACAGGCGCGTACACGCTTGATGAACTGCGCAATTTTAGGCAGTGGGGCAGCCCAACACCCGGACACCCGGAAAAAGATTTTAACCGAGGCGTGGAAAATACTTCTGGTCCCCTGGGACAAGGACATACCATGGCCGTTGGAGCAGCTATCGCCGAACGCTTCCTGAGCACTCGCTTTGGACAGTGGATGAATCACAACATTTTTGCTTTCATCTCGGACGGTGGTATCCAGGAGGAAATATCACAAGGTGCAGGACGTTTAGCCGGCCACCTTGGACTTGGTAACCTGGTAATGTTTTATGACTCAAACGACATCCAGCTTTCTACTGAAACAGATGCCGTAACAATTGAGGATACTGCAAAAAAATATGAAGCATGGGGATGGGCCACCGTAACTATCGATGGCAATGACCATGATCAAATCAGGGAAGCGCTGAAACAAGCGATGGCTGAAACAGAAAAACCATTCCTGATTATTGGAAAAACAGTAATGGGTAAAGGCGCCATGACAACAGAAGGTACTTCTTTTGAAAAGCAAGTATCAACCCATGGTCAGCCACTTAGTGCTGCCGGTGCCTCTATGGAACACACCATTTCGAACCTGGGCGGAAATCCGGAAGATCCATTTGTTATTTTCCCGGAAGTTGACGCTTACTACAAAACTATTCTGGAGCAAAAAGCTGCTTACGTAGCTCAAAAGCGAGCAGAACAAGCTGAATGGGAGAAAGCAAATCCTGAGCTAGCCACTAAACTGGCTTCTTTTATAAATGAGGAGCTACCTGCCATTGATTTCAGTAAAATAGAACAAAAACCAGATCAGGCTACACGCGGTGCTTCTGCCACTATATTAGGCCATTTTGCCGAAACAGTGGAAAACATGATCGTGATGTCGGCCGACTTGGCTAACTCTGATAAAACAGATGGATTCCTGAAAAAATCCAAGGCTTTCACCAATGGTGATTTTGGAGGCGCCTTCCTTCAAGCTGGTGTTGCTGAATTAACCATGGCTTCCGTAGCCAACGGTATGGCATTACACGGCGGTGTGATTCCGGTTTGTGGTACCTTCTTCGTATTTTCCGATTACATGAAACCTGCCATCCGCATGGCAGCCCTCATGAAACTTCCGGTAAAATACGTATGGACACACGATGCTTTCCGCGTGGGAGAAGATGGTCCTACTCACCAACCAGTTGAACAGGAGGCTCAGATCCGCCTGATGGAAAAATTGAAAAACCACAATGGTGAAAACAGCATGTTAGTGTTACGTCCGGCCGATGTACACGAAACAACGGTTGCGTGGGAAATGGCGCTTAAAAACCAGAAGACACCAACAGGTTTGATTTTTTCAAGGCAAAATATTCAAAACATCCCAGGAAACAGTTACCAGGCTTCACAAGGAGCTAAACGAGGCGCTTACATTGTTCAGAAAGATGCTGCCGATGTAGACGTTGTTTTGGTTGCTTCCGGATCAGAAATAAGTACCCTTTTAGAAGGCGCTGAAATAATCCGCAAAGAAAAAGGATTAAAAGTTCAGATTGTATCGGCCATCTCAGAAGGCTTATTCAGAAATCAGGATGCGGCTTATCAACAAGAAGTTCTTCCTGCTAACGTACCAACCTTTGGTATGACAGCCGGCTTACCTGTTGTGATGGAAGGCTTGGTTGGTTCCAACGGAAAAGTATGGGGTATGGATCACTTTGGTTATTCAGCTCCTTTCAAAGTGCTGGATCAGAAATTCGGTTTTACCGGCGAAAATGTGCTTAACCAGGTAGAAGCACTTCTTCAGGAAACGGTAACCAAGAATGTATAATTGATACCAAATCATTATAAAAGCAAAGGGTGTGTCGATCAGACACACCCTTTCATTTACTTACCAGGTTATTCTCAACAAGGGCTTGTAAAGAACGTTGCGGCCTTTGTAAACAACCGCTCAAATGCCCCGTTTACCTGATTAACCAAATTATTAGAACAGATGGGAAATGGCACTTCATGCGAGCACCCAAAATCATAGTTCTCCTCTTCCACATCCACACCGCTTAAAACCTGCTTCACTTTTTCAGGTATAATCACCGTGTCTTGCGTCAGGGTAACCACTTTTAACCGATCCTGAAAATCGGCAAACAATCGGGTACTATATTTTTTCAACCCTTTCATGGACAACATCGCTTTAAAGCTTTGCCCTAAAAGAGTGTCATTAAGAATCTGTCCGATTTTACAATTTGTCTTCGCATCCTGCTCCATCTCATTCTTATAATAATGCAGCAGCCGTTCAAAAGCAGTACTATCAAGAATATACCTGGATATGCCATGCATATCGAAAAACACACTTCCCCCACAGAAAAAGAAGAACTTAGACTTATTGAAGCATCCATTTGGATTAGCCAACATCATCACCTGTGTTAAGAAAGCACCGATGGAATAGGAGAAAAAATCCACTTGTGGCGCTGTTGGAAAAAATGGATGTTTCCCGGCAGAGATATCACCGATAAGCTGTAAAAGATCATAAGCTGCCTGATACCCCGACAAAAAAAAACGTTGGGGTTGCATGGTCATACGTTCGCTCAGGGCAACATTTGCCACACTCAACTTCTGCACATCAGGAAGCTTATCTTGCCTTTTCAACACAAAAGGCATCATCTTTCTGGGATTACGCCAAAATTCCGGCGATCGGTTCATATGATAAGCAATGGGAAAAAGAATCACCGGACATCCGGTTTTCCTGACCAAGGTATGTCCCCATGGCAGGTATTTGTCCCAACTCCGTTCATTCAAGCCATGCAGCAAAACAATACACCGTTTGGCATCAGGCTTTCCTTCAGCTTTCAATACATAGTAATAAAACTGATTATTTTTTTGTATCGCGTCATCATCATTTAAGAATCCCGGAACCGTATTGGATGCTGTTAACATCGCACTAGCCGGGTCTCCTGAAGATTGAAAAGATAACCGATACAAAGAAACTCCCTCTCCCATTTGTGTTACCGCCTCCGGGTCTCCTGTAAAACACTCCTTTAATTTCCAATGTAATGCTGTGTATTCCATCTTTTACCTGATTTGAAACATGAGACGTTCTCTTTACATTGTTCAACCAGGAAGCGGATCAATCACCTACACGTTTATAGTTGGCATGTAACTAGCCCAGCTTCTGTTTGCATCAGTTATTCAGATTCACACCTCATCAATTTTTACTAAACGAGCAATCCAAACATCGTTTACAGATTGCTGATACAAACAAACAGCAGGAAAAAGAACATTGCAATTTTATGTGATCTTGAAGGGTTTTTCGGGCCAGAAACAGCCATACAGGGGTAAAATCTCCCATAATGGGATCAAATTTCCAAACACAAAACGGTGATAGATTAAATATTTTCTTCTTGTTTTGATGATAATTTATATTTTTAGGGTCGAATAACGAAAAATGGATTTCAGCAAACACATACCCGATTATCTTGTTGAAAAGGGAAATATCGTCCGGTTGATTCTTCTCACCGCCTCATTTGCCTTGGTATTTATAAATATATATGCCCCCTTTGGAGTGACCACCTGGTTTCTTATTTCAAAACTGCAATTGTTATTTTTCTCCAGCCTGATTATTCTTACCGGTGTTTTGGTGGTAGTTATTAGCCGGGTAATCATGTACCAGGTTTATCGGCGAAAAATCAAACTCAATTATGCCCAATACCTGCTATGGATCGCTGTTGAAATCGTTAGCATGGCACTCTTCTATACGCTTTATGAGTTAATGATTTTGAAAGACGCCCGCCCATTTGCTGATGCGTTTAAGATTTCCTTGCTTAACACATCGCTGGTTCTCTTACTCCCCTATTCAACCCTATGGCTCTATTTCTCCTGGAGAGATAAAAAATTGCAGCTGGAAGCCATCTCAGAAGGGCAGGAACGCCCCGGCGATACCAATCAAATGATTCCCTTCCGTGATGAACGAGGCACCATGCGCTTCTCCATTAAAAGCAATGACCTGCTTTATATGAAAGGAGCCGACAATTACGTTACCATTTTTTATAACGACCACAACAAACACGCAAAGTTTTTATTACGCAACACCCTAAAGAAATTAGAGGAACAACTCAAAGAACGTGCTGTTATCCGTTGTCATCGTTCGTTCATGGTTAATTTTGATAGAGTAAAATTAGTGGAACGGGAAAAAGACGGTCTCAAATTAAAACTGGATACCACACCGGTTGTTGAAGTCCCTGTCTCTAAAACCTACATGGGCGACGTTTTCAAACAATTTGAACAGTTTTCTTAATTAACTGAAGTTTCCAATATCTTATAAAAGACTAAATTTTAAGCATCTGCAAAGAATACCAAAGAAACACTAATTGATTATAACCAAATTACATTTACTATTATTTTAACCGCGAATTATACGAATTGAACGAATTTTAAACCACTGCGTGGTTTTATGAGCTTTTCATCGAAAAGCGATTCGTATAATTCGATAAATTCGCGGTTGGCAAAATGCTTGCTAAGCAAGCTTTATAGGCATTAACCACATATGGGAAATGTCAATTAATTAACAGATCTAAATTGATCCCCATAAATGATCTGACCTCAACAGGGCAATCAATGGGTCATACGCAAAATTAACACCCAACAATCACTTATTCACATTGAAGACAAAAACCTCCTTTTTACTTTGCAACATTGTTGCATAATACAAAAAGCAAATATACTTTTGCAACAAAGTTGCAAAGATGAATCTCTCACCCGCTGAAATATTAGAAAAACATCAAATCCCGAAAACCAGTTTTAGGGAATTGGTAATCGCCATCCTGATGGAGAACAAGGAGGCACTTTCCCAAAAAGAGATAGAAACTAAAATACCAGGTTCAACAGATCGTGTCACCCTTTATCGCACCTTAAAATTATTCGATAACAAAGGGTTGATACATAAAATTATCCTGGATGATCAAAATGTGAAGTACAAATTAATCAATGAACAAATCGGGGTATCACACCCTCATTTTCATTGCCGGAAATGTCACAGAGTAATCTGTCTTCCACAAGTAGAATTACCTTCCTGCGAATTACCGGAAGGTTTTAGCGAAGCCCAATGTAACTTACTGGTAGAAGGAATCTGCAATAATTGCAATCAATAAACACCCATTAAAAAGATACATATGACTCGAATCTATTTATATACCCTGTTAATAACCCTATTTTTGGGTGCCTGCCAATCAAGACCTAAAACCTCAGATCAGCCGGTGGTAACTGTCAGCATCTCTCCCCAGAAGTACTTTATTAAACAACTTACTGGAGATAAAATAAAGGTCAATGTGATGGTACCCCCGGGGACCAGTCCTGCTACCTATTCACCAACACCAACGCAAATTAAGTCCTTGAGTGAATCGGCGGCCTACCTGAAAATAGGACTCATTGCCTTTGAGATTACCTGGGGGGAAAAATTAACCTCCACCAATCCTGACATGAAATGGTTCGACCTGTCAGAAGGAATTGGTTTAATTAGTGAAGAAGGTCATTATTGCAGTGCCCACCACGACCACCATGAACATCATCATGGGACAAACATTGATCCCCACATCTGGACCTCTCTGAAAAAGGGGAAAGAAATTTTGAACAATACAAAAACGGCCTTGATTGAACTCTTCCCGGAAATGGCTAATTCCATTACCATCAATCATGCAAACTTACTGGTTGAAATAGATAAGCTGGACCACTCCTTGCAACAATTGGCAATTGAAAAGCCAGGCTTAACTTTTATGATCTTTCACCCGGCCTATACCTACCTGGCACAAGACTACGGATTCCGCCAGATTGCCATTGAACATGAAGGAAAAACTCCTTCACCGGCTCAATTAAAAAAAACCATTGAACAGGCAAAAGCACAAAAGGTGAAATACATTTTTGTGCAACAAGAATTTGATCAGAAAAACGCAAAAGCGATTGCCAATGAAATTGGTGCTAAAGTCGTTCAGGTACATCCCTTATCAGAAAACTGGCTTCAGGAGATGAGCGCCTTCATTCAACAGTTACAAGCCTTATGAGTCAAGCCATTTTAAAATTAGAAAATATTGAAGCCGGTTATGAGCGGCAAAGGGTTTTGCACAATGTCAACCTGGATGTTTTTGCCAATGACTTTATTGGGGTTATCGGCCCCAATGGCGGAGGTAAAACCACCTTACTGAAGGTGATGCTTGGTTTATTATCCCCTTTTTCGGGCAAAGTAACCTTTTTAGATCCTAAAACAGTGATTGGTTACCTCCCACAAGTCAACTCCATTGACAAACAGTTTCCCATTAATGTGCTTGATGTAATTCTTTCCGGATTGGGTAAACGACGCAAATGGTGGCACCCACTTCCAACCTCAATATTAAAAAAAGCCTATGCATTAATGGAATTATCGGGCTTATCAGGCATGCATAACAAAGCCATTGGGGAACTCTCCGGAGGGCAGATGCAACGGGTATTTCTGTGTCGGGCCATTATTAATGACCCCCAACTTCTCATCCTGGACGAACCAAACACCTTCGTGGATAAAAATTTTGAAGAAGATCTCTATCAAATCCTGTCTGAACTCAATGAGCGAATGGCCATCGTGCTGGTCTCCCATGACATCGGCACCATTTCCTCCTTTGTTAAAACCATTGCCTGTGTAAACGGAAACCTGCACTATCATCCTGCGAATAAAATTACCAACGAGATGTTAAAATCCTACAATTGTCCGGTAGAGATCATCTCGCATGGCACCATTCCTCACCGTGTTCTTAAAAATCACAACAACCATGACTGATTTCATCGATCTGTTTCACTATAGTTTCTTTCAAAATGCCCTGATGGCCGCCCTGCTTACTTCGCTCATTGCAGGCATTGTGGGGGCTTACATCGTCGCTCGCCGTTCGGTATTCATCAGTGGTGGCATCACCCATGCTTCCTTCGGGGGCATCGGACTGGCCTATTACCTGGGCTGGCCACCCTTTTTAGGCGCCGCTGCTTTTGCCATCTTATCGGCCTTGGGCATTGAATGGGGTACTCAACGTATGAAAATACGCGAAGACAGCAGCATTGCCATCCTGTGGTCACTAGGAATGGCCATTGGCATCATCGCCGTTTTCATGACCCCTGGTTACACCCCTAACCTGATGGGCTTTCTATTTGGTGATATCTTAACGGTGAACCCTGCCGACTTAATTATATTGGCTATCTGGTCGCTTATCCTGTTAGCGGGCGTGATCGTTTTTTACCGCCCTGTTTTATATACGGCTTTTGACAGTGAATTTGCCCAGGTATCGGGCCTTCCGGTCAAGTTCATCCGTTACATGACCGCCATCACAGTGGCCATATCCATTGTTTTAGCCATAAAAGTAATGGGAATTATCCTGGTACTTTCCTTATTCACCATTCCACAAGCCACCGCCAACCTCTTCTATAAAGATCTGCGCGACATCATGTGGTTATCGGTATTAGTCGCAGTAGGAGGCAGCATCCTGGGACTGGTAACAGCCTATTTTCTGGATATCCCTTCCGGCGCCTCCATCATTTTCACCCTCACCCTGATTTATGCCATAACCAAGTGCATTAAAACGATCCTATTATTCAAGTCCTGATAATACATTCCTCACACATACCATATAATTAAAACATCACCATGAAATCCACATTCATTACAATACTTCTATGTCTGATTACATTCGGTAAATCCTTTTCCCAGGTAAGTCTTTCTGGTCATGTATCAGATGCTACGTCTGGCGAAATGCTACCTGGTGTGCATGTTTATATACAGGAAATAAATAAAGGCACCGCCACTGATGCCAAAGGCTATTTCCAACTGGATAACCTGCCTCAATGCCCTTTAACCATCCGCTTTTCCTACATCGGGTATAAAACCGAATACTACAAAGACACCTGTACCACAACTCATGAACAGGTCAATATCAGTTTACACCCTACGATCATTCGTCAGGAGGAAGTGGTAATATCAGCCGGATTCTCCAATACTCAACATCAAAATGCCATTCAGATTGACTTTATGGATAACCAGGAAGCCTTTCTACAAGGCACCTCCTCCCTTAACCAAATATTAACCGATTTACCGGGAGTGGATATGATTTCCAAGAGCCCCGGCGTTTCACAACCGACCATTCGTGGCCTTTCGGGCAGTAACATCCTGGTGTTGAATAATGGGGTCAGGCTGGAGAATTTCCAATTCTCGGTTAACCATCCTTTCATGATTGACGAATACGGCAACGAACGGGTTGAAGTGATCAAAGGCCCGGCCTCCCTGCTCTATGGTTCCGATGCCATTGGGGGTGTTATCAATGTCATCAAAGAACTGCCGGCCCCTGTCAACAGCCTGAAAACTGATTTTCACGGCCGTTACTTCAGTAATACGCAAGGAATCAATAGTTCTGTTGGCATTAAGAGCTCAACCAACAAATGGCATTGGGGCATCAGGGGAAGCTATAAAAATCATGCCGACTACATGGATGGTAACGGTGATTATGTCCCCAATTCACGTTTCAATAGCCAAAGTATGCGATTATTTACCGGCCTCACCAAGTCCTTTGGCACCCTTAAGCTTGCCTATGATTACCATAAATACCGACTAGGAATGACAGTTAATCCGGTACTTGCCTTGATCCGGGAAAGAGGCAGAAACACGGAACGGTGGTATCAGAATCTGGATAATCATTTAATTACCTCGCGCAATATATTATTCCTGGGAGGCATGAAGACGGAACTCAACCTGGGATTGCAAGTGAACCACCGTCAATTAATAAAAGATCCCAAGGAAACAATGCCCCTGGTTAATACTACCATGACCACCTTCAATTATGAAGTTAAAGGATACCACACCCTGATTCAAAACCTGCAACTCATTAGCGGGATTCAAGGCATGTACAGGAACAACACCAATAATGATGGAGAAAATAAAATACTCCCCGATGCTAACCTTTCAGATATCGCAGGTTTCACCCTGTTACAATACAAGGTAATTAACAACCTTAATCTTCAAGGTGGTATCCGTTATGATTTCAGGCACCTGGATGTTCCCTTACAGGAGCGTGGTCACCACTCCCATGGAGAAGCCGGTCATACAGAAGAAGAGGAACACATTGAAATGAATCGGAACTTCAACAACTTCAGCGGGTCATGCGGGTTAACCTGGCAAGTAACTACTGCCTTATTAATTCGTTCTAACCTGGCCAGTGCATTCAGGGCACCCAACCTGGCTGAACTGACCCAAGCAGGAGTGCATGCCGGCAGACACGAAGAGGGCAATCCAGACCTGATACCTCAACGAAGCTACGAGGCCGACCTGAGTCTTCACATTCATACTCACCATATCTCTTTTGATCTATCAGGTTTCAGGAACCAGATTAACCACTTCATCTATTTATCCCCAACCGGTGAGGTTGAAAATAATCTCCCGGTCTACCAATATCAACAGGAAAATGCTACCCTTACAGGCGGTGAAGCAGGAATTCATTACCATCCTGCCCAAACAAGCTGGTTACATTTAAAGGCCACCGGCTCCTACAACGTAGCCCAACAGGAGAATAACGAACACCTCCCTTTTATAGCTCCGTTCCGGGGAAAAACAGAACTCATGCTAAAAGCTCACAAATGGCACACCTGGAATGATCTCTTTTTCAAAAGTGAGTGGCAGGTTTCAGCCGATCAGGATAACCCGTCACCTTTCGAGACTTATACACCGGGCTACTACCTCATAAACCTTGGATTTGGAGCTACCAGAAAGTGGAAAAAAACAACATTAAGCTGGCAAATAGCCGTCAGAAATCTACTGAACCGCCAGTACATTGACCATCTGTCAACCTTAAAACCCCTCGGCATGTTAAATCCCGGAAGAGACATTACCGCTGGTATCAATGTTTCATTCTAACTATTGGAAACTGTGAAGAGGTGCTGATAATATCATCTCGTGCAAAAAACCACGCTCGCTAAAAATTTTAACCTTCGAACTTGACGAAACGTATTATTTTTAGCGAGTAAATGATTCTTACGAAATAAATATTGAAAAGAACTCAAAGAATAACTGGCAATAGCTATCAGTTTTCTTCTTCTAATTAAAAAAATGACTCCAGAAATAATTCAGCAATTTTCAGATCCAGAGGGGTAGTGATCTTGATGTTTTCCCGATTACCGGCCACTAAATGGATGATGTGTCCCGAAGCCTCCACAACACTGGCATCATCGGTGAATTTTTCATTGAAATCCACCTCATAAGCACGAAGCAACAGGTCGGAATGAAATACCTGGGGAGTTTGGACCAATTTGATTTTGGATCGATCCAGTGCTTTGCTTGCTTTATCTCCCAGGTGACGGACTGATTCAAATGCATCAATAACCGGAATGGCGTTCCCCAGAGCTTCAGCATGGTGATAACAACGTTGGAGCGTTTCGCTGGAAACCAGAGGACGCACCCCGTCATGAATACCCACCAAAGCCGGTTCTTTCACTAATGACAACCCGTTTTTCACACTATGAAAACGCGTTTCGCCACCGGCTATCACACGATGCTGAATGGAAAAATGATAGGTTTTACACAATTGATCCCAATAGGCTATTTGGTCTTGCGGCAGTACAACGATTAACTCCATTTGCTCATCAAACCGATGAAACGTCTCAATAGTATGCATCAACACAGGCTGATTTTTTACTACTAAAAACTGTTTAGGAACATCAGCACCCATGCGCGTTCCACTACCTCCGGCTACTATTACAGCATATCGTTTCATCATACCTGAATGTATTTTACATCAATCCAGATTCGTTGGATAACCTATTATTAACGAATAATAAACTCCTATTCACAGCGGAATAAAAGCTGTTTGCAAAAAATCGGCGTAAATATAGGGATTAATGATTATTTGCAGAATGAAAAATAACCAAAACGGGAAATTTGAAAGACTAATGAAGATCAAAAACAGTTGACTTAAAAATCTATGAAAGTTATTAACAATCGTAATTGAGGAGTGTTCCCAGATGATTTCTAGAGCTCTTGAGTGTTTTCTGGTGCGCTTAAGTACTTTTCCAAGGCTCTTGAGTAATTTCCTGATGCTCTTGGATGATTTCTGAAACTCTTGAATCCTTTTCCAGTGCTCCTGGATGATTTTCTGAAGCGTTTGAGTCCTTTTCCAGTGCTCTTGGGTGATTTCTGGAGCTCTTGAGTACTTTTCCATTGCTCCTGGATGATTTCCTGAAGCTATTGAATAATTTCCCATTGCTCTTGGTTTATTTCTAATGCTCCCGAATGGTTTTCGTTCAAGGAGCTATTAAGTGGTTGTTTCTCGCAAAATTTAAGCGGAGTATTAGCAAACAAAAACAGGTGTCTCGATAATCTGAGGGAGTTATTAACAACTGAGATTTGGTAATCCGAAAGACTAACGGAATTATTGTCAAGTGAAAACAGACATTTCTTAAGCCTGGAGAAGTTATTAACAACCGGGAATTGGTGGTCTGAAAGACTAACCTGGACAAGCCAGAAAAGTAAAAAGTATCAAGTACAAAGTATCAAGATGATTTACTGCTCGCCAATAAATACACCAATATCACGTGTAAGACACTAAAGGGATTATTGTCAAGTGAAAACAAACATCTCTTAAGCCTGGGGAGGTTATTAACAACCGGGAATTGGTAGTCTGAAAGACTAAGGGGATTATTGTCAAGTAAAAACAGGCACCTCTTAAACCCGGATGGGTTATTAACAACCRGGAATTGGTGGTCTGAAAACCTAACCTGGACAAGCCAGAAAAGTAAAAAGTATCAAGTACAAAGTATCAAGATGATTTACTGCTCGCCAATAAATACACCAATATCACGTATAAGACACTAAAGGGATTATTGTCAAACGAAAACAGGCACCTCTTAAACCCGGATGGGTTATTAACAACCGGGAATTGGYRGTCYGAAAACCTAACCTGGACAAGCCAGAAAAGTAAAAAGTATCAAGTACAAAGTATCAAGATGATTTACTGCTCGCCAATAAATACACCAATATCACGTRTAAGACACTAAAGGGATTATTGTCAAGTGAAAACAAACATCTCT
>RHGE01000080.1 GCA_004296775.1 Marinilabiliaceae bacterium JC017
ATGGATGCCTCTATTAAAACCAAAAATCTATCACAGTAATTACTCAGCAAAACCGGGTTAAGAGGAACCGTATGCGGGAAAGCCGCTCGTGCGGGTCTGTGGGGGAGCGGTGAGGTAACAAGCCGCTCTACCCGGAACATGTTGTTCAGATAGGATGGAAATAGATTGAAATACATGGAAACAAATGGAAACAGATTGAATTAGACAGCTCTTATCATTGTCAATCTCGAACCACAATCAGCTTGAGGAAACATCCTTCGAAGAAGACGAAAGATCGTTTTTATTGATCCTATTTCTTATCAGTGATATTCATGTGTTTTATTGCAGAATATTACATATCCGGTTATGCATCTTGATATTTGATACTAATATTTTAGGACTTTTCTGGCTTGTCCAGGTTAGAAGGTTCAAAGAAAGGCGAAATGGGCAATGTTGTTCATCTTGCTGTAGGGTAGTGACTTGAACGTTTCTCCTTCAAAGGCCGAACGTCTTAGGGGGTGTAAAATCAGTGCGTCCCCTTTGGGCAGGATGAATGCCAGGGAGGCAATGTGTTCTTTCGCAACAAAAAAAACATGCGCCTCAGTTTAGTTCTATTTATTGGGTTATTAATACCAAAAGTAGTCGCCGGCCAGGATGTGAAGATTACCAGTTTGCAGGAGTTAATTGATCATGCGGTACACTACAATTATGAGAAGATGAATGCCACGCTCGATAAGGAGCGTGCCAATTACCAGGTGAAGGAGGCCATCTCCAAAGGACTGCCGCAGGTGTCGGTTTCGGGAAAGATGGATAATTACCTGGAGTTGCCCACCACGATTTTTCCGGGTGATATGATGGGATTGCCCGGTCAGGATGTGGAAGTACAAATGGGTAAGGCTTATAATGCCAATGTGAATGCCTCCTTCAATCAACTTCTGTTTAGTCAGGAATTTTTTGCCGGGGTAAAAGCGGCCAAAACCAGTAAGGAGCTGTATGAGTTGCAGGAGTATAAAACCGAAGAAGGGGTGATTTATCAAACGGCTTCGTTTTATTACCAATACATCATTAGTCTGAAGAAGTTGCAAACCATCACCGATAACCTCACACGGATGTTGTCGTTGCAGGAGATGACACAGTTAATGGTGGATCAGCAGGTGGCCCTCTCCACGGATCTGGACCGTATCAAAGTGGATGTGACCAATCTTAAGGCCATTCAGCTACAACAGGAAGCCGTGACGCAATACCAGTTAAACCTGTTAAAGGTGATGGCAGGGATTCCTTTTTCGGCACAGGTGAACCTGACTCCTTTTGAGTTCACGCCAGTGGATAGGGTGACGTATTCCAATCCGTCCATGTCGTTGGTGATGGAGGATCTCACGGATATAAAATTGTTGCATACCCAATTGAAACTGCAACAGCTCTCAGAGAAAGTTTACCGGGCCGGCCGGTATCCCACATTAGCGGCTTATGGACAGCTGGGATATGATGCCCGGCGGGATGAGTTCAATATTTTTCAAGCCGGTGAGAAATGGTTCGACTATTCGGTTATTGGGCTTACTTTAAGTATCCCCATTACTGATGGGGGCTATAAAAGAGCAAAAATTAAGCAGGAACGCCTGAAGCAGGAGCAGACCATTAATCTGTTGGCTCAAACCCGTGAGCAGGTGTATGTGGAGAATGAGAATGCATTAAACCAGATTGATAATAGCCTGAAGATGCTGGGGGTGCAGGAAGACAACACGCATCTGGCCAGGCGGGTGTATAATCAAACCTATCTGCAGTACAAAGAAGGTATTGCCAACCTCACGGATCTGCTCAATGCCGAGACGGGTCTGAGGGATTCGGAGCTCTCCTATTACCAGTCGTACCTCAATTTTAAACTGGCAGAACTTAACCTGTGGAAGACACAGGGGGTGATAAAATACAAATTCAACATAAACTAATAACCAACTGATGAAGACGATTAAGATTTTAATGCGGATAAGTCTGTTGCTCGCTGTCGTTGTATTGACCGGCTACAAACTGCGAATGAATAAAATGGAAATGGCGGAAGAAGCCACCATGGCCAAGGTAATAGCTGATGCTATTCCGGTGAAAGCGGAAATGGCTACCATTATGCCCCTTGCTCAACAGTATGAGTTCACGGGGGTGATGGAGCCCGATAAAGCACTGATTGTGGTGTCGGAAGCCAAAGGAAAGGTTATCCGGGTGTATAAGGAGAAAGGGCAATATGTGAGAAAGGGGGAAGTAATTGCCAAGTTGGATGATGAGTTGTTGCAGGAGCAATATAAGTTGGCACAACACACCCTTAAGAAGCTGGAGAGAGACCGCGACCGGTTCATTGAACTGGCCAGGGGAAATGCGGTGACCGATCAGAAAGCGGAAGAGATTGAATTGCAATACAGAAATGCGCTGACGCAATTGGCCACTACGCGGCGTTACCTGGAAGATACGGAGATAAAAGCCCCCATAAGCGGGTTGATTAATGATGACTTTATTGATCAGGGCCAGTTTATTGCGGCTGGGAATAAGATTTGTGAGATTATAGATATTAAAAATCTAAAGATTCGCATTGAGGTATCGGAGAAGGAGCAGCGTTTTATCTCTTTAGGCCAAAAAGCTGTGGTGGAATCTGTTTCTTATGAGGGCGAGCCATTTAATGCCCGGGTTACCTGGATCTCTTCTAAAGCCGGTCAGGGGCTGAAATATGGTGTGGAGTTATCGTTACGCAATACCAAAGAGAATGCTTTGAAGGGCGGTATGTTTGCCACGGTGCATTTTACCCACGGCAAAGCCGATCGGCTGGTGGTGCCACGCAAAGCCATCGACGGCAGCCTGAAGGAGCCGCAGGTGTTTGTGGTGGATGATAATATGGCCTTGAAAAAGCATGTTGACATCGGGATGGTGACGGATGAATATATGGAGATTACCGCTGGTATGAAGGCGGGTGACCAGGTGGTTGTTGCCGGTCAGATTAATTTGCACGATCACACCAAAGTGGTGGTGAATTAACGAATCCGATGGGAGGCGGTAGCTGGGCTGTTAGCTACTAACAAGCTTTCTTTTTATCACCTCAATCTAATGTGAATAATGTTTTCCCCAGGCGCAAGCCTCGTTCCCAATAGGAGAACACCTTTTGCTCATAGGTGTTCTCCGCAGGGGATGTGGCTGCGTTATCCGGGTAGTCAGAGTTACACCAACTTTAAGTAATGCATTAATATAATAGTATGTTGCGTTTTGTACTTAATTGAAAAACAGTTGTGCCTGTTTGATAGGCAAAGCTTCCGGAGGTCAAAAACTGAGATTCATGTAAATCAGACGAACATCTATTATCTAACGATCTATTGTCATGAAGAATAAACAATCAATAATAGACACAGAAAGAAGAAGTCAAGGGAAGGCGTTTCAATTTTCCAACCAACAGCGCCGTATGGTCATAGGGTTGTTTCTATTTACCCTGTCACTTTGGGCATCGGCTGATAATACGAATCCCTTTACAGGTATTTGGTGGAATGAAAACCAGACGCTTAAAGTCAGGATAGTTGCAGACGATAATGTTTATAAAGGCATTGTGGTATGGAAATCTGAGGCCAGTGAAGCAAAAATGAAGGAAGGAGATGTGTTTCTGAAGGCCTTGAAACCCAACGGCGACTTAACCCGGCTGGAAGATGGGATTATCGGAAATGAAAACCGAAGTGCCAAATGCACCATTACGCCTGCCGGGAAAGATAAGCTGGAGGTCAAGATGTCGAAAGGGTTCCTATTCAAAACAGTGACCTGGACCAAAGCGGAAGAAGAATAATTAATGGCGATTCAATTTATTAAAGAAATATGAAGCTCGTAAAAGTATCCATTCAGCGCTCCACCTTCCCGATAGTACTCTTTACTATCTTCATTTTGGTGGGAAGCTATTTTTATACAAAGCTCAGGTATGAATTAATGCCTGACATTACCACGCCGGTAATCACGGTCACAACCATATATCCGGGTGCCGGCCCTGAAGAGGTGGAGCAGTCGGTAACCATACCCATTGAGGATGCCCTCTCAACCCTGGGCGACCTGGAAGAGATCTCCTCGTCCTCCATGGAAGGGGTGTCATTGGTGCGGTTAAGTCTCTTGATGACGGCCAATGCCGACATTGCCATCCAGGAAACCCAGCGCATTGTCAATAAGATACGGCGGGATTTACCCCCGGAGATTCTGGAGCCCAGTATCGACCAGTTTGATATATCGGCCTTGCCCATCATTAAGATGGGGGTATTCGGTAATATTCAGGATGAGGAATTATATAACCTGGCGGATGACAACATTGTGCCGGCCCTCTCCAAGCTGCCCGGGGTAGCCAGTGTGGAGCTGTTAGGGGGCCGCGAAAGGGAGATCCAGGTGCAAATTGATGCCCACAAGATGGATTATTACAATATCCCCATCTCACGTATCCGTCAGATGATACAGGTGTCGAACCTGGAGTTCCCCACCGGTAAAATAAAAGATAAAGACGGACAGATTATCATTCGTCTGAATGGGAAGCTGGCCTCCCTGGAGGAACTGGGTTCCATCTCCGTGATGACTCAAAAAGACGGCACCATCATCCGGTTGCGCGATATCGCCATCATAACCGACGGGACTAAGGAGATTGAAAAGATCGTACGGGTTAACGGGCGCGACGCCATTGGATTGAATATTCAGAAACAGGATAATGCCAATGCGGTAGAGGTGAGTGCCCTGGTGCATGCCGAGATCGCTAAGCTGAAAGAGCTATATACTAAAGAAGGGTTGATGTTTGAGATAGCCGAGGATCAGTCTGAATTCACCCTGGAGGCTGCCAAGGGTGTGATGAAGGACTTGATCCTTGCTATTGTCCTGGTGTCGCTGATCATGTTGCTTTTCCTGCAAAGCTTTCGGAATTCCCTCTTTGTGTTGATCACCATCCCCACCTCACTCATTTCCACCTTTACGGCGATGTACTTGTTGGATTTCACGCTGGATTTAATCAGCCTGATGTCCATGTCCATGGTGGTAGGTACCCTGGTGGATGATGCCATTGTACAGATCGAAAATATTTACCGGCACATGGAGATGGGTAAAAACAGGATTGTGGCCACGTTTGATGCGGTGAAAGAGTTGATGATGACGGTGATTTCGACCACCCTGGTGCTGTTGGCCGTTTTTGTGCCCATCACATTTGTAGGCGGTATCGTGGGACAGTTATTACTGGAGTATGCCGGGATCATCTCGGTGTCCATGTTGTTTAGTTTACTGGTGTCATTTACACTGCTGCCTTTCATGACCTCTCGCATGGCGAAACTCGAAAAGCTTTCGCCCCATACCTGGTTGGGTAAAATCATCTATGCCTTCG
This sequence comes from Marinilabiliaceae bacterium JC017, assembly GCA_004296775.1. GTDB lineage: Bacteria > Bacteroidota > Bacteroidia > Bacteroidales > Marinilabiliaceae > JC017. The sequence goes on from RHGE01000080.1 coordinate 5,336, forward strand.
AGCGCTTCATCGACTGGTGTGCCAATGGTACCGCCGGTTTGTTGGAGTGGTCCCTGGGGCATAAGCTCATTACCATTCTGGTGTCCATTGTGCTGTTTATCTCCTCGGTGATGTTATTGCCGCTGGGTTATATCGGAACTGCCTTTGTGGAGGCGGGTGACCGGGGGAATTGTCTCATGTGGCTGGAACTGCCCAAGGAGGCCACCATTGAGCAAACGAATGAAGCCACGCTGCAAGCCGAACGGCTTTTGATGGGGCTCCCGGAAGTGCAGTCGGTTTTTACCACGGTGGGGACCAAGTCGGGAACTGTTAGCTCACAAACCACGGCCTACTATGCTGAGATAAATGTGCAGTTGGTTGGTTTTGATAAGCGGGAATTGCCGGCCCATCTTTTTGCCCGCGTAGCAAGGGCCTATCTGGAAGAGCGGCTAACCGGGGTTAAGGTGTCGTCAGTGAATGTGAACATCATGGGTAATGCGGATACTCCTATTCAATTGCAGGTGATTGGTAGCAGCCAGGATAGCATCATGTTGTATGCGGAACGGCTGGAAGAGGTGTTGCGCTCCATTGACGGAACCGCTGAGGTGGAGAAGTCGGTGGAGACGTCCAGTCCCGAGATCCAGGTACTGGTGGATCGTTCCCGGATGGATCGTACCGGTCTTTCCATTTCAGATATTGGTTCCACCCTTCAATTGGCTTTTGCCGGTAATACCGATAATAAGTTCCGGGAAGGGAGCAGTGAGTTTGATATCAACGTGCGGCTTGATAATGTGAACCGAAAGAACAAAGCGGACATTGAGAACCTGGCCTTTGTTAATCCCAAAGGGGAACGGGTACGGTTAAGTCAGTTTGCCACACTCTGCGAGGGCATCGGCCCATCGGTACTGGAACGGTATAACCGGTCGCCATCGGTAAAAGTATCGTCACAGGTAGTAGGATCTTCGCAGGGAGCCATTCTTAAGGAATTTAAAAAGAAGCTGGCCGGTGTGCAGAAGCCCGTTGGCGTTGACATTGTGGAGGGGAAAATAACGCGGATGATGTCGGAATCTTTTGCCGATCTGGCCATTGCCATTATTGCCGCCATTATTTTCGTGTACCTGATCATGGTGGTGCTTTACGATAACTGGATGCATCCGCTGGTGATCATGTTTTCATTGCCAATGGCCATGACAGGTGCCTTGTGGGCCATGGCGCTGGCCCGGGAATCACTCAATGTGTTTACCATGCTGGGAATGATCATGCTGGTTGGGCTGGTGACCAAGAATGCCATACTGGTGGTGGATTTTACCAACCAGGAGCTGGAGAAAGGCAATGCTCTGAAGCAGGCTTTGATCAATGCCGTCAGGTTGCGTTTCCGTCCTATCCTGATGACTAATATCTCCATGGTGATAGGGCTTATTCCATTGGCCACGGCACAGGGAGCCGGTGCCTCCTGGAAGACAGGACTAGGTTGGGCGTTGATCGGCGGGATGTCGCTGTCCATGATTCTGACCATGGTTATTGTCCCCTTGGTGTATTATGTGTTTGAACGTATCAGGCAGAAATCAGGTGTGCAAAAGAAAAGCATCCTGATAGAAGATGAAACGAGTTATGAGTAAGGATTTGTATTGCTATCCTTATTCAATGCATGAAAGGTTCAGACGTTACTTGAGGATTAATGTCTGGCGTAATTGATGAATTAGATAATTCAACTAAGCAATAACCGGATAACAGCTGGAAACATCCCATTGGTAAAATCATCCTGTGGTGACTGTGCGATATTATGAGTTACCCGGATGGTGGTCGGTTTTACCAGATATAGAGTCTGTTTTGCATCGTTTTTCAGCTTGTTATTCCGGTTATTGCTTTTCCTTAAATCCACTTATTTACCACTGATATCAATGATAAAATCTAAAAAAGGTTATTGCACCGTACTTGTTATTCTTATTAGCTCGCAGTTGAGTGTGAGCGGACAGGATTCTTCCTTAATAGCTAAAAAGCTAAGTGTTCTTCTATCGCAACGGGAAATGTTTTCGGTGACCTATATGCAAAACGGGGCTTATGGCTATCATTTCGAAAATGATAAGAATGAAGGAACTGCTAAGATTAATAGTAATTATTCGATGCATTTGACAGGAAATTTACCCGTGTATGTCTCTAAATCCAAGAAGGTCATTGCCACGGCAGGGGTCAATTTCTTTCGTACCTGGTATGAAACCGGGGATTTGATCATCCCGGATGCCTATCAGGACATAAGAAATGAATTTGCCTATACGACCATTCAAAATGATTATATCTCCATAACTCCTGGTTTAATGTATCGGTTCAGCTTATTTGGAAAACCGGCTATTACCCTTGGTCGCATTAATATTTATGGGAATGATCTGGCAGATATATCGGGTGTTTCTTTCCTGGGATTATTCAATGTTTATCTGAAGGATGAGAAAGACGAAACCTTTGGTTTGGGGCTTGGTGTGTCGCGGTTAAATGAGAGTCAAATAATCCCTTTCCCTTTAATCTCCTACAATAAGAAGTTGAACTATAACTTCTATTTCAACATGATGTTACCGCATAATGCCCATTTCATTTATCGACCCGATAAAAAGATGAATGCCAAAGTGGGGTTTTACCTGGACCGGTTTGCCGTTTTGCATGATCCGCGTGTCAATGGACAATCCGAATTGCAGCTCAAAGATATTGCGGTTTTTAATCATGTGTCCGTGTCCCGGAAGCTTTACAAGGCTTTATGGATACGGGGCCGGGTAGGACATAAAATCATTTTCCGATCCGATTTCTCCAATATGAATGACGGGGAGGTGGTTTCAACCAATAAACCGTTTAATTACTTTATGGGTGAAGTCTCCTTTTCCATTCAATTTTAGCTACGTCTTAATCCCTCTGGCATGAACGACTTTATTATTACATTTGCAACCATGCAAACGATAATCACCCTTGGAGTTGTTCAGGCCTTTTTTGCGGCATTGGCTTTATTAACGAAGCGGCCCGTGAGGCTGCCCGATAAGTTATTGTCCGGATGGTTGTTCGCTACCGGAGGGTGGTTTACCATTAAGCTTATCCAGCAACAATATTCCGGGATACATATGAACATGGGTGGTGGCAATTTACTGTTGGCCGTGGGGCCTTTTATGTATCTGTACAGTTATTACCTCATTAATGGGATTAACCGGTTTCGGGTTAAAAACCTGGTTCATTTTGTGCCGGCAATCTTGTTTATGATACTTTCCGCTACGGTTGTGGATAATACCCAAAAGGTCATTCCACGTTATTTTTTTACCAGGGATTCCAATTTATGGTTCAGAATATTGTATTCTGTTTGTTTTAATGCGTCTATTATCGGTTACACCTTTTGTTGTTTCCGTCTTTTACACCGGCATGAATCAACCATTGAGAACTTTTTTAGTTCCCATTCCGAGAAATATAATCTCCGTTGGATAAAGTATATATTTTCATTTTTTACCATTCTCTTCCTGCTCATTATTTTTATTGCAATTACTAACCTTAGTTCTCGATTAGGACTGAAAAACCTTATTCGGGATATTATGAATATCGGTTTTCTGGCTTTCACCTATTCAGTAAGTCTGTTTGGCTTCCGGCAGGGGTTTGTTTACGAAGGGAAATTAGTTCACCTGTTGAATCAATCGAAAGCCGAAGAGCCCGCATCGGTTGCAACCCCTAAGTATGAGAAGTCGGGGCTGAAAAGCGATGAGGCCGATCAACATCTTCAGTCAATCACCAGCTACATGGAAAAGCATTATCTTTGGCGCAACAGTGATTTAACCATTCAACACCTGTCTGACCAATTAAACATCCCTAAACATCACATCACTCAAACCATTAATAGTAAGCTTGGCAAGAACTTCTATCAATTTGTGAATGAGTACCGGTTGGCAGAGGTGAAGAAAATGTTGGTTGATCTCAACTATGCCAGTTGGTCTATTCTTGGCATCGCATATGAGTGTGGTTTTAATTCCAAGTCTTCCTTTAATACTTTCTTTAAGCAAGCAACCGGACAAACACCTTCTGAGTATAAGAAAAATAGTCAATCAGTGTCTGAATAATAGCATTAACCGGTTGGTCTTATAGTTTTGTCATACGACAGTGACTCTTTTTTCCTCCCTTTTGAACGAATGAATCCATTCATAAGTGTTTAGCCTCATTAGTTTTGGTCAGTGATTAATGCAAAATTTAAAACATGAAGAGAGTGACCATTTTCTTATTAGGAATTATCGCGATGCTCAACACGGCCATCGCTAAAGAAAAGGATCAGGGTTGGCTGATAAAAGCCACTTCTGTGGAGAATTATGTGGGAAGTCCGGTGGCAAATGGCCGCATTGGTATCATGCCGTGGTCGCAGCCGTTTTCTGTAAACAGTGTGGTGATGAACCATGTGTTTGAACGGGAATCGCCAAAGGGCATTAGTAAGGTGATGCTGGGCATTAATCCGTTTAACCTGGAGATGCAACTGGACGGAGAATCTGTGACACCCGCCACGATCAGTCAGTGGGAGCAGGTTGTTAATATGCGTGAGGCTTCTCATAATACCTCGTTCAATGTGAAGGGAAAAGCAAAGGTGGAATATGCCATCAGGGCCCTCCGAAATATGCCTTATGGCGGCCTTGTGACGGTGAAAGTTACCCCTCGGACTGATTTAACCATGAAGGTGTCAAATGTGATTTATGTTCCGGACGAGTATAAAGAGGTCTATTCCTGGTTTCGCATGTTACGTGACCTGGACACCACCATGCCGGTTTTTCAAAGTATAGCGAAAAGTCCTTTTGGTAATCAGGAAGTGGCCGGGTCGTCGGGATTCATATTCAAAGGAGAACGCCCTGAATTAAATGAAGAGAAGGGTGAATCGTACCATCAAAACCGCCTCTTCTTTGAAGTTTCATTGAAGAAAGGGGTGCCCTATGAATTCAGTCTCTTTGGTGCTGTTTGTTCCACCCGTGACTTTAAAGATCCACATGGAGAATCAGAGCGAATGGTTGTTTTTGCCCAACTGGAAGGGGCAGATAAACTAATTGCCGCACACAACGCCATGTGGGACGAACTCTGGCAAGGCGATATCATCATTGAAGGCGATATGCAGTCGCAACTGGATGTGCGTTTTGCCTTATATAACCTGTACGCATTTTCTCGCGCCGGCACTGATCTGAGCATTTCCCCTATGGGCTTGTCGAGTCAGGGCTATAACGGCCATGTTTTCTGGGATACGGAACTGTGGATGTTTCCGCCCCTGTTGGTTATGAACCAACCCATTGCCGAATCATTGGTGAATTATCGTTACGTTCGTCTGGCGAAAGCCATGCAAAAGGCCGAAAACTTTGGCTATAAAGGCGCCATGTTCCCCTGGGAGTCCGATGATTCGGGCGAAGAAGCTACCCCAACCTGGTGTCTCACCGGGACCTTTGAGCATCACATCACGGCCGATGTGGCCATTGCCTTTTGGAACTATTACCGTGTCACAAAAGATAAAGCGTGGCTGGCCACCAAAGGGTATCCCGTATTGAAAGCCGTGGCCGATTTTTGGACGAGCCGAGCTACAATTAATACCGATGGTTCCTATTCTATCGTGAATGTGGTAGGGGCCAATGAATATGCCCACGGGGTCACCGATAATGCCTTTACCAATGGTGCGGCCAGGGAGGCATTGGACTTTGCTACACGGGCCGCTCATGTGTTGGATCTAATCCCTGATCCCCAATGGATGAAAGTAAGTGATGGCCTCCGCATCCTGAAGTTTGAAAATGGCGTTACCAGGGAGCATTCTACCTATGAAGGAGATATCATTAAGCAGGCCGATGTGAATCTTTTGGCCTATCCCCTGGAGTATGTCACTGACCAGGATGCCATCCGCAAGGACCTGGAGTACTACGAACCTAAAATTGCCAAAGAAGGACCGGCCATGACCTTTTCGGTTTTTTCTGTTTTATATGCCCGCATGGGCGATGCCGATAAGGCCTTCAAGATGTTTAAGCGCTGCTATGTGCCCAATAAGCGGGCTCCCTTTGGGGTACTGGCCGAATCGGCCGTCAGTAATAATCCCTACTTCGCTACCGGAGCCGGCGGTATGCTGCAAGCCGTTATCAATGGCTTTGGTGGCATTAATATCACTGACAATGGCATAGAACGGGTGGAATCGGTACTCCCCAAGCACTGGAAAAGTTTAACGCTTAAGGGAGTGGGACCTGAAAAGGAAACCATTATTATTGAAAATAGATAGAGAAGAGTGCTTCACTTTTATAGATCGTTAGATTTTAGATAATAGATTCATGGCTTAATCGATGGGGGGTACTTTTAATGTTACAAAAGTGCTTCCATAATAATGGATGAGAAAATGTAACATTAGATGAGTAGTCCAAAATTCATGGAAGGGTATAATTAATGTTCTACAGGTGCTTCCATAATAATGGATGAGGAAATGTAACATTTGAAGAGTTCCCTAAAATTCATGGAAGAGTATATTTAATGTTCTGCAAGTGCTTCCATAATTATGGATGAAGAAAGGTAATATTAGAAGAGTTCCCCAAAATTTCTGGAAGGGTGTTTATAATGTTCTACAGGTATTTCCATAATAATGGATGAGAAAATATAACATTAGAAGAGTTGTTCCAAATTCATGGAAGGGTACTTTTAATGTTCTACAAGTGCTTCCATAATTATGGATGATGAAAGGTAATATTAGAAGAGTAGTCTAAAAATCATGGAAGGGTGTTTTTTCATGCGATAGGATTACTCCTGCGAACATGTAGTACTTTATTATAAATAGAGCATTAATTTTTATTTGAAGGGTGTTTCTAATTTGATAGGCGTGTTTTCGGAATGTTGACTGATGGAAGCATAAATTACAATCAACCGAACCCAAAAGATATTCAGTTCTTTAATGGTGTTGCCAAAGAATAAAGGATGCTTTAATAGTGCCCAAGGATATGCTTGGCCCGGTGATAGTGCGGGAAAGAAAAAGAAAATATATTTTTGGTTGTTAATTTGCTCAATTCAAAAAAATATTACTTTTAGGCCTTCCTGTATCCATTTTACCTAACACAAATGACAAAAGCAACAATGCCACTTCATAAAAAAGAGAGTCTGATTGAGAAAGTCAGGGCGGGTGATGTGAGTGCCTTTGATCAATTATTTAATGAATATAGCCAAAAGCTTTACGGTTTTGCCCTTCGATACCTCAAGTCAGAAGTTGATGCCGAAGAGATCGTGCAGGAACTCTTTTTGTATATATGGAAAAACCGCAAAGAGCTTCGTAAGGATACTAGTTTACAGGCTTATTTTTTTACCATTGCATATAATTTGATTAAAAAGCACTTTCGCAAGCGGGCTTATCAAGTAAAATACTTGAACGATAATAAGTCAGCTGAAATAGAATTAGATACTTCATCCTATGAAAGTGTAGAGTATCGGTCTGTTTTGGAGCAAATTGATAAGGTAGTAGAAGAACTACCTCCCCGCCGCCGTGAAATATTCGTTAAGAGTCGCAAAGAAGGGCTGAATTCCAATGAAATAGCCCAGGAATTAGGCCTTTCGCGTGGAACTGTCGACAATCAGATCTCTGAAGCGTTAAAGTTTATCCGCCTCCGATTGCAAAAAGAGCACATTGCAGTGCTGCTCTTTGTTGATCTTTTTATCTTTTAGGGCATAAGTTTTTTCAGTATTCTCTCTTTGATATCAGGCTTGACGCATTCCTGTTTTCACATCCGATAATCGATATTCAAATGGTTTTATTATGGCAATTGTAGTTGCTGAAGCAAGGTGAGAGCTTTAAATGTTCTTTTTTTGCGAAAAAAAATCATCACCGTAAGGTGTAGGAATTGAGGTGTTTCGTGAGTTAATGTTTAAGAAAGTTAAAAAAAATCAAAAAACGTATGTGAGATATGACGCGTTGGTGGACATTATAAATGTAAAAAGAAGAATGAATGAGCACTTTTGATAAGGATAGATTAGATAAATATCTGAAAAGTAAAGGAGCAGATGGGAATGATCCGTATGTTATTGGATTATTTGCAAATCGGCATACAGATAGTGATCTGGATGGTTTTGTGAAAGAGGATTGGAATGCCTGTCAGGTTTTAGAGGAGGAGAAAGACCTTTCTGGTGTATTGGCAAGGGTGCATCATCGGATTAATTATTTGAAAAATGATCAAAAGCAATCCCTCTCTTTTCGTCTATACAAGTATTATTCAGCCATTGCTGCGGTGGCCTTATTGCCATTGCTGATATTATCTTTCCTGAAGTGGAACTCTAATGGTGGAAGTGAGGAGAAGCTATTGTCAGATAGTTTTGTGAATATAATGGCGCCGGCACAATCGCGTGTTAATTATACCTTACCCGATTCATCCATTGTATGTCTCAATGGGGGGGCGTCCATTCAAGTGCCAATGAATTATTCAGAGAACCGGCATTTGCGTTTAAATGGAGAAGCGTATTTTGATGTAACCCACAATGCCAATAGTCCTTTTGTAGTTGAAATGGCATCCGGTAGGGTCGAGGTGTTGGGGACCCGGTTTATTGCTTCAGCTGAAGATGAAAATTACATGAAAGTAATATTGGAAGAAGGCAAGGTTAAGGCTTCCCTTAGGAGTAACAGCGAATCGTTTGTTCTTAAGCCAAATCAAAAATTAGTCTTTGAAGATGGAGCCGTTAAGATCGATGAGGTTGAGGCCGGAAAATATATCGCCTGGAAAGATGGTAAGTTGATATTTAGAGATGATAAACTAAGCGAAGTCGCCAAACGATTAGGCGATTGGTACGAGATAGACGTGGAATTGAAGGATGATGCCTTGGCCAAATATTCATTCCGGGGCGTATTTGTGGATGAACCACTGGAAGAGGTGTTGAAGATGATCACATTAACCTTGCCGGTTCAATACAAAATCAAAGAGAGGAAACAACTTCCTGATGATACCTATTCTTCCAGGACCGTCGTTTTGTTTAGCAGGTAATTGAAGTAATGAATGAGAGAAAAATCCAGATTATAAATATTAACCAAAAGAAGTTAGAATGCCAATGAGATGAAAAAGCAAACGAAAAACAGGAAAGTGCGCCAACACCTTCCTGTTATGATTAGGTTTTTCAGACCCAAGTTTAACTAATAGCACTGTAAATTTATGAAAAAAAATCTTGAATTGTTGGGTGTATGGGATAATTACACCCTTAAAAAAGCTAGTAGGATTATGCGATGTACCTTAATTTTCTTATTCGCATTTACACTACACTTGATGGCCTCCGAGTCATATTCGCAAAAGGTTAAAATTTCTTTAGCCTCGAAATCAGCTTCGCTGGAAAGTGTATTGGACGAAATTGAAAAGCAAAGTGATTATGTCTTTTTGTTTAGTAAAGAAGTAGTCGATGTGACCAAACCGATTGCAATTAGTGTTAAAGATGAAAATATTGAGGATGTTCTTGATGTTTTATTTGAATCGGGAAAAGTAGATTATAAAATTATTGAGAATAAAATTATTCTCAGTTCAAGGACCAATGACCGGTTCGTGCAGCAGGATAATAAAGTAAAAGTTACTGGTATGGTGACCGACGATAAAGGGGAGCCACTGCCAGGGGTTAACGTTTTCGAAAAATCCAATCCCACCAACGGGGTGATTACCGGTATCGACGGATCCTATACCATTAATGTAAGCAGTTCCGATGCGGTATTAACTTTTTCATTCATTGGCTTTGATTCCCAGGAATTAAATGTAGCCGGACGTAGTCAGGTAAATGTGACTTTGGCGGAGGAATTTACCCAAGTGGGAGAAGTAATGGTTGTTGCTTATGGTACGGCCAAGAAAGAAACTTTTACTGGTTCTGCAGAAGTGGTGAAAAAAGAAGACCTTGTGAAAACAAGTTCTAATTCTGTTTCAAAAGCGCTTTTAGGTAGAGTTGCTGGTGTACAGGTTGCTTCTTACAGTGCTGCTGCAGGAGCAGGAGCAGATATTAGAATCAGGGGTGTTGGCTCCGCTAATGCTGGTAGTGCACCATTATATGTTGTTGATGGCGTGGCAGGAGCTCCGATACCAACAAACGATGATATAGAAACCTTCGTTGTCTTGAAAGATGCGGCGGCGGCTTCTTTGTATGGATCAAGAGCTGCCAATGGTGTAATTGTGATTACCACCAAAAGAGGTAAGGGTGATACATCTGTTAATGTGAAGTATAATAAAACCTTAGGCTGGCGTTCAAAAAGTAAGTTTGAATTAATGAACGCAAATGAATTCATGTCAAAGGCATGGGAGGGATTATATAATGAAAGAAAGTATTTTCCTAAAGATGTAGGTAATTCTGATCAAAGGTCTCCGGAAAGATATGCGCATGAGGAATTAATGAATACAGTTGGCTATAATCCATATTTTACGGAAGTAAATGGTAAGAAAGTGGCCTACGATCAACCTTTCGATAATAATGGAAATTTGAAATCGGATGCTCGACTTTTGTATGATAATGATTGGATGGATGCTGTATATCGGACTAGTAATATTAACGATTTCCACGTATCTGTTAGTAGAGGTGGGGATAATGGTAATGTATATACCTCACTGTCATATTACGACCAAAAAGGTATTTTAATTGGGAATGATTATAAGCGGTTAAATTATACTTTGAATGCTTCTAATAAAATAGGGGAAAGCATAGAGTTTGGATTAAGATCAAATGCCAAGTATTTCGAAGGACGGGAGAATCGTGATTTATGGGATGTATATACTTTTAATAATGCCACCCCAATCTATGAAAGAGCTGGTATTACAACAGGAGATTATGATGCTGCTAAATATGGATACGGTGATATTTTGAGAGATGCAAATGGGAAAAAAACATATCATTGGAATGAGAGTTATTATGGTAAAGAAAAAAATCCACTGGCAGAGGTAGATACTTATGATGAAGGATATGATGGGATAAATGTTTTTGTGTCTCCATTTATTACTATTGAACCATTTGAAGGAATGACATTAAATGGTAATGCATCGGCAAATTTTACAAAGCGAAGTGAGTCTTATTTTTATCACCCAATGCATGGTGCCGGTGTTAGCGAAAAAGGATATGGTGAGAAATATGAAAAATCATGGCGCACTTTGAGTGCATTCGTCCAGGCAGCCTATCAAAAGCATTTTGGAAATCATGATTTCAAGGTCATGGGAGTTTATGAAGTTGAAGAGTATGAGTATAAAACTGTTTCAGCATCAGGGAAAAGTTATAAAATGTGGGAAATCGCCAAAGAGTTGGGTGCAGCGGAAGAGAAGAAGTGGATATATTCTTCATTTGATGATTATTCAAGAATTTCTTATTTGGGGCAATTTGACTATGGTTTTGCTGATAAGTATTATTTATCAGCTAGTTTTCGACGTGATGGCTCAAGTAAATTTGGACCTGATAACAGATGGGGTAATTTTTGGTCTGTAGGTGCTACCTGGAGATTGTCCGAAGAAAAAATTATTAAAGACTTGAATTTTGTCAATAACTTAAAATTGCGTGCATCATATGGCGTGAACGGAAATGATGGTATCGGTAGTGATAAATATGGGTATTTGCCATGGCAAGGAACATATGGTCTGGATGGATTTTATAATGGTCAATCAACAGCATATTTAGATGTGGTTGGTAATACATCTTTAGCTTGGGAAGGTAATAATAATGCAAATATTGCTCTTGAGTATAAGGTGTTTGATCGCATATATGGTACGGTAGAGTATTATAATAGAGAATCTGATGGTCTGTTATTGTATAAAAGTATTCCATGGACAACTGGTGCATCAACAAGGATGGAGAATGTTGGTAAAATCAAAAATACCGGTTGGGAAATTTCATTAGGTGCGCAACTGGTCGATAATGCCAATTTTAAATGGGATGCTAATATTACCTATACCAGCAATGAAAATGAAATATTAGATTGGTGCGGTGATAATTGGGTTGGTGATGGACAGACCTACCGAGATAAAGGCCTTTCAATGTATAATCTTAGGATGAGAAAATGGGCAGGTATTGATCCTCAGACAGGTGGTCCTTTATGGTATAAAAAAATTGTAGATGAGAACGATAATCCTACAGGTAAGGCTACAGTCACAAATGATTGGGAAGATGGTTCTTTTTATGATGTGGGAGATGCAGCTCCTGATTTCTTTGGAGCAATAAACAATAACTTTACGTACAAAAATTTAGACTTGTCTTTTATGTTCTATTATAGTGTAGGTAACTATGCATATAACAATGTGAAAGGAATGGTTAATTCAGATGGTGCTCAACCACGGTTTAATTTAGGAACAGAAGTGATTGATTCTTGGAAAAATCCTGGAGAAAATGCTGAAAATCCAATGTATGTGCATAATGATCAAAGTCATGCATGGTGGAGATCAACACGGTTTTTGCAACGATCCGACTTCTTGAAATTGAAAAACCTAGTGATCGGGTATACCCTGCCCAAAAGATATATCAACAGATTACATCTGGGTAATGCACGTGTCTATGTGATGGGAGAGAATCTCTGGACGCTTACAGATTTTACAGGATATGATCCGGAATTAGGGTTGAATGGAGATACTAATGGTGAAGTTGTTCCTCCGATGACCTCAATTACATTTGGTGTTAATCTAACATTCTAAAAATGATTAAAATGAAATACATATTAATATTATTGATGTTGGTAGGGGTATTTGCTTGTTCTGATGATTTTTTGGAGCGTGAACCTACTAATAGTACAACGGATGAAGTATTGTTGAATAGTGCAGAAGGATGTGAATTAGCATTGCATGGAATTTATGGGAAGACAATGTATGCCTATTATCAATACTATGTTCCTTATTTTAATGAAGCTAGGGCCGATAACCTGACATTTACTCAGTTAGGAAGTGTTGTTTTTACTAATGTGTTTAATTACAATCAAGGCTTGGCATCTAATACTGTGGGATATCAAATATGGGCTGGTGGTTATTCAATTATTGACGCAGCCAATTTCATTATTGCCAACGAACTCATTGGTATTACTGATGAGAATCAGCGAAATGATTACATAGCTCAAGCAAGAACCATGCGAGCTTTAATTTATTTGGATCTTCTTAATGCTTTCAGTAAGCCTGTACATATGAATGCAGGTGAAAATTTAGGTGTTCCAAAAATTACCCATAATGATTATGGTTATTATCCTACGCGTGCCAGTGTAATTGAGATCTATAATTTAATTTTTGAAGATCTGGACTTTGCAATTAAGAATTTGGATGAACGCATGGATCCGGAACATGCAAACAGAGCTTTAGCGCATGGTCTATTGACTCGTATGTATATGAATTTAGCTGGCCCGGTTGGTTCAAATATTACATATCAGTTCCCTGCTAATTCAACCACTACTGCTTCTGCTGCTTTAGAAAAAGCTGTTGAGCATGCAAATGCAGTTTTGGCAATAGTTGAACCAGTAGACAATTTTGATGATTTACAGAATGGAGTGAGCCGGGTGCTAAGTGAATCAATTTTGGTGGCTAAATCTTTAAGTTCGGATAAGAATTTTGAACCAAAAGAAACGTATTGTGCACAGTGGGACTCAAATAATGAAGCGTCAAAAACAGTAAGAGTTTATACTGAAGTGGTGGACATGTTTCCTGATAATGATTTAAGACTAAAATATTTCTATGATTATACGACTTGGATAGAGGATTATGAAGATTATACAAATGAGGGTTACGATCATGTCGAGGCATCTGCTTTGGAATTGGATAAGAATGGCAATTTTGTGTCATTAGATGGGCATCGTATTTTTGGGAAATTTACACCTTCTGATTATTATGTAGATGATTTAGATGCGCTTTTGGAAAATGGAGTGGGTAATATTGAATACACAAATGGTTTAGGTGATTTTAATATTATGAGAGCTTCGGAAATAGCATTATTAAAAGCTGAGGCTTGCAAAAGGTTAAATAAACAAGTTGAGGCAGTTAAGGCATATGAATTAGTAAATAATAGATATGTAGAAGGAGATAAGGACAATAGTAATCTTACGATGGATGATATTCTATTGGAAAAGAGATTAGAGTTTATTGGAGAAGGAATACGAATGAGAGATTTGTTGCGCTATGGGAAAGATTTCTCTCGACCTCCATCAACTCTTTCTACTGTGCAAAATGTGAATATTGAGGATAATCATATGCAGCTACCGATTTCTGATAGAGAAATGAAAGTGAATGAAAACTTAGTTCAAAACCCCGGATATGGAAAATAAGATGAAAAAGCTTTTATATATATTTATTGCAGCTATTTGTTTTGTAGGCTGTGAAGATGATGACGATCCTGTATTAATTGGTATCAAAGATTCAACTTTAGCTTTTGAAGTTGATACTATTAATGCAATGATAATTGGTGAAAATACGGATTTAAAAACGGTGCGTTTTGATATCGTGGCTACGCCGAATGTAGTAGAAGGAACAAATGCAAGCCTGAGTTTGGATAATACCAGTGATGTTCCTACCGAGGCCTATTCTTTCCCTAGCGATATTAAAATGCGACAAGGTCTTTCAGCCTATCAAGTAGAAGTGCCAATTGATTGTTCATTGATACCCTTTGATTCAAAAGTTAGGTTCATAAAATTAGATCTTGATGCAGAAGTATGTCCTTTGGGTAAAAATACTAAAGTTGTTATTAAGGTTTATAGAGAAGTGCCACCAGCTAAAATTTCATATCATTCAACTTTTTGGGGTTGGGAAGATGGTGGCTGGTATGAGTGGAGTGATTTTACCTTAGATCCCGGACAAGATTGGAAAGACTTAAGTATGTGGTCGTGGGGTTGGTGTGGATTATTGAGAACAGATGGTGAAGGTGTTGTGTTGAAAAGTAATGGGCATCCTATTGCAGCAGTAAAAGAAGGAGATAGGTATTATGTTACTCTATTTAGAGAGAATGAAGTGATTAATGAAAAAGGTGTAGAATGGTATGAGAAAGTGGATTATAATCATGAAGTTGATAAGCATCTGATTCCTCGATTCAAAGATGAGTGGTACAATCAAACGGCCTATATGGGTATTAGAATGGTTGTTAATGACGTTAAAGTGAACGGCTGGATTAAGGTTAGAGTAAATGAAGATGGTTCTTCAGTTACATTACTTGATATGGCCTATGAAGAACAAGGATTGTCTATATATACCGGACAGGTTGAATAATTATAAGGCTGCTTCGGCAGCCTTTTTTTCTTTAAAAGCTATGAAATGACCAAATAAATTCAATTTACATACAGGAGAATGATTGAATTTATTTGGTATTTCCATACGGCCATTGGTAAATAAATTTAAACGTATGAAATATATTTTACTAATTACTTTACTATTTTGTGTAGCAAGGTCATATAGTCAAGTTATTGATCCTCGCGTTATTTGTAGTAGTAATGAGGTTTTTGTGGTAGAACCTGATGAGTTAGTAAGGCTAAAATCATCACAAACGACATATCACATACCAATTGTTTTTCATGTTTTTGATCCGAGCAGACCCAAAGATAGACTAAGTGTGGAAAAAGCTCAAAAAGTAGTTGACTTACTAAATGCCAATTTTAGTGGAAAAAATAGAAACATTAATTCCGTACAGCCTATTTTTAAAAGTTTGATCGCTGACTGTGGAATTGAGTTTCATTTGGCAAAAAAGGATCCGTATGGTAATTCAATAGAGGGTGTTACTTATCATCGGAAAAATATGAAAGGAGATAATCCTGGGTGTAATTATTCCCTTAAACAAGAAATTAATTGGAATACAGGAAGTAATTTTTCTGGCACACAAAGATATTTGCAGGTGTGGGTAACTTACAATGTGAATGGTCAGGATAATGGTTCAGGTTGGTGTTATTTGCCTAGTTCAGATAAAGGGGGAAAAGTGGCTGGCCCAACATATAATTATAAATACTTAGGAGATGGTGATGATTCCTCTAGTGATGATGTGTTAACACACGAAATTGGACACTATTTCGGTCTTAGCCATCCTTTTGGAGAATCGTATGATCGTTGCGGTGATGATGGAGTTGATGATACACCTGAAACAAGATGTTATGCTTGGCTGTGTAAAAAAGGAGATTTGTGTAATGATGGTCTTGTAAATACAGAAAATTTCATGGATTATTCAGGCTGTACTTCTATGTTTACTAAGGGACAAGCTAAATTAATGAGATATTGGCTTGAGAAAAGCTATAGGAAAAATTTATGGTCTGAGAAAAACTTGAAATATACTGGGATTTATGATGAAACAGTTGATGATGTTGGTATTTATGAACAAACCTTAGATGTTAGAATATATCCCAATCCCTCAAACGGAGTAATATATATTAAAGACTTAATGGTTTATACAGCTCGATTATATGATATTTCTGGAAAACTTGTTTATGAAACTCAAAACGAAAATATCGTTTACGGGATAAGAGGAGTGTATGTACTTAAAGTAATTTCCGGTGGTAAATTAGCGATACGTAAAATAATTATTAACTAAGTTTTAAGGAGTATTTAATTAAGAGTATAAATCGGCATCTATTTTATCAGGATTTTATTGGAAGATAAAGCAGTTGCGTAAAGTTTTTATCCAATAATGGATTGGTGTTAGAGTAATTGATTTCCTTTTTTTATTTCATACTACGCCTGTAAGAAACCCCTCTCCTTTATTGGTGAGGGGTTTTTATTACTTGTAATTGTTTATTTTTTACGGATTAAGATATTATCTCCCGAAAGAATAATGTTGCGCGTAAGTTAAGTACAGGCATGCAGGTGGAAGATAGCATTGAAATCAGCTTTTCGTTTTTTGATATTCATACCATGCGATCGAAATCTTTTGTTATATTTTAATGCAAACCAATTAAGGTGTATCAACTCGTATTATGGATAGAGTTATAATTCAATACACGAAAATGTTAATCAATGAAGTTATAATGTAATAAAAAACTGATTTATGAAATATTTATCTACCGTTTTACTGGCATTAATTTTCGTGGGATGTACTACTCACAAAAGCTCTTTTCTTCAAATTGACAAAGCGATTAAAGTTGGCAATATGCTCAAGGCCATGGAGCTGTTGGAGGTTTTTAAAGATGAGCTTTCCCGGAAGTATTATCTCTATTACTCCGGGATGATAGATAATGCTTTTAATAGAAATGAGACATCTTCAAGATCTCTGCAGATGCTGTTGGATAAGTATCGCGACGAAATGCCTGATTCTTTAATTGTGGAGGTGTTAGATACGCAAATTTCAAATAGTTTGAGGTCTTGTCATTATAAGCTGGGATGGAAAGCAGGTAAGTTACTATTGGAAGAGTATCGTGCAATTATTGATAGTTCAGATTTAGCAGATATCGAGAATATGGCAATGGTGTGTGAAACGTTAAGTGAAGTGCCACCACAGATTGCTGAAATAAAAAACACCGTGGAGATTTCACTCTTGCGAGATAAAATGGGGTTGCAACGTGTACCTGTTGTTAGTGGGGAATTTGAAGCAGGATTTGTATATGATACGGGTGCTAATTTTTCAACTATCACGCAGAGTAGTGCAAAAAAAATGGGCGTTAAGGTGTTTGAAAGTGACATAAATGTAGGTTCATCTACAGGCGAAAAAATCCAAACAAAATGGGGTGTTGCTGATTCTTTGTATTTGGGTAATATTTTTTATAAAAATGTGGTGTTTATTGTGGTTCCCGATGAGGCACTCTCTTTTCCTCAGGTTGATTATTATATTGAAGGGGTTATTGGCTTTCCTGTTATGTCACAGCTAAAAGAATTTACTATTGATTCAAAAAATGATAAGCTGATTGTTCCCGGTATACCGTCAACTAGTGGAGAAACCAATATGGCACTTGATGGGTTGGATATGGTCTTGTACGGAACTTATAAAAAAGATACGTTGCTTTTCCATTTTGATTCGGGCGCCACCTTTTCACATCTGTTCAGTAAGTTTTATCAAGTTCATAGAACTGATATCGACTCGATAGGTACCAGGAAAAAGGTGAAAATAGGAGGTGCGGCAGGTGTGACAGAAATAGATGCCTATTCATTGCCAGAATTTACTTTTCGGCTTTCGCAAAAGGATATAACGCTCACCCCGGTGGATGTATTTATTTCTGAGTCATATGAAGAAGATACTTATCATGGGGTTATAGGGCAAGATGTGGTCAGCCGGTACGAACGTATGACTTTTAATTTTATACGAATGAATTTTTCACTGGAATAAGATAAGGATAATGGGATATATTCGTTTATTGCTGATCGTTCGTGAGATATATTGCTAAGGATATTTATTTTAAAATAGGTTGATTAAATACAATAGATCATTAGATTTTAGATAATAAACATTAGACTGATTTACATTACTCTCATTTTTTGACTATTATCTGCTTTGTTTATTGGATAGATATAAACTGTTATTCAATTACTTACAAAAGTTTAAAGAACTATTGTAAATATATAGGAAGCATGATAAGGTATGTTTTTCTAATGTCTATTCATGAGGCAATAAACAACAGTTTTGTTAAAACCTTCTTGAAATTTTACTTCTAGTCA
This sequence comes from Marinilabiliaceae bacterium JC017, assembly GCA_004296775.1. GTDB lineage: Bacteria > Bacteroidota > Bacteroidia > Bacteroidales > Marinilabiliaceae > JC017. The sequence continues at coordinate 23,836 of RHGE01000080.1, forward strand.
TTCAGTGATTTAACAGTTATAGATCATTTATTTTATCCCGACCATTAGCAAACCCAAAAAATAGTCCGTTCTTTTGCACCCGCTTTTCAAGGGAAGGGTACTACGCATGGAGCGAATTAATAAAGTATTGAGACACCTTTTAAGGATGATATCCAGGGGGTAAGGAAGCTTACGAAATAACTTTGAAAATTTAATTTCAAAAAGGTTTGGATAAACGAAAATAAAGCGCTTATTTTGCACCCGCTTTTCGAACGAGAAAGCAGGCACAGCAAGGGATTGCGAAGTCAAAGAAGGCATGTTGAGAACCACTTTTTTGGAGGGTGTAGGTTTA